>NZ_JBIVBR010000007.1:0-349235 GCF_044746165.1 Pseudomonas sp. NPDC086581 | reverse complement strand
GAAGCGTGGGTTTTGCAGCAGGATGGCGGACAGCAGCGTACTGCCCGAGCGCGGCAAACCCGATATGAAGTGGAAATTCTGCATCCCTGCGCAACGACTCAATGGCACTTTGCAATTGCGGGATGCTATTCCTTTCGAGAAATTTCGTACAGATTTTTCACACAGCGATCAAGACCGCTGAAACCCCCGCCAACCGCCGGCTCCCGGAATGTCCCGAAATAGACGCCCGGCCTCATTCCGCGCGCAGCTGGCCCATCGTGCAATCTGCCGCGGCAGATCACGGCATCCATGCGTTCTGCATACCTTGCGTTCGTCTCTTTAATTCCAACCCATTGAAAATACTGAATTTAATATTTTGAAACAGCTGGCACGTACAGTGCAAAGGCAGTTCAGGCCCAGCCAAAGGAGCACCACCCATGATTGCCAGCACCGATACTTCACTCATTAACGTTCAGGATCGATCAGGCGTTGCCTGGCCGGCGATCTTCGCCGGCGCGGCAGCCGCCGCGGCGCTTTCGCTGATTCTCATCGTCCTGGGCTTCGGCCTCGGGTTTTCCGCCGTGTCGCCCTGGCCGGGCGATGGCGGAACCCTCAAACAGATGAGTATCTCCACCTTCATCTGGTTGGCGATCACCCAGGTCCTCGCCTCCGGCCTTGGCGGCTACCTCGCCGGGCGCCTGCGGGTGAAATGGGCCAGCCTGCATGGCGACGAAGTTTACTTCCGCGACACTGCCCACGGCTTCCTGGCCTGGGCCATCGCCACGCTGGTAACTGCCACCCTGGTCGTCGGCTCGGTCAGCAGCCTGGTGGGGGGTGGCTTGCAGGCCGGTGCGACGGTCGCTGCCGGGGCGGCGGCGAGTGCCACCAGTGCTTCCCCCGCCAAGGACGACAACGACGCGGCCTACTTCATCGACACCCTGTTCCGCGACAACCGCCCGGTCGCCGTCAGCGACGACGCTGCCCATGCCGTCGCATCGCGCATCTTCCTGCGTGGCCTGGCCGAAGGGCAGCTGAGCGCCGAGGACCGTACCTACCTCGCCCGCGTGATCGCCCAGCGCACAGAGATCAGCCAGGCCGAGGCAGAGCAACGCATCGATACGGTATTCGCCCAGGCGCAACAGGCCAAGCAGCAGGCGCTACAGGCCGCCGACACGGCCCGCAAGGTCGCTGCCGGCTCGGCGCTGTGGATGTTCGCGGCGCTGCTGTGCGGTGCGTTCTTCGCCAGCTTCATGGCCATCCATGGAGGTCGCCGCCGTGACGCGGAGCTGCTGGTAGCCGACCACGTGCACTCCACTTCCCCCGCCCACTCCATTCGCTGACAGGAGACTCACCATGCGCTCGATCCTCCTTTACTTCCTCGGCGTGCCGATCCCGATCATTATCCTGATCGCGCTGTTCTGGCACTGATCTTCACCTGCGGGAGGACTGCATTGTCCTCCCGCTGCTTGCCACGGCGTCGTGCACCTTTCATGCGTCGCGGCTGAACTTCTGCCTCCCACCCGACCCCAAACCTACTCCTGTCATCCTCGATAAGGAGCACTCATGGAGTCGCTGTATGCCTGGCTGGACCTGAGCCAGCTCGGCCGCCTGGCACTGATAGTGGCGGCCGCCGCCGCAGGATTCCTCGTCCTGCGCTTTCTGATTGCCTCAGCGCGCAAGCGCCTGGAGGGTCGCACGAGCCAATGGGCGCGCTACGCCGCGGCGATAGCCGGGCGCACCAGCAACGTACTGATCTTCGTCTTCGCCCTGATGCTCGCGCTCAAGCTCACCACCCTGCCCGATAACTGGAGCACGGCGCTGTCGCACGCCTGGTTCGTCGTACTTGCACTGCAGGTTGCCTGGTGGCTGGACGCGTGCGTGCGCCTGTGGACGCACAACCTGTCGCGCTCACGCTTTGGCGGCATCCAGAATCCGGTGATGGCGACCATCGTTTCCGTGGTGGTGCTGGTGGTGGTCTGGGCCGTGATGCTGCTGTCGATCCTGGCCAACCTGGGTGTGGACATCACCGCGCTGATCGCCAGCCTCGGAGTCGGCGGCATCGCGGTGGCGCTGGCGGTACAGACCATTCTCAGCGACATCTTCGCCTCGCTGTCGATCGGCTTCGACAAACCCTTCGAGATCGGCGACTTCGTGGTGTTCGGCGATGTGGCCGGGAGCATTGAGCACATCGGCCTGAAGACCACACGCATCCGCAGCCTGAGCGGCGAGCAGATCGTCTGCTCGAATGCCGAATTGCTTAAACAGACGCTGCACAACTACAAGCGGATGAATACCCGACGCATCGTCTTCCAGTTCGGTATCAGCTACCGAACCTCTGCTGACCAGGCCAAGGCGGTTGCAGACGTAGTGAAGCAGATCATCGACGAGATCGACGAGGCAAAGTTCGATCGGGCGCACTTCCTCTCTTTCGCCGAGAGTCGCCTGCTTTACGAAGTCGTCTACATCATGCAAACGGCTGACTACAACCGGTACATGGACGTGCAGCAGCGGATCAATCTGAGCTTGCTGGCCCGCATGCAGGAGCTGGAAGTCGATTTCGCCTTCCCGGTGCGCGAGCTACGCAATGTCGAGGCTGTTCACGATTTACGCGCACCAGCTCGCGAAGCGCTCAATATCCAGAGCCGAGAAGGCTCGTCGCGCGGGACCAGTCACTAGCGGGGCGGCTCTCGTCAGTCTGCGGGAGCCGAACGCTCGTAACGGGCGTTGAAGGCCTGGATGAAGGCGTTGCGCAGGATGCCGAGAAAGGCCTGGAACGCGCTGATGTCCTGGCGGTGGATGTTGCCGCTGAGATCCACTCGGGTGGCGAACTGGTCCTTGCTCTGGTTCTTCAGCACCGTCTCGCCGCCGCCGACCAGGGCTTCCCAGATTGAACGGAACAGGCTCTTGTCCTTTTCCTCCACATCCTGCTGCCAATTGAACACGTCGACATCGCGCAGCAGCGGTTTGATGTACCCGCTGAGGCGGCCCTTGACCGCCTTCGCTTCGATCACCAGGGTGCCGTGACCGCGATTGAAGTCGAACTTGCCGTAGGCCGAGGCGAAGTCATTGACCCGGCGCAGCTCCACCTCACTGGCGCGCAAACGCAACTGGAAGTCCTCGAAATCGGTGAATGGGTCGAAGGACGCCTCGACCTCCAGCGGCGCTTGGTCGAACAGACGGGCGTGACCTTCAAAACGAGCGACCCGTTCGCCCTTCTCGTCCGCCACGTTGGTGAGGCCGTACAGGCTCGCGTTGACCGCGCTGGCGGCCAGGTGCACAGGCGGACTGGACTGGTAGTTGTGGAAGCGGATGCGGCCGTCCTCGATGCGCAGCTCATCGAGGGTGATCGGCAGCAGTTTGTCCAGCTGCTCACTCCAGTTGGTGCCGGCGCCGCTCTGGGATTCCTGTCGGCCACCGCCATCGACGAAGTTCAGCTCCGGTCGCAGGAAGGTCACTCGCGCTACGATCCCATGCTCGTACCACAGCGCATGCCAGCTCACGGCGAGATCGATCACCGGGGCGTCCAGCAGCGGCACCGGCACCTTGCCGCTCACCTTGACGATCTTCAGCCCATTGATTCGGTACGCGCCACGCCAAAGCGCCAGGTCCACATCGGCGATCTGGCCGTGGTAGTCGCCCATGCGCTCCAGCTTGCCGTTGAGGTAGTCGCGGATCACGTAGGGCAACGCGATATGCGCGACCAGCAGCAACAGCAGGATCGCCAGGATGCTTGCCATGGGCACGCTGTAACGTCTTTTCATCCCGGCCTCCGAAGGTTCTCTGGCAGTGGACCGGCCTGGCGGCGAGCGAGTTCAGGGAATTGCCACCCGCCTGGTTGCGGCAATGGACGGACCGCGTTTCAGAGTGCCCGGATCACTTCCATGTCTACGCCCAACCACCGGTTCATCGAGCTGGGCGACCAGGCCCTGGGCGAATGCATCGGCGAGATAGACGCCAACGGCCATGCCCAATGGATGGCTGGCGGCGCCACGCAGGCCGGCTTCAGACCAGCAACATGCCGACCACGATCAGCGCGGCAACCGCGTCATTTCTCGGCAATGCCACTGAGGGTGATACCGTACCGGCGCAGCAACTCGATAATGACGGCATCGCCGTGCTGGTCCCTTGCCGCTCCGTACTCACCGGCGGGCAGGTTCTGCCGCGCCCAGCCGAGGACGAACGCGCTCGCCTGCTCGATGGTCGGGCGCCCCTCATGCTTCATCTCCAGCGTGCTGGTGTTGTTGTCCTTCTGGTAGCTGATCACCCATTCAGTCATAGGTATCTCCTCGGATGCCTGCATTGAACCTGTGCAGATGAGTCGCCCAGCCCGCTCGAGTTGCCCCAGTGCGACGGACGGGCCCACCGCCTGCGACTCAACTCGAACCAAACTCCCCTTGCGTCTGCCTACGGAATACCGGGCGCCTTGGCGCCTTGAACTTCGACCGTAGGAGAACGACATGAACGAACAGAATCTGAGCGGATGGGAACGGGCGGCCTCCATCGCCGCAGGCATCGCGGCTATCGGCCTGGGCGTACGGCGTGGCGGGTTGGGTGGTTGGTTGCGCGTGGGCGCCGGACTGCTGGCGGCCAAGCGTGGCCTGAGCGGTCACTGCCAGGTGAAAGCGGCGCTAAACAAACCAGTCCTGGAACCGTTGCGCTCTGAGCTGGCCGCTGCGGTGCCCTCTCCCGGTGTGGCGGACTCGACGGTCTCGGAGGCCCGCATTGACCATGCGCTGGAGGAAACTTTCCCCGCCAGCGATCCGATCTCGCCCTGAGGCGTCTCCAGGCCAGGCGGGGCAAACCTCGACGTCGAGCGTTCTCCCGCAAGGCGCAATGCCGGGCGGGAGAACGAACCCGGCTTTTGACTGTTCAAGCTGATTGCCGGACCTCGATGAATGGATCGCCCGAAACCCGCGTGCCAGCCGCTGCGCTTATCAAATTGCCAGTAGCAGAATGCACGGCCCCGCGGCCTTCTCGCGTGCATTTTTCAAGTACCCCGAACCACGGATCAAGGACTTACGCCGATTTATCGCTGGCCCGCCGGTTGCTCCTCTTTTTGCATCAACAAGGAGGAACCCGCCCATGCACGGCAATTTCGAGCATTCATTTGAGACCACCCATGACCTGATCCGCCAGGCCCTGCCCGACTACGCGATCAGCTTCTCCGATCGCCCCGATAAGGCGTTGCTGTGCCACATCCACAGCCACGACGGCGCGCATCTGTTCGATCGCGTGATTACCCGGCAGGACCTGCAACACCAGCAACTGCTGGACGACCTGATCGGGCGCATCAAGCGCGACCTGATACTGGAGTGCGGCCCGCTCCCCGAGGAACAGGTCGAGGTGTTCACCAAGCGCATACCCCTGCCGACTTTCAAGCCCGGCCACGGCAAGCACCGCCAGCGCAAGATCGTGGTCGCTGGTGAACGCCTGCGCAATCTGGCGGCTATGCGCCAGAAGCTGCGCGCCTGAAATTTCTTCTCATCCCGCTTCGTTGCCCGGGGGTTCGCCCCAGGGCAACGCGTACATGGACGGGCCGTGCGCCCGCTAACCTCATAGCATCAGGAGAAAACACCATGGCCCAACACCGAGGTGGAAAAGGCAATTTCGCGGAAGACCCCCAACGCGCCGCTGAAGCGGGCCGTAAAGGCGGTTCCAACAGCGGCGGCAACTTCAGGAACGACCCACAACGCGCCTCCGAAGCCGGACGCAAGGGGGGACAGCGCACGCGCAGCAACACCCCCGAATAATCCGCCGCGCAAAAAAGAAGCGAAGCCAGGCCAGCCTGACTTCGCTTTTTCATGCCACTTGCTGGAACTCAGGCGGCGCTCTTTTCCCAGTGTGTCTTGATGTCCTTCTTCATCTGCTGCATGGCGGCGCCCAGGCGGTCCAGGGTGGGATGGTCGAGCAATTCCGCGGCGCGCGGGAACATCTCCTGTTCCTCCTCCTCGATGTGGTGCTCCAGCAACTCCTTGAGCACCTTGACCCGACCGGCGAACTCGATGCTGTCCGGCCTGGTCTTCTTCAGGTCGGGCAGTACCAGGGCGTCCACGGTACGGTGTTCCTCCTTGGCTTCGAAGTACATCTTCGCGTCGTCCTTCTCGCCCACCTGCTTGAGCGCCGGATAGAAGATCTCCTCCTCGATGCTGGTGTGTTGGGCCAGTTCCAGTTCGATGCGGCGAAGCAGTTCCGGGCGTTTCTTCACCGCGCGCTCGGTGGTTTCACTCAGTTCGCCGAGCAATTTCTTCACCACTTCATGGTCGTGCTTGAGCAGTTCGATGGCATTCATCACAGGTCTCCTCTCAGGGTTTTCACGGCTTTCTTTCACGGTTTGCTTACACAGGATGGCTCTGGGTTATCGCTTGGCGGCTCAGCGCCTTTCACCGGCCAGCGCCCGGCGATGGAATTCGGGAATCAGCTCCAGGGCATGGCGCACCGTCTGCTGGCGCATCCAATCCGGGTCGCCAGTGAAACGCACCCGCCGGGTGAACAGCCCAAGTCCATCAGCCATGCGAAACCCCCAGGCCAGGCAGACGGTACCGGGCGCGATGCCGTCCTTGCCCTCCTCGTCCAGCAGACCGGTCACCGCCAGTACGGCGTTCGTCGGCTCGTAGCGCAAGGCTGCCTCGGCCATCGCCCTGGCAACTTCGACGCTGGTCAGGTTGAATTCCTCCAGCCACATCGCCTCTACGCCCAGCAGTTCGCGCTTGGCGGTGGGCGAATAGACCACCAACCCGCCCTCCATCACCTGCCCGCTGCCGGGCACGGAAGACAGCACCGCCGCGATATGCCCGCCCGTGCAGGATTCGGCGGTCAGCAGGCGCAGGCGCTGCCGCCCCAGGTATTCCACGACCCGCTGGGCCGCTTCGCGTAAGTCCACTTCAAACATGATCAAAACTCCTGCCTGGGCTTAACGGCGGAACGGCACAGCGCGTGCTCGATGGCCCGCTCCAGTTCGTCCAGGCGAATGGGTTTGAGAAGAGCCGGGTACGGCACGCTGTCGTCCACCACCCGCGGTCCGGAAGAAGACAGGCCCAGCACGCGCATGAGCGGCCGCACCGGCAGACAGGCTTCAACCAGTACGCCGGCGGTGTGCGGGCCGGTAAGCTGCTCGTCGAGCAGAAAGAGGTCGATCACGGCGGCGGAATTCAGATGCTCCAGCGCCGCCTCCAGTGACGAAGCGCTGAATACGGCATGGCCCTGGTCGAGCAGGTACTGCTCCAGGCGCCAGAGTTCGTCGGCTCGCTCTTCGAGGATCAGGATGGAAGCTTCGCGCAGGTTCATGCCGGTCTCCTTGGTTCCGGAGAGATACCCAGCAACTTCCGCGCCTGCATTTGCGCTGAGTCCACGATCCGCGCCAGAGCGGTTACGGACTGAATTGATCGCACCGTGCAATCAGCATTGCGCACGATGGTGGCCTCCCGTCGATGCAATTCGCCCGAGCGCAGCGGCGCTCCTGTCGGGCTGACCGCGCGTACCGCTCTCCTTTGAGCCACATCGAAGGGAGCTACCTCTGCGAAAATACCGACCTGTCACCCTCACCCTGCGGCCCGTGCGAGCGAGCAAAAAAAGCCCGGCGCAAGACCGGGCCTTTTGTTTCGGGTTACGGATATGGGACCGGCGATCAGCAGGGACGGCCCTCATCGCCAAGCCCGGCGATGTCGGGATCGCTGGGCAAGACTTCCGGCTCGTCCATGTGCGTCTTGGGCGTTGATAGCTGGTCTTCGCGGTTATCGCCACGGCGGCTCCATTCCGGATGCAATTCGCCTGGTATGTTCTGCCGGCCACTTTGGCTGCCGGTGTGCGGTTCGTTCTGGCTCATATCGGTTCTCCTCCGAGAGCGGCCTAACCGGCTTTCCGGAGCCAACCCGTCAAGGACGTTCGATCTGGATTTCGGTGATGTCCGCCGGGTTGGCCTCGGCGTGACGCGACTGCACGTAGAAGCGCGCCTGGTCCGGCGTCAGCGAGCCCGAAAAGCTGTTCACCTCGATGCTGTAGGGCTGGTCGTAGAGCCGGTAATTAACGGTGAAGGTGCGGGTTTCGCTCATGGGACTCTCCTGTTCAGTCATGCGGCCTTGAGTGCTTCGCCCAGTGCCTCGTTGAACGCCTGCAAGTCTCCAGGATTGCGCGAAGTGATGAGCGTCCAGCCCTTGGCCGGGCACACCTCCACCGGGGCGTCGCGCCAGTCGGCGCCAGCGTTCACCAAGTCGGTTCGCACGCTGGCATAGGAGGTCAGCGATTTCTCGGAGATCACACCGGCGTCGATCAGCAGCCAGGGGCCGTGGCAAATGGCGGCGATGGGTTTTCCGGCTTCGCTGAATTCCTTGACCAGCCTCTGCGCGTCCGCGTCCTGGCGCAGGGTGTCGGCATTCACCGTGCCGCCGGGGATCACCAGCAGGTCGTAGTCGCCAGCCTTGAGGCCATCGAGCTTCGTGTCAGAGTTCACCTGGACGTCCTTCTCGCTGTCGTGCACCCAGGTCTGCGCCGGGCCGCCCTTCACGCTGGCGTGAGTCACTGTGGCGCCCTGCGCTTTCAGGGCGCGCATCGGCTCGAGCAGTTCATCGCGTTCGATGCCGGCATTGGAGGTGATGAACAGGACGTTCCTGCCTTGCAGATTATCAGTCATGGATATGCCTCCTCGGGAGGAGGACGCCGCCGGGGCACCCTCCTCGCGGATGGTTGTGATCGTTACGGTTCCAGACGCCCGCGCCACTGAGCGCAGGAGGTTGGCACTGAGCCTGTCGGCATTGCAGCTGGCGACATTGGTCAGGGAGACGATGCCCACCAGACGCTTCTCCGGGTTGACCACGGCCGGGCGGTGCTTTCGGTCTGCGCCATGTTCTTCGTCACATCGTCATGTCGGCCATGGCGCGCTCCTTGTCGGGCTGAGGGGCTGTACTGTTGAGTCCATGTGAGGCCCTGGCTGACCATCATTGCGACGAATGGCCGGCACTCAGCCCCTGGAGTCACCTTCTTCCTGTTGCTCCTCGCGGTTGGCCACCTTCTGTGGCGAGCCTTCCCCGTCGTGTTCCTCGCCCATTTTCTCGTAGGTCTTGCGCAGCTTTTGCAGCTCTTCGCTGCCCATGTCGTCCAGTCCCATCAGCACCTGGTGGGCGTGTTTGGTGGTACGCAGGAGCTCGTCGATCTTGATGTGCAGCGCGTCGGTGTCGCGGTTCTGGGTGCTCTGGATGAGGAATACCATGAGGAAGGTGATGATGGTGGTCGAGGTGTTGATCACCAGTTGCCAGGTGTCGTTGAAATGGAAGAACGGCCCGCTGAGCGCCCACCCCACCAGTAGCACGCATGCCAGGGCGAAGGTCAGCGGGCGCCCGGACCATTGCGACAACGCCTGGGCGAAGCGCGAGAAGCTGGCGCCGCCTTTTTTCTCGCCGGGAGATTCATTCGCTGCGTTCGACATGGACGGTACGCTCGGGGACGGTAATGGTGACTTCACGCGGCGGCGTGGGCTTTTCCAGGGACTTGCGATTCCGGTTGCCGGGCTTGCCGGCGGAAGCAGTGCGAGGGGCGGTCATGGTGCGCTCTCCGTGAAAAAGGTGCCTGACGGGTAGAGGCAGCGAGCGCGCCGCGAGTTCAGAAAAAACGTGGCCGGGAGACGGGGTCGCCTGCCGGCGCTTCCTCGGCGTGGCCCGCTTCTGCCCTCCGGTCGCAATCACCGGTAATACACACACGGCTCAATACGCGTCGGGGGTGGTGCCTTTCTTCTGGGTGCTGTCGTGGTTCTTGCTCTCCTGCCTGTCCCTGCTCTCCTGAGACTGCACCTGGCTGTTGTCGTCGGTGCGGCCTTCATCCTTTTGCTTCTGCTGCGAGGCCGGAGGTGTGGGCGCCTGGCCGGGGCTCTGGCCATGGGGTTTTTCGTTGGTCGGCACTTGCTTGGGGGCCTCGGCGGCGTAGGCCGGTATCAGTCCGATGGACAGCCAGGCCAGTAGAACGACGGCAACGGGACGGGCGAGTTTGGCTTTGTTCATGGTGCGGCTCTCCTCGGATTGGATCAGCGTGGATCATTTGCGTGCCAGTAACTGCCGCGCGCTCTGGCGCAACACGCCCCAGCGGCGCGGGTCGCCGGGCAAGGCGCCAAGCAGGTTGCGCGCCTGCTCGAAGCTGATGTGGGGCGGCAGCGGCGGCACGTCGGGATCGGTGAGTACCTCCATCAGCACCGGGCGGTCGGCCTCGAAAGCTTCCTGCCAGGCCGCGGCCAGATGCGTGGCGTCGGTCACGCGGATGCCGCGAAAGCCCAGCAGCTCGGCATAGCGCGCATAAGGGAAGTCGATGACTTCCTGGGCAGCGGCAAACTCCGGGTCGCCAGCAAGGGCGCGCTGTTCCCAGGTGACCTGGTTGAGGTCGCCGTTGTTGAGCACCAGCACGATGAAGGTCGGGTTGTCCTTCCAGCGCTTGTGGTACTGCTGCACGGTGACCAGCTCGGCGTTTCCGTTCATCTGCATGGCGCCGTCGCCAACCATGGCGATCACCGGACGCTCGGGATGCGCCAGCTTGGCGGCCAGCGCGTAGGGCACGCCGCTGCCCATGCTGGCCAGCTTGCCCGATAACGAACCGAGCATGCCGGGGCGCGCACGCAGGTCGCGGGCATACCAGTTGGTGTGGGAGCCGCTGTCGCCCGCCAGGATCACGTCGTCCGGCAATTGCGGCGAAAGCTCCCAGAACACCCGCTGCGGGTTGATCGGTTCGGCGGGCGTCATTGCCTGCTCGCGCAGCTCCTTCCAGCTGTCCTCCACCGCTTTCTCTATGCGGATGCGCCAAGTGCCATGGCGCTTGGGCTTGAGCAGCGGCAGCAAGCGCCGGAGCGTCTCCGCGGCGTCTCCCAGCAACACCTGGTCGATGGGGTAACGCATGCTGACGTTGCGCGCCTGCAGGTCGATCTGCACTGCCCTGGCCTGCCCAGACTTGGGCAGGAACTCACTGTAGGGAAAGGTGGTGCCGATCATCAGCAGCGTGTCGCAGCGCTGCATCAGCTCCGCGCTGGCACGGGTGCCGAGCAGGCCGATGGAGCCCGTCACGTAAGGCAGGTCGTCGGCGACCACCATCTTGCCCAGCAGCGCCTTGGCGACGCCGGCGGACAGCGCTTCAGCCACCGCCTCGACCTCTTCGTGGGCACCCAGCGCACCGGCGCCGACGAGGATGGCGACCTTGCGCCCGGCATTGAGGATTTTCGCGGCGGCCACCAGCTCGTCTTCGCGAGCGTAGGGCCGTGGTGCGAGGAAGCCGACTCCCGAATAGACATGGCCATGCTTGTGCGGTGATTTCTCCGCCGGCATCTGCTGCACGTCGTTGGGGATGATCACGGTGGCGACCTGGCGCTCACTGCAGGCGACCCGCAACGCCCGGTCGATCACGTGGAGCAGCTGGCTCGGGCTGGCCACGGTCTCGACGTAATTGCTCACGTCGCGGAACAGCGTGTGCAGGTCCACTTCCTGCTGGTAGTCGCTGCCCAGGGCAGTCACTGCCTGCTGGCCGACGATGGCCAGCACCGGTTGATGGTCCATGCGCGCATCGTAAAGGCCGTTGAGCAGGTGGATGGCACCCGGCCCGGAGGTCGCCAGACAGACGCCCACCCCGCCGGTGAACTTGGCGTGGGCACCGGCCATGAAGGCGGCCATTTCCTCGTGACGTACGCGGATGTAATCGAAGTCCTCGGCGCGTCGGCCGAAGGCTCCCATGATTCCGTTGATGCCGTCGCCGGGATAGCCGAAGACGCGGTGTATACCCCACTGTTTGAGGCGTTCGAGCAATTGATCGGCGACGGTCTGGGACATGCGTTCCTCCGTTGTCTTGGGTCGCGAACTGCAGGACACAGGCAATGCGCCCCTGTCTGGACCGACCGACCCAATGCCATCGGGTTCACAACAATTCGCCAACGGCGAGGCTTTAACACGCATGTTTTCCACCGTGGTCGGATTCCTACGAACGGCACGCAGAGGGTTTGAACCGATGGGCGGTAAATCCAGTCCGGATGAATAAGCCCCTCACCATCGGACATCGCCATGACCCAGGACGGCCTGAATGCACTGTGCGACCTACTCCAGGATTTCCAATTGCCGCTGGACGCCGACCAGCAGCAAGCCGCGCTCGGCCATGCCCTGCGCACCCTGAGCGACAGCGGACTCGACCAGTTGCCGGGCCCGGGAAGCGGCGCCACGCTACGTCGCTGGCAGGCACTGGCGGCGGTAGCCGGCAGCGATCTGTCGCTGCTCAAGCTGTACGAGGGGCACACAGATGCACTGGCCATCCTTGACGAGCTGGAGGGTGAAACCCGCCCCGGTACCTGGGCGGTCTGGGCGGCCGAGCCGCCGGGCACCAGCGTGAAGATAGTGGCCCGCGAAGCCGGGTTCGTGCGCATCAGCGGCCGCAAACCGTGGTGCTCCGGTGCCGTCCTGGTGGAACACGCCCTGGTGACGGCCAAGGACGAGTGGGATCGCCCTCAGCTGATCGCCGTGACCTTGGAGCAACCGGGCGTGACGATTGGCGATGGCGACTGGAATGCCGTCGGCATGGCGGCTACCCGAAGCGCCACGGTTGATTTCGACGGAGCACTCGCACGCTGCGTTGGCGCACCACAGGCCTATCTGCAGCGGCCCGGATTCTGGCACGGCGGCGCCGGCATAGCCGCGTGCTGGTACGGCGCCGCCAGCCGCCTGGCCAGCTATCTGCGCAATGGCCGGCCTGAAGACCCGCACGCAATGGCTCACCTGGGCGCGGTGGATGCCGCACTGGCCGGTGCCGCCGGCGCATTGCGCGAATGCGCCAGCTGGATCGACGACAACCCGGATGCAAACTCGGAACTGCCCGCGCGCCGCGTACGTGCCCAGGTGGAAGGCGCGGTCGAGGCCGTGCAATGGCATGTGGGCCACGCCCTGGGTGCCACGCCGTTCTGTCGGGACCTTCGTTTTGCCCGGATTGCCGCCGACCTGCCGGTGTTCCTCCGCCTGAGCCACGGCGAACGAGACCTGGCGCACCTCGGCCTGCACCTCGCCAACCAGCGTCAGGAGCGGTGGTCGCTGTGAGCAACACGCTTGACCTGATTGCCGGTACACCCGGCACCCCCGCCTCGGCTTGGCAAGCCAGTTCGCAATTGGATCAGCTGCCGCGCATCAGCCGCCACGAGCTGTTGCCACCGGGACGACGGCTGGTGGTGGTCGCTCCACATCCCGACGATGAGGTGCTGGCCTGCGGCGGCTTGCTGGCAGGCCTTGATGAGGACGTTGAAGTGCTGCTGATCTCCGTGACCGACGGTGAAGGCAGCCACCCCGATTCTCCCCGCTGGACACCGGAGCGTCTGCGCAGAGCCCGCCTGGAAGAAAGTCGCGCAGCAGTGCTTGAACTCGGGCTGGCTGGGCTTCGGTGGCAATGGCAGCGCCTGCATCTGCCGGACAGCGGCGTACAAGCCGCCCTCCTGGCTCACATGCTGATCGAATGGATACGCCCTGGCGATCGGGTACTCAGCACCTGGCGGCGGGACGGGCACTGCGACCATGAGGCAACGGGGCTGGCCTGCGCCCAGGTCGCTGCCCGCTGCGACGCCCGCCACTTCGAGGCGCCGATCTGGGCCTGGCACTGGGCCCTGCCTGGTGACCCGCGCCTGCCCTGGGCCAGGGGGCGCCGGCTGGATCTCGACCAAGCGGCGGTGCAACGCAAACGCCGGGCGATTCAGGCGCATGTCAGCCAGCTCGAAGGCCCTCGGCCGATCCTCGATGCGCGCCTGCTGGAGACCCTATTGCAACCCTTCGAGGTGTACTTCCTGTGAGCTCACTGACTTCCGGATATTTCGACGAGATGTTCCGTGGTGACCCGGATCCCTGGTCGTTCCGTTCCTCCTGGTACGAGCGACGCAAGCGCGGACTGATACTCGCCAGCTTGCCGCGCGGCCGGTTCTCCAGCGGCTACGAGCCGGCCTGCGCAAACGGCGAGACCAGCGCCGAACTTGCTGGCAGGGTCGACTCGCTGCTGTGCAGCGACTTCAGTGTCGAGGCGCTTGCCCTCGCCCGACCGCGCCTGGCCGGGCTGGAGAATGTGCGCCTGGCCAGGCACTGCCTGCCAGCTGATTGGCCGCAGGAGCGTTTCGACCTGATCGTTCTTGGCGAGCTCGGCTATTACCTGGCACCCGGAGACTGGGCCAACCTCTGCCAATGCGCGGCTGCCAGCCTGGAGCCCGGCGGTGTACTGGTTGCCTGCCATTGGCGCCATCCCATCGAGGGCTGCGCGCTAGCGGGCGATGCGGTGCACGAATACCTGGCACGGGCGCTGCGCACTGCAGCCAAGATCAGCCATGTCGAGCGGGACTTCCGCCTGGAGCTGTGGTTCGACGAGGACGCTGCATGATCGGCGTACTCGTGCCTGCGCACAACGAAGCGGAATTGCTCGGCGCCTGTCTCGCGTCTCTGCAGCAGGCGGCGCTGCATCCGGAACTGAATGAGGAATCGGTGTGCATCCTCGTCGTGCTCGACGCCTGCACCGATGACAGCGAGGCCGTGGCCCGCGCCTGTGGTGCCGCCGTACTGCGGGTCGACGAGCGCAACGTCGGCCATGCTCGCCGCGTCGGCGCAGCCTACCTGCTGGAACTGGGCGCTCGCTGGCTGGCGTGCACCGATGCAGACAGCAGCGTCGACCACGATTGGCTGGTGCGCCAACTGGCCTTCGGCGCCGAGGCGGTCTGCGGTACCGTCCGCGTTGCCGACTGGTCACCACGCGCGGAGCAGGTTCGCCTGATCTACGAAGCCCACTACCAAAGCACTGAGAATCATCGGCATATCCATGGTGCCAACCTCGGTGTATGTGCCCGCGCTTACCAGCGCGCCGGAGGTTTCCGCCCGCTCGCGGCGGACGAGGACGTACATCTGGTTCGCGACCTGGAGCGCAGCGGCGCGCGCATCGTCTGGACGCACCAGACCTGCGTCACCACCAGCGCCCGCCGTGACTGCCGTGCTCGGAATGGTTTCGGTGAATTCCTCGATGGGCTCGCGGCGCCCTGACGTTCAGCCCACGATCAGACGATTGGTGCGTTCGCCGACCACCATCTCGGTGATCCAGCGCACCAGGATGTCGGTGTAGGCCGCCTGCGATGTCTCGCTGCTCAGCGCATGGTCGGCCTGGTCGATGATCCGGTGGGTAAGCGAGTGCGTGTGCTGGAAGGCAGCGCGGTAACTCATGATGGTCGGGTGCGGGATATAGCTGTCGTGCTCCGACTCCACCAGCAGCACGTCTCCGTGAAACTTCGAACAGGCCTTCAGCGCACGGTTGCTGGCCGCCGGGATCAGGCTGGAGCGGTAGGCCATCAGGTCATCCCTGGGCAGTTCGCCCTTGGGCACGTCCCAGTCCTCGTCGCGATAGATCGCCGGCACGCGCAGTGCCAACCAACGCACGGCACGCAGCTCGGTGAGGATCGCGGCCAGGTATCCGCCATAGCTGGTACCGACTACCGCGATGGCGCTGGAGTCGATACGCGGATGTGCCGCCAGCCGATCGTAGGCGGCCAGCAAGTCGCGCAGATTGTCCTCACGGGTGATGGAAGCCTGCAACGCTTCGCCGGCGCCGTGACCGGCGAGATCGAAGGTCAGGCAGACACAGCCAAGCCCCGCGATACCACGGGCCCGATTGAGATCGCGCTCCTGGCTGCCGCCCCAACCGTGCACGAAGAGTACGCCGGGCACATGGGTGCGAGGGCTGAGGAAATTACCCTGCAGGCGCAGGCTGCCGACATCGATATCGATGCGTTCGTCGCTGGAAAACTCTCGGGGAAGCAGGTCGTCACGGGAAGACATAAGGCGCCACCATTGCGTACTTCATGAGGAAATCACCGTGCTCGTCCGGCCCGCGATAGAGCACGCGAGCGTTGTCCGGCAGGGGTTTGTCCTCGAAGATTTCAAACGTCGAAGCACGTACCACGCACAGCGTCGGATCGGCGACGAAGGCTTCCAGCGCCGCCAGTTCGGCACCGCTGGCACCGCCGAAGCGCCAGGACTGCTCCAGCACGCCGGAGCAACGCTGGCCGCGGACGTCCAGGCCCTGGGCGACGTCATAGTTACGTCGCGAGGCGAAAAAGGCCGCCAACAGCTGATGCGCGGCGCGGTCGAACTGCACCGCCTGGTGGATCGCGAGTTTCACCGACTCCACCAGGTCCAGTGCAAGCAGGCAATCGAAGTCGCCGCGCACCACCAGCAGGTCACTCCCACCATAGACGAGCTCACCGCGCGGGTTGCGATTGCGCTGCTGGACGCCGTGATAGCTGAGCAGAACACCGTTGATCATCACCTGGCCGACGCTGTGGGTCTGCGGCTCGTCGAGGTCGTCTTCGATCACCAGGCCCTGGTGGTAATCACCGTCCTCGTAGCGGGCCAGGGCCTCGGCCAATTGATCCGTATCCGCCACGACCTGCTGCCCCTGCCCGCCCCGGCTGGCTGCCGGCTTCAGCCGCTGCGGGCTTTGTTGCAGACGAGCGCTGGCGCAGCGCACGGCGTCGTTGTGGCAGAACACGCTGTGGCCATCGAGCACCAGCGGCTTGACCCGTGCAGCGAATGCGTCGCTCCAGCCTCGCGGGGTCATGGTCGGTCGGTCGATCAGCGGGTGGACGATGGCCTTGCCGCCCTGGAACCCGTATTGCACATAGCCACCGAACAGGTCCAGCGGGCCGTGGATACCAAATTCCCCTGCCTGATCGCGTCCTACAACCGTGGCGTCCGGCACCCAGTAGAACTGCTGGCCGGCCTGCCGGTGCGAGGGCGGTTCGGAGCGAAAATCCAGGCCCTGGATTTCCGCCAGCCAGGCACCCAGGGCCTCGTGGGTCAGGCGGTCGGCTGGCTGCGCATCCGGGTCGAGCGAGCAGGCCACGACAAGGCGTGGGCGATCGGCATCGTTCATGAAACGTCCCTCGGTCAGGCTGTATGAACAAGCTGACTGATGCGGCAGTCATCGGTTCTACATAGATGACGAACTGCCGGAGCCGGGCATGAATCAGAACCGCAGTGACCAGGACCGCGAAGCACAGATCCGCCAGAAGGCCTACGACCTGTGGATTGCCGAAGGCAAACCCACAGGCCAGGCCGCCCGTCACTGGCAGATGGCCGAGGAGCATCTGGGCCACACGTTGCCAGTCGAACGCGCGCAAGAGCTCGATTACCAGGGCAAGCACACCCCTCGCCGCGAAGCGTAACGGCAAGGCGTATTGCAACCGACGCAGAGGCCCATCGTGCATTCTGCTGGTCGCACAACGCCATGCCTGCCTCTGCATTACCTTTCCGTTCAATAAGTTACAACCAGCTCAAAGGCTGGTACGGACCCTGCTTGCAGCAATGCGTGTCGGCCCGAGAGTTTTCTGGCCGCATCTTTTGCCCCTGCCAGATGCCCCTCGAACCGAGCGGCTCCCGCGCTAACCGGGATGCCGCCACGTCGGTAGCGCGCGTCGGCGGAAATTCGAAACTTCGTCCGTCGGGGGGCGGTCCCCCGCAGGACAGGGCAAACGCCACGGAGAAACACGGGGCTGACAGGAAACGCCAGCCCCCTTGACGAACAAGAGGAGTCAACGATGCGCAACCAGCTGGCCGATGTGCGCCTGGAAGAAGCCACAGTCAATCTCTCCCCTATCCCTTCGGCCGATGGTACGCCGCCGCAACAGCGCAAACGGATACTCTTCGCCACCTCCGAATTCAGCGACTTCGTCAAGGCCGGCGGACTGGGCGACGTCTCTGCAGCACTGCCCCGCGCACTGCTCGCCGACCACGATATCCGTGTGCTGATCCCCGGCTATCCGCAGGTACTCAAGGGAGCGATCGCCTGCAAGATTGTCGGACGCCTGCCGGGCCTCGCTGCACTGCCGGCCTGTGACATCGGTGAGCTGAAGCTGGCCGATGGGCTGGTGGTCTACGCGGTGATCTGCCCCGAACTCTACGACCGCCCTGGCACGCCCTATGTCGACCAGAACGGCCACGAATGGGCTGACAACCACATTCGCTTCGCCCGCCTGAGCCTGGCCGCCGCCGACATTGCAGCCGGCATGAGCGAGCTGGCCTGGTACCCAGACCTGCTTCATGTGAACGACTGGCCCACCGCGCTGGCCCCTGCCTACATGGCCTGGCGCGGTCAGGCCACACCCAGCGTGCTGACCATTCACAATCTTGGCTACCAGGGTTCCTGCCCGCTTGGTTGCTGCGCCGAGCTGGGCTTGCCGGACTCCGCCGGTTCGCCAGGCAGCATGGAGTTCTACGGCAAGCTGTCATTCCTCAAGGCCGGCATCAGCCATGCCAGTCACATCACCACGGTGAGCGAAACCTACGCCCGCGAGATCACCAGTGAGAAGCTCGGCTGCGGCATGCACGGCGTACTCGCCCAGCGCCGTGACCGCGGCCAGCTCAGCGGCATCACCCACGGCATCGACGCCGGCTGGGACCCGCTGACCGACCCGCATCTGGTCGAAGGTTTCGATTCGTCGCGTCTGGCCGGCAAGCGCCGCAACGCCGAGTACGTGGAGAAGCAGTTCGGCCTCCTGCCCGGGCGTGGTCCGCTGTTCGCCGTGGTCTCGCGGCTGGTGCACCAGAAAGGCATCGACCTGACCCTGGCCATCGCCGACGAGATGGTTGCCGCCGGCGGCCGGCTGGTCTCCATCGGTTGCGGCGAGCCCGAGCTGGAACTGGCCATGCGCGAGCTGGCCGAACGCTATCCCGGCAGGGTCGGCGTGCAGGTCGGCTTCGACGAGACCACAGCACGGCGCATCTACGCCGCCAGCGACTTCCTGCTCATGCCCTCACGCTACGAGCCTTGCGGCCTCAGCCAGATGTACGCCCAGCGCTTCGGATCGCTGCCCATCGCCCGGCACACCGGCGGGCTGGCCGACACCATCGTCGACGGCGTGACCGGCCTGCTGTTCCGCGACGAGACGCCGGCCAGCTACTTCGACGCCGTGCGCCGCGCGCTGAACATCTACCGCTATCCGGAACTGCTGCATGCCATGCGCTGCAAGGCGATGGAGTCGCCACTGACCTGGGACGAAGCCGTTCGCCCCTACACCGCTCTCTATCAGCGCCTGTTGCAGCGGGTGCCAGCGCAGGCCGTACGATGACGTTGCAGCTAGATCGGCGACATGGCGCGCAGGTCATGCCCGACGGCAGGGTGCGCTTCTCGCTGTGGGCGCCCGATGCGCAGCGGGTGGAAGTGGAGCTGGGCGGCGGCAAACGCCACGGCCTGGAAGAGCTCGCCGACGGCTGGTTCAGCGCCGAAGTCCCAGCCATCGTCGGGCAAACCTACCGCTACCGCATCGACCATGAGCTGCTCGTGGCCGACCCGGCCTCGCGGGACCAGGCCGGGGGCGTCGAAGGCGAAAGCCGAGTGGTCGATCCCGACGCCTATCGCTGGCTCTACCCGAACTGGCGCGGGCGGCCCTGGCATGAAGCGGTGATCTACGAAGTCCATGTCGGGTTGTTCGACGGCTTCTCCGCCCTCCAGGGCCGGCTGGAAGAACTGGCCGCGCTGGGTATCACCGCCATCGAACTGATGCCGCTCAACGCCTTCCCTGGCCGGCGCAACTGGGGCTATGACGGCGTACTGCCCTATGCGCCGTCCTGTGCCTATGGCGACCCTGACACCCTGCGCCGGCTCATCGACAGCGCCCACGGCCTGGGCCTGATGGTGTTCATCGACGTGGTCTATAACCACTTCGGCCCGCAGGGCAATTACCTCGGCCAGTACGCCAGCGCCTTCTTTCGCGCCGACCAGCAGACACCCTGGGGCCCGGCGATCGACTTCCGCCACCCGGCGGTGCGCGAGTTCTTCATCGGCAACGCCGAGATGTGGGTGCGCGAGTACCGGGTGGACGGTTTGCGCATCGACGCCGTACACGCCATCTCCGACAGGGACTTCCTCCACCAACTGGCCGGCCGCGCCCGACAGGCGGCCGATGGCCGCGAACTGCACCTGATCCTGGAAAACGAGAACAACGAGGCGAGCCTGCTGCAGGCCGACGTTCCTGGCGACGGTGCCGGTTTCGACGCCCAGTGGAATGACGACCTGCACCACTGCCTGCATGTACTGCTCACCGGGGAGAGCGAGGCGTACTACGTCGACTACTCGCATCGGCCAATCGAGCAGTTGTGCCGCTGCCTGCGCGAGGGCTTCGCCTTCCAGGGCGAGACCGATTATCGCGGTATCGCCCGCGGTGAACCCAGCGGACAGCTGGCTCCGCAGGCATTCGTGGCCTTCCTGCAGAACCACGATCAGGTCGGCAACCGCGCCATGGGCGAGCGCCTGACCACCCTCGCCCACAGCGGCCGCCTGCGCGCGGCCAGCGCACTGGTGTTGCTCAGCCCCATGGTGCCGATGCTGTTCATGGGCGAGGAATGGGGCGAGCGGCAACCCTTCCTGTTCTTCACCGATTATCAGGGCGAATTGGCGCGGGCCGTTACCGAAGGCCGACGCGAAGAGTTCCGACGCTTCAGCAAATTCTCCTCGCCAGGCGCTGCCGCCTGGATTCCCGATCCCAACGACTACCAGACTTTCGTGGCCTCCCGCCCTCGCCCCGAGCAGGGTGACGACGCCTGGCGCGCGCACTGCAGCGAGCTGCTGCAGCTGCGCCGGCGCTGGCTGATACCCCAACTGCCCGGCAGCCGCGCGCTGGACGCGCAACCGCTGGGCGAGCGCGCGCTGAGCGCGAAGTGGCGGCTGGGCGACGGCAGCCTGTGGCGCATAGACCTCAACCTTGGCGCGGATGACATTGCGGTCGAGCCGCCGGCGGAAGCCGCCCAGGTGCTGTACTGCTTTGGCCAGAGCGCGGCGCACTACCGCCACGGCTGGCTGGGCGCAGCAGCGCTGGTCGCCAGCATGGAGATGCCCTGATGAGCGACGCGCAACTTGAGCGCCTGGCCAGCGAAGCGGGCCTGGCCATCGACTGGATGGATGCTGACAACCGCCCACAACGGCTGACCGCCGAGGTGCAGCGCTCTGTGCTGGAAGCGCTGGGCTTCCCGGCGCAGAGCCCGGAGCAGATTCGCCAGAGTCTGGAGGAGCTGGAACGCCGGCGTACCGAGGTACCACCGCTGATCACCGCCGACCTCGGCCAGGCGGTCAGCGTGCCGGTCACGCCAGGCACCCGCTACAAGCTGTTCAACGAGGATGACAGTGACCACAGCGACGGGCATGTCGATGAGAACGGGCAGATTCCGGCACTCGAAGCCAGCGGCTACTACCCGCTACATCTGGGCCCCCACGAGCTGATCCTGGCTGTCGCACCGCCGCGCTGCCCCTCGGTGGCGCAGTATTGCGGCGGCCGCCAGCATGTCTGGGGCTTGTCGGCCCAACTCTACTCGCTGCGCCGCGAGCAGGACGGCGGCGCCGGCGACATCGCCGCCCTGGCCCAACTGGTGAGTGCGGCTGCCGCGCAAGGCGCCGACGCCATTGCCATCAGCCCGCTGCACGCCATGTGCCTCGCGTCTCGGGACATCTACAGCCCCTACTCACCGTCCAGTCGCCTGTTGTTCAACGAACTCTATGCCGCGCCGGGCCTGGTACTGGGCGACGAACCGGTACGCCAGGCGGTGGCCGCCGCCGGGCTGGAGGCCGAACTGGCGCGCCTGCAAGCCCTGGCGCTGGTCGACTGGCTGGGCGTCGCCCACCTGCGTGATCGCCTCCTGGCGCAGCTTTACGAACAGTTCCGGCACGAACCCGGCGAACTGCACGAAGACTTCCTCGCCTTCCGCAACCTCGGCGGCGCCGAGTTGCTGCAGCACTGTTGCTTCCAGGTCCTGCAACTGCGCCGCGCAGAAGCCGGCGAAGGGCTCGACTGGCGCTCCTGGCCCGAGCCATACCGTAACGCCCGCAGCGTCGAGCTGGGCCATTTCATGGTCGACGAGGAGCTGGCGATCAGTCAGCAGGCCTTCGGCCAGTGGCTGATCGCCCGTGGCCTGCAGCAGGTACAGCGCGACGCAAAGGCCGCCGGCATGGGCATCGGGCTGATCGCCGACCTCGCCGTCGGCGCCGAGCCTTCCGGCAGCCAGGCCTGGATGCGCCAGGACGAACTACTCACCGGCGTCAGCGTCGGCTGTCCGCCGGACATCCTTAACCGCGCCGGCCAGAACTGGGGAATCTGCGCCTTCTCCCCCGACGGCCTGCGCCGTCAGGGCTTCCGCGCCTTCATCGAGATGCTGCGGGCCAACCTGCGCTACGTCGGCGGCCTGCGCATCGACCACATCCTCGGCCTGCGCCGGCTCTGGGTGATCCCTGCTGGCGCAGAGGCGCAGGACGGTGCGTATCTCGATTACCCCATCCAGGACCTGCTGCGGCTGATCTGCCTGGAAGCCGAGCGCGCACGCGCTGTGATCATCGGCGAAGACCTCGGCACCGTGCCGCCGGGGCTGCGCGAGACGCTGGCCGAGCGCGGCATTCTCGGCATGCGCGTACTGCTGTTCGAGCAACAGTTCGACCATTTCATCCCGCCTGCACAGTGGCCGGACAATGCCCTCGCCACCAGCACTACCCATGACTTGCCAACGCTGGAAGGCTGGCAGAAGGGCCGCGATATCGACTGGCGCGAACAGCTCGGCCAGCGCACCCGCGAGACCGCTGCCGAAGAGCGCAACACCCGCCAGCATGAGAGTTTTGCGCTGCGCCGGGCGCTGTGCGAAAACGGCATTACCCCCGACCCGGTGTTGGATGGCGCCATCGAATTCCTCGGCGTAACGCCTGCACCGCTGGTCCTGCTGCCGCTGGAAGACGCCCTGGCCTGCATCGAGCAGCCAAACCTGCCGGGGCCTGGAGACAGCCACCCGAACTGGCGGCGGCGTTTCGCGCGCAATGCTGGCCAGATGCTCGACGACCCTCAGGTGCGCGCACGCCTGGAGCGCCTGAAGCGCGCCCGTGGCACTACCGGCGACGGAGGGCGCGAGCATGACTGAAATCCGCGCCACCCTGCGCCTGCAGTTCAACCGCGATTTCACCCTGGATGACGCCCTGCCCTGGCTGGACTACTTCGCCCGACTCGGCATCAGCCACCTATATGCTTCGCCCCTGCTGGCCGCACAGCCGGGCTCTACCCACGGCTACGACTCGGTAGACCCGACCCGCATCAGCGACGAGTTGGGCGGGGAGCCCGCGCTGCGTCGCCTGGTGGCCGGTCTGCGGCGCAATGACATGGGCCTGATTGTCGATACCGTGGCTAACCACATGCGCATCGGCGACGCCAATCCCTGGTGGCAGGACGTTCTTGAATGGGGCCTGGACAGCCCCTACGCGCACTTCTTCGATATCCGCTGGCACAGCGACGATCCATTGCTGGACCAGCAGGTCCTCTTGCCCTGCCTGGGCGAGGATTACATCGACGAGGTGAGCTCAGGGCGCATCCGGCTGGACTACGACCTCGCCAGCGCCCGCTTCCTGCTGCGCTACGGCGACCAGCACTTCCCGGTCTGCCCATCCAGCTACGGGATGATCCTCTGTCACACCGAGTGCCCCGAGCTGCTGGCTCTCGCGCCGCGTTTCGTCGAGCTGCACCACCACCCGCTGGGTCGTCATCTGGCACAGGCGCTTTGCCGGGAGGCCGCGGTGCCACTGAGCGATGCGGGCCTCCTGGAATCCCTGCTGACCTCCTACCGCGATGACTGGCACAGCCTGCACCGGTTGATCGAGCAGCAGCACTACCGCCTGGCCAACTGGCGGGTGGCTGCGGACGACATCAACTGGCGGCGCTTCTTCGACATCAACGAACTGGTGGGCCTGCGCGCGGAGCACCCGGACGTCTTCCAGGCCAGCCACGCCTACCTGCTGCAGCTGATGCACGAAGGGTTGATCGACGGCCTGCGCATCGATCATGTGGACGGCCTCGCTGACCCGCGCGGCTACTGCCGGCGACTGTGGCGCGCCACCGATGGTGCACCGGTCTATGTGGAAAAGATTCTCGGCCCCGGCGAATCATTGCCGGCGGACTGGAAGGTGCAAGGCACCACCGGCTACGACTTCATGAACCAGGTCTCGCAGCTGTTGCACGACGCCAGTGGCGAGCCGCAACTGCGCCATCTGTGGCTGGAAGTCAGCGGCCGCCAGGACGGCTTCGCCGAGGAAGTCCGCCAGGCGCGCAAGCACGTGCTGGGCTCGCTGTTCGCAGGCGACGTCGAGGGGCTGGCGCAACAGCTCTGGCAAATCGCCCGCTTCGCCCTGGCCAGCCGCGACATCCCGCTGGGCTCCATCCGCCGCGCGCTGTTCCAGTTGCTTGCCGCCTTCCCCGTCTATCGCACCTACGCCGGCGCGCTCGGCCGCTCCGAGCAGGACGAACATTTCTTCAGCCAGGCCCTGGAGCAGGCCCAGCAGCACCTGGAGCCCAGCGACCAGCGCACACTCGGCTGGCTTGATCGCATGCTCGGCGGCGAAGCGCTGCGCACCCAGCCGCCGGGGCCGATGCGCCAGCTGCGCAAGCTGGCGCTGGACCGCTTCCAACAGCTCACCCCGCCGATTGCCGCTAAGTCCCTGGAGGACACGGCCTGCTATCGCTCGGCAGCGGCTCTGGGGCGCAACGATGTCGGTTTCGATCCGCAGACCCTGGGCGGCGACGTGGACGCCTTCCACCTCGCCTGCCTGCAACGCCTTCGCGAATTCCCCCACGCGATGCTCGCCACCGCGACCCACGACCACAAGCGCGGCGAGGACTGCCGGGCGCGCCTGGCGGTGCTCAGCGAGCGCGCCGAGTGGTTCGCCGAGCGTGCCTGGAGCTGGTGGAAGCTCGCCGCGCCGCTGCGCCAGCACATCGCCCGTGGCCCGGCGCCCAGCGGCAGCGACGAGTTGATGCTCTACCAGACGCTGCTGGGCAGTTGGCCGCTGGAGCTGGCCGCCGATGACGGCGATGGCCTGCGCGCGTACTGCGAGCGCATCGAGCAGTGGCAGCGCAAGGCGATCCGCGAGGCCAAGCTGGACAGCGACTGGAGCGCGCCCAATGAAGCCTACGAGAGCGCTTGCGCGCGGTTCCTCGGCGGTATCCTGCTGGAGGACGCCGGTGCAGTGCTGCGCCAGTCCATCGCCGAAGCGGCGCGCAGTCTGATGCCTGCAGGCGCACTCAACGGCCTGGCGCAGAGCGTGCTGCGCAACACTACGCCTGGCGTGCCCGACCTCTACCAGGGCTGCGAATTCTGGGACTTCAGCCTGGTGGACCCGGACAACCGGCGCCCCCCTGACTTCGCCGCCCGCGAAGCCGCGCTGGACGCCCCGCCAGACTGGCCGGCGCTGCTGCGTGACTGGCGCAGTGGAGAGATCAAGCAAGCGCTGCTCGCCCACGCCCTCGGGCTGCGCAAGCGCTGGCCGGCGCTGTTCTCAGCCGGTGACTACCTGCCGCTGGAAGTACGCGGCAAGCACGCGGCGCAGGTCGTCGCTTTCGTCCGCAGCCATTCTGGTCAGCATCTGCTGGTGGTGGTGCCACGCTGCGCCGCCGCCCTTCTCGGCGATTCGCCACTGCCGCAGGTCCCGCCCGGACACTGGGCGGACACGCGCCTGCACCTGCCCTCGTCCCTGGCCGCCATCCGCTGGAACGGACTGGCCGGCCCGGTCGAACCGCACAACGGGGAACCGCGCCTGACCGAGCTGCTCGGTGCGGTCCCGGTCAACCTGCTCATATCCGGAGGTGAACTATGAAGGTCAACGAGGCAAGAGTCCGCGAACTGGCCTACCAGATCTGGGAGTCCGAGGGGCGCCCGGACGGCCAGCAGGACCGCCACTGGCGCATGGCCCGTAGCCTGGCCGAAGCCGAATCGGTCAACCATGGCGAGCCGGACGAGTCACTGAAGCAGCGCTTCGAAGGTGACGAGGAGCCGGAAAAGCCCGCCCTGCTGCAAGAGCCGCCGCGGCGCAAGGGGCGCCTGCCCAAGGCGAATCCGGAAGTGCCGAATCAGGACACAGGCGAAACCGTCGCGCCCACGCCCAGCCCCGCCGAACGCAAGTCGCCGGCCAAGACCAGGCCCACCAAGAGCGCGCCGACCGTGACGCCCACGGCGAAACGCAAACCAAAGTCCAGCCCGGCCGAGGCAGCGGTTCCCAGTGAGCCCGCGCCACCCAGGACACGCACGAAGCAAAAAAACATCTGACCCCAGGAGCCCGCCATGAACCGACGACCACAGTCCCGCGTTACCGAAGGTCGACCCTTTCCCCTGGGCGCCACCTGGGACGGCCTGGGCGTCAATTTCGCGCTGTTTTCCGCCCACGCCACCCGCGTCGAACTGTGCCTGTTCGACGCCCAGGGCAAGCGCGAGGTCGAGCGCATCGAGCTGCCCGAGTACAGCGACGAAATCTGGCACGGCTACCTGCCCGACGCCCATCCGGGGCAGATCTACGGCTACCGAGTGTACGGCCCCTACGAGCCCGACGCCGGGCATCGCTTCAACCCCAACAAGCTGCTGATCGACCCCTATGCGCGGCAGCTGGTGGGTGAGTTGACGTGGTCGGAAGCGCTGTTCGGCTACACCATCGGCTCGGCGGATGCTGATCTCAGCTTCGACGAGCGTGACAGCGCGGCCTTCGTGCCCAAGTGCAAGGTCATAGACCCCGCGTTTACCTGGGGCGAGCAGCAGCCGGTGCGAGTGCCCTGGGACGAGACCGTCATTTACGAGGCGCACCTGCGCGGTCTGAGCATGCGCCACCCGGCCGTGCCCGAGCGCCTGCGCGGCACCTGTGCCGGGCTGATGAACAGCGAGCTGCTGCAGCACCTGCGACAGCTGGGCATCACCAGCCTGGAACTGCTGCCGGTGCACGGTTTCCTCGACGACAAGCACCTGCTGGAAAAGGGCATGAGCAACTACTGGGGCTACAACAGCATCGCCTTCTTCGCGCCCCAGGCCCGTTATCTCGCCAGCGGCCATATCAACGAGTTCAAGGAAATGGTCGCGCACCTGCACGCCGCCGGCATCGAGCTGATCCTCGACGTGGTCTACAACCACACCGCTGAAGGCAACGAGCTGGGCCCGACGCTGTGCATGCGCGGCATCGACAATGTCTCCTACTACCGCCTGCAGGCCGACAACCGCCGCTACTACGTCAACGATTCGGGTACCGGCAACACCCTCGACCTGAGCCACCCGTGCGTGCTGCAGATGGTGACCGACTCGCTGCGCTACTGGGCGACGGAGATGCGCGTGGACGGCTTCCGCTTCGACCTGGCCTCCATCCTAGGCCGCTACGCCGACGG
The DNA here is from genome assembly GCF_044746165.1 of Pseudomonas sp. NPDC086581. Lineage (NCBI taxonomy): Bacteria > Pseudomonadati > Pseudomonadota > Gammaproteobacteria > Pseudomonadales > Pseudomonadaceae > Pseudomonas > Pseudomonas sp. NPDC086581. Next base: position 322,087 of record NZ_JBIVBR010000007.1, on the reverse strand, counting down.
CTTCGACGAGCGCCACAGCTTCCTCGTCGCCTGCCGCCAGGACCCGGTGCTCAGCCACCGCAAGCTGATCGCCGAGCCCTGGGACTGTGGCCCGGGCGGCTACCAGGTGGGCGGCTTCCCGCCTGGCTGGGTCGAGTGGAATGACCGCTTCCGCGACACCGTGCGCAGCTTCTGGCGCGGCGACGAAGGCCAGTTGCCGGACCTCGCACGGCGCCTCACTGCCTCGGGCGACCTCTACGACCAGCGCGGCCGGCGGCCCTACGCCTCGGTGAACTTCATCACCGCCCATGACGGCTTCACCCTGCGCGACGTGGTCACCTACAACGACAAGCACAACCAGGCCAATGGTGAAGACAATCGCGACGGCAGCGACGACAACCGCTCCTGGAACCACGGCGTCGAAGGCCCGACCGACGATGAAGACATCCGCCGGCTGCGTCTGCAGCAGATGCGCAACCTCATGGCGACACTGCTGCTATCCCAGGGCACGCCGATGCTGCTGGCCGGCGATGAGTTCAGCCGCACCCAGCAAGGCAACAACAATGTCTACTGCCAGGACAACGAGCTGGGCTGGGTGGACTGGAACCTCGACGACGAAGGCCGCGAACTGCTGGCCTTTACCCGCCGGCTGATCCGCCTGCGCCAGGCTTACCCGATCCTGCGCCGCGGGCGCTTCCTGGTGGGCGAGTACAACGAGGAGCTGGGCGTGCGCGACGTCACCTGGCTCGCCCCCGAGGGCGAGGAAATGACCGAGGACCGCTGGCACGATCCACAACGGCGCAGCCTGGGCATGCTCATGGACGGTCGCGCGCAACCCACCGGCATTCGCCGCAGCGGTGGCGATGCGACGTTGCTCGTGCTGGTGAATGCCGGGCACGAGGGGCTCGACTTCATCCTTCCGGAAACCGCACAGGGCCGCGACTGGCAGTACCTGCTCGACAGCGCCGAGCCGGCGGATCATGAGCACAGCTGGGAATTCGGCGCCGCCTACCCGCTCGGGGCACGCTCGCTGGCGCTGTTCACCCTGCGCCGTAGCGAGGACTGACCGCAGGGCAATCCCTCTGAACGCTACCGGGCCCGGTTGGGTCGGAACCTCCAGGCGCCCGGAAAACAGCCACTGACCAAGGAGAATCCAATGAGCCCTGCCGATACCCGCCCCAGCCTCCCACAATCGGCCAACTGATCATGAAGGCTTTGCACATCGGCATCTCCGGCTGGCGCTATGTTCCCTGGCGCGGCGACTTCTACCCCGAAGGACTCCGCCAGAAGGATGAACTTCGCTATGCCTCCCGCGCGTTCAACAGTATCGAGCTCAATGGTTCGTTCTATTCGCTGCAAAAGCCCGAACGCTATCGTCAGTGGGCCCAGGACACCCCGGACGGTTTCGTCTTCAGCGTCAAGGGTCCGCGCTACATCACCCATATCAAGCGCCTGCGCGACGCAGAAGAAGGCCTGGCCAATTTCTTCGCCTCCGGCCCGTTGGAGCTGGGTGACAAGCTGGGCGTCTTTCTCTGGCAACTGCCGCCGAGCCTGAAGTATGACGAAGAAGTCGTGGAAAACTTTCTCGCTCTTCTACCCCGGACCTCTGAAGCGGCGCTGAAACTGGCAAAGAACTCGGCGACACGACGGCCGGAACACTGGCCCGGGTCGCTGGCCAGGCGCCCCCTGCGCCACGCCATGGAGGTTCGCCACGAAAGCTTCGCCTGCGCGCAATTCGCCCAGCAACTACGCCGCCACGGCGTTGCGCTGGTCTTCGCCGACGCGCCCCGCAAGTGGCCCTACGGCGAAGACCTCACCGCCAGGGACTTCGTCTACCTGCGCCTGCACGGTGACAAGGAACTCTACGCCAGCGGCTATGGCGATCCCGCGCTCAAACGCTGGAAAGAGCGCGTAAGCCGCTGGCGGCTCGGACTGCAACCCGCCGACGCGAAGCTGTTCGACAAATCGACCCGGGGCGACCGCCGCACCCGCGAGGTCTTCTGTTACTTCGACAACGACGTGAAGGTCCGCGCGCCCTACGACGCCAGCAAGCTCATGGCACTGCTAGACCTGACGCTGACGGATCGCCAGGAACCGGGCAAACCCGCAGGGGACTGGACATGAGCCTGGCCGAGCCCGGCCCACGAGGCCTCGCCCAGGCGCAGGCAGAGACCCTTCTGCGGGTACTGACAGTGAACACCCACAAGGGCTTCAATGCCTTCAATCGGCGCTTCATCCTTCACGAGTTACGCGATGCGGTGCGCGCTACCTCGGCGGACCTGGTGTTCCTCCAGGAAGTCCATGGCGAACACCAGCTGCATGCCCAGCGCAATGCCAACTGGCCGCAATCACCGCAGTACGAATTCCTCGCCGACAGCATGTGGCCGGCCTTCGCCTACGGACGCAACGCCGTCTACCCCGAAGGCCATCACGGCAACGCCCTGCTTTCGCGCCTGCCCATTCGTCGTTGGGACAATCGCGACGTTTCAGTGGCCGGCACCGAAGAACGCGGCCTGCTCCACGCGCAGATCGACCTGCCAGGCGAGCGCGTGCTGCACGCGGTCTGCGTGCATCTGGGCCTGCACGAATCGCAGCGGCAGCAGCAGATCCAACTGCTGTGCGCCCTGGTTGGCGAACTGCCGGCCAGCGACCCGGTAGTGGTCGCCGGGGACTTCAACGACTGGCGTTGCAAAGCCACCGGCCTCCTGTCCGGCTGCGGGTTGCGCCCAGCGTTCGCCGAAAGCGGCGGCGAACCGCGCAGCTTCCCCGCGCGCTGGCCGCTGCTGCGGCTTGACCGCATCTACGTGCGCCACCTCAAGGTGACCCTGAGCGAAGTGCTCAATCGCAAGCCCTGGCCACACCTTTCCGATCACCTTCCATTGCTCGCCGAGGTATCGCTATGAACGAGGTATGGCGCGACGGCAATTGCGTGGAGCTGCTGATCAACGGCGAAGACTTCTTTCCCAGCGTGTTCCGCGCTATCGAGGGCGCGCAGCGCGAGGTTCTGCTGGAGACCTTCATCCTGCGCGACGACAAGGTGGGGCGCGGGCTGCGCCAGGTGCTGATCGACGCCGCCAATCGCGGCGTCCGCGTGGAGGTAATCGCCGACGGTTACGGCACGCCGGACCTGGGTGCGAGCTTTATTGGTGGCCTGCTGGATGCCGGCGTGCGCCTGCATCTGTTCGACCCGCAGCCACGGCTTCTGGGCATGCGCACCAACCTGTTCCGCCGGCTGCATCGCAAGCATGTGGTGGTAGACGGCGCGGTCGCCTTCGTCGGCGGCATCAACTACTGCGCTGACCATCTGGCCGACTTCGGCACCATGGCCAAGCAGGATTATGCGGTGAGGATCGAAGGCCCCAGCGTGGAAGACATACGCCACGCCTGCCTGGAACTGCTCAGCCAGTACGGCGACATGCCGGCCGCTGACGCCGTGCACCCCGGCAGGCCGGCAGGCCCTTGTCGGACCTGCCTGGCAATCCGCGACAACCTCTACCGCCGCACCGAGATCGAACAGCACTACCTGCGCGCCATCGGCCAGGCGAGGGAACGACTGCTGATCGCCAATGCTTACTTCTTTCCCGGCTATCGCCTGCTGCGTGCCCTGCGCGATGCGGCCGGGCGCGGGGTAAAGGTGCAACTGATCCTCCAGGGCCTGCCGGACATGCCGCTGGTTCGGTTATGCAGCAAGCTGCTCTACGACACTCTGCTGCGCGACGGCGTGGAAATCTACGAGTACTGCGAGCGCCCGCTGCACGGCAAGGTCGCGGTGGCCGACCGGCGCTGGGCTACGGTGGGTTCGAGCAACCTCGATCCACTGAGCTTGTCGCTGAACCTGGAAGGCAACCTGATGATCGAGGATCAGGCCTTTGCCAGCGGCCTGGACGCGCATCTGCAGCGCCTCGCCGGCGACAGCTGCCGCCGCGTCACCCGCCAGTACGCGCGCCGCGGCTACTGGTGGCGAGCACCGCTGATATTCCTCAGCTTCCACTTCCTGCGTCACTTCCCGGCCATCGCCGGGCAACTTCCGGCCCATCGGCAGACTCTCCATCCCGCCAGCATCGACGATGAGACAGGCCATTCGCAGGTGCAGCCATGAACCGCAAGCGTTTCTGGAAGGCGGCCAATCGTGCCTTCAACATCTTGCTGCTGATCGCTTTGCCGGTGCTGTTGTTCCTGCTGCTGCGCGCAACTGACTGGGACGAGGTGTTCCGGCTGTTGCGTGAGTACAGGCTCAGCACCCTGGCGCTGGGCATGCTGATCGCCGTTTGCAGCTACGGCATCTTCAGCAGCTTCGATGTGCTCAGCCGCTTCTACATCGGCCACCCGTTGCCGGTGCGGCGCGTATTGACCGTGGCTTTCGTGTGCAATGCCTTCAACCTCAACCTCAGCTCCTGGGTGGGTGCCATCGCCCTGCGCTACCGCCTCTATGGACGACTGGGGATGAGTACGGGAGACATCACGCGCATCCTTACCTTCAGCCTGATCACCAACTGGTACGGCTACCTGCTGCTGGCCGGAGCGCTATTCGTCTCCGGTTTTCCCAACCTGCCGGACAACTGGTCGCTGGGGCAGAACGGCCTGCGCGCCATCGGCGTATTGCTGCTGGTGCTCGGCGCCGCCTACCTGCTGGCCTGCCGCTTCGCCCGCCGCCGCGCATGGGGCTGGAAACGCTACCGGCTGAACCTTCCGACGTGGCGCCTGGCGGCGCTGCAAGGTCTTGCCGGGGCGAGCAACTGGTCGATGATGGCCTTGCTGATCTACAGCCTGTTGCCCGCCTCGGCCAGCTACCCGGAAGTGCTGGCGACCCTGATGATCAGCAGCATCGCCGGCGTCGTGCTGCACGTTCCGGCGGGGCTGGGGGTGATCGAGACGGTATTCATCACGGTACTGCGGGACCATTTTTCCCGCGGTGAACTGGTGGCCGCGCTGATAGGCTACCGGGTGCTGTACTTCCTGATCCCGCTGCTGCTCGCCTGCCTGGTCTACCTGTGGCTGGAGCGGCACGCGAAGAAGCTCAAGCGCCGCGCGCAGCGGCGGGAAGCGGCGCGGGTTTCGTGACAGCAATGATGCCGACGGATCTGGTACGGCTCTAGGCTTCAGGGCGGGCCTTGAGCCAGAGGCCGAAGGTCTTCACCACGTCCACCACTGGCCGCAAACGGTCACCGTCAGCGCTCAGGCAGTACTCCACGCGCGGCGGAACCTCGGGGTACACGGTGCGAATTACCAGCCCCGCGTCCTCCAGCGCTCGCAGTTCGGCGGTCAGCACCCGCTGGGAAATCTCCGGCATATCGCGGCGCAACTCGTTGAAGCGCTTGCTGCCTTCGAGCAGGTATGACACCAACAACAGCCGCCAGCGCCCGCCGATCACCCGCATGGCTTCCTCGACCGAGCAACCCGAAACGTTCTTCTTCATCTTTGCTTTCCGGTAACCTTTTTGTGCCCAGCGCACCAAAAAGTGCGTTCTTACGCGCCGCATCGGAGTCGGGAATACTGGCCGCCCATTTCCGACCAGGCCCACCCGATGAAGCTCTACTTCGCTCCCAACGCTTGCTCCCTCGCTCCGCACATCGTCCTGCGCGAGCTTGGCCTGCCATTCTCGCTGGTGCGAGTGAACAACCTGACCAAGCGCACTGCCGATGGCGGCGACTTCTACCGGATCAACCCGAAAGGCTATGTCGCAGCACTGGAGCTGGAAGACGGCACGGTGCTGACCGAAGGCGCGGCGATTCTACAATACCTCGCCGACCTGCAGCCCGAGGCAGGCCTCGCGCCCCTCAACGGCAGCCTGGCGCGCACGCAGCTGCAAGCCCAGCTGAATTTCATCGGCAGTGAGTTGCATGCGGGGATGAGCCCGCTGTTCAGCAGCGAGATTCCGGAAGAGGTGAAGGCTTTGCTGCGTAGCAAGCTGGCGAAGCGGCTGGCCTACATAGAGCGGGTACTGGGCGAGAACGGCCATTGCTTCGGCGAAGGTTTCAGCATCGCTGATGCCTACCTGTTCACCGTGCTGGGCTGGGCGGAGCACCTGAAGGTAGACCTCTCGCCCTTTCCTGCCATCCGCCGCTTCCGCGATGCAACCGGAGCACGCCCAGCAGTCATCGCAGCACTTCGAACCGAAGCCGAATCAGCAGCCGTGGCGTGACTCCTCGAATGGGCCGCGTCGGTGATCGCGGGCGCGGCCCCTCCTACAGGTCGATGGCGTCTCCCGCCGGGCGCAGGATCAGGCAGCCCAGCGGCGGCAGGTCCAGCGCCAGGGACTGCGCCTGCCCATGAGACTCATGCGGGTCGCTCTCCAGCACCCCGCGACTGCCGGCGCCGGAGCCACCGAAGTTGTCGGCATCGCTGTTGAGCAGCACCTGCCACTGCCCCGCCAGCGGCACGCCAATGCGGTAGTGCGGGCGCGGCAACGGGGTGAAGTTGTGTGCCACCAGCAGCGGAGCGCCGTCGCCGGCTAGCCGCAGCCAGGCGTAGACGCTGTTGCGCGTGTCGTCACCGATCAGCCAGTGGAAGCCCTCGGCGCGATCGTCGAAGGCGTGTAGCGCGGGTTCCTCGCGCAATAGCCGGTTCAGCTCGCGTACCAGCGCCTGGGCGCCGAAGTGCTCGGCGTAGCGCAGCAGGTACCAGTCCAGCTGGCCGTCGTGGTCCCACTCGCGCCACTGGCCGAACTCGCAGCCCATGAACAGCAGTTTCTTGCCCGGATGGGTCCACATCATCGAGAGGAACAGCCGCAGGTTGGCGAACTGCTGCCAGCGGTCCCCCGGCATCTTGCCCAGCAGCGAGCCCTTGCCGTGCACTACCTCGTCGTGGGAAATGGGCAGGATGAAGTGCTCGGAAAAGGCGTAGAGCAGCCCGAAGGTCAGTTTGCTGTGGTGATAACGGCGGTTGACCGGGTCCTCGCGAATGTACGAAAGGCTGTCGTGCATCCAGCCCATGTTCCATTTGTAGGCGAAGCCCAGCCCGCCCTCCTCCGTGGGCCGGCTGACGCCTGGCCAGGCGGTGGATTCCTCGGCGATCACCAGCGCGCCCGGCGCCTCGGCGTGCACCACGGCGTTGAGGTGGGTGAGGAATTCGATGGCTTCGAGGTTTTCCCGCCCGCCGTGGCGGTTGGGTATCCACTCGCCGTCCTTGCGCGAATAATCGCGGTAAAGCATCGAGGCCACCGCATCCACCCGTAGCCCGTCGATGTGGTATTCGCGCAGCCAGTGCAGCGCGGAGGCCAGCATAAAGCCATGCACTTCATTGCGGCCGAGGTTGTAGATGTAGGTATCCCAGTCCTGGTGGAAGCCCTCGAACGGATGCGCGTACTCGTAAAGCGCGGTGCCGTCGAAGTGCGCCAGGCCGTGGGCATCGGTGGGGAAATGTGCCGGCACCCAGTCCAGGATCACGCCGATCCCTGCCTGATGGCAGCGATCGACGAAACGGGCGAAATCCTCCGGGCTACCGTAGCGCGCGGTAGGCGCGAACAGCGACAGCGGCTGGTAGCCCCAGGAGCCACCGAAGGGGTGCTCCATGATCGGCATCAGCTCGATATGGGTGAAGCCCAGGTCGCTGACATAGGGAATCAACCGGTCGGCCAGTTCGTCCCAGCTTGGCGCGCGGTTTTCCACCCACTGCCAGGAGCCGGCGTGCAGCTCGTAGATCGACAGCGCCCGGTCGAATCCCTGGTGCTCGCCACGCTGCAGCATCCATTGATCGTCCTGCCAGGCGAAAGGCGTCGGATCCGGCACCCGCGAGCCAGTGGCCGGCGGCATCTCGGTGGCCAGCGCCATGGGGTCGGCCTTGAGCGGCAGCAGCCCTTCCTGACCCAGCAGTTCGTACTTGTAGACTTCGCCCGGCTGCAGGCGAGGGATGAACAACTCCCAGACCCCGGCCGGGTAGCGCAAGCGCATAACGTGCCGGCGGCCGTCCCAACCGTTGAAGTCGCCCACCACCGACACCCGTCGAGCGTTGGGCGCCCACACCGCGAAACGCACACCCGGCACGCCCTCGTGCTCGATCACCTGCGCGCCGAAGCACTTGCCGAGCTGGCGATGATTGCCCTCGGCGAACAGGTAGAGGTCCAGCTCGCTGAGGGACGGGCCGAAGGCGTAGGGGTCTTCGGTGACCTGCTCATGCTCCGGCCAGTGGATACGCAGGCGGTAAGGTGTCTTCTGCGGCAGACGCGCGACGAACAGCCCGCTGGCATCCAGCGCTTCCATGGCGACGAGAAACTGGTCCTGCGGCGACAGCAGCTCCACCGCCAGCGCGCCGGGCAGCCACGCCCGCACCAGCTCGCCGTCTTCATCCTGGTGCGGGCCGAGGAAGGCGAAGGGATCGGCGTGGTCTGCACGCTGCAGATGGTCCAGGTCGTGGTGCGGGGTCATGTACGTCCTCCAATCAGGTGTCGCGCCAATTCAAAGAGTCCCTGCAGCGGTACTTCCAGCCAGTCGGGACGGTGACCGGCTTCGTAGAGCACTTCGTAGGCAGCCTTCTCCAGGCTGAACAGGGCCAGCGCCGCTCCCTCACCTTCGCGGCCGTGCCATTCGTGGGGCAGGTCGACTGCGGCCGCGCGGTAGGCCTCGAGGAAAGCGTCCCGAGCTTCGCGTCGGTAGCGCAGTGCCAGCTCGGCGCGGGCCGCTTGGACTTCGGCCGGCGCCTCGGTGCCCTGGGCGCTGCGCAGGGCCATCACGGCGGCGTAGTCGAAGGAACGCAGGACGCCAGTCACGTCCTTGAGCGGACTGTGGCGTCGGCGGCGCTCGGCCAGCGGACGGTTCGGCTCGCCTTCGAAATCGATGAGGAAGGCGTCGCCCTGCACCACCAGCACCTGCCCCAGGTGCAAGTCTCCGTGAACGCGGATCATCACCCCGCCCTCCGCCAGCCGCGCGAGATTGCCCACGGCCTGGAGCAGTTCGCGGCGTTTCTCAAGCAGCCAGTCGACCATCACGCCGCCGCGTTCATCCAGATGGGCTCGCGCTCCCTGCAGCGCATCCAACGCCTGCTCGATCTGCGCGCTGATGCTGCTGGTCCACACCGCGCTGTCGGCGGCGGCGCTGCGATGCAGGCCGAATTCGGGCTCATCGCTGGCCTCGGCCAGCAACTGGTGCATCTCGCCCAAGCGCTGACCGAGCCGGCCAGCGAACAGGCGCAGCTCTTCCATTACACCGAATTCAGGCTCGGGGGCGTCCGCTCCTGGCAACAGGCCATCGCGCATGGCGCGTTCCAGCTGGTTCAGTGTCCAGCTCCAGGCATCGCCCTGGTTGCTCAGGTAGCCCTGCAGCAGCATCAGGGTGTGCGGCTCGCCGCGGGCGTCGATGCGGCGTACCTCGCCCAGCAATGGTGCGATGTTGGCGAAGCCGCGACGGCTCAGGTAACCGCCCATTTCTGATTCCGGATGCACGCCAGGGAAGACCCGGCGCAGCAGCTTGAGCAGCAATTTGCCGCCAATCAGCGCCGAGCTGTTGGACTGGTCGACGCTGAGTACACGGATCTCCGCGTCGTCGTCGATCTCGCTGTACTGCAGCAAGCCGGGCTGCGGAAGGAACTGCAGCTCCCCGGCCGGGCCCTGCATGGTCGCAGTCTCGCGCAGCAGACGCAGCACGAGGCGGCTGAACGCCGGCAAGGCGAAAGCGTCGGTGAGCAGGCCGACCTTGCGCCCACGGCGCAGCCGCGCCAGCGCCAACTGCCGAGGCAGGTCGTTACCCGCGCTGCCCTTCTCCGGCACGGCGGCCAGGGGCAGTTGGTAATGCTCTGCTCCCTCCGCCCCGTTGACCTCCACTTCCGCAAGCATCGGCGCAGCATCTGCGTCACCCAATGGCATGGAGTAGAGAAGACGCGCGCTGCCCGCCTCCAGGCGGCCCCGGGAGAACCAGCGGCGCTTGGGCAGGTAACGCGGCAGCGAATCGCTCTCCAAAAGATCCCGCGGTGCGCCGTTCATGATTTCACTCAGGCGCTGGGCGAGCACCAGCGTCGGCAGCTCGGGCATACGCTCCACCGGCTGCACATGCCACGCGGGCATCTGCTGGCTGTCCGCCAGGTAGAACCAGTAGAAGCCATAGGGCGGCAGGGTCAGCAGATAGGTCATCCGGCCAATGGGTGGGAAGGACGCGCCGCCCAGCATTTCCACCGGCACGCGACCGTCGAAGGCCGACAGGTCCAGCTCCACTGCCTGGGCGGCGTTGGACAGGTTGGCGACGCAGAGGATGGTGTCTTCGCTCGCGCCCTCGCCGTTCTCCGTCCTGTACTGCCGAAGGTAGGCGAGGATGCGCCGGTTGGGCGGCGACAGCATGCTGATGCTGCCGCGCCCGAAGGCTTTCTGCTGCTTGCGCACGCCGAGCATGCGGCGCATCCAGTTGAGCAGCGAATGCGCATCGCGCGCCTGGGCCTCGACGTTGACGCTCTGGTAGCCGTAGAGCGAATCGAGGATCGGCGGCAGCACCAGGCTGGCCGGGTCCGCGCGTGAGAAGCCGCCATTGCGGTCTGCCGACCATTGCATGGGCGTGCGCACGCCATCGCGGTCGCCTAGGTAGATGTTGTCGCCCATGCCGATCTCGTCGCCGTAGTACAGGGTCGGCGTGCCGGGCATGGACAGCAGCAGACTGTTGAGCAGTTCGATGCGTCGGCGGTCGCGCTCCACCAACGGTGCAAGACGCCGGCGAATGCCCAGGTTGATGCGCGCGCGACGGTCTGCGGCGTAATAGTTCCAGAGGTAGTCGCGCTCGTCGTCGGTGACCATCTCCAGCGTCAGTTCATCGTGGTTGCGCAGGAAGATCGCCCACTGGCAATTATCGGGGATGGCCGGGGTCTGGCGCAGGATGTCGCTGATCGGGAAGCGGTCTTCCTGGGCGATGGCCATGTACATGCGCGGCATCAGCGGAAAATGGAAGGCCATATGGCACTCGTCGCCAGGGCCTGCGTCCGTCCCTCCAAAATAGGGACGCGTGTCTTCCGGCCACTGGTTGGCTTCGGCCAGCAGCATGCGGTCCGGGTAATGGGCGTCCAGCTCGGCGCGGATTCGCTTGAGCACCACGTGGGTCTCGGGGAGGTTCTCGTTGTTGGTCCCGTCGCGCTCTATCAGGTAGGGAATAGCGTCCAGCCGCAGGCCGTCGACGCCCATGTCCAGCCAGTAGCGCATCACCCCGAGCACCGCGCGCAGCACCTGCGGATTGTCGAAGTTCAGGTCCGGCTGATGCGAATAGAAGCGGTGCCAGAAGTACTGCCCGGCGACCGGGTCCCACGTCCAATTGGACTGCTCGGAGTCGATGAAGATGATCCGCGTCTGGTCGTACTTGCTGTCGTCGTCGGACCACACGTACCAGTTGCGCGCCTGCGAACCTTTCTTCGCCCGCCGTGCGCGCTGGAACCAAGGATGCTGGTCGGAGGTGTGGTTGATGACCAGCTCGGTTATCACCCGCAGGCCGCGCTCATGCGCCGCATCGATGAAGCGGCGGGCGTCGGCGAGGGTGCCGTAGTCCGGGTGCACGCCCTTGTACATGGCAATGTCATAGCCATCGTCGCGCCGTGGCGAGGGGTAGAACGGCAGCAGCCAGAGGGTGTTCACCCCCAGCTCGGCGATGTAGTCGAGCTTCTCGATCAGCCCGCGGAAGTCGCCGATACCGTCGTTGTTGGCGTCGAAGAAGGACTTCACATGAAGCTGGTAGATGACCGCGTCCTTGTACCAGAGCGGATCATCGAGAAAGGGACGGGTCTTGCGCTTGGCCATGGTCGCAATCCTTCAGAGTTCATGTCTCGGGGCGCAGGCGCCAGATGCCGAACGGCAGGTGCCAGGGATCGATGCGCATCCACTGGCGTTTGCCGTGCCACGTCCAGCGATGGCCGTTCATCAAGTCCTCGCCGCCCATGGCCGCGTCATCGGGCAGTCCGAATTCCCAGAGCGGCAGCTCGAAGTCGGCTTCCTGGGCGTTGTCCGGGTCGAGGCTGACCGCCACCAGGATGAAGTTGGACAGGTCGGCCGTGCGCTTGCCGAACAGCAGGATGTTGTCGTTGAACACGCGATAGGCCTGGAATCCGAGGTGGCTGTGCAGCGCCGGATTCTCGCGGCGGATGCGGTTGAGCCGCGTAATTTCGCCGACGATATTGCCGGGGGCGTGGTAGTCGCGCTGGCGCAGCTGGTACTTCTCGGAATCGAAGTACTCCTCCTTGCCCGGCACCGGGTCCGCCTCGCACAGTTCGAAGCCCGAGTACATGCCCCACAGCCCCGAGCCCATGGTTGCCAGCGCCGCGCGGATGAGGAAACCGGCGCGCCCGGAGCGCTGCAGGAAGAATGGGTTGATGTCCGGCGTGTTGACGAAGAAGTTCGGCCGGTAGCAGTCGCGCAGAGGCGGCTGGTTCAGCTCGCTGAAATACTCCTCCAGCTCCTGCTTGGTGTTACGCCAGGTGAAGTAGGTGTAGCTCTGGCTGAAGCCGACCTTGCCCAGCCGCGCCATCATTGCCGGGCGGGTGAAGGCTTCGGCGAGGAAGATCACCTGCGGGTGCTCGCGGCGTACTTCGGCGATCAGCCATTCCCAGAACGGCAGCGGTTTGGTGTGCGGATTGTCGACGCGGAACAGGGTGACGCCCTGCTCCACCCAGCCCAGCACCACCTGCAGCAGCGCCATCCACAGGTCGGGCACGGCGTCCGGCGCGTAGAAGTCGACATTGACGATGTCCTCGTACTTCTTCGGCGGGTTTTCCGCGTGACGGATGGTCCCGTCGGCGCGCCAGCTGAACCAGCCGGGATGCTCGCGCAGCCAGGGATGATCCGGCGAGCACTGGATGGCGAAGTCCAGGGCGACCTCCAAGCCGTGTTCGCGGGCGGCGTCCACCAATTCACGGAAGTTTTCCAGAGTGCCCAGCTGCGGGTGCACAGCTTCGTGACCGCCCTCCTCGCTGCCGATGGCATAGGGGCTGCCGGGATCATCCGGGCCGGCCTGCAGGCTATTGTTACGCCCCTTGCGGTGCTGGCGGCCGATGGGATGGATCGGCGGAAAGTAGAGGACATCGAAGCCCATGGCGGCGATATCCGGCAGGCGGCGGTGAACGTCGGCGAAGGTACCGTGCTGGCCGGGCACGCTGCTTTCCGAGCGCGGGAACAGCTCGTACCAACTGGCGAACTCGGCCAGCGGACGCTCCACATCCAGCTCGAAGGTCAGGCTGCGCGTCAGGTACGGGCGGTGTTCCGCTCGCTGCATTACTTCCAGGGTACGCGGCGCCATGAGCAGGCCGAAGCGCGCCTCGCGCCCTTCGCTGCCCTGCAGTTCGCGGACGATCTGCGCAAGCTCTGCTTCGCAGTCCTCCGGCGCGGTCTGCAGCACGTTCTGCAGTAACTCGATGCCCTCGCGGAACTCCAGGTCTACCACTTGCCCAGCGGCGTACTTCTTCTCCAGTTCATAGCGATAGCTCGCGTAGCTGTCGATCCAGGCCAGCACGATGAACTCAGCACGGCCGACCTGGGTCGGGGTGATGTGCGCTTCCCAGTGGTCATTGCCCAGCGGCAGCAATGGCGTTTTCTGCCAAGGCTGGCCCTTGCCTTCGCGCCAGGCGACTTCGGCACCGAGCTTGTCGTGACCATCACTGAAAATGCGCGCATGGATGCGCGAGGAGCGGTGGCAGATGGCCTTAGCGGCAAAGCGACCACTTTCCAGACGTGGCTGCACATCCTCGATAACGATGCGCGCCTCATTGGCGGCGGCTTCGGCCCGGCTGGCCGGATTCTCCAGTTCCATCGCGGCGCCCTCCTCGCGGCGGTGCGCGCCCCCTGGCGCGCTCATGGTGGATTGGCGAGCTACAGGGGTTGGAAACGACGCTGTGGCGGCAAGTTCAGGCTAATTGAGCCAGCGGTTGTTTCAGGAGGTCTTGCGCCGGGGCGCGCTCTTGCTCGAGGTGGTCTTGCCAGTGGTGCTCTTTTTCGGCGCCGCGCTGGCCGCGGTGCGCCGCTTCCCGTCTCCCTTCAGGCTGCGCTTGAGCAGCTCGGTAAGGTCGATGATGTCCGCGCCTTCGCCACTTTTCGCCTCCACTTGGGGGACGCTCTCCAATTGCCCTTTGGCCGCCTTTTGCTCCACCAGGCGATGGATTTCCTCGCTGAAGCGGTCTTCATAGTCCGCCGGCGTCCAGTGGCCGGACATCTCCTTGACCAGCCGCTCGGCCATTTCCTGCTCACGCTTGTCCAGCTTCACCTTATCCAGCGCAAGGCCCAGTTCGTCGACCTCACGCACGTCCGCCGGCCAGCGCAGGGTCATCAGCAGGATGGCTTCGCCGTCCTCGCGAAGCATCGCCAGATGCTGGCGGCTGTGCATTACCAGTTGGCAGACGGCGGCCTTGCCCGTTTTCTTCAGCGTGTCGCGCAGCAGCACATAGACCTTTTCGCCGCGCTTCTCGGGCGTGAGGAAATACGGCGAGTCGTAGAACGGTACGGGGATTTCCTCAATGTCGATGAAGCTCAGGATGTCGATGCTCTGGGTCGCCTCCGGGCGTGCGGCGCGGATTTCCTCCTCGCTGATCACCACGTAGCGCCCCTTCTCCAGCTCCACGCCCTTGACGATATGTTCCTTGGGTACGTCCTTGCCAGTCACCTTGTTCACCCGCTTGTAGCCCACCGGTTCAAGGCTGCGCTCGTCGAGCCAGTCGAAGTCGGTGCCGCTTGCGCGCGACGCGCTGTTGAGTGCCACCGGGATGTGCACCAGGCCGAAGCTGATGGCGCCTTTCCAGATCACACGGGCCATGGGCAGTCCTCCTGCAGGGTTACGCCATCATCGAAGTGCACGCGGCCTTCGCCGTCGATGTCCCGGACTCGTTCGAGCATCCAGCGAGCCGCTCCCTCGGCCTCTTCGCTGTTCTGGCTGCCTGGCGCATAGACCCAGAGCACGACCACCGCTGCGCCTTCGCGGGCAACCTGGTACTCGATCAGGCCGGTGTAGCGGCCGTTATCGAACATGGCGTCGGTCCAGGCACAGGCCTGGGGAAATTCACGGAACATCACGGTCCTCCCGCTGCTGGCCGGGCTGTCGCACCGCCAGTCGTACCGGCTCCTCTTTTTGCTCCCCGCCATGGGGCAGGCAGTGCAGCACCAGCAGCGCCAGCAGGGTTCCCAGCACCGCCGTCGCCGAGTGTCCGAGCCCCACACTGATGCCGATGGCGGTGCTCAGCCACAGGCCGGCGGCGGTAGTCAGCCCTTTCACATCCGAGGCCCGACTGCCCTTGAGGATGGTGCCCGCGCAGAGGAAGCCGATCCCGGCGGCGATGCCCTGGATTACCCGGCTGACCGCATCCGCCTCGGCGCCACCCTCGTGGATCGCCATCACGAATAGCGCCGCGCCCAAGGTGACCAGCATGTGCGTACGCAGTCCAGCCGCCTTTCCCTTGCTTTCGCGCTCGTAGCCAAGCACGCCGCCCAGCAGGACGGCGAGCGAAAGGCGCAGTGAGGCACGGGTGATCTGTTCAACTTCGCTCAGGTCGGAAAACTCGGTGACCAGCGTCAGCCAGATGCGCTCCAGTGTGTCCATGTTCGGCTCTTGTTGCGGCACTCGATAACAATCCAGACACGCGCACTGGCCATTTGGTTTGCTTGACTTCACCGAGCACCACTGACCGTCCGGCAGAAAGCCACGAGCCACCGCTCTCCGCGACTGTCACGGGCTGCTCAGCCCTTGCCCACGGGCACCTGCCAGATATCCTGGGCGTACTCGCGGATAGTCCTGTCCGAGGAAAACCAGCCGACTCGTGCGGTATTGAGCATCGAGGCTTTCCACCAGCGTGATGGTTTGCGCCACAGTTGCTCCACGCGCTCCTGCGCGTCCCAGTAGGCGTCGAAGTCCGGGCAGACCATGAATCGGTCGTCGTAGCGCAGGCTGTCAACCAGGGCGGCATAGCGCTGCGGGTCGTCCGGCGAGAACACTCCGCTGCTGATCGCCATCAACGCCTCACGCAGGCGTGGCGAATCTGCGATCTCGTTGTGCATGACCAACTCCCCCGCTCGCTTGCGTGCCTCCACCTGCTGCGCCTTGAGGCCGAAGATGAACATGTTCTCCGGACCGATGCGCTCACACATCTCAACATTGGCGCCGTCCAGAGTGCCGATGGTCAACGCTCCGTTGAGGGCGAACTTCATGTTGCTGGTACCCGAGGCCTCCAGGCCCGCGGTGGAAATCTGCTCGGAGAGGTCCGCCGCAGGAATGATGGATTCGGCCAGGCTGACGTTGTAGTTGGGAATGAACACCACCTTGAGTAGACCGCGCACGGTGGGGTCGGCGTTGACCGTGCGGCTGATGTCGTTGGCCAGCTTGATGATCAGTTTG
Organism: Pseudomonas sp. NPDC086581; assembly: GCF_044746165.1. Classification (NCBI taxonomy): domain Bacteria; kingdom Pseudomonadati; phylum Pseudomonadota; class Gammaproteobacteria; order Pseudomonadales; family Pseudomonadaceae; genus Pseudomonas; species Pseudomonas sp. NPDC086581. The sequence continues at coordinate 305,840 of NZ_JBIVBR010000007.1, read as the reverse complement.
GCCAGCACATAGCTGGGCGCGGCCTTGCCGGCGAAGATTTTCACCCGTGGCACGCGCTCGGTGGTCGGGTCATTGCGGATGTCCTGATACAACGCCACGGTGTGCAGAAGATTGAGCAATTGCCGCTTGTATTCGTGAATGCGTTTGACGTGAACATCGAACAGCGCTTCCGGATCGACACGCAGACCAAGACGCTCCTCGATCAGCGCGGCCAGGCGCTGTTTGGCGTTGCTCCGCTGCTGGGCGAAGCGCTGGCGCACGGCGGATTTTTCGGCGTGAACCGCCAGGTCGCGCAGACGGTTCTCGGGATTGTCCAGGACGTCGTCGCCGAGGGTGTCCACCAGTAGTTCGGTCAGTTCCGGGTTGGCCTGGAACAGCCAGCGGCGGAAGGTCACGCCGTTGGTCTTGTTGCTGATGCGGTTCGGGTACAACCGGTGCAAGTCGCGGAACACCGTTTCACGCATGAGTTCGGTGTGCAGCGCGGAGACACCATTGACGCTGTGCGAACCGAGGAATGCCAGGTTCCCCATGCGCACGCGGCGGCCGTGATCCTCCTCGATCAACGAGACCGAACGCAGCAGGCCGAAATCATGGATGCCCTTGGCGCGCAGGGCATCGATGTGGAAGGCGTTGATCAGGTAGATGATCTGCATGTGCCGAGGTAAAAGGCGTTCCATCAACCCCACCGGCCAGGATTCCAGCGCCTCGGGCAGCAGCGTGTGGTTGGTGTAGGACAGGGTTGCCACAGTCAGCTCCCAGGCGTCGTTCCACTCCAGCCCGCGCTCGTCCAGCAGCAGCCGCATCAGCTCGGCCACAGCGATGGCCGGGTGGGTGTCGTTGAGCTGGATGGCCACCCGTTCGGGCAGTCCATAGACGTCCTCGCCCTTGCCCAGGTGGCGTTGCATGAGGTCCTGCAGGGAGGCAGCGACGAAGAAATACTCCTGGCGCAGGCGCAGCTCCTGTCCGGCCTCGGTGCTGTCCGCTGGATAGAGCACGCGGGAGATGCTTTCGGCTCGCACGGTGTCGGCTACCGCGCCGAGGTGATCGCCGGCGTTGAAGCGGTCAAGCTTCAAGGTTTCCTCAGCGCGGGCACGCCACAGGCGCAGGGTATTGACGCTGGCGGTTCGCCAGCCGACCACGGGCATGTCGTAGGCCACCGCGCGCACGCGCTCCGCCGGCTCCCAGCGCTGGCGCTCGACGCCATCGGCATCCGGCTCGCTGTGGACGATGCCGCCGAAGCCGACGCTGTAGGTCGACTCGGGCCGCTCGAATTCCCAGGGGTTGCCGAAGTCCAGCCAGGTTTCGGTGTGTTCCTGCTGCCAGCCATCGCCGATCACCTGCTTGAACAGCCCGTGCTCGTAGCGGATGCCGTAGCCGTGGGCGGGGATATCCAGCGTTGCCATGCTTTCCATGAAGCACGCTGCCAGCCTGCCCAGGCCTCCGTTACCCAGCGCCGCGTCAGGCTCCAGCAGACGGATGCGTTCCAGGTCAACGCCAAGCTCCGACAGCGCCTGGCGCGCCACGTCGAGCAGGCCGAGGTTGCTCAGGTTGTCGATCAGCAGGCGGCCGATGAGAAATTCCAGGGAAAGGTAATAAACATGCTTGCGCGCGCTGCGATCGATAGCGCGGGTGGTCTCTTCCCAGTTGTCCACCTGGTATTTGCTGGTGGCCAGGGCCACAGCTTCGAACCAGTCATGGTCAAAGGCGTCTGCTGGGTCCTTGCCTACCGCATAGCGCAAGCGGGTGAGCACGGCATGCTTGAATATCTCGACTGCCGACTGATCGGGAATGCTGTCCAGGGCCATTGCCATCTCCTGCGTGTGTCGGTGACTGATTGCAGATGGCGCGCGAAGCGCCCCAGTGCATCTGTCCGCAAGGAAAACGCTGAGTTCAGACCTTTTTCCCTATGGGCATGGCCCGTTCATCAGAAACGCCGAACCAACGGGGACGAACGGTTTCTCCCCAGTGTGAACCGCGCTCGCGGGCCGTGCGCTCAACGAGCGTGCATCGACGCCACTGAGAAAGGAGAACCGCCATGCCACGGGGCGACAAAGACAAGTACACCGACAAGCAGAAGCGCAAGGCTGAACACATCGAGGAAAGTTACGAGAGCCGTGGCGTCCCCAAGGACGAGGCAGAAGCCCGCGCCTGGGCCACGGTGAACAAACAGTCCGGCGGCGGCGAACGCACCGGCGGCTCAGGCCAGAAGAAGAGCGCACCGGCCAAGGCTGCCTCCCGCCGCAGCTCGGCCAAGCGCGCGGTGGCCACCAAGCGGGGTGAGCCACGCCCTGACCAGTCACTGGAGTCCATGACCAAGGTCGAACTGCTCAACCGCGCCCGGACCCGGCGCATTGCCGGTCGCTCGAGCATGCTCAAGCAACAGCTGATCGAGGCGCTACGCGGCGCGGCATAGCCACCTGCGGCTCAGCCATTCACGACCGTCCCGCCGTTGACATGCAGCACCTGCCCGCTGACATACGAGGAATCGCTGCTGGCAAGGTAAACGTAGGCCGGGGCCTGCTCGTCGGGCTGCCCTGGCCGGCCCATGGGAGTGTTGGCGCCGAAGGTCGCCACTTCCTCGGCATCGAAGGTCGAGGGAATCAGCGGCGTCCAGATCGGCCCCGGCGCCACTGCATTGACTCGGATGCCGCGCTTGACCAGATTCATCGCCAGCGAGCGGGTGAATGAGGTGATCGCGCCCTTAGTGGATGAATAGTCGATCAGTTTAGGGTTGCCCTTGTAGGCAGTGATCGAGGTGGTATTGACGATGGCGCCTCCCTCTCCCATCAACGGCAGCATCGCCTTGGTCAGCTGGAACATGCCGAAGATGTTGGTTCGGAATGTCCGTTCCCACTGTTGCTCCGTGATGTCTTCCAGGCACTCCTGAGGATGCTGTTCCCCGGCGTTGTTCACGAGTACATCCAAACGTCCCCAGCGCTCCTCGACACGGCGAGCCACTTCCGCGCAGAAGTCCGCATCGGCCACATCGCCGGACATTTCCAGGCATTGCTGTCCGAGAGACTCGATGATCTGGCAGGTCTTGAGCGCATCCTCGGATTCATTGAGATAGAGCAACACCACGTCGGCGCGCTCGCGGGCGAACATGACCGCAACAGCACGGCCGATGCCACTGTCTCCACCGGTCACGATGGCGACCTTGCCGGCCAGCTTGGCGGCTGCGCGGTAATGGCCAGAGACGAACTCGGGCTGCGGGCGCATTTCCTCCTCCCGGCCTGGCTGCTGGTCCTGATGCTGTGGCGGCAGAGTTTGGGTTTCGCTCATGAGGATCTCCTTCGATGCACCCTGGCATCTCGGATGGATTTAGCCACGCGGCGGCTTTTGCTCGCCGCAGTGGCAATGCGTGTCCTGACAGTGTTTTTCGCCATCCGGATGGCCGTCGGCGCAGGCCTGGCAGCAGTAGGCACGGCCTTCTCGGTACACGGCCGTAGCTCCCAGGCTGCAAGAGCAGCCAGGGCAGGAGCAGCGTTGTTCGTTCATGAAAGCGTCCCTCCGGAAGTGATGGTCACACTGGGTAGGCCCAGGGCGGGAAGCTTGGTTCAGGCTTTTTCACCAATGGCGCGCCGCCAACTGGTGTTCATCACCTGCGGACGCTTCGACCATGACTATGCGGTAGGGCAACAGCAATCGAGTAAGGAGGACGCCAACTCGGACCTGCAAGGATTCGCCCGTCTCTGGCTGCCGATGCTTTATCACCAGCGCGAGTTGGCCGACCAGTTGGTGGCTTCGCAGGCACCCTGAGCCTTCTCGTTCAGCCTTCCAGTTGCTCGATCATCCGGCGGGTCAGGCGCTGCTTGGTGTCGGCCCAGCCTGCCCACGGATCGGCCGCAGCCAAACGCTCGTCGACGTTGGCGATCGTCCACTGATTCGCCGCCTTGAGCTTGGCAAGTTCATCGCGACTTACCGGCACCGACACCGGCAACCCCTCTCGAGCCCGCACCGACCAGACGCAGACTGTGCTGGCGCCGCGGGTATTACGCAGATAGTCGATGAAGATTTTCCCGACGCGGTTCTTTGGCCCCGAAACGGCACTGAAACGGTCCGGCATCAGTTTGGCCATGTGCCGGCTGATGGCGTGGGCGAAGTCCTTCACCTCGTCCCAACTGTGACGCCGCTGCAGCGGCACGAGGATGTGCATGCCCTTGCCGCCGCTGGTCTTCAGGTACGCCGAGAGTCCTAGCTCATCCAGCAGCGTCAGGGTCAGCTGTGTTGCCTCGATCATTTTCTGCCAGGGCAATGAGGGGTCCGGATCGAGATCCAGGATAAATCGATCAGGCTTCTCCAGATCATCGAGGGCCGCGTTCCAGGTGTGCAGTTCCAGAGCACTCATCTGCGCAGCGCCCACCAACCCCTTGACGGTGGCGATGCGCAGCAGCGGCGCATGCCCCGGATCGAGCTTCGGATCGAGCGACTGCGCGCCGGGGATTTCCGTGCGCGAGGCGTGGCGCTGAAAGAACTGCTCGCCACCCACGCCGTCCGGTACGCGGACCAGCGAAACCGGGCGATCTGCAAGCCAGGGCAGCAGACGCTCGGCGGCCTTCTCGTAGTAATGCGCCACGTCTATCTTGCGCAGCTTGCTGGCGGGGTCGATCACCCGATCCGGATGGGTGATGGTCACTCCCTGGAGCGTGTTGGCCACTTTCCCCTTCGCGAACCTGGTGCGGGCTCCCTGGGCGGCCTTCTTCGGCTTCTCCTCGACGATGGCCTGCACCGGCTTGTCACTGCGCAGGCCGTGGAAGACAGCCTGGCGCACCAGGCCCTCGCGGGTCATTTCGGCGAAAGCGACTTCGCACAGCAATTGGGGGCGCAACCAGGTGACGCCCCTGGCGTCCGCACCCTTGGGTGCTCCTTGAAGCGGGCAGGTCTTGCGCTGCAGCGGTTTGAGCTGGTGGTGAAGTGCTTTGAGGCTGGCAGCGCTGAAACCGGTTCCGACCTTGCCGGCATAGCGCAGCGCCCCGTCCCGATCATGCAGCCCGAGCAGCAAGGCACCGAAGTGCGAGCGTGAGCCTTTGGGCTCGCTGAAACCGACAATGACGAACTCCTGCCGACGCTTGCACTTGAGCTTGATCCAGTCACGCGAGCGCTTCTCCGAATATGTGCTGCCGGCACGTTTGCCGATGAGGCCTTCCAGGCCGAGACGGCAGGCGCTGTCCAGGATGCTGCGTGGGTCGTCGGTGAAGTCTTCCGAGTAACGCAACGAATCATCTTTGTTGCCGCGCAGAACTCGCTGCAGGGCCTGACGGCGCTCTTCCAGCGGCTTGCCGCGATAGTCCACGCCGTCCAGCCAGAGCAGGTCGAACAGGGTGTAATGGATCGGCTTGGAGACATTGGCATCGAAAGCGTTCTGCAAGCGCTGGAAATCCGGGCGCCCTTCTTCGTCCATGACCAGGATCTCGCCGTCCAGCCAGGCGGACTGTACGTCGAGCGCCGCCAGCGCCTTACTAAGCTCTGGTAGTTTCTTCGACCAGTCGTGGCCGTTGCGGGTCATTAACCGGACTTTGCCGCCATCGAGGCGAGCGAGGATGCGGTAGCCGTCGATCTTGATCTCGTAGCGCCAATCGCCGGTGGGCGGTGCTTCCACCAGCGTGGCGAGTTCCGGGGAAATGGTATCGGGCAGTTTGGCTTTACGCGTTGTCGTGGTCTTCTTCGTCGATGCCGTCGGCTTCGATCGTTCAGGCGTCTTGGGCGTCGCCTTCTTCACCTGGGAGGACTCACTGGGCAACGATTGCCCAGTCACGACGCTCTGCGGCTCTTCGGCGAGTATGTCGAAACGCGGATAATCCCGCGCCTGGTCATCGCGCCCCTTGATCAGGAACCATTGCGGCTGGCGACCAGCCATACGGGTTCGCACCAGGTTCCAGCTGCCGGCGAGCTTGCTGCCTTCCAGGCGGAACTTCAGATGGCCGCTTTTAATGCCCTCGTGGGGGTCGCCGATAGGCGTCCAGCGGCCTTCGTCCCAGACGATTACATCGCCTGCACCGTAATGCCCTTCGGGTATGTGGCCCTCGAACCGCGCGTAGTCCAGCGGGTGGTCCTCCACCTGGATGGCCAGGCGCTTCACGCTCGGATCCAGGCAGGGGCCCTTGGGCACCGCCCAACTCTTCAGCACGCCATCCAGCTCCAGGCGAAAGTCGTAGTGCAGGTGGCTGGCGTCGTGTTTCTGCACCACGAAGGCGTGCTCACCAGCATGGCTGCTCGGCGCTTCACCGCTGGGTTCGGGGGTTCCGCTGAAATCACGCTTGCGGGCGTACTCCTTCAGGGTCTGATTCGAAACTGCGGTGCGGGCCATGGCTCATTGCTCCTCGTCGGGGTCGGAGTCATCCCAGGGTTTGCCGTCCAATGGGTGCACGCGGCCTTCCTCGGCTTCGTCCAGGCCAATGCCTCCGCCGATTTCACTTTCGCGGCGAATGTGCAGCTCCTTGTCCAACGGATTGCTGCCGGCCGGCTCCAGCGGCGATTCCCTGCCGTCCTCGTCGATCAGGGTTTCCGGCGCCAGATCGTCCATGCTCACACCATCGTCCACAGCGCTGTCACCCAGGGTTTCGCCACCGGTCTGGCCCATCTCACGGCGGCGCTGCGCGGGGAATTCACGCTCCACCTCTTCGGGCGAGCGCTCGTCGCCAATACGACCTTCGGGAGCCTTCTCGAAATCCAGCTCGCGCACACTGCCCATGCGGTCTTGGGTATCGTCGATCTCGATGTGCTGCGGATCAGGTTGTTTCTTGGGGGAACTAGTCATGGCGCTGCCTCCAGGCTGAATGGTCCCGTTTGCGTTCAGGCCGGTTGAGCAGGCGCACGGCCCTGGAGTTCAGGTTTTCTGCCGGGAGGACCGGCAAGGGCAGGAAGCAATCCGACAGCCAGTCTCAGGCCAGTGCGCCAGCAGCCAACTGATTCTCTGCCAAGAGATGGTGCACCACTGCCACCAGCGCAGCCGACTCGGCGAGTCCTTCGCCACGTGCCGATTCATAAGCCTTGCGCTGCCGATCAGCGCTGTTGCCTTCCTCGATGATCCTTGTGGCATGGGCGAACAGGCGCTGGCTTTCGTCGCCCTGCCAGTCTCCAACGGCAGCCTCCGCGCGCTGGAGCCAATCCCGTGCACTGCTTACCTGATCGCCCTCCACTAGAAAGTGCCCCGCACAACCATACCGTCGCGCCTGCCAGAAGTTCTCCGCGAGCATGGCCCGCTGCCAGTGCGGCTCCGCAGGTTCGCGTGCATCCCGCGCCTGGCTTACCAGCAGGCGGAACAAACCGGCGACGCACAGCGCATCGTCGATCCGCGGGCAGGCGTCGGTTATGCGCAGTTCCAGGGTCGGGTAATGCGCCGAGGGCCGCAGGAACCACCAGGCGTGGCCGGGCTCGTTCATCAGACCGCACTGCAGGAGCAATGCGATGTAGCGTCGCCACTGCGCCTCATCGGTGAATTGAGCTGGAGGCCCCATGCGCGGCCACTCCCCACATAGCGATTGCCGATAGCTGACCAGTCCAGTGTCTCGCCCACCCCAGAACGGCGATGACGCACTCAGGGCGAGCAGCAGCGGCATCCAGGGCAACACGCGGTTCATAATGCGTACCCGGTCTGCACCGCGCACTTCCACATGCACGTGCAGACCGCAGAGCAGACTTTGTCGTGCCACCCCGCCAGCCTCGTCGAACAGTCGCTGATAGCGCGGCCGGAATGCCGGTGACTGAAGGTGCAGATGGGTAAAGGGATGGGCCGCGACGCAGAGGGGCTCCAGCCCGTGCGAGCACGATATCGCGCGCAGTCGATAGCGGCGGTCGCTCAGAAATGCCGCGGCCTCATCGAGCTGGCGCAAGACCGGGCTGACCAGTTCGTATTGGCACTGGAAGATTTCCTCCGCGACTTCCTCGCCCAGTACGCCACGGCAGGCATGGGAAAAACCCAATGGTACGTCGCGAGCGAGGTCCAGGCTGGCCGGGTCGAGCAGGAAGAACTCCTCCTCGATGCCGAATCGGGGCAACGAGCGGCGTGCTGGCATGGCGGACCTCGCGGGATGTGGTCATGGCTGGGACGCGGCGGCGCGAGTGAGGTTCAGTCTTTCCGCCCTTCGACCCTGCACTTCGGCGTTTACTTGAAACCTTTGCTCGCCCTTCCACTCGCAAGGGAAAGCGTCCGCCATTTTTCGCACGAGGAGCCCCGCATGACGACACCCGCCCCCCGGAATGCTGTCAGCTCGTACCGCGAGCACTGCTCCATCCGCGATCTCTATCACACCCTGCTGCGCGCTCCGGAGAACCATCTGGAAAGCGCTGCTTCTTTTCTCGATGCGCAGTTGGGCTTGCTAAAAGCCGACGACGACGAGCTGCCCAACGACCCGCAACGCTGGGCCGACTGGCTCGCCAATCGAGCCGAGCGCAGCGCCCAGGGCTATGCCACCTACCTGCGCGAGCGCCACGAAGGAGCACCACGTCGGCATTTCACCAATCGCGCCCATGCCCTGCACTTCCTCCAGGCCATCGCTCCCACCAAACAGGTGGACGGCGCCTGGCTCTATGGCGTGCTCGAACACTGGAGTGACCCGCGCCTGCTGCCACTGGTACACACCTGCCTGGAAGAGCTGGGCCACGGCATCCCGGCGCGCAACCACGTGCTGGTGTACCAGCGCCTGCTGGACAGCCTCGGTTGCGATGCACCGCCCGACCTGAGCGACGCGCATTACCTGCAAGGCACCCTGCAACTGGCGCTGGGTTACCTGGCCGATGACTACCTGCCCGAAGTGCTGGGCTACAACCTGGGATACGAGCTACCGCCGCTGCACCTGATGATCACCAGCAGTGAACTGCGCGAGCTGGGCATCGACCCGGAGTACTTCCGCTTGCACGTGACTATCGACAACGCCGCTACCGGCCACGGTCGCAAGGCACTGCAGGCGCTGCAGGCCAACCTGCCGCAATTGGGCGATCGAGACGCCTTTCTGCGCCGAGTGCATGCCGGTTACCGGCTCAACGACGCGGGGCTTTCCAACCGCCAGTTGCTCGACGGCTTTGACCTGGAAGCCGAAGTAGTCGCCATGCTCGAGCGCAAGCGGCCTTTCGCCAGGCAGATGCATGACGACCGCGCGCGCATCGGCGGGCGCACGGTGAATCAGTGGATGGCAGGCCCCGGACGCATGGGCGAATTTCTGGTCGCATTGCAGAGACTCGGCTGGATCAAGCGTCATCAGGACCCTGCTCACAGTCGTCTCTGGGGACTGATAGCCGGGGACAGCGCTGCCATGTTCGGTGTATTCAATCCATACGAGCGGCAGCTGCTGCATGACTGGATTGCCGGCGACTGGAGCGAACCATCGCAACGAAGTCCCTGGGCCGGCAGTGAGAAAGCCAGCGCAGTCCAACCGCCGGCGTGCTCGGAGTTCGCCAACGAGGAGCGCGCCCTGCTCAACGAGCTGTCCAGCCTTTCGCCTCGTAGCCGCATGCATCGTCTGGTCGCCCTCATGGCCCCGCACCGCCACTGGACACCCGCCGGGCTATTGGCCACGCGCATCTACACTGACAAACTGGGGATCGAACCATGACTTCATTCTTCGACTCTCGCCTTGAAGCGCTGGTGCCGCTCGGCCAGGAACTGCAGGCGCAGGAATACCGCTTCACCACCGTTACGCCGGCAACCCACGCGCGCGTCAATGCCCGGCCGGAGAACCAACTGGCTGAAGATATTCAGGGCGTGTTCGGCTGGAGCCGACTGTTCTCCGATGAGGTAGTCAGCGAGCGCATGCTCGCCCTGCTGGAAACCGGCGGTCTGCTGCAACGCCAGGACAGTCAGTGGCGCAGTGCGGTGCGCTGGTCGAGCCTCGACGGGCAGCTGTTCGCCCACTCCGCCTACCCCACGGTGGAAACCGATGCGGTGTTCTTCGGTCCGGACACCTACCGTTTTGCCCACGCTCTGCACCAGCACTTCCAAAATAGTGAGGCCGGCAATGTGCGTCGCGCCGTGGACATCGGTTGCGGTGCCGGTCCCGGAGCCATCCTCATTGCTCAGGCCTTTCCGGATGCGGAAGTCACCGCCGTGGACATCAATCCGCGTGCCCTGGACTTCACTCGCGCAAACGCCTACCTCGCCGGCATCGATGACCTGCAGATCCGCCAGAGCAACCTGCTCGACCACATAGACGGGCAGTTCGACCTGATAGTTGCCAACCCGCCCTACCTGCTCGACCCGGACGAACGCACCTACCGCCACGGTGGCGGAGAGCTTGGCGGTGGCCTGTCGTTGCGCATCGTCGAAACCGCCCTGCGACGCTTGAACGTCGGTGGCACCCTGCTGCTCTATACCGGCGCAGCGGTAGTCAACGGTGAGGCCCCCCTGTGTCGTCAGCTGGACACATTGCTGAGCGATCGGCCAGTGAGCTGGCACTACGAGGAAATGGACCCGGATGTGTTCGGCGAAGAACTGGACAGCTCGGCTTACCAGCATGCCGAGCGGATCGCGGCGGTAAGGCTGACGGTGAAGCGGCTGGGCTGACCTCTCGCAAAACGCTCAACCCGGCAGGCCTTATTCGTAGCGCCTTCTGACCTGTAGGAGCGGAGCACGGCCGCTCCTACAGGGCCGACTCAGGCCGGAATCTTCGCCACCAGCGCCTCCCTCGCCCAGATGCGGTGCCGCTTCAGCGCCTTCTCGAAGCCAGCGAACACATCCGTGGCAGAAGCGCCCTGGACGATGCCCTCGTCAGGCGACAATCCGAGTTGCCCCGGCAAGGCCTGCGCATCACCGGCGAAGGCCAGCGGCTTGAGGTGCTTGTAGGCTTCCAGCAAATAATGCAGGGCGCGCCCGTCACCGCCGATCTGCTGGACAGCCTTGGTGCCCCCGGGGACGAACACCGCATCGAAAGCCACTGACGGCAAGCCATCCCAACTGGCATCAGGAATCAGCGATGCACCACCTTGCGTCTTCACCGGCGCCGCGCTCGGCCCGATCAGCTTCGCCGTAGCACCGGCCTTCTCCAGTGCATCGCGCAGATCGCCCACATCGCCCTCGCTGACGCCATTGGCGATCAGGATCGCCACCTTGCGTGAACGGATATCTCCGGCCAGCAGGTTGGCCTGGCTCAATGCCGGCGACGTTTTGGGCTGCGGAACCCTGGCGGGCTTGTGGGTCACCTTCACGCCGATCTGGCTGGCCACTTTCTCCGCAAGCTTCGGACAGATGTTGGCGAGGATTTCATTCACTTCGCGCTCGCGGATCGTCATCCGCTCCACCTTCGACAGTTCGAATACATAAGCCGAAGCAACGTGTCCCTGCTCCGCTTCGCTGAGGCTGTGATAGAACAGCGCCGCCTGGGTGAAATGGTCGGCGAAGGAATCGGCGCGTACCCGCACCTTGGTCCCTGTCATCGGCTCATGGTAGCTGCTGAAGCCGCCCTGCCGCGCGGCAGCCGGCGTCTCCTTCGGCCAGCCGCCGTCGATGGAGTTCGGCTCATAGGCCGCACGCCCCTTGTGCACCCTGTGTTGATGCAGGCCGTCGCGCTGGTTGTTGTGGAACGGGCACAACGGCTGGTTGATCGGAATCTGGTTGAAGTTCGGGCCGCCCAGACGCAGCAGTTGGGTATCGGTATAGGAAAACAGTCGGCCTTGCAGCAGCGGGTCGTTGCTGAAGTCGATGCCAGGCACTATATGGCCGGGGTGGAATGCGGCCTGCTCGGTCTCGGCGAAGAAGTTGTCCGGATTGCGGTTGAGTACCATGCGTCCGAGCAGCTTCACCGGAACCAGTTCCTCGGGCACCAGCTTGGTTGGATCGAGCAGGTCGAACTCGAATTTGTCGGCATCGGCCTCGGGGATGACCTGCACGCCCAGCTCCCATTCGGGGTAATCGCCGCTCTCGATGTCCTCCCATAGTTTGCGGCGGTGAATATCCGGGTCCTTGCCGGCGAGCTTCTGCGCTTCATCCCAGAGCAGCGAACAGACGCCGGATTTCGGCCGCCAGTGAAACTTCACCAGCGAACTCTCGCCCGCCGCATTGATCAGGCGGAACGTATGGACGCCAAAACCCTGGATGTGGCGCAGCGAGATGGGGATCGCCCGATCCGACATGGCCCACATGACCATGTGCGCCGACTCCGGGGTGAGCGAGACGAAATCCCAGAAGGTGTCATGTGCCGAGGCCCCCGTGGGTATCTCGTTGTGGGGTTCGGGCTTCACCGCATGGACAAAGTCTGGAAACTTGATGGCGTCCTGGATGAAGAACACCGGCATGTTGTTGCCCACCAGATCGTAGTTTCCCTCGTCGGTATAGAACTTCACCGCGAAACCCCGCACGTCCCTTACGGTGTCGGCCGAACCACGCGGCCCCTGCACCGTGGAGAAACGCACGAACACTGGCGTCTGCTTGCCGGCGTTGCCGAGGAAGGATGCCTTGGTCAGCGCGCTCCAGTCGTCATAGGACTCGAAGTAGCCATGGGCCGCCGCGCCGCGGGCGTGGACGATACGCTCGGGAATCCGCTCGTGGTCGAAGTGGGTGATCTTCTCCCGCAGGATGAAATCTTCCAGCAGCGACGGCCCACGCTCGCCGGCACGCAGGCTGTTCTGGTTGTCGGCGATGCGCACATTGGTGTTGGTGGTCAGCGCCTCGCCAGTCGCATCTTCACGATAGCGTTCAAGGTCTTCCAGTTTTTCATTGGTGTTGCCCCGATCGATAGTCTGGGTGCCCGCCAATTCGCTCTTCTTTGCAGTGGGTTTGGTCACGGTGGATTTCTCCTCATCAGGGTTCAAACCAGCACGCGACATACAAGAACTGCCGCGCCTCGATCTATCTGATGGGACAGACCTGCACCTGAGAGTTCAGATAATCGGTCGGCCTGCGCCGAGCGCGCCCCGGTCCTTAGTCCTCGGCGGCCCCGGCAACTGCTGGCGGGCTCTTCCTCACGCCGAGTTTCTCCAGCCGTGGCCAGTCCGTTTGTTAGCGACCGTTCATCCACTGCAGTGAACGCTCATTGGCCAGGCCCCGTCATCCGGACATGCCCCAGCTGGCGGGGCACTCATCTGACCAGAGGAATCACCATGAACATGACAGCCCACCTGCGAGGCGGACTCCTGTGCGCCCTCGTCCTCGTCGCCACCCCGCTGATGGCGGAACAGAAATCAGCCCAGGACCAGCACTTCGTCAGCGAAGCGTCAGCCGCCGGCATGGCGGAGATCGATGCCGCCAAACTGGCGCTGAAGAAAAGCCAGTCCGCCGATGTGAAGACCTTCGCCCAACACATCATCGATGATCACGAAAAGGCCAATGCCACGCTGAAGAAGCTCGCCGCAGCGCATCAACTGCAGCTCTCCGACAGCGCCAGCCTGACCAGCCAGGCAAAGGCCAAGGTGCTTGACGCGCGCGAAGGGTCGTTCGACGCAGCCTATGCCAACAACTAGGTCAGCGCTCATGAAGAGGCAGTAAAGGTCTTCACCGACGCAGCCAACAATGCCGTAGACGCGGACATCAAGAAATTCGCCCAGGACACCCTCCCGGTGCTCCAGCAGCACCTCGAGATGGCGCAGGAACTGGTCAAGGCGCACCCCTCCAAATAGGCGTTGAGCTGGAGCCCCCGGCGCTGATCGCTCAGCGCCCGGCTACCGGTCAGCAGACCAGCTACCCAGCTGCGACTCTGTAGCGTTTGGCCGGTAACATGAACGACCGCGAGTCAGTGAGTGCACGCAATTCCTGTCCTTCGACCCTGACTTCGAAAGCATTTGGCACGAGTCCGACTATTCTTCTGTGCGTATCGCCTGCCGGAACTCCGGGGGGCAACCAGGAGACGCTTCTTGAATCGGACTCGACTGCTCATTGCATCCTGCCTGTCACTGATTTCGTTCTTTGCCCATGCCCAGACCCCGGTGGCCTTTCTCCAGGGCCGTCTCTACGAGCTTCGTCGCGACACTTCGCCAGCCACGTGCACCGAATGGCCGAGCGGCCTCCCCGATGGCGTCTGGGGAAACGGCGGCGATTACGTTCCCGATGGCGAACACCTGAGCGCCGATGGCGGCGTGCTGATCACTTCGGCGATCTACAAGCCAACTGGCGTTCGCGTTTCGCACACCTTCTACAAAAACCGGCAGTCATGCCTTGCAGACCTTTCGCCGGAACCGACGGCGACTGCCGTGAAGAACGACGGCCGGGGAAGCTATGTCGACAGGCTGCAGCGTGATTTCGGCAGCCGCCTGTATTTCAGCTCCGCCGAGGCCGAGGCCCTGGTGAAGAAGATCAATATCGACTGCAAGGCTCCCGATGGTCGTTACCTACCGCTCTACAACGCACTTCTGGCGCGCCTGGATGAAGGCAGCACGCCTGATGCCTGGATGGAAACCAGCGTGGTCAACACTGGCAAGAAACTGCAGGTGTTCGACAGCGTTCGGCTGAAGAGCGGCAAGGAGCTCACCCCTCAGCTGACCCTGGAAATCAACGAATTCGGCGGGTACGAAACCCACGGCGTGCGCCCGCAGGCGCTGTCCAATGCCTGCTTTGGCAGCTACGGCCCCATCTGGAAGCTCTAGTTTTCACCTTCTTCTCGTAACTATTTGAATCTGCTGGAGTTGCCTTTCTAGACAGGTCATCGCGACTTAAGCTCGCCGGCCGGCAAAATGCTGCGGATCACCCATACTCATTCCACACCGACCAACACCCGCCAAGCCCTTCAAAAAGAGAGGCCCGAGCAAGGCGAGTGCCTCAGCGGCGTAGTAGCAGATGCAAGCCCCTGCTCTCTTTCCATAGAGAAGCCCTGGGAGCGGGGTGTCGTGGCAGCCAGGAAGCAGCCGGCGTGGTGAGCACCCGCCGGGCAGTATCGACAGGGCCAAGAGGCCCGCAAGGAATCACAAGAGGGCTGATGAATGCCACATGACGGGAGCCTGCTGCAGGCGACGGTAATCTTCCTGCTGACGGTCGTCATTCTTGTACCCCTGGCGCAGCGCGTGAGGCTCGGCGCGGTGCCGGGCTATCTGTTGGCCGGCATCCTGATCGGCCCGTCCGTTCTGGGCCTTGTCAGTCATCCGGAGAACGTCAGCCGTCTCTCGGAAATGGGCGTGGTGATGCTGCTGTTCATTATCGGCCTGGAGCTTTCCCCGCGCCGTTTGTGGATGATGCGCCGCTCGCTGTTCGGCGTGGGGTCGCTGCAGGTAGGACTGACAGCCCTGGTGCTCGGTCTGATCGCCTTTCTGCTGTTCGGCCAGTCGCCCGCCGCGGCGGTGGTGCTGGGCGTGGGCCTGGCGCTCTCCTCCACCGCCTTCGGCCTGCAGGTGCTGGCCGAGCGCAAGGAACTGGGCAAGCCCCAGGGCCGGTTGGCCGTCGGCATCCTTTTATTCCAGGACATTGCCGCCATTCCGCTGATCGCCCTGGTGCCTTTGCTGGCCGGTAGCGGCGCCCCGTCAAACGAAGGCATTCGTCCGCTACTGACAGTGGCTGTCGGTATTGGCGTGGTGGTCATCGGTGGCCGCTACCTGCTGCGCCCGGTGTTCACCTGGGCAGTCGGCTCGGGCTTGCGCGAGCTTTCCACGGCCACCGCGCTGCTGGTGGTGCTGGGCACCGCCTGGATCATGGAGCACGTCGGTGTCTCCATGGCGCTGGGCGCGTTCCTCGCCGGCATGCTGATGGCCGAATCGCAGTTCCGTCATGAGCTGGAATCCCAGATCGAGCCGCTCAAGGGCCTGTTGCTCGGCTTGTTCTTCGTCGGCGTGGGCATGACTGCCGACCTCAGTCTGCTGGTCGATACGCCGTTGCTGGTACTGGGGCTGACGGTGCTGCTGGTGGGGATCAAGCTGCCGCTGCTGTTCGGCCTCGGGCGCTTCACCGGCGGGCTGGAGCGCTCCGAGGCGATCTGCCTGGGCGTAGTGCTGGCGTCCGGCGGCGAGTTTGCCTTCGTGGTGTTCAAGCTGGCCTTGGATCACCAACTCCTGGAGCAGCGGGTGCACGATGTGCTAGTGCTGGTCATTACCCTGTCGATGGCCGTAGTGCCTCTGGTGATGATGGCTCTGGCCCGTCAGTTGCGCGGCGATACGCCCACCGCCGCGGTGCCGGATGGGCCTCTGGATGTGAGCGATGAGCCGCGCGTGGTGATAGCCGGCATGGGCCGCATGGGCCGGGTGGTCGCCAACCTGCTGCAGGCCCAGGGCGTGTCGGTGGTGGCGCTGGATACCTCGATGGACGCCATCGTTCGCCAAGACAAGGAAGGCCGCGTGCCGGTTTATTACGGCGATCCGACGCGCCCGGAAATCCTCCACGCCGCCAAGGTCGGCGAGGCGGAGCTGGTGATAGTCGCCACCGACGATCCGCAGATCAACCTGAACACCGTAGATACCCTCTCCCGCCTCTATCCCAAGACCCGCGTGATCTCCCGCGCGCTGAATCGCCAGCAGGTCCTGCAATTGCTCGATCGGGGCGCCAATCCGGTGCGCGAAACCTTCCACTCCAGCCTGGAGATGGGGCGCCGCGCCTTCATCGAGCTGGGCGTGAGCGAGGAGCAGGCCGCGGCCTGGGTACGCCGCTATCAACTGCAGGAAGTGCAGTCGCTGCTGGAACTGCACCGCCAGGGCCGCGACGACGAACCCGGCGGCCGCTTCGATGACGACAGCATCGGCAATACCCTTGCAAGTGTTGCGACTTTCACCGCGCCAGGCTCGCCCGAATCTACGTCGGAAACCGCCATGCAGAGCGCCGATGGGCGCACTGACCGCCCCGCCTGAGGAGAAGAACCATGCAACCAGGATTCAAGCTCGACGGAGCCCTTTCCCAGGGCATGCTCGACATACTCATCAAGGCGGGGCTGGTGGCCGCTCTGGTGATCTTTTCCTTCGAGGTGTTCCAGCCGTTCCTCGAGCTGATGCTCTGGTCGGTGATCCTCGCGGTCACCCTTTACCCCGTGCTGCGCTGGGTCAAGGCGCGCACCGGGCTGAAAGACGGCCACGCGGCGACACTGATCGTGCTCTTCGTGCTGCTGGTCCTGATCGCGCCGATCTACCTGATGGCGACGTCCATTGCCGACTCGGTCGACAGCGTCGGAGCGATCCTCAAGAGCGGCACCTTGAGCGTACCGGCTCCCTCGCCTTCGGTCGCCGAATGGCCGCTGATCGGGCCGCGCGTGTACGACTTCTGGCTGGTTGCTTCGCATAGCCTGAGCGATGTGCTGCGCAGCCTGATGCCCAACCTCAAGGACGCCGGGCGCATGCTCCTGGGCGCTGCGGCCAGCGCGGGCGGCGCCTTCCTGCTATTCATCGGCGCGATCATCATCTCCGGCATCATCATGGCCTTTGGCGAGATGGGCACCATTGCCGCGCAGCGTATTGCCCTGCGGATTTCTGGAGCGGAACGAGGCGTGCACATCGCTGCGCTGTGCACCGCCACCATCCGCGCAGTCGCTCTGGGCGTGATCGGCATCGCTTTCATCCAGATGCTGCTGATCGGCATCGGCTTCGTCATCAAGGGCGTGCCGGGCGCGGGCATCCTGGCGCTGATCGTACTGGTGCTCGGCATCGCCCAGGCGCCAGCGAGCCTCATCACCCTGCCGGTGATCATCTATGTGCTGAGCACCGAAGGCTTCACCGGCACGACCATCGTGTTCGCCATCTACATCTTCGTCGCCGGCCTCGCCGACAACGTGCTCAAGCCGTTGCTACTGGGCCGTGGCGTCGACGTACCGATGCCAGTGGTGCTGATCGGCGCCCTCGGCGGGATGGTGGTCAAGGGCATCATCGGCCTGTTCCTCGGCCCGGTGATCCTCGCCGTGACCTACAAGCTGTTCTGGCAATGGGTGGACCAGCAGGTACCGAAGATGGACAAGCCCGCCATTCCGTCCGAATGACCCAGGGATCGCCATGCCAGAGCGTGCCAGACGCTGCACCCTGATCCTCGCCGCCCTGCTGGGCGGCTGCACCCAGGTCGGCCCCGACTACCAGAAGCCGGAACAACCGTGGCTGAACGACTGGAGCACGCCGCTGCTGGACCAGGCCGGCCAGCGTGCGGCCGCGCCGGATTTCAGCCGCTGGTGGACAGTGTTCGCCGACCCGACCCTGGATGCGCTGATCGCCGAGGCCGACGCGCACAACACCAGCCTGCGCGTGGCCGGCCTGCGCATCGCCGAGGCGCGCGCACAACTGGCCATCGCCGAGACCGGGCGTTATCCGCAGCTGCAGCAGATCAGCGCCGACAGCCTCTACCTCAAGCAGAACCAGCACGGTGCGCCCAGCGCACGGGACTCGGTGTTCTGGCAATCCAGCGTCGGCTTCGACATCGGCTGGGAGATTGACTTCTGGGGACGTTTCAGCCGCGCCATCGAATCGGCTGACGCGGTGTATTTCGCCTCCCAGGCCAACTACGCCGACGCCATGGTGCTGCTGCGCGCGCAGGTCGCCGACACCTACTTTGGCCTGCGTACCGCCGAGGCGCGCCTGGATATCGCCCGCGAGAACGCCAGGCGCCAGGAGCGCAGCCTGGAAATCACCGAGCGGCTGTTCCGCCACGGAGAAAACGACGAGCTGGACTGGCAGCAGGCGCGTACCCAGTACCTGGCGACCAAAGCGACCATCCCCGAATTCGAGAACCAGGTGAACGCTCTGCGCAACATCCTCTGCGCCCTCCTCGGCCGCCCGCCGGGCGAGATGCCGGAGCTGCTCGCGCGCCACGGCCAATTGCCGATGCCCAACGGGGCGATCCTCCAGGATGTGCCGGCCCGCCTGCTGCAGCGCCGCCCGGACATCCGCGCCGCCGAACAGGCGGTGGCTGCGCAGTCGGCCCTGGTGGGCGTCGCCGAGGCCGATCTGTACCCGTCGCTGAGCCTGATCGGCAGTCTGGGCTGGAGCTTCATCTCGGCCAGCAACCTGCCCGACAGCTTCAACCTCGCCGCCGGCCCGAGCCTGATCTGGAATCCTTTCGACTACGGCCGGCGCAAGAACGCCGTGCGCGTGGAGGATGCGCGTCTGCAGCAACTGATCGAGCTGTACCAGCAGGATGTGCGCAACGCCGCGCGCGAAGCCGACGACGCCGCCAGTGGCCTGGTGCGCTCACTGCAGAGCGCCGGTGTCCGCGAACAGGCCTCGCAGGCGGCGCAGCGCTCGCTGAACCTCGCCAGTTCGCAGTACCGCGAAGGTTTCGCCGACTTCCAGCGCGTGCTCGATGCCCAGCAATTGCTGCTGCAACAGCAGGACGGCTACCTCGTCAGCCGCGGTAACGCCGTTAGCAGCCTGGTGGCGCTGTACAAGGCGCTCGGCGGCGGTTGGGACAGCCAGCGCGCGCCCATCGATTCCGCCACCCGGCAACAGATGCAGCAACGCACCGACTGGGGTGACCTGCTCGATGAGCCCTCCCCAGCCGCCAAGGACGAAGGAATCCCGAAATGAGTGACACCCCAGCTACCCCGCCGGCACCGCGCTCGCCCCCCGCCCCCGGCAAGTCCGCGCCGGATCGCGGCATGCGCCTGGTGTTGCTGCTGATCGTCGTCAGCCTGGTCTGGTACCTGCTCGCCGATCGCTTCACTCCCTATACCCAGCAGGCGCGGTTGCAGGCCTACGTGGTCGCGGTGAGCGCCGAGGTGGCCGGCCCGGTAAAGCGCGTGGCGGTGGGCAACAATCAGGAAGTGCGCAAGGGCGACGTGCTTTTCGAACTGGATCAGGAGCAATACCGCATCGCCCTGCAGCGCGCCGAGGCGGACCTGGACACGGTACGCCGACAGATCGGTGCCAGCACTGCCGGCATCGACTCCGCCCAAGCCTCGCTTGCCGCCGCCCAGGCCAATGAGCGCAAGGCCCGGCAAGATGCCGAGCGCCTGCAAAGGCTCTACCAGGAAGACCCCGGCACGGTTTCCGTGCGCCGGCTGGAAGCCGCGCAGGCAACCCGTGAACAGGCGGCCAGCCAGGTCGCGGCAGCCCGCGCCGAAGTCGAGCGCGCCCGCGAACAGCAAGGCGGACATGACGAAGATAATGCCCAGCTGCGCAGCGCTACGGCCACCGTTGCCAAGGCCCGCCTCGATCTCGCCCGTACTACGGTCCGCGCCGATTCCGACGGCCTGATCACCGACCTGCGCACGGACGTCGGCCATTACGTCGGCCCCGGCAGCCCGGTGATGACACTGATCGCCATCCACGACCTGTGGATCAGCGCCGACATGACCGAGAACAACCTCGGCCACCTGCGCAACGGCACACCGGTGCTGGTGGTGCTCGATGCGCTGCCCGGCGAGTTGCTCAAGGGGCGCATTCGCAGCATCGGCTACGGCGTCAGTGTCGGCCAGGGTACGCCGCCGGGCTCGCTGCCGACGGTGCAGAACAGCCGCGAATGGCTGCGCTCGGCGCAGCGCTTCCCGGTGATTGTCGAGCTGGACCGCGACCAGCTGGAAAGCCCGGCCGGCCTGCGCGTGGGCGGCCAGGCCGAAGTCATGGCGCTGCCCAGCGAAGGTAATCCGCTGAACCTGCTCGGCCGCGTGTTCATGTGGCTAATGAGCTGGCTGTCGTATGCCTATTGAGTTGCGGCGCCGCCGGGCTCTCCGGCTGGCATGGGGCACGGCGCTGTGCCTGGCGGCCAGCTATGGCATCGGCATGCCCATCCCGTTCCTCGCCCCCGTGCTTGCCGTGCTCCTGCTGGCGATGCGCGCCCAGGCACTGCCGCTCAAAGCGGCCCCGGCCCTGGCGGTACTGGTGATGC
Source organism: Pseudomonas sp. NPDC086581 (assembly GCF_044746165.1). Lineage (NCBI taxonomy): Bacteria > Pseudomonadati > Pseudomonadota > Gammaproteobacteria > Pseudomonadales > Pseudomonadaceae > Pseudomonas > Pseudomonas sp. NPDC086581. Next base: position 285,202 of record NZ_JBIVBR010000007.1, on the reverse strand, counting down.
TTAGCTGCGGCATCGGCCTGCTGCTGATCCCACTGCTGCGCCACGCGCCACTGAGCGGCGTACTGTTGGTCGGCGTCGGTCTGTACTGCGTTTTCCGCTATGCGCTGCGTGGTGGCAACGGCCTGCTGGCGAATCTGCTGGTGATCGGCCTGACCATGATCGCCGCCGCCGGCACCAGTGATTTCACGCTGGCGTTGTCGGTGGTCGAGGCACTGGCCAAGGGGATGCTGCTGGCCGTGCTGAGCACCGCTGTCGCCCATGCACTGCTCCCGGAGCCGGCCAATGCGCCCTCGCCCCCTGCCCCGCCTCTGCCCAGCGAGGACGATGCCGCCTGGATCGCCCTGCGAGCCGTGCTGATCGTGATGCCAGCCTTCCTGCTGGCGATCATCGCGCCCGACCGCTTCATGCCGCTGATCATGAAGTCGGTGAGCCTCGGCCAGCAGGCCGGGGAAACCCGCGCGCGCCACGCCAGCCGCGAGCTGATCGGCTCCACCCTGCTGGCCGGCGTGCTGGCAATCCTGGTCTGGGGCGCACTGAGCCTGTTCGTGCACCTGTGGATGTTCTTCCTCTGGGTGCTGCTAGTCACTCTCTGGCAAGGGCGCCGCCTGTATGCCGCGGTGGCCACGCGCAAGAGCCCGGCGTATTGGGTCAGTTGCCTGACCACCATGCTGATCCTGCTCGGCCAGTCGGTGGCGGACAGCGCCGGCGGCCAGGATGTCTACCGCGCCTTCGCCATCCGCATGGCGCTGTTCCTCGCGGTGTCGCTCTACGCCAGCGGCATGCTCATCTGGATCGACGGCCGCCGCGCACGGGCCCGCGCGACCTAGGGCTTCCAGTCCACACCGGAGTCAGCCAGGTAGGCATCCACCGCAGCGCCCAGCGTCGGGTGAAACGCCGATTCGCCCAGGCCCTCGAACAGCTCGAACTGCTTCATCTTGTCCTTCACCGGGTCCTTCATCTCGGCGAACTGCAACTCGACGCCGCGCTGCTCCAGCACCTTGTCCAGCTCGGCGAGCATGTCCGCGGAAGTCACGTCAATGCTGGTCACCGGGCTCGCGGCGATCACCAGCCGCTGCACCGGCGTCGGTGACTCGTCCAGCGCCGCCAGCACCTGGTTCTGGAACTGCTCGGCGTTGGCGAAGAACAGCGGCGCATCCCAGCGCAGCAGCACCAGGCCGGGGATGCGCCAGGCATTCGGATAACGCGTTACATCATGATAACCCCGCACCCCGTCTACTCTACCGAGCACCGCATGGTGCGGCCGCCAGCCATCCCAGAGGAACTCGATCACCGAGATCACCACGGCGATGCAGATGCCGGGTATGGCGCCGAACACCGCCACGCCGACGAAGCAACTGATCGACAGCCAGAACTCCCAGGGCTGCATGCGGTAGATGCGCTTGAGGTCGGCGAACTCGAACAGACCCAGCGCAGCGGCGATTACTACGGCAGCCAGCGCGCTGTTGGGCAGATGCTCCATCAGGTTCGGTGCCACCAACAGTAAAAGCGTCACCGCCAGCGCGCCGATGATGCCGGTGAGCTGGGTTTTCGAGCCGGCGGCCTCCGCCACGGGGGTGCGCGAGGAACTGCTGCTGATAGGGATCCCCTGGAACAGTCCGGAGGCGACGTTAGCCACGCCAAGGCCGAACATTTCCTGGTTGGGGTTCACCGGGCTTTTCAGCCGCGCCGCGTAGGTACGCGACAGCACGCTGGTGTCGGCGAAGGAAACCAGCGCCACCGCGACACCGCCCAGCACCACTTCCAGCAGGTCGATATCGGTCACCCAAGGAAAGGCGAACGACGGCAACCCTTGCGGCAACTGCCCCAGCACCTTGACACCCTGGCTGCCGAGGTCGAACAGGCTGACCGCCAGCGTCGCCAGGATCACCGCGATAAGAATGCCCGGAATACGCTTGTAGGGCTTGAGCAGCAGGATTAACACCAGGCTGCCGGCGCCCACCGCGAAGCTCGTCCAGTTGGCGCGCCCATCCATCAGCGCCTGCCCCAGGTGCCAGATATCCCGCAGCGGCCCTTCGCTGTCGACCTTGATGCCGAACAGCTTGGGCAACTGGCTGATCAGCACCGTGAGCGCGATGCCGTTCATGTAGCCGTAGCGGATCGGCTTGGACAGCAGTTCAGTGATGAAACCCAGGCGCAACAGCCCAGCGATCATGCACACCGCGCCGGACACCAGGGCCATCAGGCTGGCGATGGCGATGGCCCGTTGCGGGTCGCTCGCCGCGTACTGCACCACCACCGCGAGGATCGGCGCGGCCAGCGCCGAGTCGGGGCCGAGCACCAGAATCCGGCTCGGCCCGAACAACGCGTAAGCCAGCAGCGGGATGATGGTTGCGTACAGGCCGTAGATGCCCGGTACGCCGGAAGCCTCGGCATAGGCGATGCCCACCGGCACCAGCATGGTGGTCAGCACCAGGCCGGCGGCCAAGTCACGGGGCAGCCAGCCTGCCTGGTAATGACGCAGGGTGACGAGGCCAGGCAGCCAGCGCTGCCAGTCGAAGCCGGATTGGGATCGCGACGGGGTTTCGGACATCAGGGAAAGGCTCCTGGCGAGTACTGCAAGGCTCAAGCGAAGCGGCAACCTTCGTGGTACAGCGTAGATCAGCGCCCGCACCGCGGCGATGCCGGCTTGCCGGCGGTTTGCAGATTCGCGCCTAGACTCACTGCTGCCAGACACCAGCGGAGAAACGCCCGACCATGAGCAGTTTGTTCGACGCTATCCTACTTGGGCTGCTCGCTTTGCTGCCCCTGATCAATCCACCGACGACGGTGGCCCTTTTCCTCGCCCTGTCCCAGGGTTTCAGCCGCGAAGAGAAGAACCAGCAGGCGCTGCTGACCGCCTGCTACGTGTTCATCATCATGACGCTGACCTACTACATCGGCGAGTTCATCATGGGGGTGTTCAGCATCTCGATTCCTGGCCTGCGCGTCGCCGGCGGCGGCATCCTCTGCATCATCGGCGGACGCATGCTGTTTCCCGCCCCCATGCCCTCCCCGGTCTCCCGTGAAGACCTGCCCGAACGCACCAGCTTCGCCTTCATTCCGCTGGCCATGCCCAGCACGGCCGGGCCCGGCACCATCGCGATGATCATCAGCTCCGCGTCCAGCATCAAGCACAGCACTACCTTCCCGCACTGGGTGATCCTGGTCGCACCGCCGCTGATCTTCCTCTGCACGGGGTTGATCCTCTGGGGCTGCCTGCGCGCCTCGGACCTGATCATGAAGGCCACTGGCAAGTCCGGAATCGACGCCATCTCGCGGCTGATGGGCTTCCTGCTGGTGTGCATGGGCGTTCAGTTCGCCATTAACGGTTTGGTGGAGGTCGCACAGACGCTGATCAACGCCAATGCCCATCTGCTCGCGCAACCCTGAAACGCCAGCGGGCACCGAAGTGCCCGCTGGTAGTTCCACCCGCGCCTACGGCCGCGAATAGACCTTGAACAGGTTCTGGTCCAACTCGCTCGGCGCGCCGAAGTACTTGCTGTAGAGCGGTACGAAAGCGTCGGAGCGGTAGAGCTCGCTCAACGCCGTGTCCACCTGAAGGCGGAAGTCCTCATCACCGCGCGGCATCACCAGCGCCACGGGCGCGAACTCGAAGCGACGGCTGAGCACCATCAGGTTGGCCTTGCCCGCGCTGTGCTCTACCAGGCTGCGCAATGCCATCTGGTCGTAGAAGAAGGCGTCGGCCTTGCCGGCGGCCACTGCGTCAACGCCTTCAGCCGGGCCTGCCACCGTCTGCACATTGACCAGCACCTTGAGCAGACGCAGCTTTTCCCGTACCCATGTTTCCACCCGCGTATTGCCGGGCACCGCGAAGGTGTAGTCCGCCAGGCCGCGATTTGGGGTGGCGCGCCAGGTCGGGCCGCTCTTGTCCACCTCACCATTGAGCGAGCGCACCAGGAAGAACGGCGCATCCTTGCGCACCACCACGCCCAGGCCGGCGGTGTAGACAGGCAGGGAGAAATCGAGGCTCTGCCGCGCCTTGAGGGTTTCCACCATCGGGCTGCAGAGCAGATCGACCCCGCCGGCGCCCACCGTTTCCAGAGCCTTGTCCTCACTCAGCGGGACGAAGCGCACCCGCATCTGCGCCAGGCCTGGCTGGATGCGCAGCTGGTCTGCCACCTTCTGGCACAGGTCGATTCCGTAGCCGACGGCGGCCTCGCCTTCGCTGGCGGAGAATGGTGGACGCTTCGGCAGGTAACCCAGGGTCAGGGTGTGGCTGCTCCGGATGCGTTCCAGCGTCTGGGCCGGGGCCACCAGCGGCAGCGCGGCGGCCAGCATGACGAGGGCGAGGTTGAACCAGCGCTTCATGTCTGAGCCTCCGCTTTGAGCTTCGCCTGTGGATCGATGAAACGGTCCGCGATGTAGCCAAACATCAGGTAGCCCACCGCCGTGACCAGCATGCCGCCGAACACCGCCTCCATCCCCGACGCATACAGCGCGTAGAAGCTGTAGGCCATGGCGACCAGCAACGCCGCCACGTTGCGGTGGTGCGCGTAACCGGTCACGCCGGCTTTCTGCATGATCACCAGCAACGCCGACAGCGCGGTGATGTAAGGCACGATGTTGGTCACCGCCGCCAGGCTGACCAGCTTGCCGAACTGCTCCGACGCGTTGGGAGAAATGGTCGATACCGCCATCGCGCTCTGCAGCGCAGCGTTGGCCACCAGACCGAGGATCGGCGCGCCAAGCAGCGTCACTTTACTGAACAGACGCGGGAACATGCGCCGGTCGGCGGTGACCTTGGCGGTCTGCGCCAGGGTGAACTGCCAGCCCAGCAGCGAGCCCACGCAGGCCATCACCGCCAGCGCCATGATGATGTTGCCCACCATCGGATTGAACATCTGTGCGTAGACGTAGGCGAACGGCGCGCTGGAATTGGCCAGCTCGGCATTCGGCACGATACCCATGATCACCGTTGTCGACAGCACGTAGACCACCGCCGCGCCCAGGGTGCCCAGCAGACAGGCCAGCGGCACGTTGCGCTTGGGATTCTCCACGGCGTCGGAGTTCTGTGCCGCCGACTCCATGCCGAGGAAGGCCCAGAGAGTCAGCGGGATGCTCTGGGTGATGGCGTCGTTCATGGCGATGTTGTTCGGGTTCCAGGCGGCGTCGAACACCTCTTTGTCGAACCAGAACCAGCCGATGATCGACAGCCCCGCGACCGGGATGATCACACCCCACACGGTGATCGAGCCGATCTGCCCAGTCACCTTCGGCCCGCCGAAGTTGGCCAGGGTGGTCAGCCAGATCAGCGCTACGCTGCCGATGAACAGCGGCATGGCGCCGGTGCCCAGCCAGGGAATGAAGGGCGTCAGGTATCCCACGGCAGAGATGGCGATGGCCACGTTGCCGATGGCCAGCGACAGGAAGTACAGGTAGGAGCAGAGGAAGAACGCCGACTTGCCGTGGGCCTCCTCGGTGTAGGCCGACATCCCGCCCGAGCGTGGGCAGTAGATGCCGCACTGGGCGAAGCAGTAGGCAATGGCCATCGAGCCGACGGCGGTGATGATCCACGACAGCAGGGAGATCGCCCCCAACTGGGCCATGCTGGTGGGCAGCATGATGATGCCCGAGCCCATCATGTTGACCGCGACCAGGGTGGTGAGCCCGGTCAGGGTCATTTTCTTGCCGGATGCTTCCATGAAGGCACTCTTTTGCAGGAAATATCTTCAGAAGATAGGAGCAGTCCGTCGTTGTTGCCGGTGTGCCGGGCATTAAATTTTTACTGGCGCCACCGCCGCGTTGCCGGCGGCCTCGCACCGCCGAGCCAATGCGCCAGGGTCGGGCCTCCCCTCGCGCCCCTGCTTGTTTTCCAGATCGCCGCCTGGATCTCCGGCACTGCCTCGAACAGATCGGCAACCAGGCCGTAGTCGGCGACCTGGAAGATCGGCGTCTCTTCGTCCTTGCTGATCGCAACGATCACTTTCGAATCATTCATGCCCGCCAGGTGCTGGATGGCGCTGCAGATACCGACGAAGACGGACTTGCCGGCGCCGTCGGCGAAGGCCTGACCACCCGCGAGATCCAGATGATCTGCCCGCTGGCCGCCGGACACTGGAACAAGGTGATCGCCGAGAAGATGTTCCTCTCCGCGTTCACCGCGAAGTCGCACCTGCGCAACATAAACGCCAAGCTCGGTGCGCAGGGGCGCACCGAGGTGGTGGTGAATGCCAGGGCACGGGGTTTGCTCGACTGAAAGCCCAACGTCGAGCGCCGCGCGCACGTTTCTGTGTTTTCGCATCCCGATCTTGCCGGAGACATCTATCGCGAAGAGCTCAATTGCCGAAACGGACTACTTCCCGACGCCAGCTATTAGTCCTGCCGGCATGGGAATAGCACTGCCGACCGCTCGGCGGAAAGTCCACCTGTATTTTGCAAATGGCGCGTGATCCGTGGTCCATCACTCAACCCCTGCCGCCTGGCGGCAGGGCATCGTGCAACCTGCAAAGGAGACCGCGGATGAGCGACGACCCGGAGAGTTTCTCCAGTGCCTACCAAAGCGCCCTGGTGGAGGTGGCCCTGCCAGCCTTTGCCCGCGCCAGCGAATTCGCCCGCCAGCACGGCCTGGAATGCAGCGTGGAGCTGTTGGAGGGCCGCCGCGACCTGCCGGAGTTGCGCCTGAAGGCCCGCCACTCGTGCTACGACGCCGAATGCATCTGCCGTATCAGCGCCGACCCGCAGACCCAGCGCCTGTGCCACGAGAACCGCTGCGGCGAGACCGAAGCCGACGTGCAGCAGGTGATCGGATCGCTCGCTTCACTCAACGAAATGGTGCTGGATACCCGGCTGCTGGAGTTCTTCCAGAGCTCCTTCGCCCTGCACCTGGACTACGCGTCCAGCCGGCATGCCGGGGGGTTCTGGTAGCCATCGAGCCGGTACAACGAAGCCCCTTGTCCGTCACCGGGCAAGGGGCTTTTTTACGGGGCGCGCACAGCCTTCGAGCTTCTGCTTCCGATTCCAGCTCACGAATGAAAGCCGGATTACTTATCTGGATGTAGAAAAACCTTCAGCCCTGGCTGGCGATGGCCTGGGCCAGCTGCAAGTCACTCAAGGGCGATTGCGGGTGCTCGCTTCGGTACAGGCGAAGGGCCTGCTCGAACTGAGCACCATGGATGTATCCAGCGGAGGCGACATAGGCCAGCGCGTCATCATGGGCCTGCTGATAGGCGCGCGGCGCCTGACTGCTGGACTCGCTGATAGCGGCCGTACCGAGGCTGGTGCCGACGGTGAAGTGATCGGAAGCGTTGCCCTTGCCATCCATGGCAAGGACTGGGCCGGCAATGGCCAGCAACAAAACGGCAGCGGCTTTCTTCAGCATCCGCACACCGCCGGACGCGCCGTCCAGCACATGCGTTTCTCAGGATGCCCGGTGTGTTCGTCCTCGCGTTCCTCCAGCACCTCGAATCCGTGCCGCTGGTAGAACGCCACCGCACCGGCATTGGCCGAATAGACCGCGGTTTCCAGCATCGGCAAGTGAACCTTGGCGTCGCTCAGCAGGTGCGACCCGAGCCCCTTGCCCTGGCATTCCGGGGCGACGAACAGCGCTGCCAACGCGCCGTCGTGCAGGCTGTAGAAACCAATCACGCAGCCGTCGCTCTCGACGACGCGCGAGGCGGCGGCAGGCAGGTAGACATCGCGCATGTCCTGCAAACGCTGCTGCCAGAAATCGGTATCGATGAAGTTGTGGGCCTGCTGCGAAGCTCGCAGCCAGATATCCAGCACCCGGTCCATGTCGTCATCACGAAAGTCACGGATCTGCATCGGAGTCGTCTCCCGGTCTTTTGAAGTGCTCATGGCGTGGCGGGCGGCATCCTCGCATAAGCGAACGTCCCTGCGCTCCCCCGCGCACTGCCACCAATCGTCGCACCTGCACAGCCTCCAACAACGGCAAAAAAGAGCCGGCGAGCGACCTTTGCACTCAAGCACGCTCGAAGCGAACCGTCAGGTTCCACTCATCAGAATCAGTGAACGACCGGCGGTATGCACGCTCTCTCGAAGGGACCGGCAGATCCGCCAACGCGCGGGGCAGCGCGCCCCGACGCCAATGGCGGATCGATGGCCGAATGCACAACCGGTCCCCGAATTTCAACCAGAAACAATCAAGGAGACAATCAATGGGCAGCTATCGATGGTTCCCCTCTACCCGCAACAGTGGCGTGCAGGAGCTGCAATCCCTGGTGAACGACCTGGAATCCCTGCTGACCAGCAGCCGGGACCTGACGGCAGAACAGCTCCCAGCGTTCAAGACGAGGCTTCGGGACCTGGTGGACAACAGCCGCGAAACCAGCGATCACCTGATTCAACGTAGCCGCCGAGCCATTCGGGCGGGCGGCGAGTATGCCGGTGAGCACCCCTGGCAAACCGTCGCAGTGCTGGCCACCGCCGCGGGACTGCTCGCAGCGGTCTGCGCCTTGAGCCGAAATCAGCAATGACGCCCGGACGGTGACCGGCGGCAGCTGCGCCGGTCGCCGTGCACAGCGGTACAGCCTAATCGATAAAGCTGTCGATCAGCTCCAGGCCAAGACTACGCACCCGCCTGGCGCTGCTCAGCTCGTCACCGTGAATGCCGACCACGGTGGTAGAGGGCATGTCTGCCAGCTGGCTGCTGAAGCGGATTGAATAGCGGCCACCCTCCTCCCGGTAACAAGAGAAGTTGAACAGTGGATAGGCTTCGTGGAGCACCGCCTCCACGTCCAGGCGTCGGAACTGCGTCATGGCCACCTCCTTTCCCTGGCTCAACCCTGCCCGCTGACTTGTCCGAGGGAAATGCTGGCGATTGGCCCAGGCAACGCGGTGCACCGGCAATGCCACGCGCATCGCCAGCGCTGGCGGCGCCGGTGGCGAGACGGCACCCTTCGGACCCGACGAGTGTTTCTGACGGAAGGCCTGTCAGCGTAGCGAGAAAGGCGGCGACGCACCTGGCCGTGCATTTTCCAGCCCCTTGGCAGTGCGACCGTGCATCCTGCAAGCAGCCAAAGGCCAGTACGCCGTGGCGATCTCCAGCAATAACAACCTGTTAAGCGGATGAAACAGTCGCCCCGGGCCTGGCACGGCTGATGCGAGGTTCCTGGCTCAAGCCAGGTCCTGGCTTTTGCCTACCATCGGGAGGGATCGACATGTCCAGCTGCCGCGACACTGCCATCGAACACCTGAGCCACCTGTTCAGCGACTACCGCCCACAGTTCACGACCAGGCCCGATGGCACACTGCTGATCAACCTGCGCAATGCCAGGGGCAAGCCGCTGATCTCCCGTGTTATCCAGCAGGAAGAACAGTCCAACGCCGTGTTGCTGAATAACCTTGTGGAGCGCATCCGTCGCGACCTGATGACCGTCGAAGGGCCGCTGGAGGAGGACAACGTCGACTGGTTCCTCAAGCGCATCGAAATGCAGACTTTCGTCCCGGTGAACCCGACCCACCGGCCGCGCAAGGTGGTGGTCGCCGGTGCACGTCTGCGCGCACTGGCCGGCAAGCAGGCCTGACAAGCGAGGTGAGCATGAAAACCCCCTTGGATACCCCCGACCCCGATCCCAGAGTGACCCGCGAGGAGTCACTGGAAGAACTGGTGGACATCGAACCGGAGGACAGCCGGCAGGAACCCCACCTGTCCGCCGCCCAACAGGAGGGCCTCAAGGACGGGCCGACATGAGCCGATAGGGACATGAGCCGATAAGATAGACGGCCAGCGTCGCCAAGCCGACGGAAAGTGCATTCCGGTGGCCGCCGTCAGTCCGAGCAGTCGGGCGGCCGCCGGTTCTCTTCCCAAAAGAAGGTGCGAGGGAGCGCTGTGAAGCTCGCTGTCAGCGCGCCAGGAACGGTGGCGGCGCGTCGATCACACCGGTCTCGTTGACATACTGCTTGTAGTGCTCGATCAGGGCCTCAAGCTTCGCCGGCTCGCTCTTGGCCAGATCCTGCGTTTCGCCCGGGTCGCTGGCCAGGTCGTAGAGCTGCCACGTGGCAGGGCCGACCGGCGCGGGCAAATACACAGCCTTCCAGGCGCCTTGGCGTATGGCGCGCATGCCGAACAGCTCCCAACCGGTGACAGTCTTCTCGTCGTGGGCCTGTTCTGTTTCGCCGGAGAGCCAGCCAAGCCAGGACTTGCCACGCACCTCGGCCACCTCTCGACCATGCCACTGCTTGCCCGGATGGCGCACGCCGGCCAGGTCGAGGATAGTCGGGGTGATGTCCATCACCGTGGAGAACGAATGGCTGATCTCGCCCTGGCGCTGCAGCGCCGGGTAGCGCACCAGCGCCGGCACACGAATGCCGCCCTCGGTGGTGAAGGCCTTGTACAGCCGCGACGGCGCCGTGGCCGCCTGCGCCCAGCGCGGGCCGTACCAGATGTAGGAGTTGGCGCGGCCAATATTCTCAAGGCTGTTGTCGTAGTGCTGATCGAGGAAGCTCAGCAGGTCCGGGCCAAAGCGCGGGAAGGCTTCCAGCAGCGCTCCCTCGGCGCCGTTATCTGACATGAACAGGACGAAGGTGTTGTCCAGCTCGCCCTGCTGGCGCAGGTATTCCACGACGCGGCCGACGTTCCAGTCCAGGCGCTCGACCATCGCTGCGTAGACCTCCATGGCCCTCGCCGATTTCGCCTTCTCGTCGTCGGTGAGACGCGCCCACTCCTTGCTGATCGCCAGGACCGGATGCGCCTTCACGTCGGCGTCGATCAGACCCAGTTGCTTGAGCCGCTCCAGGCGTTCCAGGCGCAGCGCCTCCGGGCCGGCGTCATAGCGCCCCCTGTACTTGTCCACCACGTCCTTGGGCGCCTGCAGCGGCCAGTGCGGCGCGGAGAACGGCAGGTAGGCGAAGAATGGTCGGTTCTGGTCGCGTTCCTTCAGGTACTGGATCAGCTTGTCGCCGAAAGCGTCGGAGGAATAGAAGTCCGCCGGCAACTCGTCGATGAATTGGTCGTCCTCGACGTACAGCGCAGGCGTGCCCTTGAGGATGCGCGGGGTGGTTTCGTCATAGGGGGGCTCGAAACCGTAATGGTTGGCCGCGCCCGGCAGCAGCGAGAAGGAGCGCTCGAAGCCGCGCGCGTGGGGTGCTTGCTCCAGTTTCAGGCCCAGGTGCCATTTGCCCGAGAGCAGGGTCTGGTAACCCGCCTCGCGCAGCAGCTCTGGCAGCGCCACCACGCGATCGTTCAGGTAGCCCTCGTAGCCCGGCTTGCCCTCCAGCTCCGGGGTTAGCGCCTCGGCCATGGTGCCGATGCCGGCGATGTGGTGGTCGGTGCCAGTGAGCAGCATCGAACGCGTTGGCGAACAGGTCGGCGCGGTGTGGAAATCGGTCAGACGCAGGCCTTCGATAGCCAGGGCGTCCAGGTGCGGCGTGGCGATCTCGCCACCGAAGGCGCCGAGGTCGGAGAAGCCGAGGTCGTCGGCGACGATGACGAGGAAGTTGGGGCGTTTGCTCATGGTCGGACTCGGTAGGTTGGCTTTTCGTAGGAGCGAACTTGCTCGCGAATATTCCAGAGTGGCCTGGTCGAAGAGCTTCGCGAGCAAGCTCGCTCCTACAAGGGTGGGTTGTTTGGATCAGCAGGCAATGAACTCGAACGGCAGGTCTTCCACCCGTTTGAGCTGAGGCGCGACATAGTCACCTTCGCCCGTCAGCTCGTGCAGCAGCGCCTCGCGTTGGCGCAGGAAGTCGTAGCCGCCGCGCTCGCGGGGATGCACCAGCGGCACTTCGACGATGCGTTTGATGCGCCCCGGCCGCGGCGCCATCACCACCACGCGGTCAGCCAGGAACAGCGCCTCCTCCACGTCGTGGGTCACCAGCACCGTGGTGATCCGCTCGCGCTGGCGGATGCGCAGCAGCTCTTCCTGCAACTGCTGACGAGTCAGCGCGTCCAGCGCGCCGAAGGGTTCGTCCAGAAGCAGAATGCGCGGGCTCGCGACCAGGCCACGGGCAATCGCCACTCGTTGTGCCATGCCGCCGGACAGCTGGTGCGGATAGGCGCGGGCGAACGCCGTCAGACCCACCAGTTGCAGGTAATCGGCAACCTTGGCGGCCTTGCCGGTCTCGCTCAGTGGTTCGTTGACCAGGCCGAGGGCGACGTTCTGCTCCACGCTCAGCCAGGGGAAAAGACGGTGCTCCTGGAAGACGATGCCCCGCTCGCCGCCGATGCCATCGATGAGCGCGCCGTCGATGCGGATCTCACCCTGGAATTCGCGATCCAGCCCCACCAGCAGGCGCAGCAGCGTGGACTTGCCACAGCCGCTGGCGCCGACGATGGCGATGAATTCGCCGTCGGCGATCTCCAGGTCGAAACGTTCGATGGCCTGCAGCTCGCGGCCATCCACGGGGAAGCTCTTGGCGACCTGGCGAAAGCTCACCAGCGCCTGGGATGCGAATGCGTTCATGCGTGTCTCCAGCGCGTCACCCGCGCTTCGATGCGCTGGCCGAGAGCGGCCAGCAAGGCTCCAGTAAGGCCGACCAGCAACATGCCGGCGCCGACCAGGTCCATGCGGAAGAGTTGTTGCGCGCCGATCATCAGGCTGCCGATGCCGCCGTCCGAAGGCATGAAGTACTCAGCGCCGATGGTTCCGAGCCAGGCATAGATCAGCGCCAGGCGCACCCCGGCGAACACCGAGGGCGCGGCACCCGGCAACACCAGCCGGCGCAGGCGTTGCCAGGGCGAAAGGCGCAACGCGATCGCCGCCTCGCTCAGCTGCGGCGGCAGGCTGGCGATGCCGCGCTGGGTCGCCAGCAGCAACGGGAAGAAGGCGGCGAGACCGACGAACACGACTTTCGCGAGTTCACCCAAGCCGAACCAGGCCGTGAGCAGTGGAACCCAGGCAAAGATCGCCACTTGCCGCAGTGCCGCGAAGGACGGGCCAAGCAGTCGTTCCGCCGGGCGCCACAAGCCCAGGCCGAGGCCGAGCAAGAAGCCCAGCGAACCGCCCAGCAGCAAGCCGGCGAGCGTGCGTTGCAGACTGGCAAGCAGTGCGACGGTCAGGCTGTTGTCCAGCAGGCCATCCCACAACGCGACAGCCACCGACGCGGGGCTGGCAAGAATCGCCGGATCGACCCATTCCAGGGTGCTCGCCGCCTGCCAGATCGCCAACAGGGCCAATGGCAGCAGCCATGGCTCAAGGCGCTCCCACCCTTGCCCCGCGCCACTACGTCGGAACTCCCCTGCGGCCTGCTGCGGCCAGTGCACCAGACGTCGGTCCAGTGCCTGGATGCCACGGTCCATAGCCGCGCCTACCAGGCCGATGACCAGGATGCAGACGAACACGATGTCGAGCATGAACAACTGGCGCGCCTGCACCATCAGGTAGCCGATACCTTCGCTGGAGGCCAGCAACTCCACCGCCAGCAAGGAGGTCCAGCCCTGCGCCAGTGCCAGGCGCACACCGGTGAGGAACGCCGGGAGCGCCGCTGGCAGGATCAGTCGCCACAGCAATAGCCTGCGCGGCAGGCGCAGCACGGCGGCGGCCTCGCGCAGACGCGGCTGGGAATCACGTACGCCGACCAGGGTGTGCAGCGTCACCGGCACGATGATGGCCTTGATCAGCACCACCAGCTTGAGCAGTTCGCCGATACCGAAGAACAGCATGAACAGCGGAATCCAGGCGAGGGTCGGAACCTGAGCCAGGGCAGTGAAGGTGGGCAGCACCAGACGCTCGGCGCGGCGGCTGAAGCCGAGCCAGGCGCCCAGTGCCAGCCCGCTGAGGATGCCGGCCAGCAGGCCCCAGAGCAGACGTTTCAGGCTGACGCCCAACTGCTGCCAGAGCTCGCCGGTCAGCAGTTCTCGTCCGGCCTGCAGCACCAGTTCGGGGGTGGGGAGGATTTGCGCGGACATCCAATGACGATGGCTGGCGGCCCACCAAAGCACCGCAATGGCCAGCGGCACCAACCACGGCAACAAGGGTTCGAAGCCACGCCAGCCTAGGGCCGCAGGCCTCAGACGGGGGTTTGGAAGAGCAAGGCGATACGGCTTAGTAATATTCTTCATTGGAATATAAATATTTATATCAATGCATTTATGAGCTAGCACGGGCCATTTAAGGGAAGGTCCCGGTGCTCATCCAATGCATTCGCCGAATATTTTTTATGCCCTACGGGCATCTTCCCTCGAGGCCCTGTGATCTCTCGCTTAGCTCGAATAATTCCTAAAAAATGCATTTTTATTATTTTGTTGATGGACAGCCTCATGTCTTTAGTGCTGGCGCCGGAGCCACATGCGCTCCCCCACTGCAGGAGGCAGGCGCCATGAAGGCCCTCACCAATCAATTGCTGTCCCTTTTCGCTGCGCCGGTGCTGGCCGGCCTGCTCGGCGCCTATCCGCTGGTCACCCAGGCCGCTGACCCGGTGAGGGAAATCCGCATCGCCGTGCCCGACGTCAGCGCCGGGCAAAACCACTCCAGCGGCGGTGTGGCGGACATCCTCTACACCCGCCAGTTGCTGGAGAAGGAATTCGCCGCCGACGGCATCCAGGTGAAATGGAGCTTCTTCAAGGGGGCGGGCCCGGTAGTCAATGAAGCATTCGCCAACGGCCAGGTGGACTTCGCCTACCTGGGCGACCTGGCGGCGATCATCGGCAAATCCAGCGGCCTGGACAGCCGTGTACTGGCCGCCACGGCGCGCGGGGTGAACCATTACCTGGGCGTGCAGCCGGGCTCGGGGATCAAGACCCTGGCTGACCTGAAGGGCAAGCGCGTGGGCATCTTCCGTGGCACCGCCAGCCAGCTGTCGTTCGACAACGCGCTTGCCAGCGCCGGCCTGACCGAGAAGGACCTGAAGGTGATCAACCTCGACTTCAGCGCCGCCCTCGCCGCGCTCGCTGCCAAGCAGATCGACGCCACCTGGGGCCTGGCCGGTCTGTTCGCCCTGCGTGACAAGGGGCTGGCGGAAATCCCGCTGAGCACCCACGACCTCGGCGGCGCCGGGACCCTGCAGGCGCTGTTGGTGGGCAACGGAGAGTTCATCGACGCCCACCCGGACATCGTCGAGCGCCTGCTCAAGGTGCAATTACAGGCCGTTCAATGGGCCAGCGCCGATGCCAACCGCGATGCCTTCATCGACCTGATATCCAAGCAGGCCAACTACCCTGCCGTGATCTTCAAGAGCGAATACCAGGGCCGCCCGCTGCTGGAGGTGCTTTCGCCCAAGCTGGACGCCGACTTCCTCGGTCGCCTGGACGCCTCGATCACGGCGGCGAAGTCCTACGGCCTGATCCGTCGCGACTTCAAGGCCGCCGACTGGGCCAACCCGGCACCACAGGATGCAGCAAGTCGGCAGCTCGCCGGGCAACCGGTGGCGGCGATTCAGTAATCCGCTTCACGATAATCCTGTCCGCGTCCGAGCGGCCTCACAGTCAGCCCCCCATCTCAGCCCCGGCACTCAAGCGCACGTCATGCACTGTGCGCTGTACACCCAACCGGCCTTCGGGCCGGTTCCTCATTCCCACGCCCCAGCCGGTAGAAGCGAGCCCGCTCGCGAACGGACGCCATGGTGACTTCAACGCCACGGGGTTCATGGCATACCCGCACCGGCATGCAACGCCCCTCCTGCGTCTTTGCGCATTTCTGATATCGCCCCACCCCGCGCCCTTCGTACCTTCTCACTGCCGGCCGCACCTGACGGCAGGCGCGTGCAACCCACAAAACAACAAGAAGGGCCACCCCATGACTTCACGCATCCAACCGTCGGCATCCGCCGGCGCCCTCCCTTGCCCGCTGCGCTCCGGCGCGCGCGGCTGACTGCCGTTCACCCCTCATCACTCACAGGCAAGGGACACTCGACATGCTCAAACAAGGCGTACTTCGCTGGCCCCAGATCGCCGGGCTCGGTATTTCACTGGTTATCGCCGGGCAGTTCTCCGGCTGGAACTACGGCCTGGCCAGCAGCGGCTGGGCCAATATGCTCGTCGCCACGCTGCTCATGGCCGTGCTCTGCGGCGGCCTGGCGCTGTGCGTATGCGAACTCTCCACAGCACGCCCCCACGCCGGCGGCGTGTTTGCCTATGCGCAGTTGGCCTTCGGGCCTTTCGTCGGCTACCTGGTCGGCGCGGCCTGTGCGCTGGCGCTGACCATTGGCACCGGCGCGGCCGCCAACTTCCTCGCCGCGTATATGGAGTCGGTGTTCGGCTTCGGCGGCTGGCCGGTGCGCATCGGCCTGTTCGCGGCGATCATCGGCATCCACATCATCGGCGTCGGCGAGGCTCTTGGGCTAACCCTGCTGGCCGGTGCCGTGGCGGCCATCGCGCTGCTGGCCTTCGGCGGTGCCATGCTGCCCCACGTGCACTGGGAAAACCTGCTGCCCAGCGCCGGCAGCGCACTGCCGGACGTGAGCGTCGGCGGCGTATTTGCCTGCGTACCCTTCGCCATCTGGATGTTCATCTGCCTGGAGCAGGTCGCCTCCGCCGCCGAGGAAGCCGCCGAACCCGGCCGCAGCATGCCGCGCGGGATCATCGCCGCCGTCGGCACCCTGCTGTTGACGGCGCTGACCGTGGTGATCAGCGCGCCGGGCGCCGCAGGGGTGGAAGTGGTCGGCAACGCGGGTGATCCGCTGTACGCCGCCATGACCCACGGTGGGCTCTACGGCGAGCGCGACTGGCTGCCGTTGCTGGTCGGCTCGGGCGCCGTGTGCGGCCTGCTGGCGACGTTCTTCTCGGTGGTGTTCTCCGCCTCCCGCCAACTATTTGCCCTGGCCCGTGACGGCTTCTTCCCCGCCGCGCTGGCCCGCACCAACCGCCGTGGCGCGCCCTATGTCGCCCTGCTGGTGCTGACCGTGATCGGCCTGCCGCTGACCCTGGTTCCGCCGGAAAAACTCCTGCTGTGCATCGTCCTGCTGCTGGGCAGCTGTCACCTGGTGCTGTTCGCCGCCTACCTGCGCCTGCACCGCACCCAACCGGGTCTGGTGCGCCCCTTCCGCCTGCGCGGCGGCCCGGTCGTGGCCAGCATCGGCATGCTGCTGACCCTGATGGTGATCGCCGCCTGCTTCCAGCTGGAAGTGGCCATGCTCAGCGCCCTGGCCCTGGTGGTCGCCGCCCTCATCCTCAACTACCTGCTGCGCGCCGCGAGCCGCGCCGGCAAGCCCCTGGAGAATGCCGAAAATGTCTGAACCCACCCTGCTGCAACGCCGCCACCAGGTCATGGGCGATGCCTCGCCGCTGTTCTACGACGAGCCGCTGGAGCTGGTGAAAGGCGACGGCGTCTGGCTCATCGACGCCGCCGGCAAGCGCTACCTGGACTGTTACAACAACGTGCCCTGCGTCGGCCATTGCCACCCCAGGGTGGTGACGGCCATGGCCGAACAGGCGGCAACGCTGAACATCCACACCCGCTACCTCAACGAGCGCGTGGTGCGCTACGCCGAGAACCTCACCGCGACTTTCGCCGAGTCGCTGGACAGCCTGATGTTCACCTGCACCGGCAGCGAGGCCAACGAACTGGCCCTGCGCATGGCGCGCTTCGCCACCGGCAACAAGGGCGTGATCGTCAGCGACTACAACTACCACGGCAACACCACCACGCTAGCGGCGGTGACCACCGCGCTGCCCAGCTCCGAGCCGTTCTCCGCCCACGCGCGGGCCGTGCCGATCCCCTGCCTCTACCATGCCGACGGCACGCCCGAGCAGGTAGCCGACCGCTATGTAGCCAAGGTCGCCGAGGCCATCGCCGAGCTGCAGGCGGCCGGCGTAGGCCTGGCGGCCATGCTGATCGACACCCTGTTCGCCAACGAAGGCATCCCGCGCCTGCCGGCCGGCTACCTGGAGCGCGTGGCGAAGCTGGTGCGCGAGGCCGGGGGGCTGCTGATCACCGACGAGGTGCAATCGGGCTTCGCCCGCACTGGCGACCACCTGTGGGGCCACCAGTCGCACCCCCTGGTGCCGGACATCGTCACCCTCGGCAAACCCATGGGCAACGGCTTCCCCCTGGCGGGCGTGGTGACCAACCGCGAGCGCGTGGAGGCCTTCGGCCGCAGCAACCTGTACTTCAACACCTTCGGCGGCTCGCCGGTGGCGGCGGCCGTCGGCCAGGCGGTGCTCGACGTGATCACCGAGCAGGACCTGCAAGGCAACGCCCGGCGCCAAGGCGCGAAGCTCAGCGCCGAGCTGCACCGTCTCGCCGAGCGCCACTCGATCATCGGCGACGTCCGTGGCCAGGGCTTGTTCTTCGCCGTGGAACTGGTGCGCGACCGCGCCAGCCGCGAGCCGGCTGGCCTCGAAGCACGACGCATCGTCAACAGCATGCGCCAGCGCGGCGTGCTGATCAGCAAGATCGGCGGTGACGACAACATCCTCAAGATTCGCCCGCCACTGGTGTTCGAGGCCGAGCACGGCGAGCTGTTCATCGACACCCTGGACCAGGTCCTGAGCGAACTCTGAGGAGCCACCATGAACGACTTTTCCAAGGTTTGTTTCGCAGAGCTTGATCACAACCAGCAGATCGCCTGCCTGCGCGACCTGGCGCTGGACGCCCTGCGCCACTGGGACGGCGACTTCGTCGGCCTGGAGCTGCTCAAGTACCGCGAGAACGCGGTGTTCTGCGCCATCCGCAGCGACGGCACGCGCAGCGCCCTTCGCGTACACCGCGGCGGCTACCACAGCGAAGCGGCGCTGCGCTCGGAACTGACCTGGATGGAGCAACTGGCCGCCGGCGGCATCGGCGTGCCGAGCATCATCCGCACCCGTAGCGGCGAACACCTCGCTGAGGTACGCAGCGCCGCCCTGGAGGAATCGCGCTTCGTCGACATGCTCGGCTGGCTGTCCGGCAGCACTTTGGGCTCCGCCGAACAGGGCCTGAGCGCCGACGGCGACATCGAGGCGCTGTTCCATCAGGCCGGCGCCGTGGCCGCGCGCATTCACCTGAATTCAGCTCAGTGGCGCCAGCCCAACGAATTCACCCGGCACGCCTGGGACGAGGAAGGCCTTGTCGGCGCCAACCCGTTCTGGGGGCGATTCTGGGAGCTGGACCTGCTCAGCGATGGGCAACGCGAGCTTCTGCAGAGAGCTCGACAGGAAGCCCGCCTCGACCTGCGCCGCTACGGCCGCAACCTGGGCAACTTCGGTATGATCCACGCCGACCTGGTGCCGGAGAACCTGCTGCTCGAAGGCGGCGAACTGCAGCTGATCGACTTCGACGATGCCGGCTTCGGCTGGCACATGTTCGAGCTGGCCACCGCGCTGTACTTCTGCCTGGACGACCCGCGCCTGGCGCAGATTCAGACGGCGCTGCTGGCCGGCTACGACTCGGTCAAGCTACTGTCCGAAGCCGACCGCGCCGCGCTGCCGCTGTTCCTTGCCCTGCGCGGCACCACCTACCTGGGCTGGGTGCACACCCGACGTAACAGCGAAACCGCCCGGGAACTGGCGCCCATGCTGATCGAGCGCGCCTGTACACTCGCCGCCGCCTACCTCGCCGGCCGCTGAAACTGGCAGAGCGCCGCAACACCCTGGCGCGCAGGCACAAGCCTGCGCGCCAGCACTGACCGATACTCGGCCTACAACCGAGGTGAACCGCAATGACCGGCATCGCCCGCCACCAGGCAACCGACTCCGATGAACTGGCCTGCGCCCTCGCCGGCTGGAGCCAGGACTACACCCAGCTCGGCCACGGCCGCCTGCAGGCGGAGCTGCTGCATGTGCAGCTGCCCGACGCCTCGCTGATCTACGAACACTCCAATCTACACCTGCACGAGAACATGGCGCCGCCCGCCGGCCACCTGGTGATCGGCATCCCGCTGAGTGCCAGTGCCGATTCGCGCTTCAACGGCCAGGCCCTGCACGACGACACCCTGCTGGTGCTCGAAGGCGGACGCGAGCTGGAAATCTGCGCCGCCGGGGAGATCCACATGCTCGGCCTGACCTTCAGCCAGCCACAGCTGGAACGCCTGCTCGGCGCCGAGGAACGCGAGCTGTTCGAGCGCGCGCTGCAGCAACGACGCCTCGAGCTTTCGCCTACCGGCGCCGGCGGCCTGCGCCGCAGCCTGTGCGACGCCCTCGCCGCCTTCGAAGGTGAGCCGTGGCGGGTGGACGACCCGCAACAGGCCGGGCACGCCGTGGCGCTGGTGCTCAGTCATGTGCTGCAGGCGCTGGAAGAAATCCTCCCCGGCAATGACCGCGAAGGCGCGCCACGCTCACTGCAGCAGCATCGCCGCCTGGTGCTGGCGGCCATCGAACGCATGCAGGCGGACCTCTCCGAGCCGCTGTCGCTGCTGGAACTGAGCCAGAGCCTGAACACCAGCCAGCGCACTTTGCAGTACTGCTTCCGGCAAATTTGCCAGAGCACACCGCAGCAGTTCTTCCTCAGCCTGCGCCTGGCCGAGGCGCGCCGCCGGCTCAAGCAGGAGCCGCAGCAGAGCATCACGCACCTGGCGCTGGACCTGGGGTTTGCCAGTTCCAGTCATTTCTCGGCGCTCTACAAGCGCCTGTACGCCGAACAACCGTCATTGATCTCGCGCTCGCGCTGATCGGCGCCACCTGTAGGAGCGAGCTTGCTCGCGAACAAACTCACCGGCAGCTCCCGCGTCAAGCGGGTTCGCGAGCAAGAGCTAGGCGCCCCCCCTCGCTCCTACAAAAGCACTATCGCCCGATCTGGCAACCACACCCAATCACTTGGCAGACAGGAGCAACGGCACAGGGCCAGCCCTTACTTAGCATCGGCAGAAGTCACATCCCCTCAATCGACAATAACGAAACGGATGCCTTCACCATGACCCACGCCGCCGTGCTGCGCCCCACCCTGCTCGCCCTGCTCATCGCCGGGGCCAGTTCCGCCAGCGCCTACCAGCTGTACGCGACCGACGACACGCACCTGAACGCCGACCTCTCGGCGACCTTCGGGCTGTTCCACAGCCAGGAACGCTACAACATGACCGGCACCCTGGATGAAGGCTCGTCCTCCTGGCAGGAAGGTTTCATCAAGTACGGTCTGAGCGGCGACCAGAAGCTGGGCGGCGCGGGCACCGCCTACGGCGCCTTCAACCTGCTCAGTTCCGGCACCTGGGGCGATGGCGATGCCGCGGGCTTCAGCGACGGTTCCGAGCGCACCACCAAGATCGAGGACGCCTACGCCGGCTGGCGTTCGGCCGGGCTGTTCCCGGTGCTGGGCGAGGATGGCATCGACCTGTCCTTCGGCCGCCAGAACATCGTGGTCGGCGATGGCTTTCTGATCGACGGCGATGCTCTGAATATGGGCAAGGGCCTGGCCGACGGCGAATACAACCGCGGCGGCGCCTACTATCTGGCGGCGCGTCGCGACTTCGACGAAACCGCCGTGCTGCGCATCGGCGGCAAGGAAGGCTGGCGCGGCGACCTGATGCGCCTGAAATCGGACAACCGCGCCCAGGCCAACTCCGAGCTGTACGTGGCAACCCTCGAACACGTCGCCCCGGAAGCCACCTTCGGCCTGACCTACATCGACGTCACCGATGTGGACGAGCGCTACGCCTCGCCCATCCAGCTCGACCGCAAGGATATGAAGACCTACAGCCTGCGCGGCACCGGCAACGCCGGCGTGGAGAACCTGTTCCTCTCCGGCGAGTACGCCTGGCAGGACAAGCGCGATGCCCAGTACACCGACGACACCGCCAACGCCTGGTACCTGGAGGCCGGCTGGACATTCTCCGACGTCACCTGGAAGCCCTATATCAGCTACCGCTTCAGCCGCTTCTCCGAAGGCTACGACACCCTCTTCTACGGCTTCAGCCGTGGCTTCGGCACCTGGTTCCAGGGCGAGGTGGCGGGCAACTACTCCGGCCCGTTCAACAACAACACCCGCGTACACAACGTCGGCGCCAAGATCACCCCGCTGGAGAACCTTTCCATCGGCGCGCAGTTCTTCGACTTCCACACCCTGGACACCGACCTGGGCAACACCGATGGCCGCGAGCTGGACCTCTACGCCGAATGGGCGATCAACGAGCACCTGGTGATCATCCCGCTGGTGGGCCTGTACCAGCCGAAGAAAAGCGCAGCCGAAGGCGGCACTCAGATCGGCAACGACAACAGCAACCTCTACAGCCAGTTGCTGTTCTCCACCACGTTCTGATCCAGGGATTCGAAGCATAAGGAAAGCCCGCCATGCCCAGCCTCCTGACGTCCATCCAGGGCCGTATCACCTGGCTGGCGGGCCTCTGCCTGATCCTCGTCGCCAGCGTCCTGATCGGTCTTTCGCTGTACCAGGCGCGGCAGGACAGTCGCACCATCCAGCACGACAGCGGCGAACTCTTCGCCGTTGCCGCGCGGCACAATCTGGAAACCCAGGGCCAGGTCCAGGCCCTGCTGATCCGCGAGCGCCTGCAGAACAACCTGCTGCTCGGTGAAGGCCTGCTGCGCACCGTGCAGACCCTGCGCGCACAACAGCATCAGGGCGTCCTCGACGCCGCGGCCCTGCGCTCCGCGCTCAACCAGGCGATGGCCGAAACCCTCGGCGCGCACCCGGAGCTGCTTGGCCTGTTCCTGGTGTTCCAGCCCGATACTCTGGATGCCGCCGACAGCCAGTTCGTAGCCCGCGAAGATCTGGGCAGCAACGAGACCGGCCGCTTCGCCCTCTACCTGCTGCAGAACGGCGGGCAAACCCAGCGGGTAATCGGCACCGAGCAGGTCCTCGGCGACATCACGCCCGGCCCCAGCGGCCAGCCCTACAACGCCTTCTTCACCTGCTCCACCGGGCATGCCCGCCCCTGCGTGCTCGACCCGTATTTCGACGACGCCTCGGGGCAGCGCCGGTTGGTCACCAGCGTTACCCTGCCGCTGCTGGAGAACGGCAAGGCCATCGCCGCCGTGGGCTTTGACATCGACCTCGCAGCCCTGCAACAAAGCAGCGCTGACGGGAGCCGCAGCCCGTTCGACGGCCAGGGTCGCATCCGCATCCTCAGCCCCAACGGCCTGATCGCCAGCGACAGTGGCGACGCCTCGAAGCTGGGGCAGAAATTCGAAGACAAAACCGTGTTCGAGGAAATCGCCGCCGGACGCTCGCAGTCCTTTGAGGACGGTGAATCCATCAGCGTGCTGCACAGCCTCGCCCCGGTGCCGGACGCCGCGCCCTGGGGCATCCTGCTCAGCGTGCCGCGCGCGGTGATGCTCGCCCCGGCTGAACGCCTCAAGGGCACGCTGGACGACCTGCGCTGGAAAAGCACTGCGCTGGAAACCGGCGTCGGCATCGCCACCGGGCTGCTCGGCATGCTGCTGGTGGCGCTCACCGCGCTCGGCATCAGCCGGCCGATCCTGCGTCTGGCGCGGATGCTGGAAGACATTGCCGACGGCGAAGGCGACCTCACCCGCCGCCTTGATTACCCGCGCCGCGACGAACTGGGCCGCCTGGCCACCGCCTTCAACCGCTTTCTCGACAAACTTCAGCCGAGCATCGCCGCCGTGCAGTCGGCGTCCCGCGAGGCACACTCCACCGCCGACCGCTCGGCGCAGATCGCCCGTCAGACCAGCGACGGCATGCAGCAACAGTTCCGCGAGATCGACATGGTCGCCACGGCGCTCCAGGAGATGTCCGCCACCGCCCAGGACTCGGCCCGCAGCGCCGCCCGCGCCGCCGACGCCGCACGCACCGCAGAGCAGGCCTGCGACGATGGCTTCCGCACGCTCAACGCCACCAACAGCGGCATCGACCTGCTCGCCGCCGGGATGAACCAGGCCATGACGGAGTTGCAGCAACTGGCGGCGAGCAACGAGCAGATCGGCTCGATCCTCGAAGTCATCTGCGGCATCGCCGCGCAGACCAACCTGCTGGCCCTCAACGCCGCCATCGAAGCGGCGCGCGCGGGCGACGCCGGGCGCGGCTTCGCTGTGGTCGCCGACGAAGTACGCGGGCTGGCCCGGCGCACCCAGGAATCGGTGGAAGAGATTCGCGAGGTGATCGAAAACCTGCAGGCGCGCGGTCAGTCAGTGACCAGCGCGATGCAAGGCAGCTTCACCCAGGCCCAGGGCAACGTCGATCAGGCGCGCCAAGCCATCGACGCGCTGCGCCGGATCGGCGAGGCGGTGAACCTGATCAGCGAAATGAACCTGCAGATCGCCAGCGCGGCGGAGGAACAGAGCAGCGTCGCCGAGGAGATCAACCGCAACATCGCCGGCATCCGCGACGTCACCCAGACTATTTCCGATCAAGCGCAACAAGCCGCCAGCGCCAGTCGTTCACTGAACGACCTGGCCAGCCGGCAGCAGGGATTGGTGGAGCAGTTCCGCGCCTGACTCAGATGTCGCTGCAGCGCGGAGTCTGGCGCAGGTACTTGACGGTGTGCTGCTGTCCCTGGGAGTCCAGGTAGACCATGGTGGCCTGGCTGACTTCGCAGCGCTCGTTGGGTTGGGAGATGCTCAGCACCTTGGCCACATCCAGCGGCATGCCGTAGTGGTAAACGGCCGCATCGTCGGCGAAAGCGCTCAAGGACAACAGCAAGGCGGGGATGGCAATGAGTGCGGAAAGAGTGGATTTCATGGCAGGAACCTCAGGGATCACGCGGGTCGCGTCGATCGTGGCCCACTGCCATAAATCTAGCCGATCGGACCTTTCCTACACAGATCGACTTCGACAATGCATTTCTGCAAATAGCGCAACAATAGTGGCTTGCTGGCGTTACTGCCCTGTGATTGTCACGCCATTTGACGGCTGATTGGCAGCATTCGCACCCCTGACACGTTTGCGGCCAACGTTTTCTCCCGCAAGAATGAACGCCATCGATTGGATCGGGAGGCGCCATGAAACGCGTGGCTATGCTGCTGTTCCCCGGCGTGCAGGCGCTGGATGTTTCCGGGCCGCTGGACGTGTTCGCCGAGGCTAATGCCTTCGTCCCTGCCGGCCAGGGCTACCAGGTGGTAACCCTCGCCGCGCCGCCCTTCCCGCTGCGCGCCTCCAACGGCCAACTGCTAGGCGCCGACTTCAGTCTCGAACAGGGTGACAGCGCGGCTGACATCCTGCTGGTGCCGGGTGGGCCGCGATTGCCAGAAGAGTCACCCGCACCCGAGTTGCTCGTGTGGTTACGCACGGCCTGTGCCATGGCGGCGCGTTACGGATCAATCTGCACCGGGGCCTTTCTGCTTGGTCATGCCGGACTGCTCGACGGCAAGCGCGTGACGACGCACTGGAGCGACGCTCGTCGGCTTGCCGAGCTGTTCCCTCAGGCGCTGGTCGAGCCGGACCGGATTCATGTGCGCGATGGTGCATTGGTGACTTCGGCCGGCGTGACCGCCGGCATCGATCTGGCACTGGCCTTGGTCGCCGAGGACCATGGCGCGGCGGTGGCGCTGTCGGTGGCGAAACGGCTGCTGGTAGTAACGCAGCGTCAGGGCGGGCAATCGCAGTTCAGCCCCTTCCTGCAGGCGCCGGCCGACGAAGGCTCACCGGTGGCGCGCATCCAGCGCTACGTGCAGGAAAACCTCGAGCAGCCGCTGGGCGTGCCGCAACTGGCTGCCGAGGTGGCGATGAGCCCACGCAGTTTCGCCCGCGTGTTCGTCCGCGAGGCGGGCGTGACGCCTGCGGAGTTCGTCCAGCGTGCCCGTATCGACGCCGCTCGCGGGTTGCTGGAAGGCAGCGATCTGGCGCTGAAAGTGATCGCATGGCGCTGCGGCTTCGGCAGCGCCGCGCGCATGCGCCTGGTGTTCGCCCAGCGTCTGGGGGTAACGCCGACGCAGTATCGCGAACAGTTCCGCCGCGAGGGTTGAGCCTCTACGCCAAAGTGTCCGGCGTGCCTCGTCGTAGGATGGTGTCGAGCGCCTCAGATCGGCGGCGCCGAGCGCAGCATCACCGACTTCAGCGCGAAGGCCGACTTGATCCCCGCTACGCCGGGAATCTGCGTCAGCGTGTTGGTGAGGAACAGCTGGTACGCCGACAGGTCCTTCACCACCACCCGCAGCATGTAGTCGGCGTCGCCGGTCATCTGGAAGCAACTCATCACCTGCGGCGCCTGGACGATGCGTTCTTCGAACCGCGCGAGGTAGTCACCGGTCTGTTTTTCCAGGGACACCGAGACGAACACGCTCATGCCACCGGACAGGCGCTCCTCGTCCAGGCGCGCGAAGTAACCCTGGATGTAGTGCTCTTCCTCCAGGCGGCGGACCCGGCGCAGTGTCGGGGTCAGCGAAAGACCGATGTTCTGCGCGAGATCGCGCCAGGAGAGCCGGCCATCGTCGGCCAGAGCGCGAAGGATTTTCAGGTCGGTGCGGTCAAGATCAGCCATTTTTCGTCGTACTACCCAGAGCTGTTTTTATAGTTCAAACACACTAATCCTGAAGCTTACAGCTAGTCAATTTGGAGCAAAAAACCAATCGGTCACACCTATACTGAAACCACAACTACAACAACCGAGGACCTCACCATGAGTGATGTCACCACCCGCCCCGCGACCCCGCGCGGCACCCGCACCGTAGCCCTACCCGGCCGGGTGCGCCCGCCAGGCATGGCTTCTTCCGTTCGCTGATCCACACCCACGATCACAACTGGAGACCCGCCATGACCGACTACGCTCCGCTCCGCCTGCACGTCCCCGAACCCACCGGGCGTCCGGGCTGCAAGACCGACTTTTCCTACCTGCACCTCTCGCCCGCCGGCGAGGTGCGCAAACCCGACATCGACGTGGAACCCGCGCAGACCACCGACCTGGCCTTCAGCCTGGTGCGCGTGCTCGACGAAGACGGCAACGCCGTCGGCCCCTGGGATCCGGACCTGAGCCACGAGCAACTGCTGCGCGGCATGCGCCTGATGCTCAAGACGCGCATCTTCGACGCGCGCATGCTCACCGCCCAGCGCCAGAAGAAGATGTCCTTCTATATGCAGTGCCTGGGTGAAGAGGCTATCGCCACCGCCCACACCATGGCCCTGCGCGATGGCGACATGACCTTCCCGACCTACCGTCAGCAAGGCATCCTGATCACCCGCGACTACCCGCTCAAGGACATGATCTGCCAGCTGCTCTCCAACGAGCAGGACCCGCTCAAGGGCCGCCAGCTGCCGATCATGTACTCCAGCCGCGAGAAGGGCTTCTTCTCCATCTCCGGCAACCTCGCCACCCAGTTCATCCAGGCCGTCGGCTGGGGCATGGCCTCGGCGATCAAGGGCGACACCAAGATCTCGTCCGCCTGGATCGGCGACGGCGCCACCGCCGAATCCGACTTCCACACCGCCCTCACCTTCGCCCACGTGTACCGCGCGCCGGTGATCCTCAACGTGGTCAACAACCAGTGGGCGATCTCCACCTTCCAGGCCATTGCCGGCGGTGAAGGCACTACTTTCGCCAACCGCGGCGTGGGCTGCGGCATCGCCTCGCTGCGGGTCGACGGCAACGACTTCCTCGCCGTCTACGCCGCCTCGCAGTGGGCCGCCGAGCGCGCCCGCCGTGGCCACGGCCCGAGCCTGATCGAGTGGGTCACCTATCGCGCCGGCCCGCACTCCACCTCGGACGATCCGTCCAAGTACCGCCCCGCCGACGACTGGACCAACTTCCCGCTGGGCGATCCCATCGCCCGCCTCAAGCAGCACCTGATCGGCCTCGGCATCTGGTCCGAGGAGCAGCAGGAAGCGCTGAAGAAGGAACTGGAAGCCGAAGTGATCGCCGCACAGAAGGAAGCCGAACGCCACGGTTCGCTGGTGGACGGCCATGTGTTCAGCGCCGCCAACCTGTTCGACGACGTTTACAAGGACCTGCCGGAACACCTGCGTCGGCAGCGCCAGGAGCTCGGGGTATGAATGCCATGAACCAGCAACACGAGAACGCCCAGGCGGTCACCAGCATGACCATGATCCAGGCGTTGCGCTCGGCCATGGACGTGATGCTCGAACGCGACGACAACGTCGTGGTGTTCGGCCAGGACGTCGGCTACTTCGGCGGCGTGTTCCGCTGCACCGAAGGCCTGCAGAAGAAATACGGTACCTCGCGGGTATTCGACGCGCCGATCTCCGAGAGCGGCATCATCGGCGCCGCCGTCGGCATGGGCGCCTACGGCCTGCGCCCGGTGGTGGAAATCCAGTTCGCCGACTATGTGTACCCGGCCACCGATCAGTTGGTTTCGGAAGCCGCGCGCATCCGCTACCGCTCGGTCAACGACTTCACCGTCCCCATGGTGGTGCGCATGCCCTGCGGCGGCGGCATCTACGGCGGGCAAACGCACAGCCAGAGCCCGGAGGCGATGTTCACCCAGGTCTGCGGCCTGCGTACCGTCATGCCGTCCAACCCGTACGACGCCAAAGGCCTGCTGATCGCCTGCATCGAGAACGACGACCCGGTGATCTTCCTCGAACCCAAGCGTCTGTATAACGGCCCGTTCGACGGCCACCACGACCGCCCGGTGACCCCCTGGTCCAAGCACCCGGCCAGCCAGGTGCCAGAGGGTTACTACAGCGTGCCGCTGGACAAGGCGGCCATCGCCCGCCCCGGCTCCGAACTGACCGTGCTGACCTACGGCACCACCGTCTACGTGGCCCAGACCGCCGCCGAGGAAACCGGCATCGATGCCGAGATCATCGACCTGCGCAGCCTCTGGCCGCTGGACCTGGACACCATCGTCGAGTCGGTGAAGAAGACCGGCCGCTGCGTCATCGTCCACGAAGCCACCCGTACCTGCGGCTATGGCGCCGAGCTGATGTCGCTGGTGCAGGAAAACTGCTTCCACCACCTCGAAGCGCCGATTGCCCGCGTCACCGGTTGGGACACGCCCTACCCGCACGCCCAGGAATGGGACTACTTCCCCGGCCCCGCCCGCGTTGGCGCGGCCTTCAAGCGCGCCATGGAGGTCTGAATGGGCACTCACGTCATCAAGATGCCGGACATCGGCGAAGGCATCGCCGAGGTCGAGCTGGTGGAGTGGCATGTCCAGGTCGGCGACGAGGTCCATGAGGACCAGCTGCTGGCCGAAGTCATGACCGACAAGGCCACCGTGGAAATTCCCTCGCCGGTGGCCGGCAAGATTCTCGCCCTGGGCGGCGTGCCCGGCCAGGTGATGGCCGTGGGCGGCGAGCTGATCCGCCTGGAGGTAGAAGGCCAGGGCAACCATCGCGAGGCCGCGCAACCCAAGCCTCATGAAGAAGCCGCGCAGCCGAAGGCGCAAGCCAAACCCGCCCCCGTCGCCGAAGCGCCCAAGCCCGCACCGCGTGCCGAGAGCAAACCCGTTGCCCCCGCCGCGCGCCCTGCCCCAATTGCAGCCCCGCGCCGCGCACCGGGCGAGAAGCCGCTGGCCTCGCCGGCGGTACGTCAGCGTGCCCGCGACCTGGGCGTGGAGCTGCAGTTCGTGCAGGGCAGCGGCCCGGCCGGGCGCATCCTGCGCGAGGACCTGGAGCACTTCGTGGAACACGGCGGCGCGACCATCGCCTCCGGCTACGCCGCGCGCCACGACGAGCACCAGATCCCGGTGATCGGCCTGCGCCGCAAAATCGCGCAGAAGATGGCCGAGGCCAAGCGGCGCATCCCGCACTTCAGCTACGTCGAGGAAATCGACGTCACTGACCTCGAAGCGCTGCGCGTGCACCTCAATGCCAAGCACGCGGCGGCACGCGGCAAGCTCACCCTGCTGCCCTTCATTGCCCGCGCCATGGTCGTCGCCCTGCGCGACTTCCCGCAGCTCAACGCGCGCTATGACGACGAAGCCGACGTGATCACACGCTACGGCGCGGTGCACCTGGGTGTCGCCACCCAGAGCGACAACGGGCTGATGGTTCCGGTGCTGCGCAACGCCGAGTCCCGCGACCTGTGGGGCAACTCCGCAGAAGTGGCGCGCCTCGCCGAAGCCGCGCGCCATGGCAAGGCCAGCCGCGAGGAGCTCTCCGGCTCGACCATCACCCTGAGCAGCCTCGGCGCCCTGGGCGGCATCGTCAGCACGCCGGTGATCAACTACCCGGAAGTGGCCATCGTCGGCGTCAACCGCATGGTCGAGCGGCCCATGGTGGTCAACGGCCAGGTGGTGGTGCGCAAGATGATGAACCTGTCCTCGTCCTTCGATCACCGGGTGGTCGATGGCATGGACGCGGCGGCCTTCATTCAGGCCGTACGCGCCCTGCTCGAACACCCCGCTACCCTGTTCATCGATTGACGGAAGCCGCTGACATGAAACAGAACCAGACTCTCGAAACCACCCTGCTGGTGATCGGTGGCGGCCCCGGCGGCTACGTCGCGGCGATCCGCGCCGGCCAGTTGGGCATCCGCACCGTGCTGGTGGAAGGCGCCGCCCTGGGCGGCACCTGCCTGAACATCGGCTGCATCCCGTCCAAGGCGCTGATCCACGCCGCCGAGGAATACCTCAAGGCCCGTGAGTTCGCCGGCAAGTCGCCGCTGGGCATCAGCGTGCAGACGCCGAGCATCGATATCCAGCGCACTGTGGAATGGAAGGACGGCATCGTCGACCGCCTGACCACCGGCGTCGCCGCGCTGCTGAAGAAGCACGGTGTCACCGTGGTCAGCGGCTGGGCGAAGATCGTCGACGGCAAGACCGTCGAGGTCGACCTTGCCGAAGGCGGCACCCAGCACATCCACACCGAGCACCTGCTGCTGGCGGCCGGTTCGAAATCCGTGGAACTGCCCTTCCTGCCGGTGGGTGGCAATGTCATCTCCTCCACCGAAGCACTGGCGCCGAAGACACTGCCCAAGCGCCTGGCGGTGGTTGGCGGCGGCTATATCGGCCTGGAGCTGGGCATCGCGTACCGCAAGCTCGGCGTGGAAGTCACGGTGGTGGAGGCGCAGCCGCGCATTCTGCCGACCTATGACGAGGAACTGACCAGGCCAGTGGCCAATTCCCTGCGCAAGCTGGGCATCGAGCTGTACCTGGGCCACAGCGTGATGGGCCTGGAGCCGGACGGCAAAGGCCTGCGCGTGCAGGACGGCGCCGGTTCGCAGCGGGTGATCGAGACCGACCAGGTACTGGTCGCCGTCGGCCGCCACCCCAACACGACCGGCTGGAACCTCGACACCCTGCGCTTGGACATGAACGGCCGCGCCGTGCAGATCGACGACCAGTGCCGCACCTCCATGCGCGATGTCTGGGCCATCGGCGATATCGCCGGCGAGCCCATGCTGGCCCACCGCGCCATGGCCCAGGGCGAGATGGTCGCCGAGATCATCGCCGGCAAGCGCCGCGCCTTCGCTCCCACGGCGATCCCGGCGGTGTGCTTCACCGATCCGGAGGTGGTGGTGGTCGGGCTGTCACCGGAACAGGCCCAGGCCGCCGGCTACGAGGTCCTGACCGCGAGCTTCCCGTTCGCCGCCAACGGCCGCGCCATGACCCTGGAATCGAGCGACGGCTTCGTCCGCGTGGTGGCTCGCAAGGACAACCACCTGATCCTTGGCTGGCAGGCCGTGGGCAAGGCGGTCTCGGAGCTGTCCACGGCCTTCGTGCAGTCGCTGGAAATGGCCGCCTGCCTGGAAGACATCGCCGGCACCATCCACGCCCACCCAACCCTCGGCGAAGCGGTGCAGGAAGCAGCGCTGCGCGCGCTGGGGCATGCCTTGCACGTCTGAAGCCTGATCTCTCCAACTGGCCTGGCCTCCAGGCTTCCCCCTCCTGACCCGCCTTCTGGCGGGTCTTTTTTTGCCGGCGGCCCGGCGCTGGGCGGTTCGCGGGCATGGCCCACTTGTATGGCGTTAGGGTAGGAACCTGTCGGGGGTGGAGGGACAAGACCCGCTTCTGCAAGCCAGACGGTAGGAGACTTCCCACCCACGCGTTCACGACAAGCGCCGATAAGGAATCCATCGGACTGGGTAGCCCCCCAGACCGACGATACCGGCAAGCCTGCGCCACTGTGAGCCCCCGACAGGCAGTTCCATCTGCAGCGTCGGAGAGCCCCATGACAAGCCAGGTTGCGGTGATCGGAATTGATGTCGCCAAGGATTCGCTGGGTGTCTCCTACAGGGAGACTTGCGCTTGTGTAGGAGCGAGCCATGCCCGCGAACGGCGGACAACGTCCGCCGCAGAGTCCTCTGCCACGTCGAATCGATCGCGGACGGAGTTCGCCCCTACGCACGTGGTCGATCACCGCACGGATTGTGGCATCGCTCTCGCACGGCACTTTTCGCACGAAAGCATCAGATAGGAGCCATTACCCGGATTTTTGCCGTTTTAACCGAGGATATCGTGACACTAACCGTTGCTCTATTGTCGCATTGACCAAATTAACCATTTGGTACATTTTGCTCCTACAGGCCTTTCTCCTTTCGGCCATACAAAAACAACGGAGCCACCCTTCATGCCCCACACCCTGCTCGTGCTCAACGGGCCGAACCTCAACCTGCTCGGCACCCGTGAGCCCACCACCTATGGTCACGAAACCCTCGATGACATCGCTGCTCTCTGTCAGCAAGCCGGCGCCGAGCACGGCCTGGAAATCGAGTTCCGCCAGACCAACCATGAAGGCCAGCTGATCGACTGGATCCACCAGGCGCGCGGACGCTGTGCGGGCATCCTGATCAACCCGGCCGCCTGGACCCACACCTCGGTGGCTATCCGCGACGCGCTCGCCGCCGTGGAGCTGCCGGTGATCGAAGTGCACCTGTCCAACGTGCACAAGCGTGAGGAGTTCCGCCATCACTCGTTCGTCTCCGCCGTCGCCGTGGGCGTCATCGCCGGGCTGGGCAGCGACGGCTATCGCGCCGGCATCCAGCACTTCGCCAAGCTGCTGAAGGGGGGAGCGCCATGAACGACTACCGCACCGTGCTGGCCGGCCTGATCGGCGCCGGCATCCAAGCCTCGCGCACCCCCGCCCTGCACGAGCGCGAGGGCGATGCCCAGGGGCTGCGCTATCTCTACCGGCTGATCGACCTGGACACCCTCGGCGTCGATGCCGGCGCCCTGCCCGACCTGCTCGCCGCCGCCGAGCGCATGGGCTACACCGGGCTGAACATCACCTTCCCTTGCAAGCAGGCGGTGATTCCGCTGCTGCATGAGCTGTCCGACGAGGCGCGCGGCATCGGCGCGGTGAATACCGTGGTGCTCCGCGATGGCCAGCGCATCGGCCATAACACCGACTGCCTGGGCTTTGCCGAAGGCTTCCGGCGCAACCTCAGCGATGCACCGCGCGAGCGCGTGGTGCAACTGGGCGCTGGTGGCGCGGGCGCAGCGGTGGCCCACGCTCTGCTCAGCGAAGGCGTGCGGCAACTGACGATCTTCGAAGTGGATTCAGCTCGCGTCCAGGCGCTGGTGGACAACCTCAACGCGCATTTCGGCGGCCAGCGCGCGCGGATCGGACACGACCTCGCCGGCGCAGTCAGCGAGGCGGACGGTTTGGTCAACACCACGCCGGTGGGCATGGCC
Source organism: Pseudomonas sp. NPDC086581 (assembly GCF_044746165.1). NCBI lineage: Bacteria > Pseudomonadati > Pseudomonadota > Gammaproteobacteria > Pseudomonadales > Pseudomonadaceae > Pseudomonas > Pseudomonas sp. NPDC086581. The sequence continues at coordinate 251,997 of NZ_JBIVBR010000007.1, read as the reverse complement.
AAACTGCCCGGCGCGCCGCTGCCGCTGGAACTGCTGCACGCGGGCTTGTGGGTGGCGGAGATCATCTACTTCCCGCTGGAGACCGAACTGCTCCGGCACGCTCGCAGCCTCGGCTGTCGCACGCTGGATGGCGGCAACATGGCGGTGTTCCAGGCGGTGAAGGCTTTCGAGCTGTTCAGTGGCGTCGAGGCGGACGCCGAGCGGATGCTGGCGCATTTCGCCGCGATGTGATGTTGCAAGCGGACCATGCCCGCGATCCGCCGGCAAGGCCGGCGCAAGTCCGGGTTCGCGAGCAAGCTCGCTCCTACGAGGAGCAAAGGTGCCCGCCTGTAGGAGCGAGCTTGCTCGCGAACAGCCGCGCTCCAATTCGAACCGGCTTACGGCTGAATAAACCGCAACACCGCCTCGATGATCATGTCCTTGTGCCGCGCCTTGATCGCCGGGTCTTCCAGCTCAACCTGGAACAGCGAGCCGACGGTATGCCGGTTGGACACGCGATAGAAGCAGAACCCGCTGATCAGCATGTGTACGTCGATGGCCTGCAGGCCCTCGCGGAACGCACCGCTGGCGGCGCCGCGCTGGAGAATGTCCTCGATGGTGCGCAGGATGTTGCTGTTCATCGAGCGGATCGCCTCGGAGCCGGCGGCGAACTGGCCGTAGTGGATGTTCTCGATGCTGACGATACGCACGAAATCGACGTTGCGGTCGTGGTGGTCGAAGGTGAAATCTACCAGCCGGCGCATCGCCTCCAGCGGCTCCAACTCGGCCAGGTGCAGAGTCTGCTCGGTGCCACGGATATCACCGTAGAGCTTCTCCAGCACCGCCTGATAGAGCTGCTCCTTGCTGCCGAAATAGTAGTAGATCATCCGCTTCGAGGTGTTCATGCGCTCGGCGATGGCATCCACCCGCGCGCCGGAAAGGCCCTGCTGGACGAACTCGACGATGGCCGCCTGGAGGATGTCCTCGCGGGTCTTCTCCGGGTTGTTCTTGCGGCCCCGGCGAGCGGTTTCGGCGGGAGTCGGCTGGATAGCGCTGTCGGTCATGGCTCGGCATCGTCTGGCAGGCGCCAGGGGCGCCTGCTGTGTGAAGGGGTGCGCGGATTATGCGCGCCGGCACCCTTCGGAGGCAAAGCGCGGCAGGGCTAGACCTTGGGCCGACGCGTCGCCCCATTGCGCGCCTGAGCCATGGCCGCCAGGCGCACAGCGACATTGGCTGCGCCATAACCGGCATAGCCGCCGCGACGCTGGATGATCTCGAAGAAGAAGCGCTCCTCGAACGGTTCGGTGTACACGTGGAACAGTTCGCCGCCGCTGGCGTCGCGGTCGTAGAGCACGTTGAAGTAGGCCAGCTCGCTAAGGAATTCGTCATCGAAGTCGAAGCGCGCGGCGAGGTCGTCGTAGTAGTTGAGCGGGATTTCCAGCAGCGGCACTCCGGCGTCCTTCGCCCGCGCCACCTCGGCAAAGATGTCTTCGCAGGCGAAGGCGATGTGATGGACGCCGGAGCCGCGATAACTGGACAGCGCATGGGAGATGGCGGTGTTGCGGTTCTCCGAGATATTCAGCGGCAACCGCACACTGCCGTTGGCGGTGCGCAGGGCGCGGCTCTTCACCAGGCCGTAGGGGTCGGGCAGCACCACTTCGTCGTCGGCCTCGAAGTCGAACAGGCCCTTGTAGAACAGCACCCAGCTGTCCAGCCCGTCCGCCGGCAACGCCATGGCCATGTGGTCGATGCGCTGCAGCTGGCCGCTGGGTTTGGCCTCAGGGTCGAGGCGGAAGTCGATGTCATAAATGGTCTGTCCGGCGGCCCGCTCTTCCACCAGATAGATCAGACTTCCGTCCGGCGCGCGCACAGCGGGAATCTCCCGCTCGTTGGGGCCGACCAGCCCGCGATACGGCTGGCCCTTGTAGGCCTGCGCACGCTCCAGCGCACTGGCGGCGTCCCGCACGCGCAAGGCGGTAGCGCACAGCGACGGGCCGTGGGCCTCAAAGAAGCTGTGGGCGAAGGAATAGGGCTCGGCGTTGAGCACGATATTGATATCGCCCTGGCGCAACAGGCTCACCGCCTTGGAGCGGTGCTCGCCGGCGCGGGCGAAACCCAGGCGCTCCAGCCAGTTGCCCAGGCGCGCACCGAGGGCTTCGTCGACGGCAAATTCGAGAAACTCCACGCCATCCAGCTGGCTGGCCGGCGGCGGCGCGAAGAGGCAGTCGAGCTGCTCCTTGGGCGCGCCTTCGCTTTCCAGCCGGGCGCGCGTCTTTTCCTCGAGGAACAGCAGCGAGCGCAGTCCATCCGCGGCGTTGGCGCGGGGCGGCGCGGCACGGAACCCGTCGTTGAAGATTTCCAGCGACAGCGGGCCGCGATAGCCGCTCTTGAGGATCGGCGCGAGGAAGCCCGGCAGGTCGAACTCGCCCTGGCCGGGGAAGTTGCGGAAGTGCCGGCTCCACTCCAGCACGTCCATGGCCAGAATCGGTGCGTCGGCCATCTGCACGAAGAAGATCTTCTCCCCCGGAATCTGCGCGATCCCGGCCGGGTCGCCCTTAAGCGAGAGGGTGTGGAAGCTATCGAGGATCACGCCCAGCGCTGGGTGATTCACTTCGTGCACCAGGTCCCAGACTTGCTGCCAGGTGTTCACGTGGCGGCCCCAGGCCAGGGCTTCGTAGCCCACGCGCAGGCCACGGGCGCCGGCACGCTCGGCGGCCAGACCAAGGTCTTCGAGGAGGAATTCACGCTCGCCCAGCGAATCGGTGGCGACGTTGCTGCACATCAGCACCAGGTCGGTACCCAGCTCCTGCATCAGGTCGAACTTGCGCTCCAGGCGGTCGAGGTTGCGCGCCAGGCGATCGCGGCGGCAACCCTCGAAGTCACGGAACGGCTGGAACAGGGTGATCGCCAGCCCCAGACCCTCGCAGACGCGGCGCACGTCGCGCGGACTGCCGCCGTAATAGAGGAGATCGTTCTCGAAGATTTCCACGCCGTCAAAGCCGGCAGCGGCGATGGCTTCGAGCTTGTCCGGCAGGGTTCCGCTCAAGGAAACGGTGGCGATCGAACGATGCATTTCTTTGACTCCTGCCGGGCGTGCTGAGGGCTTGTTGGAATCGGTCTCCGGCTGAGTCTGATTATTCTGGCGGTCCGGGTTGCCGGCAATTTAAAGTGTACTAACTGGTTAGTTTTGTGTTCGATTACCGAACCAAAGGCCGTTTATCGAATTGACGCTGTTCCGGCCGCTGATCAAGATTTAGCCACGTCGACGCAATCCGGCTGGCCGGGGATCTGCCTCAATCCCCGGCGAACTGACAGCCGCTGCGAGATGGCCTGTGTGTCATCCATAACAATTTCAAGAACGGGTAAATGCTCATGTACATCCTCCACCCTCTCCTCGCCGCCGCCATTTCCCATCTGCAAAGCACTCTGGCCCATCCGATGCCTGGGCGGTGCAGCCTACACGGACGCCATCGCGCGCACTGATTTTCGCCAGCCACCGCACGTCCTTGTGTCAGTCAACGCCGATAAGCGGCGGACCACGCGCAACGGCTGCGGCACGACAATAATTCCTGAGGCTGCGCGTCAGCCCGATAACGGATGGCTCCGATCATGATCCACACGCAATCCGCTCCCCTCGCCGCGGTCGCCCCGCATGGTTCTTCCTTCTTCGGCAAGGTGCGTGGCGCCATGGCCGTCGGCAAGGTGCGCTGGGGCATGCTCGCCCTGGTGTTCTTCGCCACCACCCTGAACTACATCGACCGCGCCGCGCTGGGCGTGATGCAGCCGGTGCTCGCCGAGAAGATGGCCTGGACGGCCATGGACTACGCCAACATCAACTTCTGGTTCCAGGTCGGCTATGCCATCGGCTTCGTGCTGCAGGGCCGGCTGATCGACCGCATCGGCGTGAAGCGCGCGTTCTTCTTCGCCGTGCTGCTGTGGAGCTTTGCCACCGGCGCCCACGGCCTGGCCAGTTCAGCAGCCGGCTTCATGGTCTGCCGCTTCATCCTCGGGCTTACGGAAGCGGCCAACTACCCGGCCTGCGTGAAGACCACGCGCCTGTGGTTCCCCGCCGGCGAGCGGGCCATGGCCACCGGCATCTTCAACGCCGGCACCAACGTCGGCGCCATGGTCACCCCCGCGCTGCTGCCGCTGATCCTCGCGGCCTGGGGCTGGCAGGCGGCGTTCCTGTGCATGAGTGCGCTGGGCTTCGTCTGGGTGGTGCTGTGGAGCCTGAAGTACTTCAATCCCGAAGAACACCCGACGGTGAAGCAGAGTGAACTGGATTACATCCAGGAAGCCGCAGAACCGCCGGCCGAGCGCGTGCCCTTTTCCGTCATTCTGCGCATGCGCGGCACCTGGGCCTTCGCAGTGGCCCTTTCGCTGACCGCCCCGGTGTTCTGGTTCTATCTCTACTGGCTGCCGCCCTTTCTCAACCAGCAATATGGCCTGGGTATCAGCGTAACCCAAATGGGCATCCCGCTGATGCTGATCTGGCTGACCGCGGATTTCGGCAGCATCGGCGGCGGCATCCTCTCGTCCTGGCTGATCGGCCGCGGCATGAAGCCGATCAACGCGCGCCTACTGTCAATGTTCATCTGCGCCTGCGCGATCATCGGCGTGGTTTTCGCCGCCAAGGCCAGCGGCCTGTGGATCGCCGTGGCTGCCATCGCTTTGGGTGTAGGGGCGCACCAGGCCTGGACGGCGAACATCTGGAGCCTGGTGATGGACTACACGCCCAAGCACATGATGAGCACGGTGTTTGGCTTCGGCGGCATGTGCGCGGCGATTGGCGGCATGTTCATGACTCAGATCGTCGGCTACATCCTCACCGTCACCCACAACAACTATGCGGTGCTGTTCACCATCATCCCCACCATGTACTTCCTGGCCCTGGCCTGGATGTACTTCATGGCCCCGCGCAAGGTGCCCGGCGCGCCGGAGTGAGGCTGACGCTGTAATGAAGAACCCCGCCAATCGGCGGGGTTCTTCGTCCTGCGCTCACTGCTTCAGCGGCGTCAGCACCGGCGCCTTCTCATCCAGCAGCATCCACACCAGCAGCTTCGCCGGCTTTTCGTTGCTGGCGTTGCGCGAGACCAGGTGCGGCGTGTTCGGCGCTTCGTACCAGGACTGGCCGGCCTGGTAGGTCACCGGCTTCTGCCCCTCCAGCTGGGAGATCACCGCGCCTTCGAGCACGTAGGCGAACACCGAACCGCTGTGCACATGGGCGCCGGAGGACTGCCCGGGCGCATAGGAGACCATGATCATCAGCCCCTTCTTGCCCGCAGCGTCGGGCAGCCTGTGCTCCTGCTGAACCTCGATCTTTTCCTGGGTGGCGTCGTGGGCGAAGAGCGGCAGGCTCAGGGCCAAGCCAAGGCCGGCGAGGAGGCATTTCAGCGAAGTGGTGGCAGGCATGGCGGCGTTCTCGACAGTGGGAAGATGAGTCCACGCTACGCCCGGCGGCCAGGAGGCCCAATAGCCAATTCGGCAGAAGTTCGAGGGGCCATTGGCGGTTACCGGCTGCTTTGTGCCAATCGGGCCGCGCAGCGGCCACAAAAAAGCCCCGCACGCTGGCGGGGCTTTCGCGGCGCAGCGGCAGATCAGCCCAACAATGCACTCAGGTCCAGCATTCCATCCTTGCGCGGCGGGCACCAGTAGTAGCCGCCGGTCAGCGGCCGGCTGAAGCGGTACAAGGCGTCGGTGATGCCGTCTTCCAGCCCGCTCATGCGGCGCAGTTGCACTTCGAAGGCATCCAGGGTGCAGCCGAAGGCGAGGAACATCAGCCCGGCGTCCTGCCCCTGGGTCCAGGGCATGGAGCGGCGCACGATGAAGGCTTCGGGTTCGAAGCTTTCCTGGGCGGTGCGCTTGACGTGGGCGGATTCCGGCGCGTCGTCCAGTTCCTCGTTGTCGCTCAGGCGACGGCCCATGATGTCGTCGCGCTCGTGCTGCGGCAGCGCCGCGAAATCCTGCAGTTGGTGACGCCACTGCTGGATCGCGGCGAAGCTGCCGCCGGCCAGGCCTGCACCACCTTCGACGATGGCCGCGGCGATGGCATCATCGTCCTGCGGGTTCTCAGTGCCATCCTCGTAGCCGGTCAGGTCGTGGCCGCTGCCATGGCGGAAGGCCTCGGTCAGGCCACCCAGCTCCAGCGCCGGCGCCAGCAGGGACTGGACTTGCTGGGTGCGCAGAAGCAGTTCGCCGCGCTCATCACCGCGCAGCCAGACCCACAGTGCATGCGGGGTGGACGGGTTGTCGACGCCCACGCCGGAGATCGCCGGAAACTCGCGAAGCCCCTCGATGCGGCGGCCCAGCGCACGCACCAGCGACTCGCCGAAGCCGACCACCGCGCGCTCGCCATCGGCGAACTGCATCAGGCGTTCCAGCGCGGCGGGCAGATCCTGCAGCGACTTCAGATCGAAGAACAGGTGGCGGGCGTGGGCGGGAACCGGGGTGGCGAGAATGCCGGGCTGGTAAAGGCTCATGACAGCGTCCTTGAACGAAAGAGCGGCGATTCTAATCGCGCCGCGCGTGAATCCAAACCGCTCTGTATCAAGGACTTGGCGATCAGTTCGCCGATCTGTCGAGCCTGCGCTTGTGCCGATGCCGCCCGTAGCGCCACACCGCCAGGCCGCCGAACACCAGCAGCACCGCGACGAACACCGGCAAACGGTACGGCCGCAGGTTGCCCAGCCATTGTTCCAGCAACTCGCCGGCCCAGTATCCGGCGCTGGCGAACAGCAGCGCCCAGCACAAGGCGCCGAGCAGGTTGATCAGCAGGAAACGCAGCGGCCCTACCCGGCTCGCCCCGATCAACAGCGGCCCGGCCAGGCGCATGCCGTAGAGAAAGCGCACCGCGAAGATCGACAGGTGCGGATAACGCTCGATCAATCCGGTGACCCGCTCGATGGCCAGGCCGCGCCTTTGCAGCCAAGGCACCGCGCGATCCCCAGCACGGCGGCCGATCCAGAAGAGCAGTTGGTCGCCCAGGGTCCCCGCCAGCGTCGCCCAGAACACCACCGGGGTGAAGCCGAGCAGCCCCTGGTGCGCCGCGATGCCCGCGAGCAGCAGCATCGATTCGCCTTCGAGCAGGCAACCGAGGAACAGCACCGGATAGCCGTAGCTGGAAAGCAGTTGGGCGAGGTCGAGATGCTCGAACATGAAGGTCCTTCGAAGGCATGCCGTGCCAAGAGCCTAGCGGCTTGGCGGATGTTCTGCTTATCGAACAATGACTGTAAAAAATAAACGACTAACTGGTCAGTCAGGATCGTTAGCAACCAATCAAATCAATCCTTTAACTACGCCATTCGTCTTGAGATGTAATTTTTTTCGCTCATGAGCAATTCAAGTGTTTGACATATTTGACGGATTTGGCAGACTGCGGCCCGTTGTCGCAACTGGTTACGTTTTTCCGGCTCCCACTGCCTGGGGCACCGGATGACCTTGGCCGCGCAACCCAACAAAAACAACTTTGTCAGTCGTGGCCCACCTGCCCGAGCTTCGTCTCGGCGGTACGGTTCCCGGCGAGCCAACGGAACGAACAAATGCTGATCTGGTTTGTAGCGGTGTATCTGGTGATCACCGTAGCTGTCGGTTTCTACGCCACCACCCGCGTGCACAACTCCTCGGACTATGCCGCCGCTGGCCGGAGCATGTCCTTCCCCCTCGTCGTGACCATGGTGTTCGCCACCTGGTTCGGCTCCGAAGCCGTGCTGGGCATTCCGGCCACCTTCCTCGAAGAAGGCTTCGCCGGGATCATCGAAGACCCCTTCGGCTCCTTCGGCTGCCTGATGCTGGTCGGCGTCGTCTTCGCCCGCCCGCTGTACCGCCTCAACTTGCTCACCATCGGTGACTTCTTCCGCAAGCGCTTCGGCCAGCACGTGGAAATCTTCACCAGTCTGGTGATCATCATCTCCTACATGGGCTGGGTCGCCGCGCAGATCACCGCGCTGGGCGTGGTCTTCAGCGTGCTCTCCGACGGTGGCCTGACCACCACCCAGGGCATGATCATCGGTACCGTCATCGTCCTGCTGCACACCCTGTTCGGCGGTATGTGGTCCGTTGCGCTGACTGACTTCCTGCAGATGATCATCATCGTCTGCGGCCTGTTCTACCTGGTCTGGCTCATCGGCGACATGGCCGGCGGCCCGGTCAACGTGATCAGCCACGCCGCCAGCGAAGGCAAGTTCACCTTCCTGCACGGCACCTCGGCCAAGGACATCGTCGCCTTCCTCGGCGCCGCGGTGACCATGATGTTCGGCTCCATCCCGCAGCAGGACGTGTATGCCCGCGTGATGTCGGCCAAGACCGAGAAGATCGCCCAGCGCGCCACCATGACCGGTGCCTGCTGCTACCTGGTCTTCTGCATGCTGCCGATCTTCCTGATCTACGCCGCCTCGATGATCGAGCCGGAGATGGTCAAGCACTGGCTGGCCGAAGACTCCCAGCAGATCCTGCCGCACCTGATCCTGGAACGTACCCCGCTGTTCGCCCAGATCATGTTCTTCGGCGCGCTGCTCTCGGCCATCATGTCCTCCGCTTCGGGCGCCCTGCTGGCCCCGTCGGTGACCCTGACCGAGAACATCGTCAAGCACTTCCTGCCCAACATGAACGACCGCCAGGCCCTGCTGGCCATGCGTTGCAGCGTACTGGCGATGACCGTCGCCACCTGCCTGTTCGCCCTGCTGTCCAACGCCAGCATCTACGAGATGGTCGGCAACGCCTACAAGGTGACCCTGGTCGCCGCCGTGGTGCCGCTGTTCTTCGGCCTGTTCTGGAAGCGCGCGACCACCCAGGGCGCCCTCACTGCCATCGCCTGCGGCCTGATCGGCTGGGTATCGCTGGAGCTGGGCCACCAGGAAGGCGACTTCTGGCCGCCGCAGCTGGTCGGCCTGATCTGCAGCGCCATCGGCATGATCGTCGGCTCCCTGGCTCCGCAGTTCAGCCAGCACCGTGGCGAGAGCGTGTCGGAGATGGCCGCCGCGGCCGCTACCAACTGATCGCGCAATAGATGAAGAAAAAGCCCCGCCTTGTGCGGGGCTTTTTTTGTGGTGATCTGGCTGAGCGTTAAGACGTGGTTTTTCGTGGGAGCGGACCTTGCCCGTGAAATCCTCCGCGGCGTACTGCTGGACCGTGGGTTTCCCACGTAACACGTAGGGCGCATAACCCGGAACGGGTTATCCGCCTATGTCACCGCGGCGGATAACGCTGGCGCGTTATCCGCCCTACGATCCTGTGCGAGCGAGCTTGCGCGCGAACGCTCTAATCCGACTGCCCCGCTACGGTAGTCATGCTCTTGCCATCCACCCGCCGCACCGGCAGGGACTCGGGGTCGAATCCGTCGATGCAGCAGGCACTCACGCTGAGCATCGCCGGGTTGCTGCGGCGCTGGTGATAGACGTAGATGCCGCACGTCCCGCAGAAATAATGCAGCGCGACACCGCTGTTCCAGCGATACAGACGCAAGCCCTGGTCGCCGCGGGTCAGGCGGAAGCTGTCCTTCGGCACGGTGGCCATCAGGGCGTTGCGCTTGCCACACAACGAGCAGTCGCAGCGCACCAGTTCGTCGAGTTCCGCGTCGAAGGCGAAGGCCACCGCGCCGCAGTGGCAGGTGCCGGTGTAATGCATGGCTGAATACTCCTTGATGGATATTCCCAGCGTAGCCGGCCAGGCAATTCGTGACTCCAGATCAACTATCCTTTGTCGTTACCCTCGTTTTTCTCAAGGGCCGACTTCCGGACAATGCCTCCCATCGCATCCCATTCGTCCGGAGCCCCACACCATGCCCCTTGCACTCCTGGCACTTACGCTCAGCGCCTTCGCCATCGGCACGACGGAGTTCGTCATCGTCGGCCTGATTCCAACCATCGCCACCGACCTCGGCGTCACCCTGCCCTCCGCAGGCCTGCTGGTCAGCCTCTACGCCCTGAGCGTCGCCATCGGCGCGCCGCTGCTCACCGCCATGACCGGGCGCATCCCGCGCAAGGCGTTGCTGGTCGGCCTGATGGCGCTGTTCACCGTCGGCAACCTGGTGGCCTGGCAGGCGCCCAGCTACGAATCGCTGATCATCGCGCGCATCCTTACCGGTCTCGCCCACGGCGTGTTCTTCTCGGTCGGCTCGATCATCGCCACCAACCTGGTGAACAAGGACAAGGCCGCCAGCGCCATCGCCACCATGTTCAGCGGCATGACCGTCGCCTTCGTCACCGGTATCCCGCTGGGCACCTTTATTGGCCAGCACCTGGGCTGGCGCGTGACCTTCCTGGTGGTCGCCGCCTTCGGCGTGGTCGCTCTGCTCGGCAGCCTGCTGTTCGTGCCTAAGAACATCCAGCACACCCCGCCGGCGCCGCTACTGCGCCAGGCCCGCGTGCTGCTGCAACCGCGTCTGCTGCTGGTCTATGCGATGACTGCCGTGGGCTACGGCGGCTCGCTGATCGCCTTCACCTTCCTCGCGCCGATCCTCCAGGACCTGGCCGGCTTCAGCCCGAACATGGTCGGCGCGGTACTCCTGGCCTACGGTGTCTCGGTGGCCATCGGCAATATCTGGGGCGGCCGCCTGGCCGACAAGCGCGGCCCGGTCAGCGCACTGAAGATCATCTTCGGCCTGCTGGCTTCGGTTCTGCTGGTGCTGACCTTCACCGCCGGCAACCCGTGGCTGGTGGTACTGACGGTGCTGGCCTGGGGCGCAGTCGCCTTCGGCAACGTGCCCGGTCTGCAGGTGTATGTCGTGCAGCAGGCCGAGCGCGTGGCGCCGGATGCCGTAGACGTCGCCGCCGGCTTCAACATCGCCGCATTCAACCTCGGCGTGGCCGGCGGATCCTGGGCGGGCGGCCTGGTCGTCAGCCACCTGGGCCTGGGTCATACGCCCTGGATCGCCGCCGTCGTCACCCTAGCCGCCTTCGGCCTGACCGCCCTGAGTGGTCGTCTGGACCGCAGCAATTCCATGGAACCCGCCGCCCCTGGCGCGGTTCCCACTCACTGATCGACCAAGGAGACTTCCCATGAGCGTTCCCGCATTCGGCCTCGGCACCTTCCGCCTCAAGGGCCAGACCGTCATCGACTCCATCCGCACCGCACTGGACCTGGGCTACCGCGCCATCGACACCGCGCAGATCTACGGCAACGAAGCCGATGTCGGCGAGGCCATCGCAGGTGCCAAGGTCAAGCGTGACGAGCTGTACCTGACCACCAAGATCTGGACCGAGAACTACGCCGCCGACAAGCTGATCCCCAGCCTCAAGGACAGCCTGCACAAGCTGCGTACCGACCGCGTCGAGCTGACCCTGATCCACTGGCCGTCGCCCGAGGGCGAAGTGCCGGTCGCCGAGTTCATGGGCGCCTTGGCCGAAGCCAAGGCCCAGGGTCTCACTGGCGAAATCGGCGTCTCCAACTTCACCATCGCGCTGATGCAGGAAGCCATTGCCGCCGTGGGCGCCGGCCAGATCGCCACCAACCAGGTCGAGCTGCACCCCTACCTGCAGAACCGCAAGGTAGTGGATTTTGCCCGCAGCCAGGGCATCCACATCACCTCCTACATGACCCTGGGCTACGGCAAGGTGCTGGGCGACGAGGCGATCATCGAGATCGCCAAGCGCCACGGCGTCACCCCGGCGCAGGTCACCCTGGCCTGGGCCATGCAGCTGGGCTACTCGGTGATCCCGTCGTCGACCAAGCGCGAGAACCTCGAAGGCAACCTGCGTGCCGTGGACCTGCGCCTGACCGACGCCGACATGGCCGCCATCGCCGCGCTGGAGCGCAACGAGCGCATCACCAGCCCGGAAAGCCTGGCCCCGGCCTGGGACTGATCCGCAGCAGACCGACAGCCGCCCCTCGGGGCGGCTTTGCCGTTTCCAAGGAGTTTTCATGAGTACAAACGACTACGCGGCATGGACCTGGACGCCCGGCGCCGGGCTCGACGGCCTCACCCTCGCCCGCCTGCCGGTGCCCACGCCGGGCCCAGATGAAGTGCTGGTGGCCAACACCGCCATCGCGCTGAACCCGGTGGACTGGAAGATGATCGACTGGGGCCGCGACGACTGGCAGCAAGGCCAGGTACCCGGCGTGGACGGCGTCGGCATCGTCATTGCGGTGGGCAGCGAAGTTAACCTGCGCGCCGGCGCCCGCGTGGCCTATCACCAGGCACTCAGCCGTGGCGGCAGCTTTGCCGAGTACACCCTGCTGCGTGCCCGGGCCATCTACCCGGTTCCGGACTCGCTGGACGACGCCACCGCCGCCAGCCTGCCCTGCCCCGGGCTCACCGCCAGGCAGGCGCTGGACAAGCTGCCGGCCTGCAACAATCGCGACGTGCTGGTGACCGGCGCCGGTGGTGCAGTCGGCTATCTGCTGGCGCAACTCGCCCTGCAACGCGGCCTGCGCGTGTGGGTGACGGCTTCGGCGACACACCGTGAGCACCTGCTACAACTGGGCATCGCCGGGGTCTTCGACTACCGCGACAGCCAATGGACCCAGCAACTGCTCGAAATTCTCGGCCCGCGCCGCCTGCACGGGATCTTCGATACCGTCAGCGGCAACCACGCCGCCAGCCTCGCCCCGCTGCTGGGCTACAACGGCCATCTGGTGTGCATCCAGGATCGCCAGGAAGGCGCTCCGCTGCCGGCTTTCAGCACCGCCATCTCGCTGCATGAAGTGGCGCTCAACAGCATTCACGCCCATGGCGAAAACCTCGACTGGCAAGAGCTGCAGGCAGGCGCGGAGCACCTGATGCAGGGCGTCGCCAGTGGCCAATTGCAGACGCCGCGAAGCAGTACTTCGACTTCGCCAAGCTGCCCGAAGCGCTGCGCCGCTTGAAGTCCGGCGCCGGCAGCGGTAAATGGATCAGTCGCCTCCCAGCACCGATGGTCATCGCCTGACCGCACCGCTGGACGATGCGTATTTTGCAGGAGCGAGCTTGCTCGCGAACCGCATTGCACTGGGGGTTGGTTCGCGAGCAAGCTCGCTCCTACTGGTTTATTCCCGTACTACAGGAGAACATCATGGATCTGGGCATCAAGGGCCGTTGGGCCGTGGTCTGCGCCGCCAGCAAGGGCCTCGGCAAAGGCTGCGCCCTGGCGCTGGCTCGCGAGGGTGTGAACCTGGCGATCAACGCCCGCGACGTCGACACCCTCGCCGCCACCGCCGCCGAACTGCGCCAGCTGGGCGTTGAAGTGCGCGAAGTGGCCGGCGACATCAGCCAGCCGGATGTGCGCGCCGCACTGATCGCCGCCTGCCCGCGGGTGGACATCCTGGTCAACAACGCCGGCGGCCCGCCGCCCGGTGATTTTCGCGACTGGGAGCGCGAAGACTGGCTGCGCGCACTGGAGCTGAACATGCTCACGCCCATCGAGCTGATCAAGACCACCATCGACGGCATGGCCGAGCGCGGCTTCGGGCGCATCGTCAATATCACCTCCGGTGCAGTGAAGGCGCCCATCGACGTGCTCGGCCTGTCCAACGGCGCGCGCAGCGGCCTGACCGGCTTCGTCGCCGGCCTCGCCCGCCAGCCGCGGGTGGCCGGCCATAACGTGACCATCAACGGCCTGCTGCCCGGCTCCTTCGATACCGACCGCCTGCGCAGCGGCCTCCATCGCGCGGCACAACTGAGCGGGCGCGACGAAGGCGAACTGGTGGAAGCCGAAAAACGGGCAATCCCCGCCGGGCGATTCGGCACTGCCGAGGAGTTCGGCACCTTCTGCGCCTTCCTCTGCAGCGCCCACGCCGGCTACCTGACCGGGCAAAACCTGCTGCTCGATGGCGGCGCCTATCCCGGCACCTTCTGATACCTCCGGGATCTGAACGCTTTTCGTAGGAGCGAGGGGGACGCCTGGTTCTTGCTCGCGAACCGGCCCCGCTGCGATGTGGTTCGCGAGCAAGCCCGCTCCTACAGTCACCCCGCCAAACCCTACAATCACCCCGCCGCTCTCGAACAGGCCTGCCGATGAAAGCCCACTCCGACGAACTCAAGACCTTCGCCACGGTGATCGACTGCGGCTCCATCACTGCCGCCGCCGAACAGCTGGGGCTCACGCCCTCGGCAGTGAGCCGGGCGTTGTCGAAGCTGGAGGAAAAGCTCGGCACCACCCTGCTCAACCGCACCACCCGGCGCATGAAGCTGACCGAGGAAGGCGAATTCTTCCTGGAGAACGCCCGCCACATCCTCGAACAGATGGACGCCCTGGAAGAGCGCCTGGCCCTGCGCCAGCAATCCCCGGCCGGGCGTCTACGGATCAACGCGGCGTCGCCCTTCATGCTGCACGCCGTGGTGCCACATATCGGCGCCTTCCGCGAGCGCTACCCGGACATAGAGCTGCAGCTCAACACCAACGACCTGAACATCGACTTGCTGGAGCAGAGTACCGACATCGCCATCCGCATCGGCCACCTCGCCGACTCCAGCCTGCACGCCCGTCCGCTGGGCAGCAGTCAGCTGAACCTGCTCGCTGCTCCCGAATACCTCGAGCGCCACGGCGCTCCGTCCGACCTGGAAGAACTGCTCGGCCACTCCCTGCTGGGCTTCACCCAGCCCGAGGCGCTGAACGTCTGGCCGATCCGCCACGCTGGCGGCGACACCCTCACGGTTACCCCGTCGCTGTCCGCCTCCAGCGGCGAAACCCTGCGCCAGCTCGCCATCGGCGGCCAGGGCATCGCCTGCCTCGCCAGCTTCATGACCTGCGACGACATCCGTGCCGGGCGCCTGGTGCGCGTATTGCCGGAGATGACCAGCGAACGCCGCCAGCCCATCCACGCGGTGTACTACCGCAACTCGCAGCTGGCGCTGCGCATCCAGTGCTTCCTCGACTTCATCCAGGAGCGTCTGGCGCAGTCGCTGCACGCCACCGGTTAAACCAAGAAATTTCCCACAGCCGGAAAACCTCGACCACACTCAACAGGGTTCGCGACGCTCCACCGAAGGGGCGTCTTCCCGCCGTGATCGAGGGCCTGGCATGTCACCCATGCTGTTGTACCTGCGCGCCATCATTCATCCTGGCCGCGATACCCTGCTGTTCGCCCTGCGCACCGTGCTCGCGGGGCTCCTGACGCTGTACCTGGCTTTCCTGCTAGACCTCGACCAGCCCAAATGGGCGACCATGACGGTGGTGATCATCAGCACCCCACTGGCCGGCATGACCCTGCAGAAAAGCTTCGCCCAGGTGATCGGCACCACCATCGGCGCCATGGTCGCGGTGGCGATCATGGCGCTGTTCCCGCAGGCGCCGTTGCCCTTCATCGTCACCCTGGCGCTGTGGCTGGCGCTCTGCACCGCCGGCGGCACCCTGATGCGCTTCACTTACTCCCACGCCTTCGTCCTCAGCGGTTTCACCGCAGTGATAGTCGCGTTGCTGGCCCAGCCGGCGCCCGAATCCACCTACACCCTGGCCATCACCCGCGTCACCGAAACCCTGCTCGGCGTTGCCTGCGTGACCCTGGTCAGCCTGTTCTTCGCCCGTCCGCAGAGCGTGGCGCGCGGCTATTTCGCCAAGGTTGACCAGTTGATCCGACTGATTGCCGTGCACGCTGCCGCGGTGATCCGTGGCGAGGAGCTGGAGGAGGACTTCCAGCAGCGGCAGAAGCAGCTGCTGGGCGAGATTGCCGCCCTGGAAATGCTGCGCCGCCACCTGTATTTCGATGCCCCGCGCCTGCGCGGTGCCGACGAACTGGTGCAACAGTTGGCTAACCAGCTGGTGCTGATGACTTCACGGCTGGCCATCCTGCGGCGCCAGCGCAAACTGATCGAAGCGCGCTTGAGCGGCCCGCTGCCCGAGTCCGTGCGGCGTCTGCGCGAGGATGAACTGGCCTGCCTCGCCGAGCTTGCCGAGTTCGGCCGTGATCTGCCCAACGCTACCCGCAAACGCATCACCCAACTGCGTCAGCGCTTCGACGCCGCCGCGCGGCAGGCGGAGGAACTGGCAGACGGCCTGCCCACTTCGCTGCGCTCCCTGGCCTGGGCGTTGCGCTTCGAGCAGGCGCGGCTGATGCAGCAGCTGGACGAGATGATCGAGCTGAGCGAGGCGATCCAGGAAGGCCGCCCCGGCAGCAGTTCCTATCCGCAGAGCCAGGCCCATGCGCTGCACCTGGACTTTCATCTCGCCGCGATGAACGCCACACGTGCCTTCGTCGCACTGTGCTGCGCCGGCTGGATATGGATCGAGACCGCTTGGGACGGCGCTCGCGCCGGAATGATCCTGATCGGTATTCTCTGCTCCCTGCTAGCCACCTTCCCGCGCCCGCTGATGGCCAGCCTGGCCTACATGCGCGGGCTGGCCATGGCGCTGGTGGCGGCGGCGCTGCTGCAGTTCCTGCTGCTGCCCAGCGTGGGTGACTTCGAGATGCTCGCGCTGTTCCTCACACCGCTGCTGTACGTGATCGCGGTGGGTCTGGCCAACCCGCAGACCGCCGGGATCGGCATCGGCCTGGGGTTGTCTACTTTCCTGCTGGTCGGCCCGCAGAACCAGGGCGCGTGGATCAACACCTCGCTGCAATGGTTCGAGTTCGCCGGCGGTTACGTCAGCGCCGGTGTGCTGGCGTTGCTGGTGTACGCCTGGGTGTTCCCCTTCGACGCCGATGCCCGCCTGCGCCGTCAATCGCGCCGCACTCGCGCCGAGGTACGCTCGGTGCTGCTGTCCAAGCCCAGCGAGGCGCGCCGCTTCCTGTTCGAGAGCCGAATGGTGGATCGCCTGGCGATCATGCTCGGATTACTGCCGGCGGCGCGCGACAGCCACTCCGGCGAGCGTTTCCAGTGCAGCCTGGCGAGCATGACCCTGGGCGTCGTGCTGCACCAACTGCGCCGCGAGAGCCTGAATCCCAACGGTCTGCCGCAAGCCCTGCGCGAGCGCCTGTCACTGCTGCTGGATGAACTCGCCGCCAGCCTCGATCAGCCGCCTGCCGCACCACTGCACCGGGTATTGCCGGCCATGCGCGAGCTGGGCAACGAGCTGGACGAATTGCAAGGCCATGGCAACTACCCCAGCGGCGATGCCATGCGCCCGGTATTCGTCAGCGGCGTGGCACTGCTGGTAGCTGCCGACCTGCTCGAACGCTTCAGTGACCTCTACGGCGAATCCGCCGCCCTCCACGATGGCCATGGGGAAGCCGCGCTGCATGCCCGTTGATATCGAACTGGGCGGCGTCTATCTGCCGCCGCTGGCCCAGGCGCTGCTGCTGGCCCTGCCGATCTTCCTGCTGCTGGACTGGAGCCTGCGCCGCCTTGGCGTCCTGCGCCTGGTCTGGCATGAGGCGCTGTTCGAAGGCGCGCTCTATGCCTGCATCTGCGCGGGCCTGATCCTGCTCATGGGAGCCCTGCACTGAATGGCCAGCCTGCGCAAAATCGTCCCGCCACTGATTACCCTGGCGGTGGTCGCGCTCGCCCTGATCCTCGGCTACTTCGCCTGGACCTACTACACCCGTGCGCCCTGGACCCGCGACGCGCGGGTACGCGCCGACGTGGTGACGCTCTCGGCGGACGTCACCGGGCGTATCGTCGAGCTGCGGGTGAAGGACAACCAGCACGTCAGCAAGGGCGAGCTGCTGCTGACCATCGACCCGGCGCGCTACGAACTGGCGGTGCTGCACGCCGACCGCGCGGTGGAGGTTGCCCGCGCTGCGCTCGGCCAGTCCCAGGCAGCCATCGCCGCCAACCAGGCGCTGTTGCAGCAGCGCCATAGCGAGGAAGTCCGCCGCCGGGCCCTGAAGGCGCGCTCGGCGATCTCCAACGAGGAATGGGAGAAAGCCCAGACCGACGTCACTGTGGCCGAGGCGCAGTTGCTGCGCGAACAGGCCAACCTGGGTCTGGCGCAAGCCAACGTGGCCCTGTCCGAAGCTGCGCAGAAGCAGGCACGCCTGGACCTGGAGCGAACCCAGGTGGTGGCGCCGGTGAACGGCTACGTGACCAACCTGCTGACTCGTGCCGGCGACTACGCCACCGCAGGCCATTCACTGGTGGCGCTGGTGGACAGTGATTCCTTCTATGTCAGCGGCTACTTCGAGGAAACCAAGCTGCCGCGCATCCGCGAAGGTGACCGGGTAGATGTGCAACTGATGAGCGGCGAGCGCTTCGACGGCCGCGTCGAGAGCATCGCCTTTGCCATCACCGACCGGGAGAATGTCGCCGGCGCGCGCCTGCTGGCCAACATCAACCCGAGCTACACTTGGGTGAAGCTCGCCCAGCGCATCCCCGTGCGCATCGCCATCGCCGCGGATTACCAGAGTCGCGCCCGCCTACGCGCAGGCACCACGGCCACCGTCAGCGTAATGGACAGCAACAATACCGAAGACCTTCGATAGGCTCGCTGCGGAACTTTAATCACCGTCTCGTCATCAATCGATCGTGTGATTGTCACCTTGCCGGGTGCAGCATGCATGCGCCCAGCCTCCCGCAATCCCGCGCGGACGCCCCGCCCGAGGATCGCCCTTGCCCCGCACTACCCTGTTCGCCGCCGCCCTCCTGGCCTGCACCACCTTCGCCCTGGTCGCCTGGCGTTCGTTGCCATCGCCACTTGAGGAGGTGCCGAGCAGCAGCCTGTTCGCGCAAAACTGGGCCCGCGGCGGGGTCGTCCTGCTGGTACGCCATATGGAACGTTGCGACCGCTCCGCCGCCGAATGCCTGGGCGCCGCCGACGGCATCACCTCCCGCGCCGCCGCCCTGGCACAGAGCATGGGCGACAGCATCGCCCGCCTGGGCCTGACTGCCACTGACATCTACAGCAGCCCGGCCAACCGCACCGTGCAGACCGCCGACCTGATGTTCGACCGCAACGTGGTGCGCCAGGACTGGCTGCTCACCTGCAAGGACGGTGACCTTGCCGAGCAGATCCGCCAGCACAAGGCCGCGCACCGCAATCTGGTGCTGGTCACCCACAGCGAATGCTTCGACCTCCTGCGCGAGAACCTGAAGGTCCGCGAGACCGATACCCCCGAGTACGGCAGCGCCCTGGTGCTGTTCGATGAGAGCGAACCGAAGCTGCGCATCGCCGGCGAAGTCGAGACCGATGAGTGGCTGAAGCTGGTGGATTCGCACAACCCGAGCTGAGGGCGCTGCCAGAAAGCGCTTTCTGTGCCATCTTCTTGCGATCGTTCCAAGGAGAGGCTCGATGCCCGCCCTGCTCACCACCCACCCGCTGTTCGCCGCCCCCGTCCTGCTGCTGATCGACCTGCTGCTCTGGCGGCTGGTCGGACCGGCCCATCCGCACTGGCGGCTGGCCGCGCGCATTTTGTGTTTCCTGCTGTTCAGCCTGCTGCTGTTCAACGCCGGGATGAACCCGCTGCGCGCCGCGCCCTGGCCGGACGACCTGCCCAGCCACATGGTCGCCACCGCCGTACAGATCTTCTGGTGGCTGTTCGCCGCGCGCTGCCTGACCGTGGTGCTGGGCTTCCTGCTGGTGCAACGCATCGGCCACGGCGGGCGGCTGCTGCAAGACGTGGTCGGCGCGCTGATCTTCCTGGTCGCCATCATCGCTGCCGCCGGCTACGTGCTGGAGCTGCCGGTGAAGGGCCTGCTGGCCACTTCCGGGGTGGTTGCCATCGTCCTCGGCCTGGCGCTGCAGAGCACGCTGAGCGACGTGTTCTCCGGCATCGTGCTCAACACCACCAAGCCCTACCAGCTTGACGACTGGATCTCCATCGACGGTATCGAGGGCAAAGTCACCGAAATCGACTGGCGCTCCACCTACCTGCAGACCTCTCAGGGCACGCTCGCGGTAGTGCCCAACTCCCTCGCCGCCAAGGCCAAGGTGCTCAACCTGAGCCGACCGGCAAACCTTTATGGGGTCAGCGTGAGCCTGACGGTCAGCCCGCACATCCGCCCACGCAAGGTGATCGAGGCCCTGGAGCAAGCCCTCGGGGGCTGCCGCGCCCTGCTGGCCAGTCCGGCACCGGCGGTCAGCGTACGCAAGTCCGCGCCGGACGGGGTGGAGTACGAAATGAGCGGTTTCGTCGCAGCCATGGGGGAGAAGCGCGAGGTGCGCAATCAACTGTTCGACCTCGCCTACCGCCATCTGCAGGCCGCCGGCATCAACCTGCTGGCCGAGGCCGACGCGCCGATGCGCGAGAGCGCCTCGCGGGCACGGGCGCTGCTGGTGCGCTCGGGCCTGTTCGACGCGCTCCGCGACGAGGAGCGCGACGAGCTGGCGAACCGCATGCAGCGCCGACCGTTCAAGCGCGGCGAAGTGCTGCTGGCGCCGGGGGATGTCAGTGACCGTCTGCAAATCATCGACTCCGGCGTGGTCAGCGTCACCCTGCCCCACGAGAGCCAGACCATCGAGGCCGGCCGCATGGGGCCGGGCGAAGTGTTCGGCGAGGCCGGTGTGCTGACCGGCTCTGCCTGGCAGGCACAGTTCACCGCCATCAGCGACGGCGCCGCCTACTACATCGACAAGGAAACCCTCGCCCCCTGCATGGAGGCGCGCCAGGAGATCGCCGAGGCCATGGGCCGTCTGCTGGACTTCCGCCAGAAGGCCAGCGCCGCGCTATTGGTGGAGCAACCCGCTGTGGTGCAGCAGCGTGGGCTGATGGCGTGGCTCAAGCAGCACGCAGGGCGCCGCTACAAGGCCTGACTCCATAGCAGATCAGGCGTCGCGGGTCAGGCGCTGACTTCCTGCAGGCAATCCAGCGGTACCCAGCCCGCCTCGCCGCTGGGGCGGACGCACCAGAGCCAGCCGCCCAGCTCACGCCCGCCTTCGAGCCGCTCACCGACCTCCACGTCGAGTTCACGGGCGGTGTAGTCCTCCATCGCCACCCCGGCACCCGGCGCGGTCATGTTGAACACCTGCGCCGGCACCCAACCCTCGCGCTGCCCGGGCGTGGAGCAGAAGTACCAGTCTTCCCAGCCCTCGGCGCCTTCATAGCGCTCGCCAACGAACAGCGGCGCGCCCTTGGCAAAGGTGATGGGCGCGGGGTATTCGCTGCGGTGACGCTGAATCACTTCGTAGTGCATGTCGATCTCCCGGTTCCCTGGACCGATCCATGCTACTCCTCACAGCGCATCGTGGAAGATCACCCCGAGGGTGAAGCGCTCGCCGGTATGCAGGCGACTGACGCCATGGCGTAGGTTGACCCGGTGATAGCCACGTACGCCGAGAACCGGCCGCTGGGCCAGGGCGAACACCACGGCATCGCCCTGCTGCAACGGCACCACGCTCGCCCGCGACTGCATACGCGGGCGCTGCTCGGTGAGGACGAACTCGCCACCCGTGAACTCCTCGCCAGGCCGCGACAGCAGGATCGCCACCTGCAGCGGGAAGGCCAATTCGCCGTAGAGGTCCTGGTGCAAGCAGTTGTAGTCACCGGCACGGTAGCGCAGCAGCAAGGGTGTCGGCCAGCGCTGGTCGGCGGCATGGCATTGGGCAAGAAAGTCGGCATGCTCCGGCGGGTACCGGATACCGGTGTCCATGCGTTCCTGCCAGGTGTTGGCGATGACCCGAAGCGGCGCATAGATGGCTTCGCGCAGTTCCTGCAGCAGCGCGGGCAAGGGGTAGGTGAAGTAGCGGTACTCGCCGAGGCCGAAGTTATGCCGGGCCATGACCACGCGGCTACGAAATGGCGCATCCCGGTCGTAGAGCGCGCGAAGCATCTCGCACTGCGCTCTATCCAGCAGGCCCGGAATCAGCGCTTGGCCGTCGGCGTCGAGTTGCCGGGTGAGTGCGGGCCAATCCAGGGCATGTAGGGTTCGGGAGAGGGACATTTTGTCGATCCGTGGTTGCAATGTTTGAGTCTAGAGCCGCCCCTCGATGCCCGCGTCCCAGCGCTGACTTTCAAACTCCACGGTAGAATCAGGCATCAACCCCGGACCGATTACTGCCATGAGCACCGAAGACCCGATCCTGCGCGACATTTCCCGCGTCACCCTGCAGCACTACCAGGACAGCGCCCACTCCTTCCGTGAGGGCACCTGGGACCACGACGTCACCCAGAACATCGCCGCGCTGCTGCGGCACATACAGGGCGAGGCGCCTTTCGCTCTGCTCGACTTCGGTTGTGGTCCGGGCCGCGATCTGTGTGCGCTGAAAGGCATTGGGCATGCGCCGGTCGGCCTCGACGGCTGCTCCGACTTCGTCGCCATGGCCCGCGAGGCCAGCGGTTGCGAGGTCTGGCAGCAGGACTTCCTTGCCCTCGACCTGCCCGCCGAGCGCTTCGACGGCATCTATGCCAACGCCAGCCTCTTCCACGTACCGCGCAGCGAGCTACCGCGCGTGTTGCGCCAACTTCATGGAGCACTGAAGCCGGGCGGCGTACTGTTCAGTTCCAATCCGCGCGGGGAGAACCAGGAAGGCTGGAACGGCGGGCGCTACGGCTCCTACCACGACCTCGCAAACTGGACGAGCCTGCTGGAGGAAGCCGGCTTCCGCGAGTTGGAGCACTACTATCGCCCCCCTGGCCTGCCGCGCGAGCAGCAGCCTTGGCTGGCGAGCGTTTGGCGCAAGGTCTGAGCGGCGAGAAGCCCGAACACCCCGCGCCGCGTCAGGCGACGCAGAGCACAATGCAGCCGCGCAGTTCCTGTCCTACGCCCCGCTCCGGGGTATTCGCCTACAGGCAAATCACGGTCAGCCTTGGCTATAGTGCTCACCCGGCCAATAGCGACGGGCCGGCGACTCAATGAGGATTCGCGCCATGGGTTACCAGATTCGCCCCGAACAGTCCGAAGACACAGCGCGCATTCGCGATTTGACCACCGCAGCCTTTGCCGAGGCTGAGCACAGCAGCGGTACCGAAGGGGCCATCGTCGACGCCTTGCGTGCAGCCGGGGCGCTGAGCGTTTCCCTGGTCGCCACGATAGAGAGCGAGGTGGTCGGCCATGTGGCGTTCTCGCCCGTCACCCTGAACGGTGTGGACCTCGGCTGGTACGGGCTGGGTCCGGTTTCGGTGCGGCCCGGCCTGCACGGCAGGGGGATCGGCGCGGCGCTGATCCGCGCCGGGCTGGAGCGTTTGAACGCCCTGGACGCGAAAGGCTGCGTGGTCCTCGGAGACCCGGCCTATTAC
Source organism: Pseudomonas sp. NPDC086581 (assembly GCF_044746165.1). Classification (NCBI taxonomy): domain Bacteria; kingdom Pseudomonadati; phylum Pseudomonadota; class Gammaproteobacteria; order Pseudomonadales; family Pseudomonadaceae; genus Pseudomonas; species Pseudomonas sp. NPDC086581. Next base: position 229,059 of record NZ_JBIVBR010000007.1, on the reverse strand, counting down.
CCGCGCTTCGGCTTCCGCCACGCCCCGGAAATCCAGTACGCGGGCGTGCCGCCGGAATACTTCATGGCCCTGTCGCTGGATGGCTCGAAAGCCTCCGGCCAAGTCGCCTACCACAGCGGATTCTCCGCCACCTGATGTCGAGAACAGTCGCCATGTCTCCATCGATCCGCACCGCATCGGTCCGCATCGCCACACCGGCGGACATCGACACCCTCTTCGACATCCGCACCAGCGTGCGGGAGAACCACCTGAGCCGTGAGCAGATGGCCGAGCTGGGCATCACGCCGCAGGTGCTGACCGAGGCGATCAAAACCGCGCCCTGCGCGTGGGTCGCCGAGATCGAGGGCGTTGCCGGCGGCTTCGCCATGGTGGATACCCAGGAAGGAGAACTCTTCGCTCTGTTCGTGCGCCCGGAGTGCGAGCGGCTGGGCATGGGCAGCCTGTTGTTGGCGGCAGCCGAGGAACAGCTGTTCCGCGAGCATGGGAACATATGGCTGGTGACCGATGGCGGCGACGGCATTCGCGCCAACGCCTTCTATCGCCGCCACGGCTGGCAACTGTCCGGGCGCGTGGACGAGCGGGATGTGCGGTACGAGAAATCACGGTCGAGCGCAACGTAGGATGGCGTGCCCATCCTACAAACGCGCGCCACGAATGGGGGCCGCACGCCCCCCATACGCTGCAGCGGTATCAGAGCAGTGACTTACCCTGGCTCAGGACCTTGTCGCACACCTGCTTGGTGACCTTCTCCTTGATGCCGCTACCGGACAGGTCGAGGCTCTTGCCGTCGCTGCCGGTGAGGATGCCCTTGGCGCCATCCTTGTAGCCGCTGTCGCTGGTGGTGGTATTGCCCGGCAGCTTGCCCAGTAGCTTGTCCTTCACCTGCGTAGCGGCATTGGCATTGAGGTAATTGTTCTTCGCGCAGTACTCCAACAACCCGGCGACGTTGCTACTGCTGGAAGACGCGGACGGCAGGCTGCCCAGGCCCCCGAGCTGGCCGGCGACATCGCCGAGGGAGGCGGCCTGGGCCAGCGAGCAGGGCAACAAGGCGGCGGCAAGGGCGGCGGGAATCAGTTTGCGGGCAATCATTGGGCTCTCCTATTCATGGGACTCTCCCGGTTGCGCATGACGTGACGGGACGCCACTGCGAGTGTAGACATCCCCTGCAACTCAGTAGCCCACCGACTTCAGCACCTCATCCACGTCGCGGCTCGGCGGCCGGCCGAGGAACATCAGCAACTGGTCGGTTCGGTTGGTGAAGAAGCCGTCCACGCCGGCCTTGGTGAGCGTGTCGAAGTCCACCGAGTCATCGACCGTGTAGGCATGCACGAACAGGCCACGTTCATGGGCGGCCTGGTTCATCCACGGCTGCACCAGGTCCATGTAGCTCTGGTCGCCGCGGGCGGTCAGGGTCGCCGAGGGCCCTGTACCCAGCGCGCCATGGGCCTTGGCCCAGTCCAGCCAGGCGAAGAATTCTTCCTTGGACTTCACCTCCTGCCGGGCATAGAAATCCGCTTTGATCTTCTCGCCGGACTGGGCGAAGGTGGTCGGGCTCTTCGCCGCCATGTAGCCATCGCCGGTCCAGAGCAGCAGGATCTTGGGCACCTTCGGCATGCTCTTCTGCAGCAGTTCGAGGCTGCTCTTCTCGAAGGTCTGCAGGACGATCTTGCCTTGCGGCTCGCCCTGCGCATCGAGCCAGCCGCGGCTCTCAAGCGCTTTGCGCAGGTCCTCCTCGATACCGGGGAACTGCCCCGGCGCCTTGGTTTCCAGGTACAGGCCGGGGGTTTCGCCACCGCCTTCGGCAATGTCGATCAGCTCGTCCAGGGTAAGGATGCGCAGCCCCGCGTACTTGGAACGGGCGCGCTCGGGATAGCTGATGTTGAACCAGCTGCCGGCGTCCAGGCGCTTGAGCTCGGCCAGGGTGAACTTGCTTACCGGGTCCTTCTCGCGGCCGGGAAAGACCTTGGCGATGTTGGTGGTGCGCTCCAGGGTGTCGTCGTGCACGGCCACCAGCACGCCGTCGCTGGTGCGCTGCAGGTCCGCCTCCAGATAGTCCGCGCCCAGCTCACGGGCGGCGAGATAGGCCGGCGCGGTTTCTTCGGGGGCGTCGTGGGAAGCGCCACGGTGGGCGATCACCGTCGGCCAGGGAACGCCGGCGGCCGCGCTCAGGGCGCGGCCGGGAGACTCCTCGGCGCTGGCGGTGAAACTGGCGGCGGCCAGCGCGATGGTGCCCAGTACAGCGGTGATGCGACGGCGCATGTGCGAAACCCCTTTCGATGGGTAACGGATAAGCGGCCCAGTCTGCCGGCAGCCTGTGAAGATCTTGCGACGGCCGGCTCCCTCACGAACGACAAGGCCCGCGGACAATCGCTCGTCCGCGGGCCCTTGGCTCCTGCCTGTCCGATCAGCGCGGCAGGTCGAAGCGGTCCAGGTTCATCACCTTGGTCCAGGCCTTGACGAAGTCATGGACGAACTTGCGTTCGCCGTCCGAGCAACCATAGACCTCCGACAGCGCCCGCAGCTGAGAGTTTGAACCCAGTAGCAGGTCGATGCGGCTGCCGGTCCACTTCGGCTCGCCCGTCTTGCGGTCACGACCTTCGAACTCGGTGTTGTCCGCCGAAGTCGGCTTCCACACGGTGCCCATGTCCAGCAGATTGACGAAGAAGTCGTTGCTGAGGGTGCCGGGACGCGAGGTGAAAACGCCATTCTGCGAGCCGCCGGTGTTGGCGCCCAGCACGCGCAGGCCGCCGATCAGCGCGGTCACTTCCGGCCCGGTAAGAGTCAGCAGTTGGGCCTTGTCGATCAGCAGCGCTTCGGCCGGCACGGCGAACTTCGACTTCTGGAAGTTGCGGAAGCCATCGGCGACCGGCTCCAGCATGCCCACCGAGTGCACGTCGGTCTGTTCCTGGCTGGCGTCCATGCGGCCCGGCGCAAACGGCACGCTGACCTTGTGGCCACCCTTGCGCGCCGCCTCTTCCACACCGGCATCGCCGGCCAGGACGATCAGGTCGGCCAGGGATATCTTCTTGCCGCCAGCAGCGGAAGCGTTGAACTCGGTCTGGATTTCCTCCAGCACGCCGAGCACCTTGGCCAGCTGTTCGGGCTGGTTCACCGGCCAGTCTTTCTGTGGGGCGAGGCGGATGCGCGCGCCGTTGGCGCCGCCGCGCTTGTCGGAGCCACGGAAGGTCGACGCCGAGGCCCAGGCGGTGGAGACCAGTTCGGACACAGACAGGCCCGAGGCCAGCACCTTGGCCTTGAGCGCGGCGATATCCTGCTCGTCGACCAGCGGGTGATTGACCGCCGGGATCGGGTCCTGCCAGACCAGTTCCTCGGCCGGCACTTCCGGCCCGAGGTAACGGGCGCGCGGGCCCATGTCGCGGTGGGTCAGCTTGAACCAGGCGCGGGCGAACGCGTCGGCGAAGGCGTCAGGGTCTTCGTAGAAGCGCCGGGAGATCTTCTCGTAGGCCGGGTCGACACGCAGCGAGATGTCGGTGGTGAGCATCGACGGTGCGCGGCGCTTGGACTTGTCGTGGGCATCGGGAATGCTGCCGGCGCCCGCACCGTTCTTCGGCTGCCACTGGTGGGCGCCCGCCGGGCTCTTGGTCAGTTCCCATTCGTAGCCGAACAGATTCCAGAAGAAGTTGTTGCTCCAGCGCGTCGGCGTGGACGTCCAGGTGACCTCCAGGCCACTGGTGATGGCATCGCCGCCAGAGCCCGTTCCGAAGCTGCTGACCCAGCCCAGGCCCTGGTTTTCCAGGCCGCCGGCTTCCGGGTCGGCGCCGACGTGGTCCGCCGGACCCGCGCCGTGGGTCTTGCCGAAGGTGTGGCCGCCGGCGATCAGGGCGACGGTCTCCTCGTCGTCCATGGCCATGCGCGCGAAGGTTTCGCGGATGTCGCGGGCGGCGGCCAGCGGGTCGGGGTTGCCGTTGGGGCCTTCGGGGTTCACGTAGATCAGGCCCATCTGCACGGCAGCCAGGGGGTTTTCCAGGTCTCGCTCGCCGGTGTAGCGCTTGTCGCCGCCCAGCCAGGTGGTTTCCTCGCCCCAGTACACGTCCTGGTCCGGTTCCCAGACGTCCTCGCGACCGCCGGCGAAGCCGAAGGTCTTGAAGCCCATGGATTCCAGGGCAACGTTGCCGGTGAGGACGATCAGGTCGGCCCAGGACAGCTTGGCGCCGTACTTCTGCTTGATTGGCCAGATGAGCCGGCGCGCCTTATCCAGGCTGACGTTGTCCGGCCAGCTGTTGAGCGGGGCGAAGCGCTGCTGGCCGCGACCGGCGCCGCCACGGCCGTCACCAATGCGATAGGTGCCGGCGGAGTGCCAGGCCATGCGGATGAACAGCGGGCCGTAGTGGCCGAAGTCTGCCGGCCACCAGTCCTGGGAATCGGTCATCAGGGCGCGCAGGTCGGCCTTGACCGCTTCCAGATCAAGCGTCTTGAAGGCTTCGGCGTAGTTGAAGTCCTCGCCCATCGGATTGGACTTGGAGGAATGCTGGTGCAGCAGGTCCAGCCTCAGCTGGTTCGGCCACCAGTCGCGGTTCGAGGTGCCGCCACCGGCGGTGTGGTGGAAGGGGCAGCTACCTTTCTTTTCTTCACTCATTGCAGGCTCCTTGTGGACGCCTGTGCGGCGCCTCGTATTCGCACAACTCATCAGAAGATAGATCAAACGGGACGGGCTGCTATTGCAGTTATTGATTGGCTCAAGCGGTAAAAGGCTATCGATGCGGGGGGCAGCCTGGATCGCACGCCGGGAATCGGGAATGCAGGAGCGAGCTTGCTCGCGAACGCTCCGGAACCGAAGCATCCGGAAACTCTGTTCGCCAGCAAGGACTAGGCGTCCCCCTCGGTCCTACGAAGAGCCCGCCGTGCCGGGCGGCAAGGCAGGCTCCAGCTCACCATCAGAACGCGAAGCAGGAACAGCCGAACGCGCCCCAGAACCCGGCGAAGTCACTCACCGGCACGTCCTTGGTACGTGCCCGCTCGTGGCTGTGGCCATGTACGCCGCAGGAGCCGATGCACTGGTGCACGGCCTGCTGCAGCGGCGCCTGCGGGCGCCAGTGGCCGGGAACCATGGCCACCGGGGACCACTCCGGCACCACCGGGATGCTCGGCGGGGCGAGCTTGTCGAATTCGCGGTCGCCGTGGACGATCTTGCCGCCCACCACGGTGAGCACCGACTCGATGGTCTTGATCGCCTCTTCCTCGACGCTGAAGAAGTCATCCGAGAGCACCGCCAGGTCCGCCAACTGGCCGGCCTTGAGCATGCCCTTCTTGCCCTGCTCACTGGAGAACCAGGCGCTGCCGTGGGTGAACAACTGGATCGCCACCTCGCGGGACAGCCCCTCGGGGTAGAGACTCAGACCACCCACGGTTTTGCCGCTAACCATCCAGTACAGTGAGGTCCAGGGGTTGTAGCTGGACACGCGGGTGGCGTCGGTGCCGGCGCCGACCGGCACACCTTCGGCCAGCATGCGCTTGATCGGCGGCGTGGCCTCGGCGGCCTGCTTGCCGTAGCGGTCGACGAAGTACTCACCCTGGAACGCCATGCGGTCCTGAATGGCGATACCGCCGCCCAGCGCCCTCACCCGCTCGATGTTCTTCGGCGTGATGGTCTCGGCGTGGTCGAAGAACCACGGCAGGCCGTTGAACGGGATATCCAGGTTGACCTTCTCGAACACGTCGAGCATGCGCGAGATGGACTCGTCATAGGTCGCGTGCAGGCGGAACGGCCAGCGCTGCTCGACCAGGTGGCGCACCACAGGCTCCAGCTCCGCTTCCATGGTGCCGGGCAGGTCCGGGCGCGGTTCGAGGAAATCCTCGAAGTCGGCGGCGGAGAACACCAGCATCTCGCCGGCGCCGTTGTGGCGCAGGAAGTCGCTGCCCTGGCCGTAGGTCACGCTGGAGGTCCAGTTCCTGAAGTCGGCCAGTTCTTCCTTGGGCTTCTGGGTGAACAGGTTGTAGGCGATGCGTACGGTGAGCTGGTCGGCGTCGGCCAGCTGCTGGATCACCTGGTAGTCGTCGGGATAGTTCTGGAAGCCGCCGCCGGCGTCGATCACGCTGGTCAGGCCGAGGCGGTTCAGCTCGCGCATGAACTGGCGGGTCGAGTTGACCTGGTACTCCAGTGGCAGCTTCGGCCCCTTGGCCAGGGTCGCGTAGAGGATCATCGCGTTGGGCCGGGCGATCAGCATGCCGGTGGGTTCGCCATTGCTGTCGCGGACGATCTCGCCGCCGGGCGGGTTCGGCGTGTCTTTCGTGTAGCCGACGACGCGCAGCGCCGCTCGGTTGAGCAACGCCCGGTCATACAGGTGCAGGACGAACACCGGGGTGTCCGGCGCCGCCTTGTTCAGCTCCTCGATGGTCGGCAGGCGGCGTTCGGCGAACTGGAATTCGTTCCAGCCACCGACGACCCGTACCCACTGCGGCGACGGCGTGCGCTGGGCCTGCAGGCGCAGCATTTCCAGCGCGTCGGAAAGCGACGGCACACCCTCCCAGCGCAGCTCGAGGTTGTAGTTCAGGCCGCCTCGGATCAGGTGCAAGTGCGAGTCGTTGAGGCCGGGGATGACGGTGCGGCGGTTAAGGTCGACCAGTTGGGTCGAGGCGTCGCGATAGGCCATCGCCTGGGCATCGGTGCCAACGACCAGGAACTTGCCGTCGGCGATGGCCACGGCGGTGGCGTGCGGGCGTTCCGGGTCGACGGTGTGCAGCTTGCCGTTGAACAGGATCAGGTCTGCGTTGCGCTCTGCATTACTCATGCTCGTGCCCCTCAGCGTTGCAGGAAGGCCAGCAGGTCTTCGTTGAGTTGCTGCGCGTGGGTGACGGCGAAGCCGTGGGGTGCGCCAGCATAGACCTTCAGTTCGGCGCCCTTGATCTGCTCGGCGGCCAGCTTGCCGGTGGTTTCGAACGGCACGATCTGGTCGTCGTCGCCGTGGATCACCAGGGTCGGCACGTCGACCTTGGCGAGGTCCGCACGAAAATCGGTTTCCGAGAAGGCGCCCACGCAGTCCACGGTGCCCTTGAGCGAAGCCAGCAGGGCGATGTTGAGGGTCTGGGTCAGCACGCCGTCGGAGACCTTCTGGCCGTGGTTGGTGCCGTAGAACGGCGCGGCGAAGTCGGCGATGAACTGCGCACGGTCCTGCAGCAGGCCGGCCTTGATGCCGTCGAACACAGCAGTGTCCACACCCTGCGGGAAGTCGGCGGCCTTGCCGAAGATCGGCGTGACGGCGCCCAGCAGCACCAGGCCGGCGACGCGGGAGGTGCCGTGGCGGCCGATGTAGCGGCTGACGTCGCCACCGCCCATGGAGAAGCCGACCAGGGTGACTTCGCGCAGGTCCAGGTGCTCGATCAGCCCGGCGATGTCATCGGCGAAGGTGTCGTAGTCGTAGCCGTTCCAAGGCTGGCTGGAACGACCGAAACCGCGGCGGTCGAAGGCGATGGTGCGGTAGCCGCGGCTGCTCAGGTACTGCATCTGGTATTCCCACATGTCGCCGTCCAGCGGCCAGCCGTGGCTGAACAGCACGGGTTTGCCGCTGCCCCAGTCCTTGTAATAGATCTCGGTGCCGTCGCGGGTAACGAAAGTGCTCATGGAAACTCCTCTGCCTGCCATGCAGGACAATGTGGGTACGGGCGCCACGCGGGCGCCGCGGGAGGGGACGTCAAGGGAAAGGATCAATCGGCGTTGAGCCAACCGGCGCAGCGACGTGTTACCCAGGGCATGATCAGATAGACCACCAGCAGGACGATGCACAGGGTCACCAGCAGGTTGCTGGGCACCACGCCGGCCAGCACCGGGAAGCGTTCGAACGCCGGCCCCCAGAGCGGCGGGATGAGCATGGTCAGCGGGCTGATCACCAGGTAGGTGAGCAGCGCCTGCTTCCATTTCGGCGGCTGGCGCACGTTGCCGTGCTCGGGGGTGAACCAGAATTCGGCGTCGTTGTGGATCAGCGGGTGGTCGCCCTCCTCCAGCAACGGGAGAACTTCGGCGACCAACTCGGCGCGCTCGCGGGAGTCGATCCACGCCTGTAGCTGCGCGGCGGCGGCGAAGCGCACCACGGTGGTATACATCGCGCCGTCGCCGTCCGGGCGGATCACGTTCACCCCCAGGTGCCCCGGCTGCCGGCGCGCGGCCGAAACCGTGCGGCGCAGCCAGGCCTCGTAGCTGGGCAGGGCTTCGCAACGCACCTTGTGGTGGACCACCAGCGTGACCACGCTGTTCAGATCGATGGTTTCGGCGCTCATGGGGGACCCGGACTCATGATTGAGGTCCGGACACTATGGCGGCGGCTACGGTCGTCCTATTGGACGCATGTGCTGAATAGCTGCTCGACCATGGAGGTCTGCAGGTGCGTAGGAGCGGACTCCGTTCGCAATGGTGTCCGGCGCGATGCGAACCTATCGCGGACAAAGTCGCTCCTACGCCAGGGTGAAGCCAGGTAGGGCGCATAACCCGGAACGGGTTATGCGCTGGCGGCCGAACGGCGGATAACGCTGGCGCGTTATGCGCCCTACGCCGCTCGAGTCACAGCTCGCACCGGAGTCAGGGGATACATGAACGCAAGATGCCGGCAGCTGCAGCAGAAGGCGATTCAGGCAGCGGTGATGGCGAGCTCGGGCAAGGTCACCTGGCGCATGTAGGCGCGGGCGGTGTGGGGCACGCGGTAGCGCACTTCGCTGTCGCCCTGCTCCACCCACAGCAAGGACTTGTCCGCCAACTGCCGCACCGCGGCGAATACGCTCTCCCGGCACCAATGCTGGTCGTCCAGCGAGGCGACTGCGTTGTCCAGGGTGAAGTCATCCGCCATCTGGGCGAGCAGCCCCAGGCAGCGTTGCTCGGCGGTGTCCAGCAGGCCGTAACTCCAGTCGTAGGTCGCGCGCAGGCTTTGCTGCCGCGCGGGAGCAGTCCGGCGGCCGGGCATCAGCAGTTGCATGGGCGTGTCCAGCAGCGCCGGCAGCCCGGCGAGGCCAAGGATGCCCACCTGCCGCGCGGCCATCTCGATGGCCAGGGGAATACCGTCCAGGCGCCGGCAGATGTCGATGATCGCGCGCACCTGGCCGGCCTTGAGTTCAAAGCGGTCGCAAACCTCCCGCGCGCGCATCACGAACAGTTGCACCGCCGAACTACACATCGCCAGCGCCAGCGGCGCGTCGTCCTGCCCGGGCACTTCCAGCGGCGGCAGGCGCACCACGTGCTCGCCCTCCGTCCGCAGCGGTTCACGGCTGGTGGCGAGGATGCTCAATGACGGGTGCAGGCGCAGCAGGTGCTCCACCGCCTCGGCGCAGCGGTCGGCGAGGTGCTCGCAGTTGTCCAGCAACAGCAGGGTTGGTTCATAGGCCGGCTCGCGGAGCAGGATGGCGAGGCTCTGGCTGAGGGAGACGCCATCCGGGTCGGCGGACAGGTCGAGGAAACGCACCTGGCTGAAATGTTTGCCGAGCTGTTCGGCGGCGTGGATCGCCAGGGAGGTCTTACCCATGCCTCCCGGGCCGACCAGGGTCATCAGGCGAGTGACAGGCATCTGCTTCACCACCCGTTCGAGCAGCGTCTGGCGGCCGACCAGCCCCATCAGTAGAACCGGCAAGTTGCTGGCGCGCACTTCACACGGCAGCACCGAGGTCTGAGCCGGAGCGACCACGCTCTCCACCACACCGACGAAGCCGTAGCCGCGCAACGGCACGTTGGCGATGTAGCGCTCACCGGTACGACCTTCGCCGAGAGCACGCCGCAGGGCCGCGATGTGCACGCGCAGGTTGATCTCCTCGACCACGGTGTCGCCCCAGACCTGGGCAATGATCGTGTCCTTGCCGATGATCTCGCCGGGTTGGCGAATCAGCACCTGGAGAATGTCCAGCGCCCGGCTGCCAATACGCACTGGGCGGTCGCCCTGCAGTAACTGCCGCTTGTAGGGATGGAACTGGAAGCGACCGAACTGCAGGATGGTCTCAGTGCGGTTTTCCGTGCTTGCGCTCATGTTCTGCTCACGTCTGTGGTTCTGACGGATCGCTCTACAACGGGTCCTCCAGGCGATCTGGCCAGTACCGAGGTGACGCGCCCCTGATTATTGGTCAGGCTATTTTCCCGCCCTCGTGTGACAGTGCAATTCCCACAGGGGGAAGGATTCGGCCAACTTGGGTGCGCCGGACGGTCAACCGGCCGGAAATACGGCTTGTTGCCATCAGGCAAAGCCGAATTGCTCGCGGTACTGGCTCGGCGTCATGCCGATCCGCTCGCCGAAAACCGTGCGCATGTGCCGCGGGCTGCCGAAACCGCTGCGGCAGGCCACCTGTTTGAGCGGCAGGTCGCTGCTTTCAAGCAACTTGCGCGCGTGGTCGATGCGCGCGCTCTGCACGTACTGCATGGGCGTCATGCTCGTCTCGCGCTGGAAGGCGCGGGCGAAGTTGCGCGGGCTCATGGCTACCAGTTCGGCCAGGCGGTTCACCGTCAGAGGCTCGTCGATATGGTCCACCACGTAAGCCTGGGCGCGGGCGATGACCGAGCCATCGCGCACCACCGATACCAGCAGCGGGCCGAACGGCGTCTGCCCGCCCTGGCGCTTGAGCACCACCAACAGCACCTTGGCGACCTCCAGGGCGACCTCCTTGCCGTGGTCCTCGGCGACCACCGCCAGCGCCATATCGATGCCCGCGGTGACGCCACCGGAGGTGATCAGGTTGCGGTCGATGACGTAGATGCGTTCGGCCTGCACCTGGGTGCGCGGGTACAGCTGCGCCAGGCGCTCGAGGTAGTTCCAGTGGGTCGTGCAGCGGTAGCCGTCGAGCAGCCCGGCGGCGCCAAGCAGGAAGGCGCCGGTGCATACCGCGCCATAACGCTTCGCCGCGCGCGCCGCTGCCGGCAACCAAGCCTCGAGCGCCTCGTTGTTGCCGTTGTAGGCACCGGGTCCGCCGGGCACCAGCAGCAGGTCCACGCCCGCCAGCAGCGCTTCCAGTGGCAGGTCGGCGCTCAGCTTAAGGCCGCTGGAGGCACGCACGCCCTCGGGCTTCGCCGCCACCGTCAGCAACCGGTAATGCCGCTCAGGCGGGAGGTAGCGGTTGGCCATGGAGAACACCTCCATCGGCCCCGTCACATCCAGCGCCAGCACATCGTCGTACAGCACCATGGCCACTGTTTTCATTCTTCTACTCGCACGCAAACGGGGCTTGGCGGTCTCGCGTGCCCCGGTATAGGAAACCGTCACTGTAGCGACTCGCCGCGCTGGCGAATCGCACGTTTGCATCATTCTGCGCCGCGCAGCCCGAGCACACAGGTCCAATAAATACCGCGCCGGCGAAACCATAGTTTGCCTATCGACGCGCCCGGAAGGCCCTTGCAGAACTGCAAAGCCACCCTGCAGACCTGTCTGTTCCGCGCCTCGCAGCGTTCGGCAAAGATGTCTCCACGGTTTGCAGCCAAGCCCCGCAGGCCGACAAGACGATCCAGCCGCCGCTCTTCCCATCACGCAACCCAACAGGAAATCCGACCATGACCGCCATCGCCAAAGCCGTTCCCGGCAAGACTCTGCTGAACCCCACCGACCACACCCTGATCATGATCGACCACCAGTCGCAGATGTCCTTCGCGACCAAATCCATCGACGCGGTGACCCTGCGCAATAACGCAGCATTGGTTTCCAAGGCGGCCAAGGAATTCGGCGTTTCCACCATCCTCACCACCGTTGCCGAGAAGAGCTTCTCCGGCCCGATCTTCGACGAGATCAAGTCGGTCTTCCCCGATCACAACGTCATCGACCGCACCAGCATGAACACCTGGGAAGACCCGCGCATCGCCGTGGAAGTGAACAAGTTCGGCAAGCAGAAGATCGTCCTGGCCGGCCTCTGGACCTCGGTTTGCATCGTCGGCCCGGCCCTGTCGGCCATCGACCAGGGCTTCGAGGTCTACGTGATCGCCGACGCCTGTGGCGACGTTTCCAACGAAGCCCACGAGATGGCCCTGCAACGAATGATCCAACTGGGCGCGCGCCCCATGACCTCCCTGCAGTACCTGCTGGAACTGCAACGCGACTGGGCCCGCGGTGAAACCTACGACCAGACCGTGAAGACCTCCATCGAGCACGGCGGCGCCTACGGCCTGGGCCTGATCTACGCCAAGACCATGTTCAACGCCAGCGAAGGCCACTGAGCCTGAGCAGTAGAAAGGGGCGGCATTGCCGCCCCTTTTTCATTTCCGGGAAAACACCATGCCGACCCAAGACCGCTCCGGCGCCGTGGCGCTCCTATTCATGCGCGTCAGCGCCGCCCTTCTGCTGCTCCAGGTGCACGGGCTACCCAAGCTGCTGCACTGGCACACCGAGCTGCAACACATCGAAGACCCGTTCGGCCTCGGCGCCACATCGACCCTGGCGCTGGCGGTGTTCGCCGAAGTGCTCTGCCCGATCCTGTTGATCCTCGGCGTGTTCGCCCGCCTCGCCTGCCTGCCGGTAATCGCCGTGCTGCTGGTGGCACTGCTGTTCGTGCACCCGCAGTGGTCGCTGGAGGAAGGCCAGTTCGCCTGGTGGATGCTGATCCTCTTCACCGGCCTGGCGATGGCCGGCCCTGGCAGCTATCGCCTCCCCCTGCCCCGCCTGGGTGAACTTCGGACGGAGCCCAGACCATGAAAAACCTACTGATCCCCTGCGCACTGGCGCTTGCCTGCGTCCAGGCCCACGCTGCTGACTGGTCGCTGTTGTCACGCAACTACTTCCTCGACAACGACTACCGCAGCCCCGGCCCCAACGGCCAGAGCCTACGCCGTGAATGGGCGCAGGGCTTTATCGGCAAGTTCAGCAGCGACATCACACCCGGCACCATCGGCCTGGGCGTCGATGCACATGCCTTCCTCGGGCTGAAGCTCGACGGCGGGCGCGGCCACGCCGGTACCGGCCTGCTGCCGCTGGACAGCGACGGCCGCAGCGAGAGCGAGTACTCCGACGCCGGCGCGGCGCTGCGCCTAGTGCATGAAAAGACGTCCCTGGCCTGGGGCGAGATGGAAGTGGAAACCCCGGTATTCGACACCGGCGACAAACGCCTGCAGCCCGAGTACGCCACCGGCTGGTTCCTCGACGATCGCAGCCTGCCCAACCTGCGCCTGCAAGCCGGGCGCTTCACCGCCTTCAAGAACCAGGACTCCAGCTCCAGCCACGGCGAGTTCGAAGGCTACGGCGCCAGTACCCGCTTCGGCGGCCTGAGCCTGGCCGGCGCCACCTGGAGCGCACCCGATGCCACCTGGGGCGGCGCGCTCTACGCCAGCCAGCTGGACGATGTCTGGCGCCAGGCCTACGCGAACCTCAACGGCCATTTCGGGCGCTGGTCGGTGGACGCCAACCTGTACAAGACCGGCGATACCGGCAGCGCCCGCGCAGGCGAGATCGATACCCTGGCCTGGAGCCTGCTGGGCAAGGTCGCCCTCGGCAGCCATGCGCTGAGCCTCGCCTACCAGAAGATCGACGGCGACACGCCCTTCGACTTCGTCGGCGGCGACTCCATCTACCTCGCCAACTCGATCAAGTACGCCGACTTCAACGGCCCCGGCGAGCACTCCTGGCAGGCGCGCTACCAGTGGGATGGCACCAGCGCCGGTCTCGCCGGCTTTACCCTCTCCGCGCGCTACGTTCGCGGCAGCGGTATCGATGGCACCCACGCACCGTGCGGCGGCGCCTACAACCCCATGGAGGGCGGCGCCTGCCAGCCCGCTTATGGCGACGGCGGGCGCCACTGGGAGCGCGATCTCGACCTGCGCTACGTGGTGCAGTCCGGTCCGGCCAAGGACCTGGCGCTGAGCTTCGCGCAGGTCTCGCACCGCGCCAACGACGCCCAGGGCGGCGCGGATATCGACCGCATCTACGTGATCGTCGAATACCCGCTCAAGGGCATGTTCTGAACCGAGCCGACAGACATCCGGACCTGCAAAAAGGCCGACGCGCCGGGAGGGATCAGCCACGCGCCGGCTCACCGATGTTGGGCGCCACCTTGAACAGCAGCGCCGTTTCCATCAGTAGGGCCAGCACGACGGCTCCCGCCGCCACCGCGAAGAGCAGCGCGTAATGACCGTGGCTTGCACTGAACAGCGCCGAGTAGGCGTAACCGGCGATGGCCTGGAAGCTGGCGAAGGACACTGTCGCGCGGCTCCAGGTGGCATTCTGCGCGGCGTGACCGGGTACCAGTTGATGCACCCGCGCCAATGCCAGCGGCACGATGCCCGGCGGGAACGAGCCGATCACCACGCTCGCCACGCCCAGCAGGCGCAGGTCGCCGGTTTCCAGCAGCAGGACGAGGGCGATTAATTGCGCCATCAGCACCAGCCGAATCGCCGCCCGCGCGCCCAGATGATCGGCAAGGAAGCCATAGACCACCGGCCCGACGATGGCGCCGACGCCGTACAGCGTCCAGATCAGCGCGCCGCCGTGGGTGCCGGCGCCGAGGCCTCGCGCCACGTAATCCACCAGGAACATCATCGGCGCCACCAGCGCGGCGGCCATCAGCGCGTACTGCGCGAACAGCACGTAGATGCCTGCCGAGGCGCGTGGCCCTTCGACATTGTGCGCCTGGGCATGAGCCTGTTCCTGCGGCCAGCCGAACCAGCTGCTCAAGCTGAGCGACAGGGCCAGCGCGCCAAGGCCGAGCCAGGTCGGTACGAGCCCCAGGGCCAGCAACAGTGGCACCAGGGTGCCGGACGCGGCGATGCCCAGACCGATGCCGAGGAAGATCGCCCCGCTTGCCAGCCCACGCCGATTGGCCGCCACGTGCGGGAGAATGGTGCTGGCGGCCAGCACCATGATCACCCCGCCGGAAATCCCCGAGACCAGGCGCCAGAAGAAGAACCACGCCTGGTTCAGTGGCCAGGCACAGGCGAAGAACGACAGCGTGACCAGCAGCATCATGCCGCGCAGTACCAGCGTGCTCGACCAGCGCGCTGCCAATGGACGCCCGGCCAGCGCGCCGACGAGATAGCCGGCAAGATTGGCGGCGCCCAGGTAGACCACGGCGGATGCCGAGAACCAGTGCGCCTCGATCAGCGCCGGGATCAGCGGCGTGTAGGCGAAACGCGCCAGGCCGATGCCGACCAGGCTGGCGCAGAGGCCCGCCCAGATCGGCAACCAGAGGGAGCCTCGGCTGGCGAGGCGGGACGCATCGGTATTCATGACAACCCCTATCGCGCCGTCAGGGCGGCGCCGTTGAGTGGTGATGGGGGGATCATAAAGTTACGCGAAGATGAAATAATGCAGCGAGTTTTCACAGCAGCAATGCATTTCTGCATCACAAGGATTTCGCCATGATGAACTGGGACGATGCCCGGGTGTTCCTCGCCCTGTGCCGCGAACAGACCTTGCGCGGCGCCGCCCGCGTGCTCGCGGTGGACCAGGCGACGGTCGGCCGGCGCCTGGCATCGCTGGAGCGCTCACTGGAGGCGACGCTGTTCCTGCGCACCTCGGTCGGCTACAGCCTGACCGCTGCCGGGGAGATCGCCCTTGCCGCGGCGCAGGCCATGGAGTCGTCCGCCGCCGAGCTGCAACGGCAGATCCTCGGCATGGACGACCGCATGAGTGGCGTGGTGCGGGTCACCACCACCGACTCCTTCGCCGCCGATTTCGTCATCCCCGCGGTCGCCGCCTTGCACCGCGAGGAACCGGGCGTCGAAGTGCAGCTGCAGACCTCCACGCACATGCTCAACCTGAGCAAGCGCGAGGCCGACATCGCCGTGCGCACCCATCAGCCGGAGAACCCCGACCTGATCGTGCGGCGTCTGGCTCGCTGGGGCAGCGGGCTGTTCGCTTCCGCGCAGTATGTCGAGGAGCGCGGAATTCCCGAGCCGGGAACCGCCTTCGCCGGGCACGACCTGGTGGTCTATCAGCCGTACATCGACGCGGGCAAGGAAGTGTTCCTCGCCTCCGAGCCGACCATCCACGGGCGCATCGCCATGACCTGCACTTCCGGCTTCATGGTTCGCCGCGCGCTGGTCGCCGGACTCGGTGTGGGGGAGTTGCCGCTACCGCTGGGCGAGGCGGACGGGCTGGTCCGACTGTGGCCGGAACGCCCGCCCCTGCCGTACGACGTTTGGCTGGTGACCCACAAGGACGTGCGCCATACAGCGCGGGTGCGGGCAGTGATCGACGCCATCGCGCGGGCGTTTGCCGCAGCAACCGGGAGTGCATGAAGGCTCGCTCCTACAGGCTCGTGCCTGCGCCTGGCGTCACTGAATGAACGGCACCTTGTCCGCACGCTGGTAAGGCCCGTACACAGCGGGTGCCCAGTTGAACGCCTTGCCGTCGCGGGTGACATGGCCAATGCCGGGGAACGGCAGGTGCGCGGCAGCGACCCAGGCACCGTTTTTCGCCAACGAACTGAACTCGGCGTCGCGCGCCTTCACCGCCTGCTTCGGGTCGGTGTCGAAGCGGATCGCGACTTCCGGATGGGCGAACTGCACCGCGACGTTATGGATCAGATCGCCGATGAAGACAATCGCCGCGCCGTTGGATTCGAAGCGGTAGCTGGTGCTGCCCGGCGTATGGCCGCTGGTGGCCTCGGTCTTCAGTTCCGGCAGTGGCGATGCAGGCGGCACAAAGGTCTGCAGGCGGTGGGCGGCGCGGTACGGCGCCAGCGAATGCTGTGCCACTTCGAAGAACTCGCGAGCCTTTTCCGGCGCCTGGTCGCGGCGATGCTCATCCAGCCAGTAGTCCGCCTCGGCCCGCGCCGCATAAACAGTGGCGTTGGCGAACAGCGCCTTGCCCTGCCCGTCCACCAGTCCACAGACGTGGTCCAGGTGCATGTGGGTGAGCAGGACGCTGTCCACCTGCTCAGGCGCATATCCCGCCGCCTTCATGTTCTCCAGCAGGTGCCCGGCGGTACCGCCGATGCACTGGCCGGCGCCGCTGTCCACCAGCACCAGGTGCTTGCCGGTGTTGACCAGGAAGGCATTGAAATTGGTCTGCACGCGCTCGCCACTCATGGCGTTGCGTGCCAGCAGCGCGCGGATGCGTTCGCGGCTCAGGCCCTGCAGCAACCCCGGAGACAGGTCGTTGTAGCCGTCGTAGAGCGCGGTGACTTCATACTCGCCTACCGCCAGGCGGAAATAGCCCGGCGCCTGGGTTTTCAGCGGCACCGGCGGCTCGGCACAGGCAAAGGTGGAGACCAGCAGTGCGCTGGCCAGGAGCGGGAAGCAGTGGTTGCTGCGGGATGCCGGCATGGTCGGCGCCTCCTTGGGAAATGGTGGCGTCATGCTGCCCTGCGTTGGTCGGGCGGTTATTGGACGTCTGTGCCGCAAGCGCTCGGCGCAAGGGATCACTGCAGGAGCGCCTTGCGCGCCGGCTGACGCCGAGGTCGCAGTCTTCGACGAACGCCCCCTCTCCGCTTGAGGAGCGGGGCGCACAACCAGTTCGTTGTGCGCATACGGCTCCTCCTGCAACCGCTGAATCCATACGAATAACACGTCGCACAAAGTCGATGTGCGCCGCTTAGGGCACCGGCGCGCTCATGTACTCGACCATCCGCTCGCGCAGCCAGCGCTCGGCCGGGTCGTTGTCGTGGGCGGCGCTCCACACCAGCGAGAGCTCGGCCGGCTTGATCTCCAGCGGCGGGTCCTCGGCACGCAGGCAGCTGTCTTCGACCAGCGCGCAGGCCGCGTAATCGGGGACGGTGGCGATCATCTCGGTGTTGCGCAGCAGAGCGCGCAGGCTACCGAACTGCGGCACGGCCAACACCACGCGACGGCGGCGGTCGATGCGCTCCAGGTCCAGGTCGATGGCGCCGTTCAGGTCGCCGGAGAAGGACACCATCACATGCGGCCGCGAGCAGTATTCGTCGAGTGTCAGCGGACCGGGGCGGTCGTCGCCGCGCAGCACCTTCACACCGATATCACGCAGCTTGCGGCGCTTGGCGTTGGCCGGCAGGTCGGTGGTGTAGCTGACCCCGGCGGTGATCTCGCCGGAGGACAGCAGCGCCGGCATCAGCAGGAAGTTGGCGCGGCGCACCACCACGGTGATGTTCGGAGCCTCCTGCTGCAGGCGCGCCAGCAGCGCGGGGAACAGGCCAAACTCGGCGTCGTCGGAAAGCCCCAGGCGGAAGATGTTGCAACTGCTCTCGGGCTCGAATGACTTCGCGCGGCTGACCGCGGCGGAGATCACGTCCATTGCCGGGCGCAGCTCTTCGAAGATGTGCAGCGCCCGGCTGGTGGGCTCCATGGCCCGGCCTGCGCGCACCAGCAGCGGGTCGTCGAACAGGTCGCGCAGGCGCGCCAATGCGGCGCTGACGGTGGACTGGGTGATGAACAGCTTCTCGCCGACGCGGGTGAGGTTCCGCTCCAGCATCAGGGATTCGAAGATCACCAGCAGGTTCATGTCCAGGCGGCGCAGGTCGTTTCGGTTCATGGCTGGTCGCTCGGGGCAGTGGGAGTGGGCATCTTTGCACAAGACGAGGACCGCGCCAGTCGATCATGAAACGGGGCGTTTTTCTTGGACGTGTGTGCTCATTCACCTGCCGTTTGGCTTAATCCGATTGAGCAACGGATCACCTTGATTTACCTTGATTTTTTTACATTCCGAAGCGGCATTTCGGCCGCCGACAAAACCAGAAGAGAGACGCCATGCCCGCACCTGCCCACCAGGTAGCGACCATGCTCGCCCCCCAGACCCACCGCCTGATCCTGCAGCTCATGGAGGAGCTGGAAAGCCAAGGCGACGGCCTCCACCAGGCCAGTCAGCGCCTTTGCCAACATCTGCTGGAACATTACCGGATGCCCGAGCCCAGCAACGATGGGGCGGAGACTGGCGAACGCCTCGCCCTCGCCCCCTGGCAGGAGCGCAAGGCCAAGGACATTCTCGCCGGCAGCCTGCTCAGCCGCCTGTACATCGCCGATGTCGCCGAGAAATGCGGCATGTCACGCAGCCACTTCTCTCGCGCCTTCAAACAGGCCACCGGGCTCGCGCCCCGGGAATGGGCGCTGCGCCTGCGCATCGACCGCGCCCGCGAGCTGTTGGCCAGTGACGACACGCCAATCTCCCAGGTCAGCCAGGAATGTGGCTTCGCCGACCAATCGCACTTCTGCCGCAGCTTCCGCAAGCTGGTGGGCTGCACGCCGAACCGCTGGCGGCAGGCCAGTCGGGTGGGCGGGACGGATGAGATGGCGGCGAGCGTTTCATAGAACCGTAGGGCGGATAACGCTGGCGCATTATCCGCCCTACGATCTCCGTAAAGAGTCCTACGTCGTTCAGGAAGCGTTCAGCCAGGAATCGAAGAACTTTGAGGTATGACAGTTCCGGTGTAATCCCCGCGGTCTAGTCTGGGGGCAGTCCCACTTACCCAGCAGGCAGGAGCCGGGAGTCAGCGCATGACTGCACAGCAAACCACCGACGGCAAACCGCAAGGCACCGAACTCAAAAGCACCGACTGGTACCGCAAGAGCGTCGATCAGACTCTGGCCGATCTGCAGACCAGCGCGGAAGGCCTCTCCCCCGACGAAGCCGAGGCGCGGCTGTTGCGCTTCGGCCCCAACGCCTTGCCGGCCAAGGAGGTCGATCCGCTCTGGCTGCGCTTCGCGCGGCACTTCAACGACGTACTGATCTACATCCTCCTGGCCGCCGCCGTGGCCACCGCGCTGATGGGCCACTGGACCGACACTGTCGTCATCCTGCTGGTAGCGGTGATCAACGCCGGTATCGGCTTCTTCCAGGAGAACAAGGCGGAGAAATCCCTCGCCGCCCTGCGCGGCATGCTCAGCAGCACCGCCCACGTCGTGCGCAACGGCAAGAAGATCGAGATGGACGCCACCCAACTGGTGCCCGGTGACATAGTCATCCTGCGCCCCGGCGACAAGATTCCCGCCGACGTGCGCCTGTTCGACGTTCACCACCTGCAGGTCGAGGAATCCATGCTCACCGGTGAATCCCTCACCGTGGGCAAGCACTCCGACGCGCTCGACAAGGAAGCGCTGCTGGCCGACCGCACCAACCTTGGTTTCTCCGGCACTAACGTCAGCGCCGGCAACGCGCGCGGCGTGGTGATCGAGACGGGCGCAGCCACGGAGCTTGGGCGCATCAACAAGCTGATCGCCAACGTCGATGAGGGCGAGACTCCGCTGCTGCGGCAGATCGCCGAGCTGGGCAAGCGCATCTTCGGGCTGATCATCGGCATGATGGTGGTGCTCTTCATCATCGGTTTCTTCTGGCACGACTACCCCTTCGGTGAGCTGCTGCTGTCGCTGATCAGCCTGGCCGTCGCCTCTGTGCCCGAGGGCCTGCCGGCTATCGTCTCGATCATCCTGTCGCTGGGCGTGCAGCGCATGGCGCAGAACAAGGCGATCATCCGCAAGCTGCCCACCGTGGAAACCCTGGGCGCCATGAGCGTGATCTGCTCGGACAAGACTGGCACCCTGACCATGAACGAGATGACCGTGAAGGGCGTGCTGCTCGCCAACGGCCTCTACGCGGTCGAGGGCCAAAGCTACGAGCCCAAGGGCCGCATCACCTTCGGCAGCACCAGCGACGAGCTGGATTGGTCGCAGCACGCCGCACTGGAGTCCTTCATCCGCGCCGTGGACATCTGCAACGACAGCAGCCTGCAACTGGGCGATGAGGGCCGCTGGGGCGTAGTCGGCGGTCCCACCGAGGGTGCGCTGAAGGTCCTGGCGCGCAAGGCGAACCTGCCGGACGTCGAGTTCCAGAAGTTCGGCAAGATTCCCTTCGACTCCGCCTACAAGTACATGGCGCGGCGCTGTGACGTTGCCGGGCAGAGCCTGGTCTACCTCAAGGGTGCGCCCGACGTGCTGCTGCGCATGTGCCAGCAGCAGCTGGGCGCCAATGGCGTGGAGCCGCTGGACCACGAATACTGGGAGCGCGAAATGAGCTTCATCGCCGGGCAGGGGCTGCGCATGCTCGCCGCTGCCTACAAACCGGTGCAGCCCGATGACGGCGTGATCGACCACGAGGACGTGCGGGACGGCATGATCTTCCTCGGCGTCGCCGGCCTGCTCGACCCGCCGCGCCCCGAAGCCATCGAGGCCATCGCGCTGTGCAAGCGCGCCGGCATCCAGGTGAAGATGATCACCGGCGACCATCCGGACACCGCCGTGGCTATCGCCGGCATGCTCGGCATGGGCAATGACCTGCGCGCCATGACCGGCCAGGAGCTGGAACAGGCCGATGACGCCCAGCTGAAATCCCTCGCCATGCAGTACTCGGTGTTCGCCCGCACCAGTCCCGAACACAAGCTGCGCCTGGTGCGCGCACTGCAGGCCAACGAGGAAGTGGTCGGCATGACCGGCGACGGGGTCAACGACGCCCCGGCGCTGAAGCAGGCCGACGTCGGCATCGCCATGGGCATCAAGGGCACCGAGGTAACCAAGGAAGCCGCCGACATGGTGCTCACCGACGATAACTTCTCCACCATCGCCGGCGCCGTGCGCGAGGGCCGGCGCGTGTACGACAACCTGAAGAAGACCGTGCTGTTCATCCTGCCGACCAACATGGCCCAGGGCCTGCTGATCGTCATGGCGATTCTCGCCGGCGCGGTGATCCCGCTGGCGCCGCTGCAGATCCTCTGGATGAACATGGCGACCTCCACCACCCTGTCCTTCGCCCTGGCCTTCGAGCCTGGCGAGCCGGGGATGATGCGCCGACCGCCGCGCAATGCGAAGGAGTCAATCCTCAACGGTTTCGCGGTCTGGCGGGTGCTCTACGTTGGTGGCCTGCTCACCGCCGCGGCCTTCCTGCTGGAAGCCTGGATGGTCAGCAACGGCCAGGACACCGACCATATCCGCACCATGATCCTGCACACCCTGGTCACCGCGCAGTGGGCGTACCTGTTCAACTGCCGCCTGCAGGAGGAGTTCTCGCTGAACCTGGCGCTGCTACGTAATGGCGCACTGCTCACCGTGACCCTGGCGCTGATCCTGCTGCAGTGCTTCGTGATCTACGTGCCCTTCATGCAGACTGCCTTCCATACCGTCGCCCTGCCCTTCAGCGGCTGGCTGATCTCGCTCGGTATAGGTATTGCGGTGTTCTTCGCGGTGGAACTTGAGAAGCTGGTGATCCGTCGCTGGAAGGCTTCGCGGCGGTAGACCGGAGGGTGCACGACGTCGAACATCGTGCACCAGCGCCTCATGTCCCATAGCAGCGGATTCCATCCGCTGCTATGGGACAGCCAGCAAGCCGGCATCGGCAATCGCCAACCCTCCCGGCGCACGGCGGACAAGGTCCGCCCCCTCTAACGCGAAGTCCCGGCTCAACCCTCAAGCGGCATCCGATATTCGATCACCCCCGGCCGTTCAGCGATCCAGTCATAGAGCCGCTGCGCCCTGTGGTTGGTTTCCTGGGTATGCCAATACAACCGGTCGCACTGGTGCTCCCGCGCCTGGCCTTGCACGTACTCGATCAGTTTCTTGCCAATCTGCTGGCCTCGCACACTGGAGGAAACGTAGAGGTCTTCCAGGTAACAGAATTGGTTCCGTCCCCAGGTCGAACGGTGGTAGACGAAATTGACGAAGCCGAATATCCGCTCGCCATCCGTAGCAACGGCACAATGCATCGGTTCGGCGCTATCGAAAAAGCGCGCCCACGTGATCCGGGTGACTTCCTCGCCCAGGTCCACACCGTAGAAATCCTGATACCGGGCCCAGTACTCGGACCACTTCTCGAAGTCTTCCTGCACTACCGGGCGAATCGAGATGAGCTGTTGTATCGCTGTCATGTCCTGTCTCCTTGATCACGGCGGGAGCGTGTCCTCTTCATCCATCCACGATGACGGACAATCGTCCCGGTCTGCAGACCCCCTGCTTGACCGGGCTGATTTATATCGCCCTAATGGCATGCAAAGCCCAGCCAATTCACGGATGAGTAACAGACCAATTGTTCAAGACCGCCCTGCTCGAATCGGTCAAGGCCGCGATGGCCCATCCGGAACTTCTGTCCCTGCCGCTGCATTCGCGCATCCAGCGGACGCTACGCCAACTGATTCTCGAAGGTGCGCTGGGCGCCGGTAGCGCTCTTCCTGCTTCACGTCTGCTGGCCCGATCGCTTGGGGTATCGCGCGACACCATCGAATCCGCCTACTCGCACCTGCATGCCGAGGGTTTCATCGAGCGCCGTGTCGGCAGCGGTAGTTTCGTCGCCGAAGCCACGCGCCTGTCGCCAGGCCGCCGTACCCGGAGGCGCCTGAGTGGCGCGCCACCCGGTGCGGCAAACCTCAGCCAGCGCGGCCAGGCAATGCTCGACAACGGCGGAGTACGCGAGCAGCTCACGCCCCGTCCCTTCGCGCCCGGCGTGCCAGAGACCCGCACCTTCCCGCTGTCGACCTGGGAGCGTCTGCAACGCCAGGTGCTGAAGGAGTTCGGCCCACGCGCGCTGCTGCATGGCGATCCGCAAGGCATGCAGCCCTTGCGGCAGGCCATCGCCGACTACGTCAACCTGGAGCGCGGTGCCCGAACCACGGCGGATCAGGTGCTGGTGCTGACCAGCTCGCAGCAGGCGCTGGGCCTTTGCGCCAACGTGCTGCTGGATGCCGGCGAGAGGATTTTCATCGAAGACCCGGTCTACTACGGTGCGCGCAAGGCATTCGCCGCGGCAGGGCTGGACTGCCAGGCGATCCCCGTCGACGCACAGGGCATTCGAGTGGATGAGTTGCTAGCCCACCCACATCCGGCCAAGGTCGCCTACCTGACCCCGTCGCACCAGTTCCCCAGCGGGGCCACCCTGTCCCTGGAGCGGCGCTTGTCGCTGATCGAATGGGCGCGGCGCGAGCAGGCCTGGATCATCGAGGACGACTACGACAGCGAATTCCACTACGCCGGCAAACCCACGGCCTGCGTGCAGGGCCTGGACGCCCATGAGCGCACCCTATACATCGGCACCTTCACCAAGTCGCTGTTTGCAGGCTTGCGTATCGGATACCTGGTCCTGCCGCCTTCGCTGGTCGAGCCGATGACCATTGCCCGCTCGCTGCAGGACGGCCACACCGCCTCCATTGCCCAGCTGACGTTGGCCCGCTTCATCACTGGCGGCCATTTCGGCGCCTACGTGCGCGCAATGCGCAACCTCTACGCAGAGCGGCTGGAACTGCTGGCAGACCTGCTTGAGCAGCGCCTGGGTGGGATTCTGCAACCACGTCGGCCCGCTGGCGGCCTGCAGATGCCGTGCCTGCTGAATGGCGAGATGACGGAGCATGCGGTGCTGGGTGCAGCGCGCACGGCGGGTATCGAGTTACTGGGGTTGAGCGGACTCTTTGTTACCCGGCCTCCGCAGCCCGGGTTCCTGATGGGATTCGCCGCCTATACGCCACAGGAACTGCAGCGCGCCGTTGATGATCTGGCGCGCGGCCTGGAGATGCTGAAACCAGCGGCGCCGCGGCCGCGATGAGGCAAAGGTGGCTCCGGCCGCCGTAGGAGCGAGCCCCCGCGCAAGCCCCGCCCGGACAACCATGACAGGCAGGCTCGCCCCTACAGGTGTCACGCCCTTGTCCTCCCCAGGTTCCCGGCCCTTCGGCAGTTGCGCAAAGGGGGCGTTTGCCGGGTGTTCCCGCGTCTACTGAAATCTGCTGCTTCGTGTTCCTTTGAGGGCATCCGCCTCGATCCGTTCCCGCCTGGTTGTGAATCGACACCGGCGCCGGGCGCAGAATGAACAAGGCCCGCCAATGGCGGGCCTTGTTCTACAGCGAAATTCGGCTCAGAGCGCCATGTCGCTGGAAGCCTTTTCCGAGGCTGGCGCGGCATCGGTCGACGTCTCAGTCGGAGCCTGGTCGATGGCCGGCGGCGGGGCCAGTTGCAGGACCTTGGTGGTGTAGCTCCACTCGGCGAAGGTCTTCTCCGGGCTGTCGTTGAGCTTGGTGCCGTAGCTCGGGACGATCTGGTGGACCTTGGCCTGCCATTCAGGGGTGGCGAGCTTGTCCTTGAACACCTTCTCCAGCACGTTGAGCATGATCGGCGCGGCGGTGGAGGCACCCGGCGATGCACCCAGCAGGCCAGCGATGCTACCGTCGGCGGAAGAGACGATCTCAGTGCCGAGCTTCAGCACGCCGCCCTTGTCCGCGTCACGCTTGATGATCTGCACGCGCTGGCCGGCCTGCCACAGGCGCCAGTCCTCGGCCTTGGCGTCGGGGAAGTACTCGCGCAGAGCAGCGAGGCGATCGTCGTCGGAGAGCATCAGTTGGCCGGCGAGGTATTCCACCAGCGGGTACTCGTCGATGCCCACGCGGGTCATCGGCCAGACATTGTGGATGTTGGTGCTGCCCAGCAGGTCGAGATACGAGCCTTCCTTGAGGAACTTGGTGGAGAAGGTGGCGAACGGCCCGAAGAGGATCACGCGCTTGCCGTCGAGCACGCGGGTGTCCAGGTGCGGCACGGACATCGGCGGCGCGCCGACCGACGCCTTGCCGTAGGCCTTGGCCAGGTGCTGCTGGGCGATGGTCGGGTTCTCGGTGACCAGGAACGAGCCGCCCACAGGGAAACCGGCGTAGTCCTTGGCTTCCTCAATGCCGGACTTCTGCAGCAGACGCAGGGCACCACCGCCAGCGCCGATGAAGACGAACTTGGCGTCGGTCTCGGTAACGCTGCCGTCCTTGAGGTTCTTGTAGCCGACGCGCCAGGTGCCATCGGCGTTGCGGGTGATGTCCTCGACCTCGCTGGAGAGCTTCAAGCTGAAGTTCGGCCTGGTCTGCAGGTAGCCGGCGAACTGGCGGGTGATCTCGCCGAAATTCACGTCGGTGCCGATCGGCGTCCAGGTGGCGGCGATCTTCTGCGACGGGTCGCGGCCCTGCATCATCAACGGGACCCACTTGGCGATCTGCGCCGGGTCCTCGGAGTACTGCATGCCGCGGAACAGCGGGCTGGCCTGCAGCGCCTCGTAGCGCTTCTTGAGGAAGGCGATGTTGTCGTCGCCCCAGACGAAGCTCATGTGCGGGGTGGTGTTGATGAACGAGCGCGGGTTCTTCAGCACGCCGTTCTGTACCTGCCAGGCCCAGAACTGACGGGAGATCTGGAACGACTCGTTGATCTCCACGGCTTTGGCGATGGTGACGTTGCCGTCCTTGTCCTCTGGGGTGTAGTTCAGCTCGGCCAGGGCGGAGTGGCCGGTGCCGGCGTTGTTCCAGCCATTGGAGCTTTCCAGGGCGACGCCGTCCAGGCGCTCGACCATCTCCATGCTCCAGCCCGGCTCCAACTCGTTGAGCCAGACGCCCAGGGTGGTGCTCATGATGCCGCCGCCGATCAGCAGCACATCGACTTTCTTGGGTTCCGCGAACGCGGGCGCGCAATTCACTGCCAGAGCGAGGCCCAGCAGCGCCCCGCTAACTTTCTTGATCATCGAAAGGTTTCTCGTCGTTAGGGCTTGGCCTTCCCCACCGGCGTCATTCAGCGTGAAGGCCGCGCCCGGCGCGCAGGGCGCGAAAGGCAAGGCGACAGATGACGAGGATGAGTCGGGACTCAGTTCCCTCCTCCGCCGGCTCTGGGGCCTGCTTGATGGAATGAGGGACGTCCTGCGCAGAGAGACACGCAAAGCCTTCGGCCTTGGCTTTTGTTGTGGGAGGGATGCATGGTCTGCTGAAACGTTTGCGCATTCTATCGAAAGCGAACTGCATCACCAACCTTTGTAGTCAACTATCAATGGTCCGAGTGATGCGCAGGCCGTTTCGTCTTGTTTCAACGCGCGCGTTCCGAGATGCGTGGACTCCGTCCGCGATAGGTCAGCATCGCGCCACAACGATCGCGAGCCCTCGCACCATAACGTTACCGAAGCGCACCGTGAGCGCGCACGAATAACCCTGTGCGTTACGGTTCCGCCCCGTTCCCGCACGCTCAGCCCCACGCCATATTCCTACGTCTGCCGCTCTATCCCGCCCAATTCCATTCACATCGCCCTCATTGGCACGGCATCTGCTTTGCTGCATGCATGGATAATTGGATCCAAAAATCCACGAGGAAACATCCCATGCGCCTGGTACCCGCTGCCCGCCCACCGATGAGCGCCGAAGACGAGGCCTACGACTACCTGCTCCAGGCCATCTGCACCGGTCGCTACAAGACCGGTGACCGCCTGGTGGCCGAAGACATCGCCAGCGACATCGGCATGAGTCGGATGCCCGTGCGCGGCGCCTTCAAGCGCCTTGACGCCGAGGGGCTGGTGACCCTGCGACCCAACCGCGGCGCCATTGTCAGCGGCCTGAACATCGAGGAAATGCGCGAAGTCTTCGAGATGCGCAGCGCTCTGGAAGGCTTGGCCATCCGTATCGCCGTGCCGCAACTGACCGACCGCGACCTGTCCCGCCTGGAGCGCATGCTCGACGAGATGGACGACTACCGCGACGACAGCGCCGAGTGGGTCAGCCGCCACCGCGCCTTCCACGAATACCTCTGCAGCCTCGCCGGGCGTCCGCGCCTGCTGCGCCAGATCACTGCGCTGTACTCGGTGATCGAGCCGCACATGCGCCTGTGGCTGCAGCATGTCGACAAACCCATGAGCGCCCGCGAGGAACACACGGTGATCCTCGACGCCCTGCGCTCGGGCGATGCCCGCGAAGCCGAGCGGGTCATCTGCGACCACATCGAGGGGACGATCCCGTCCCTGGCCAGGTTTCTGGAGGCGCAAGCCACCTGAAAGCGCGTGCCACCCACGTGCAATCCACCCCAACGCAATCCACGAAGAAGCGAATCGAAGCAACGGGCGCCTAGACCCGTACTTCTGTGTCCCTGAACTGCCCCTGGCAACCCCACCCTGGAGCTCAATATGTTCGAACGCAGGATCCCGCAGTGCCTTCTCGCCCTTTGCCTGGCCGCCCCGCTGGCGCACGCCGATGTGAAGATTCCCGACCGCCTGCAGAACGCCAGCAAGGTGACCTTCTGCGGCGGCATGGATTCCCCGCCCATGGGCTTCTATGACGCCAACCAGAAGCTCACCGGGGTCACCATCGACCTGGGTGAAGCCATCGCCAAGCGGCTGGGCGACAAGAAGATCGACTGGCGCATCACGCCCTTCTCCGGGCTGATCCCGGCGCTGCTGGCCGGCCAGTGCGACATGCTGGTGGATCAGCTGTTCGACAAGCCCGAGCGGCGCGAAGTGATCGACATGGTCAACTACATGTACTCCAGCCAGGCCGTGGTGGTCGCCAAGGGCAACCCCGAAGGCATTCGTACCCTCGACGACCTCTCCGGCAAGAAGGTCGCGGTGCTCAACGGCTCGACCATCCGCACCTTGCTCGACGCCCACAACGAGAAGCTGGCCAAGGCCGGCAAGCCGCCGATGAAGGTGGTGGTCTACAACACCGACACCGATGCCTTCCAGTCCCTGCGCATCCGCCAGACCGACGCCTACGGCACCACCGTGGAAACCGCCGGCTACTACCAGAGCATGGCGCCGGACCTGTTCGAGATCGGCGTGCCGGCCTTCGCGCGCATCCTCACCGGCCTGGGCATCCGCAAGGAGGACAAACAGCTGAGCGAGGCCGTCACGCAGATCATCAAGGACATGCAGGCCGACGGCAGCTACGCCGCGCTGCTGGCCAAGTGGCACATCGAAGGCGACAAACTGGACTGAGGTAACGAGACATGAACTTCAGTTGGGACGTGTTCTGGCAATACCTGCTACGGCCGAGCGACATCTACCTCTACGGCCTCTGGTTGACCTGCGTGATCGCCGTCAGCGCCATGCTGCTGGGCTGCGTGCTCGGGCTGCTGGCAGCGCTGATGCGTCTGTCGACCAATCCGCTGCTGCAATACCCGGTGCGCTTCTACGTATGGCTGATGCGCGGCACGCCGCTGCTGGTACAGATCGTCTTCCTCTACACCGCGCTGGCCGCCGGCGGGATCTTCCGCTTCGAGGACTTGGACCTGGGGCTGTTCATCCTGCCCGGCAACATCCAGGCAGCGATCATCGCTCTGAGCCTCAACGAAGGCGCCTACATGGCCGAGATCATCCGCGCCGGCATCGGCGCGGTGGACAAGGGCCAGTACGAGGCCGGCAAATCCCTGGGGATGACTTTCCCCAAGCTGATGCGCCGCATCGTGCTGCCGCAGGCCTTCCGGGTGATCGTTCCGCCGCTGGGCAACGAGTTCAACGTGATGCTGAAGAACACCACGCTGGTCAGCGTGATCGGCGTGCAGGAACTGCTGCTGAGCACCCAGATGGTCACTTCGGCGACCTTCCGCGTGTTCGAGCTGTACCTGGTCGTGGCGATCTACTTCCTCGCCCTGACCACCCTGTGGGGCTTCTTCCAGCGCTGGCTGGAAGTGCGCTTCGGCAAATCCGACGGCCAGGCCGCCGCACCGAACCGCATGTTCGGCCGGCAGGCGATGAAACTGCTGAGGGGGCGTTGAGATGATCCCGGACATGAAAGATGTAGTGATCCAGGCCCGCGATGTGCATAAGGCGTTTGGCGAGCTGGAAATCCTCAAGGGCGTTTCCCTGGAAGTGCACCGTGGCGAAGTGGTGGTGCTGATTGGCGCCTCGGGCTCGGGCAAGACCACCTTCATCCGCTGCATGAACCACCTGGAAGACATCCAGGGCGGCAGCATCCGCGTCAATGGCGAGCTGATGGGCTACCGCGAACGCCCGGACGGCAAGCTGGTGCGCGATTCGGAAAGCAACATCGCCCGCCGCCGCCGCGACATCGGCATGGTGTTCCAGCGCTTCAACCTGTTCCCGCACATGACGGTGCTGGAGAACATCATCGAAGCGCCGACCCAGGTGCTCGGCGTACCCAGGGGCGAAGCACTGGACCAGGCCCGCCGGCTGCTGGCGCGAGTGCGCTTGTCGGACAAGGCCGAGCACTACCCCGGCCAGCTTTCCGGCGGCCAACAGCAGCGCGTGGCCATCGCCCGCGCCCTGGCGATGAAGCCCCAGGCCATGCTCTTCGACGAACCCACCAGCGCCCTCGACCCGGAAACCGTCGGCGAGGTCCTTCAGGTGATGAAGGAGCTGGCCGACGAAGGCATGACCATGGTGGTCGTCACCCACGAGATGGGCTTCGCCCGCGAAGTGGCCGACCGCGTGGTGGTGCTGCACCAGGGTGAACTCATCGAGGAAGGCCCGCCCGCGCAGGTCTTCGGCAATCCGCACCACCCGCGTACGCGGGAATTCCTAAGCCGCGTTCTCTAACGATAAGGACAAGTCATGCGTAAACGCGTTCTGTTCGCCAGCACTCTGACCCTCCTCGCCTGCGCCACCGCAGCCCAGGCCAACGACAAGCTGGTGCGCTTCTACAACTGGTCCGACTACATGGGCCCGGACACCCTGAAGAACTTCGAAAAGGACAGCGGCATCAAGGTCCAGTACGACGTCTTCGACACCAACGAGATGCTTGAGGCCAAGCTGCTCTCCGGCCACTCGGGCTATGACCTGGTGGTGCCGTCCAGCCAGTTCCTCACCAAGCAGATCAACGCCGGTGTCTACCAGAAGCTCGATCGTGCCCAGCTGAGCAACTGGAAGCACCTCGACCCGCGCCTGATGAAGCGCCTGGAAGCTGCCGATCCGGGCAACCAGTATGCCGTGCCCTACATGTGGGGCACCGTCGGCATCGGCTACAACTACGACAAGGTCAAGGCCGCCCTGGGCGACAGCGCCCCGCTGGATTCCTGGGACCTGATCTTCAAGCCGGAAAACCTCGCCAAGCTGCACGGCTGCGGTGTCGCCTTCCTCGACGCGCCAGTGAAGATCATCCCGCAGGCGCTGCACTACCTCGGCCTGAACCCGAACAGCACCAACCCGGACGACTACACCAAAGCCTCCGCCCTGCTGCAGAAGCTCGCCCCGTCGATCACCTACTTCAACTCCTCCAAGTACACCACCGACCTCGCCAACGGCGACATCTGCGTGGCGGTCGGTTACTCGGGCGATGTGATGCAGGCGCAGACCCGCGCCCAGGAAGCCGGCAAGAAAATCGACGTGCGCTACGTGATCCCCAGGGAAGGCGCCAACCTGTGGTTCGACATGCTCGCCATCCCGCGCGACTCGAAGAACCCCAAGGGCGCCCACGAACTGGTGAACTACCTGCTGCGTCCTGAAGTAATCGCACCGATCAGCGACTATGTCGGCTACGCCAACCCCAACCCCGACGCCACCTCGCTGCTCGACGCGAAGGTGCGTGACAACCCCGGCATCTACCCCAGCGACGCGGTGATCGAGAAGCTCTACGTCTCCGCCGACCTGCCGCCGAAAATCCAGCGCGTGATCACCCGCGAATGGACCCGGATCAAGACTGGCCAATGACCTTCGAAGAGCCCTGCCATGCTTAAGTTTTCCGCTCACGAGTATCCCTACGCCTCCCAGCGCCAGAGCGTGTTCGCCCGCAACGGTATGGTCGCCGCCTCGCAGCCCCTGGCTGCCGAGGCCGGCATCGCCATGCTGCGTGCCGGTGGCAACGCCATCGACGCCGCCATCGCCACCGCCGCCGCGCTGACCGTGGTCGAACCCACCGGCTGCGCCATCGGTGGTGACGCCTTTGCCCTGGTCTGGGTCAAGGACCAGCTGCACGGCCTGGACGCCAGCGGCCATGCGCCCGCCTCCATCTCCATCGACAAGGTCAAGGCCGCCGGTCACGACAAGATGCCCGTGCACGGCTGGCTGCCGGTCACCGTGCCGGGCATTCCCTCGGCCTGGGCCGAGCTGTCCGCGCGCTTCGGCAAACTGCCCTTCGCCGACCTGCTGCAACCGGCCATCGTCCTGGCCCGCGACGGCTTCCCGGTGTCCCCGGTGGTGGCCCACCAGTGGGAAATCGCCCGTTGCGAATACCAACAAAGCCGCGCCGCCGTGCCGGCCCTGGAAGCCTGGTTCGACACCTTCACCGTCAACGGCGAGGCACCGCATGCCGGTCAGCTGTTCCGTAACCCGGCCCAGGCGAAAACCCTCGCCGAGCTGGCCGAGACGAAGTGCGAAAGCTTCTACCGTGGCGCCATCGCCGAGCGCCTGGCCGCCCACTCCGCCGCCACAGGTGGCGAGCTGAGCGCGGCGGACCTGGCCGGCTACAAGCCCAAATGGGTCGAGCCGATCAAGACCAACTACCGTGGCTATGACGTCTGGGAAATCCCGCCGGCCGGCCAAGGCCTGATCGCCCTGATGACCCTGAATATCCTCCAGGGTTACGACTTCGACCAGCGCGATAGCCAGCTCACCTGGCACCGCCAGCTCGAGGCGATGAAGAAGGCCTACGCCGATGGCCTGCACTACATCACCGACGCCGAGCACATGCGCGTCAGCACCGCCGCGCTGCTGTCGGACGACTACGCCGCGCGCCGCCGCGCCGAGATCGACGAAAAGGCTGCCGAGCCCAGACATGGCGACCCGCACGCCAGCGGCACCGTGTACATCGCCACCGCCGACGGCGAAGGCAACATGGTCTCGTTCATACAGAGCGCCTACCACGGCTTCGGCTCCGGCGTGGTGCTGCCCGACAGCGGCATCGGCTTGCAGAACCGTGGCTCGGAGTTCAGCCTGGACCCTGCGCATTCCAACGCCCTGGCACCGGGCAAAAAGACCTTCCACACCATCATCCCCGGCTTCCTCAGCAAGGATGGCGTGGCCGTCGGCCCATTCGGCGTGATGGGCGGCTACATGCAGCCGCAAGGCCACGTGCAGATGGTGATGAACCTGGTGGACTTCGGCCTCAACCCCCAGGCCGCGCTGGACGCCCCGCGCTGGCAATGGCTGGGCGGCATGAAGGTAGGCATCGAGCAGCACGCCAACCGCGATCTCGCCTTCGGCCTGGCGCGGCGCGGCCACGAGGTGGAGATCGCCTGTGACCTGACCGACTACGGCCGCGGCCAGATCATCGTCCGTGATCCGCACACCGGCGTGCTCTGCGGTGGCACCGAACCGCGCGCGGACTCGCACATCGCAGTCTGCTGACGCCACACCCTCACCGAAAGCCGGTCACGGCTGGCCTTCGGTGAGGGTCGAAACTCAGGTCTCCGGCGTTTCTCCGGCCTTGCTGCAGGCACCGCCTTCGGGAACCAGGGTAATCTCGACCCGTCGGTTGGCGTTGCGTCCCTCCTCCGTTTCATCGCTGGCCACCGGTTGGCTGTCTCCGGCTCCCCGCACCTCGAAACAATCGCTCGGGATATCGCCCATCCGCTGCATCCAGTCACGCACTGCCGCCGCACGATCGCGGGACAGCTCGAGGTTGCGCCGCGCATCCCCGGTAGAGTCGCTGTGCCCGGTGATGACGATCAGCCAACCCGGCTGAGCCTTGATGTCGATCAGGCTGTTGATCAGCACCTTGTCCGACTGCGATCGCAGTTCCGCCTTGCCGGGCGGAAACAGCAACTGGCCGTCCAGTTGCACGGCCTTGCTTGCGGGCGGCGGCGCGGGCTCGACGCGCACGACCTGCCAGCCCTGGCCCAACCAACCGTGAGCGTGTGCCCAGGCAAACAGCCCCGACAGCACGATCGACAGGACCAACGTCAGCAGCCACGGCCAAAGTCTGCGGCGCCTTTCCGGTACCGGCGCTTCCTCGCGATCCAGCTTGAGCACCACCACTTGCGGCACATCACCACGCTGTGGCTGTCCCGGCAGCTGCTCCTGCGCCGGCAGGGTGACCGTGGTCGGTTCCGGCCTGGGCTCCGCCGGAGCGATACTGACCACCCAGTTGGTGGTGGCGTCCTGCTCCGGCGAGAGGCGCCGGACCAGGCCCTGCAACTGACTACGCAGCGCCTCCAGCGCAGGCAGGCCAGCCTGCTCCCGCCGTGCCAGCAGTTGTGCCAGTTCCTTGAGC
The DNA here is from genome assembly GCF_044746165.1 of Pseudomonas sp. NPDC086581. Classification (NCBI taxonomy): domain Bacteria; kingdom Pseudomonadati; phylum Pseudomonadota; class Gammaproteobacteria; order Pseudomonadales; family Pseudomonadaceae; genus Pseudomonas; species Pseudomonas sp. NPDC086581. The sequence continues at coordinate 195,399 of NZ_JBIVBR010000007.1, read as the reverse complement.
GGCTCCTCCAGCTGCAGGAGGTCCGGCACGTCCGTTTCCGACAGTGACAAACCCCGCAGCCAGGGGCGCAGCTGGCTGAACAGCCAGCCGAGCATCTCCAGGCGTACCGCCGGCGCGGGCGGCCAGAGGCTGTCCCAGTCATCGGCAAACAAGGTGCAGGCCAGGTTCAGGCCCTCGTCCAGCCCCTGCAATCCGTACAGATGTGCCCTGGCGAGGACGAACGCGGTAATCGACTGCAACTCCATGCCGTGCTCGCGGAACAGCGCCAGACACAGGCGCTCCACCCGCGGCCAGTCCACGTCCGGGCGTGCCGGATGATTCAGTTTCGCCAGCTCGGCGCCCAGCGCCGCCGACTGCTCGTGCCCCTGGGGATCACCACCCAGGCGCAGTTTTTCCTCGACCACCGTCATCCCTTCACTCCACTCCCTTGTTTTCAGCGTTGCAGGTAGTCGCGCTGTTTCAGATGTCGCATGAGCACCTTGCCCTGCGGTTCCAGCGTCGTGCCGAAGGTCGCGCGGGCGCCGTCGCGCAACTGCACTTCCAGGCTGTACTCCAGGTGCCCCGGCAGTACCTGCGGCAACAGCACCACCTCCACCGAGGCCAGGCGCGGCTCGTACTTGAGCAGCATGCCGCGCAGCGTCGCCATCAAGCCGTGGGCGCTGCCCGGCATGCCGTGGAGGATCTGGCTCATGTCCGGCAGGCCATAGTCGGGCAGGTGGCTGAGGGTGCCGGCGCGGCAGTTGAGGATGCGCTGCAAGTTGTCCAGCACCGACAGCATCAATTGGTCCTCCTCGCGCACCTGATGCAGGTCGAGCTCTCCGCTGAAGTTCTGCAGCAGCAGTTCGTAGAGCGACGGGGTCTGTTCGCTCACCACCAGGAATCCTTCTTCGGCAACGGCACCAGGCTCAGGGCGTTGTCGCCCAGCTCGATCAACCGCGCCTTGTCCGGGTCCAGCTCATCGCGAGCCAGTACCAGGCGCCAGCTGTCGTCCTGCTTGTCGGGCGAGCGGAACAGCGCCACCACCGCCACGAACTGCGCCTCGCTGGCCATCGGCACATTCAGCTGCGCTCCCTCCTCCGGCTTCACCACAAGGCGGCGCTGGTCCAGCAGGTCGGCGGACAGCACCTGGTCGCCATCGCCCAGCAGATCCTGGTAACTGGCCTTGTCCAGCGCCTTGCGGTCGCGCAACTGATAGACGCGCACCAGCGTCGACACCGACAGCCCGCTCATGTCGCGGGTGTCGGTGTTCAACGCCGCACGGCCGCTGAAGTCCAGGTGCAGGTCCTTGACCTGCTTGTAGAAGATGGCGTTGCCGACGGATTTGCCGGCATCCATGGTGCGCTGCGTCAGGCCGCAGCCAGCCAGGATCGACGCCAGCAGCAGTAGCGCCAGGCGCGATCTAGAAACGGTAAGTGACATCTCGTGTCTCCCTGCTCATGATGTTTTCGCTCAATCCCTGGTAACGCCCCAGGTTCACCGTGACGCACTGCTTCCCCGCCGTTTGCCGCCTGCGCTCGTCCAGCCCTGGCACCGCCGTCATGCCCAGCAGCACGACTGAGCTGCCCAGGCTGGGAGCCGGCAGGCAGCCCAGCGGCAATGACAGCTGCAGTCGCGCCGTGCAACGCCAGCCGAGGTAGACCCGCAGCAGCACCAGCAGGTCGCTGTGCAGCTGGCCGCCGGGCAGCCAGCCACGGGCTTCGTCCAGGTCCTCGGTGCTCAGCACCAGCAGCAGCTGGCTGTTGGCATCCGCACCACTGGCGCCCAACGGCGTGCCCTGCCCCAGGCGCACCGGCTGGTTGCGCGACAGGCTGGCCGGACTCGCCAGCGGCACCTTGCGCGGCCAGTGCGGCGTTACCCGGGCATCTGTCCCCGGTGCGAGCAGCTTCACCAGCGCCACGACGCCTTCGGCATTGCGCGTCGGCAGGCGCATCACACCCAGCAGCGCGAGGAAGCGCGACACCGGTGTGGCAATGTGCTCTGCCGTGCCGGGAATGCCCAGGCCGATAAGCCCCAGCAGGCACTGCGATGTGGCGTCCGCGCCACCCGCCTCGAACGAAGCGGGATAAGAGTACTTGCGCCAGATCCGGTAGAACTGGGTGAAGACCCGGTGGTTGAAGATATCGAGGAAGGCCTCCAACGCCTCGTGCCCCTCGCGGCGCTGGGCGATGTCGTCCAGGTAGGCGGTGGGCATCGGCGAATCGACGCCATAGAGCCCGAGCAGGCGCGTACGCACCGTGACCGGACGCAACGGATGCTCCTCATCCTCTTCGAAGCCCTTCAGTTCGCTTGCCGGGAACCCCATGCCCGGATGCGGGCGGAAGCGCACGGCATCGTCCGCCGGGTTCGCCGTACTGCCCAGCGGCGGATTGCCCGGCAACGCTGCCTCCAGCAACTGGCAGAAGCGATACAGGCCGGCCTCGGGCAGCCGATCACCGATTGCCTCCAGCAGCCCGCTGGCCTTCAGCCGGGAATACGCTGACTGTGGTTCTCGTTCCATCGCAGGCACTTTCCAGTGGGTTGCAGGATCAGCGTGAGCTGATTGAACAGGTGAATATCGGCGTACAGCGCGAAGAAGCGGTTGAGCATTTCGCCGAACAGGTAGATATCGCCCTCGCCCGAGAAGCCGTTGGCATCGAGCGTCACCTCGATGTCCACGCCACGCAGCAGAAAGCCTTTTTCGAAACGCTGGATCAGGTGATGACGGACTTCGGCGATGGCCTCCAGGCGGCGGCGGTTCAACTCACTATGGGTCCAGTCATACAGCGCCAGCGTGCCGCGCAGGACCTGGGCGTTATCCAGCATCGGCAGGAAGTTCGAACCCAGATGGCTGAGTACGCGCCAATGGAAGCGGTCGCGGTTCGGCGGATAGCAGGGCAAGGTCGGCGCACACAGGTTGCGCACCCGCAACTCGACCTGCGCCGCCTTCAGCACGGTATCCAGCAGCGTGCTCTGCAGTGCCTTGCGCGGCAGCAAGCCGTTGGTGCCGGTGAGGCGCAGCGACAGGCTCTCGCCCTCGCGCAGGCGGTCACGGTCGAAGCCCTCGCCGCCGAGAATCAGCCACGTGTCGTGCATGCCGTTGACGCCGCGCTTCAGGCGCGTGTGGAAGTAGCGCTCCGGTGCCTCATCGCGCAGCATCCCGCCCTTGTGGCGGAAGCTGGTGAACGGCACGTAGTCCTGGCGCTCGGTGCTCTTGGAGGAGGTGACGCTGTCTACCGAATAGATCTCCGTATGACCGTCCTGCAGGCGCATCGGGCGCAACAGGTAATCGGTCTGCAGCGGTGCCAGGCGCATGGGGTCGGCTTCCAGCGGGAACAGGTTGATCACCGGCACCGCATGCAGGCGCAGATGCTCCGCACTGAGCAGGAACTCATGAGGCCATTGCTCGCCCAGCACCACGTCAAGCTCGAACCAGGGCAGCCCTTCGCGGATCGGCATGTGCTCCAGCCCGTGCAGGGTGACGAACATGAATTTCTCGCGGAAGGTAAAATACTCCAGCAGCAGTTGGTACCCGCTGAAGGCGCTGTCGGCTTTCGGCCAGAGTCGATCCTCGGCAGCAAAGCCCTTGGGCGAGAAATGCCCCTGCAGCGGCTGGCGATCTGCCTCGCCGGGCAGGCGCAGGTATAGCGCCTGGGTCTGCAGCGTCAGTGCCTGGTGCAAGGCGCTGGCCAGCGGCGCGTCGGCGTTGAGGTACAGCGGCAGCTTGCCCAGGTCGATCTGTTTCCAGTCCGCCAAAGTGCCGCAGGAAAAGCGCAGGCGCAGCACCGAGCGGCCGTCGGGCTCGCTGGCCACCCGCAGCGATTCCAGTGCCAGCGGGTGCAGGTTCACCGCCTCGGTAGTGGTGTAGCGGCAACGGGTGCGCTGCGGACCGACGGGGCGCGACAGCACCTCGAAGCCGGCGTCGATCAGTTCGTCGCGCTTCATCTGCAGGTGGTCTGGCGTCAGCTCCACCACCGACAGCGACGGAATGGTGCGCAGGTAGTGCGGCCAGAGCAGGCTCACCAAGCCTTCGGTGAGCTCCGGCAGGTCATCGTCGAGCTTCTCGCGCAGGCGCCCCATGAGGAAGGCGAAGCCCTCGAACAGGCGCTCCACATAAGGGTCGCGCGCGCCAGCCTTGTCCAGGTTGAGTTGCGCGGCGCGATCCGGAAAGGCTTCGGCGAACTCCTTGCCGGCCTCGCGCAGGTAGCGCATTTCGGCGTCGAAATAGCGCAGGGTCCGATTGTCCATTTACTGTCCTGAGAATGGGGGTCAGCCGCAGAGCACGGCGGCGCGAATGGGGTCGAGGGCCACCAGGGCGGCCAGCAGGCTTTCCATGCGACGGGCCAGGGCGGGCTTGTCGGCGTCGCTGCGCTGGGCTTTCTGCCGCAACAATTTGAGCAGGCGCGCCTTTACCTCGAAGCACAGTTCGGGCTCCCAGTCGGCGAGTGCCTGAGCCTGGCTGTCCAGCTCGCTCAACAGGTGCGCCGCCAGCTCGGCCTTGCCATGCTGCTCGGCCACGCGGGCCATCAGCAGGCGCAGTAGCCAGCGCTGACGACCGCTGCGCAGATCCGGGCGGGATGCCAGCCAGGCCAGCGCCGCCTCCACGCCGTCGCTGTCGGCCTGGGCCAGGGCTTCGCTTTCCAGGGCGAGCACATCGTCGCTGGTGGTGCTGGCAGCCACGGCCGTGCCCATCCAGTGCGCGGCCTGCCCGGTGCTGACGTGCTGGGCGATCCAGTTGCGCGTAGTCTCGTCGGCGAACGGCGTGCCGTCGCTCCAGTGCAGCTGCTCAAGCCCCGGCAGGCGCTCCAGCAGCATGCGCAGGTCACCTTTGACCAGCTCGGCCCAACCGTCGTAGGGCGTCTCCAACCGCCCCAACGCCTGGCACAGGTGCCATTGCAGGTCGAGCCAGAAGTGATTCACCCCTTCGGCGAACATACGCTCGGCGTGATCGAGCAGCTCGGTCCAGCCCTGTTGCAGGTTCAGGCGTTTGAGCTGCGCGCGGTACTCGGTGCGCGGAGGAGCCAACCGCGTATTGCCATTGGAGTCCTGAGGTGGCAGCTGGTGCACAGTGTCCCAGCGCAGGCTGGTCAGCAGCCGATGGGCCGCCAGCCAACCCTGGGGCTGGTCGCGCAGGTAGTTGGCGAGGACCTTGCCGCTGTCGAGCAGGTCGCGGCCAGACTGTACCTTGCCCGGCACCGGCGCCGGGGACGCCAGCAGGGTCTCGCTCTGCGCGGCGCTGTTCTGCGGCACCAGCGCGTGCACGCCGCCGGACTGCGCCAGGCGGCTGCCCAGCGCGGCGTACAAGCCGCCCAGCCCCGGCCTTTCGGCCTCGGCCCAGGAGGCGAAGATCTCCTCCAGCCAGGCCAGTGCCGCGACCGTGCGCTGGGTCTCCGCCTTCACCACTTCGGGGAACAGCGACAGGCTGTCCAGCACCTTAGCGCTGGCCAGCCACTCCAACGCCATGCGCCGGCTGTTCGGCCGCGCCGGCAGCACCTGGGCGCCGAAGCGATCGAGCAGCACCGCGAGCAGTTCCAGGCCATCGGCGAAGCCCGCCTCGCCATCGCCCTGGGTCCGCGCCCAGAGGTAGTAGCTGACGATCCGCACATCCTTGCAGCGCTGCTTGAGCAGTTGCTCCGCCAGCTGTGCCACCAGTTCCACGTCGGCCGACGAGAGCTTGTTGACCTCCTCGCGCATGCGCTGGAAATCGTCGTCGTAGCCGGGGTCCTCGCCCACAGCGGTGTCGCCCTCGATGGGCTTCAGCCAGGCTTCCCACTGCGCCGCCTGCGCCTTGGCCAACGCCACGGCGTCCTGCCCTTCCAGGCAGGTCGATATCAATCCCTGCAAACTCATCGATGCGTCCTGAATTGCCTTGCTCTGATCATTCGTCGTAACCCAGCGGATCGCTCACGGCATAGGGCGTTACCTGCCCTGCTCCAACATCGAAGATGTTCTCCGGCAGCGCGAAGCTGCGCAGCTCCAGCACCGCCAGCGGACCGCGGCCCAGCTCCGTCTGCAGCTGCCAGGTCAGGGGCAGCTCGTCCGCCGCCTTGAGCACCAGTTCGAAGCGGGTGTCGCTGCCGTCCAGCGAAGTGACCTGCGCCTGCTCCAGCAGGCGGATCAGCCCCCAGACGCCGGAGTAGTCACCGAACAACCGCGCGCCGCCCTTCAGGCTGGTCCAGCTCAGCGAGGCGCCCGGATGGTCGGTGCCGCCCGGCCAGGTGAACTGCTGCCAGCTCTCCATCTGGTTGAAGTACTCCAGCTTCACGCCATCGAGGATGAAGGTGGTCTCCACCACGTTGCGCACCGGCTTGGCCTGCAGCTGGAAGTTCATACCCATGCCGCCGTCGGTGTAGAGGATGTCCGCCAGGTCGCTGAGCTGGTTGACCGCGCGCAGGAACTGCGGATTGAAATGCAGGCCCTGGCTGTGGGCGCTGTCCGGCACCCAGCGATTGCCTTCCTTGCGTAGCACGCCGCCCAGCTGCGTCTTGATGAACTGGTCGATCCGCCCGCTGCCGGAGCGGATCATCTGCCCGAGCATGGGCAAGGATGCGTCGCTGCCGGTGGAGTCGAACGGATAGCGGCCCTTGAAGGCACGGTTCCAATTGTCCACCACGGCGCGCTGCCACTGGCGGTTCAGCCCGGCCGCCGACGGCTGCAGGACGCCTTCCCAGGCCTGGTTGAGCGGCTGCACGAAGAGGTTCTGGCCAAAGCCGCTCCATTCCCCGCCCAGGCTGGCGGCGATCAGGCCGCCGTAGTCGAGGGTGTCGGTGAGGTCCACGCTGGTGCCCTGGAAGACCGTCTGCGCCAGGGCCTGGGTCATCGCCTGCGGGTCGCTGGCATTGGTCACGTGCTGCAGCTTCAGGCGCACGCGCGTGACCCGGGTCAGGAAGGCCTGCAGGCTCAGCGCCTCATCCCCCCGCGCAGCACCCTTCTCCTTGCCCAGCAGTGCCAGCAGCGGACCGAAGGTATTGTCCAGCGGGCCCTGCGGCGCGCGGGTCTTCTGCTCGATGGCCGGTTGCTTGTCCTTCTCCAGCAGTTGCTGCGCCGAGCGCATCAGCGAATCGGCCAGCGCCTCGCTCTTGGCCTCGGTGCGGCCCTGGTAGGCCAGGGTGTTCATCAGTGCAATCAGCGGTGACTGGCGCACATCGCTGAGCAGGGTCAGCTGGCTGATGGAGTCGGAGAGGCTGTCCGCGTTGCGCCAGCGGATGCTGTTGAGGAAGCTCAGCCAGGCATCGCTGAAGTCCTGGAAGTAGCGCTCGGTCAGCTGCGACTTGAGTACCTCGGGTGTCAGCTCGCTGTCGAGGGTGCTCTGCTGGTCGCTCAGCACCCAGTCGATTTCCTCGCGGCGGGTCTCGGCCATCTCGTCGATGGCCTTGCTCACCTGCCCTTCCCAGGCCTGACGGGTGAAGACCCCCGGCACGCTATTGGGCGTATCGAACAGGCTCGTCGAATCGGTTTCCCCGACCATATCCATCAGCGTCAGGTCAGCGTAGTTGTTGCTCGCCTGCTCTATGACCTGCTGGTACAGGTTGGCCACGCCATTGCGCCGCCCCAGCTGCCCCAGCAATACCTGACGAACCTGCGCCACCAACGCCGGCTGCGCCTTGATGCGCCACTGCGGATGCGCCGCCAGGTGCTGCGCATAGAAGGCCCACAGATTGGGCGAAACGCCCTGCCACAGACCCGGCACCACGCCCGCGCGCGTCGGCTCGGTCTGCGTCAGCACCTTGGCCAGGAAGGCCGCATCGACCTTCTCCGGCCGCGCCATCATCAGGTAGGCCTTGAGCTGCCCGTGTGCCTCCTCGGCACGCTCGCCCCGCTCGGGACTGTCCGCCGGCAACGCCGCCAGATCGCCCAGCCGCGCTTCCAGCGCCTTGGCCACCACATCGCGCATCAGCCGATTGTTCGCCTGCGCATAGCGCGGCCACAGCGACTCCAGCAACGCATCGTTCTGGCTCAGGCCGAAACGCTGGTACCAGGGCACCCCATGCTCACGACGATAATCCAGCCGCGCGATCTCGCGGGTCAGCTCGTTCAGCGCCGAAAGCTGGGCATCCGGATCACCGGGCTGGCCGATGGTTGCCAGCGCGGTTTCCACCGTGGCGATCTGCGCGCGGTTGCTGGTGAAGGACACCAGCAGGGCCAGGAGGCAGAGACCGGCGACAGCCAGGACGGCGGTGTAGAGGCCGCGGAGCCAGGTCCAGCCACTCGGCTTGCCACCCAGGGAATTGTCCGCGAGCACGCCCCGCCACGCCGGGTCCACTTGCCATCCGTGCTCGATACCGCTGCTCATTCCACGCAGAGGCAAGCTGAACCACAGCCCTCGCGCCGTCAGGTTCTTCGCCTGCAGCAGCGGCTCCAGCGCCTCCTTCCAACGTGCGATGCCTTCACTCTGAAGGTCGCGGCCAAGGCGCAGCAGGAAGTCGTGGGAGCTGTCCTGCTCCATCTGAGCCAGGCCCTTCTCTCGCAACGGCAGCTCCAAGCGTTCCAGCCGGCTCGCCAGTTGCGAGCGACTCAGACGCGGCGCCAATTGGCAGCCCACGGCCTCCACCGGACGCTGCTCCTGGGCCCACTCACTCTTGCATACCTCCCAGACATGCACGGGAGCCTGCCAGCGCAGCGCCTGGGTCATCTTGCGCAGATGACGCACGGCATTGCCGATGTGCCCGGGGTCGGCGCTCTGCTCCTTGTTCAGTGCCCAGACGATGCCGTCCAGGGGGCGACGCGGGCAGAGAGTGCGCCAACGCTCCAGCAGGTCGTCGTTCACTGCGCCCTGCAGGCTACCGCCCCAGAGCAGGATATTTCCTTCGCCTTCGAGCCATTGCTGTCCCGACAGAGCCGGTGTGATGGCGCCGGTTTCCCCAGGCTCGCCGACGACCAGCAGCAGGCGAACTTTGCGGCGCCAGAAGTAGCCGAAGTTGTCGCGCAGATAGTCGCGCAGCTCCTGCAAATCGGTGCTCGCGTCCTTCTTACCAGCGTCCCTGTCGGGCTTCGCAGGCGCATCGTCAGCCGTTGCCTGCCGGTAGCTCTTCAAGCCCACCTTGCGCGCCACGAGTCGATAGCCGCCCAACAGAGTGACCAGCAGCAACGTCAGGCCAGAAACCAGCCACCAGCCGACCCGTTGCGCATCGCTGCCCGGACGTATCCCCAGCAGCTCCGGCCGCAACCACAACAGCAGGCAAACCGCCGCCCCCACTATCGCCACCAGGGCAATCAGCCCCCAAATCTTCACCTTACGCATCGGACTTCCTTACTCCTGGGGTACTGCTGCCGGCATCACGACCGAACACCACATGCACACGTCTTCCGCGCTGTCGCCTGTGAAAATGAACTGTGGCTCGGCCTCGTTCGCCGCTGCCTCAACCGCCGACGCAATGGCCATCCACGGCGATGCCCTGCCCGCATCGCCCAACAACGCGCCGAGGTTATGAGTGGCCTTGGCCGGCAACTCAACCGACTCCATTGCCGAAGTAATGAGCGCATTGCTTGGCGTGTCAGTACCCGCCAACCAGACCCGGCCAATGGAAGAGGCTGGCAACGGAACCCAGTCCAGCGCTTGTGTCGTGGCCTGCAAGGCAGCCTTTTTGTCAGTTCCGTGCGCAGGTTCCGGGCGATGCAGATAGGCCAGCGGTTGCAGCCGGTCCTGCGTCAGACGATTGCCCAGCAGCAGGCCCACCACGGCCTCTGCGGAACCTTCCACATCCTTGGGCGCAATCTGGAACGACACCACCATCAGCAAGGCTTCGTCCTGTATGCGCTCATCCAGCCACTGGTCGATGGCCGCCAGACCACCGCCATCGATGGGCTTGAGGGTCTGGCGGATGCCGGATTCAGCCAGGGTTTCATTCCATATCCTGCCGGCGAGCCCTTCCTCAAACCCACCCTCCATCTCCAGCAACAACGCAACGGGCCTATCCGTGGGGAGTGCGGAAAGCTTTGCCGCCAGTTCCTCCAGCACGGTTACCAGCACGCGGCGGAGCAACCGCTGCTTGGTCTCGATCTCCATCAGCGGTAATCGGCTATGACGCGCATTGCCTACCCAACCCGGCTGCGCTCGCAACTGGCTTCCATCATTGGCCACCAGAGCAAGGTGCTGCGCCTGCCCGTTATCTGCCGTGAGGTCACGCAGCGCCGTGTGCAAGCTCACGGCCAGCACCTGCTGCGAGCGCCTGCCCCGACGCATCTTCTGCGTCAGATCCGCTTCCCGGGCTTCGTTCCAACCCTCCACGGAACTGAGCTCACCGAGGTAAATCAGGCCCCGCACAAGAACCGCTGCGCACCAGACAAGTGCCGGGATGCCCAGTGCGAACAGCCAGAAACGAGCAGGGGCCACCCCCTCGCCGCCGAGCCACAGCGTCAGTGCCACGCCAACCGCCAACAGCGCAGGCAACGGCAGCAGCCACAGCCAGAGACGCGGCTTCTTCGGCTCGTCCAGCGCGGGGGGAACCTTGTCCAGCCTCACCACCATGATCAGCCCGCCGTCGCCTCAGGCAGCGAAGTCAACAGCGCGCAACCACAAGCACACCGGTGCCCGTGGAAGGCCACCAGGGCGCCATTGTCCTCATAGGAGGGATGACCTTCCGCCACTACGGTCGGACCATGGCCGGGGATCGGACAACTGACCGGATCACCGACACGGGCGACTCCGATGCCTGCGAAGATCATCTTTACCGACCCCGATAGCACGGTGCCGCCGCTGGTGGTTTTGTCGCCAATGCGGATAACGCCTTTCATGAAAAACCTCCACCTAAATATTTGAATCACAAACCCAGCAATTAGGTCGACAAATATTTAAATTTAAAATTGAATAAAAACTGAGCAAATTTAAAAATAAAATCAGAAAAGACAAAACCACAGGCAGAATATACCGAAGCGAAATCTTCGCATTTCAGCCAAAAACAAATCATTCACCGCCAGCCACTCTCACTCCAACTCTTGCCGGAATACTTTCCTTTCTACCAGACGCAACCATTTGCGACATATATTCTTTATAATAACCTCGCGCCTTATTCTTTTCTCCAGACTGCCAAAGCACATCTGCGATATTTATTTTTAGAACAACACGGGAAGGGTCAACCCCCTCCAGCGCCCTATATATTTTCAAGGAATTATAAAAATCCCCTCCCTCCGCCAAATAAAATGCCATATCATTTAAATCAGCCACATTCTTCCGCCCTGGCCTATAGCAAGCCAAATATGACTCAACCCCCTTATACAGATAATCAGATATAGCTGACGCCTTCGATCGCACATCTGAAAGCCTGGAAACACCATCAAGAATCTCTTTAGGGGACTGAGTAACAACAGCCAGACCATCTTCGCCTTGGTCATCCGCACCATATAATTTCCACTCCCCCTGAACCCACCGCCCATCACAACTACTGCCCGGTAACGTTTTCGAAACGCAACCAGTCGACATATCGATTACATCGCAATAATTATTTTCAACCTTCTTTTTTGAACCATCTCCAAAATAGAGCCCCCCTAAGACCAATCGTTGAACTCTTAAAGCCCTCTTATCCTGAGACAAGCCCGCCTGTATCGGCGAAATAAATTCGCGAGCAACCTGATGAGACCTGGTTACATATAACAAAAAATTGGCACCGTCATTTCGGTATGACGCCACGCCCCAGCCATTCGCGTTACAACCCCAAGCTGAAAGCGTAATTTTTGACTTTCCAATACCCTGCACTTCAAGCGGATGCGGCTCAGCACCACAAGCGGCAACCACACACCTAGAAAATAAAAGAATAAGGATGAATGATAAGCACCTATTCAACTCAATCACTACTCCCAACTGCAGCCTGTGTAGTCCGGCAAGGTAGCAGAATCATTGTATTTGAAATCTACAACCCTACCGGAAACAGCCTTATAGCTGAACCCATAAATATTTGCACCCTGCGAGACAACCGTATACTCCCCGCCAAATTTTGACTTAAAGACTTCTCTCCAAGTGCTGGTCACCTCCACGGGTCGATCCTCCGAGAAAATCACTTCCTCGGCCCCGACGTACGACAATTGAATTGAAGTATTGGACTTTTCATACTGAGCATATCCAATATTCAGCTTCCCCTCAGGGATGTATGTCGTTGCAAATTTTAAGTTTACAGCTCTCTCCCCTTCATGAGTGAAGCACCGAACCCAAAACCTCACAGGTTCGCTTTGAGCGAAAACCGAAAAAGCACCAAAAATAACAAATAGAAAAGTTCTAATCATCGCTATAACTTACAAAACTTAAAATTAAGCTTATTTAGATCCCCACCCATATAACGCTTGAAGTCATACCCACTAACATCATCCAAAACCATAACCCCGACTGGATCTTTTGGTCTTGCCACTGAATAATCAATGAAAACCTTGCCATTGGGAAACTCAAAGCACTTACCGCCTTTTTTCAAATATATCTGCGGAGCTGCATCCTCAAGCTGAGAAATAGCCTTATACACTTGGTGAATCTCGATACCTTCAACCACTCCATCAACTATATCTAAAGGATTTCCGCGAACCACCAACGAACTGACATCGACACTCGCAGCCTGCCCCTTCCATTGATCAGTGTAGGAATACCCCAGCTCGGAATAATTCGACCACAGCTCTTTATTAACTCCACACATGGACTTCCTTATGGAGATCCCAGTCTGATTGCTTCTTGCCTCGGCAATAACACAGTCTATTACTGCCTTACCACCCTCAACTTTCAATGTGTATATAACATCCTCCCTGCCAGAAGCGAGCAGGGCGGGGGCGCTATTTAAAAAGATCAAATCCCTATAAACCCCATCTTTCGAACCAAGTACATCCCTGTATACTGACGAACTCGAACCACCTTTTAAAATTAAAACACCGCTCTCCCCCTTCAATATTTCCGCCGCACTGGCAGAAAATGAGAAAAGCATCGCCACAAGGACTGTTAAGACAGCCACGCCAAGCCACTGACCATTATTATAATTCGACCACCTCATTGAATAACTACCTGTACTCCTTACGACTATTAATATACTTCTTGATAGACAAGGCATCCTTCAATAAAAACGAAACCTTCTGCCCTTCTTGATATCCATCAATCCCAAACATATTACTGTCTTTTAAAGTTTTATCATTTCTAACCACTTCCCCTCCCTGGCTTTTGTATGCATAAACCTGATAAAGCTTTCCGTATGTCCCTGCCCCGCGGCTACCGACATCCCAGGAAATAAGAACTAGAATATTCTTCACCCCATTTATGGGATAATAAAACACCGTCTCTACAGTCGGAGCAGAACCAGAAACCTCATACCTATCAATAAACTCAACAACTTCCTTAGCCTTCCTATGAATCATAAAATACACTGGATAATTGTCATCATTGGATTTGGAAAAGAATATATCAGCGCCGTCTACTATTTTTGCAGGGAACGGACCACTAACTATACTGCCCCGATACAAGTCGGGATCACCCTTACCACTTCCAGCAACATCGATATTTGATTTATTCAATGTATCCTCAAGCGCTTTGACATTCACGACATCACCATCGCGCCGGAGCTTGGTCAGTAAATCTTTGTACGATGACTTATTACTCTCACTTGGTGGATCGCAGACTAATAGATTCTGAAAACTGGTGCCTTCCAAAAGGTAAGACATCACCTTCGGATTAGAAATCTGACTTCCCTCTTTTCGTCCGGCGGAATATTCCTTATAGGTCTTCTCTATCGACGGAGGAGAATTGAATAACGACTCAGTCTCACCCCCCATTTGGCTCACCCATCGATTAGGAGGAACCCACTCTCCCCCACATTGCTCTCCCGACTCAACAGCTGTAATACAACCATCGGACATTCGCACAAATGCACAAAGATAAACATCGTACGCTTCAGATCTAGAGCCACTATCCAGCACACCAGACTCCGAAAAATTCACCACTGAATAGGACTTATCCGGCGAAACCTGATCACTATCAAAACTATAATTAATATCCACATCAAACGGCCTAACCAAATCACCAGACTCTCCCTTAAACACCAGAGCATGGTAATCCCCACCGCTTTTATTCGAATAAACCAGTGAACCTTGCGGACCATCCAGACTGGCAGCCAGTGCCCCATTAGCCATCAGAAGCAAGCCAAAAAAATTCAGCCTCATAATTCCCACCTAAAGCAATCCACGAAGATGATTGTATCTTTCTTGCGCATGATGCATATGCCGAGCTGGCCCATAGATTGCCACTAACTCATTTTCATACTGGGTACGATTTGCGCCCCATGCATTAGGATCCCCACTTAAACCAGGATGCTGCTGCCGCAACCGATCAACAGCTCTTTTCAAATCACCAACAACATTCCCAGGTGCATTTACGTCGTGATCCAAAACCAATGCCCGCCCAAGTCTCGACTTAAAAAAATCACTCGCTGCGTGACTATAACCAACCGGTTTTTTTCTAAGAGCCGTATGCATACGGCCGATAAAATCCACCACCTGCTTGCTTTGGAAGCTGTCATTAAGAATTGCGTGAGCAATTGAGGCAAGGGGCTTTGATTCTTTTGGAAAACCAGAGTCAGCCTGCTGAAACCCTAACTTAATGAAGTTATACAACTCCTCTCCGGTAATATTTCTACCCCCAGTTTCTGGAGATGAATAATAAATTCGCGACTTTCCGTTCTCTTTCTCAACTGTCCATCCACATTGAGAAAATAGATCATCATACAGATCTGGATTCTCGTCTTTGAACTCATAAATCTGCTGGGGCAACTCACCAAATCCTTCGGGTGTTACAGTTTTTTGCATCGCTCCTGCGCTAAGTGTTTGCCAATCCCATGCTTGGACAGCATCTAGCGCCCCTTCGTTAGACGACATTGCAATTACAATCTGCCTTTCGTCATCTGTAGCTTTTCCTGCAGCGACGAGATCGGCCCACCCGGAGAAGCTATCCAGTTTTTTAGTTCCATGGTAGACGGGCCCATAATAGGTAGTATCAGGATGGTTAGCTCGTACTCTGACCCACCTGTATCTTGAAAAGACTTTCCCTAAGCAGCAACCACAAGCACACGCATCTTGTTTGTCGAATCTGACCGTCAATCCTATTGGATGGAAGTGGTACACCTCCCCACTTCCCGGCAATCCAAGGCCCGGCGCCACATCACTCCACCACCCCAACTTCCCCATCCGTTCTTTGCTAGCCACCCAGTTGGGATTTGGCGTCGAACCGCTGTGCCCCAACAAGTCGTCCAGTGGGTCCCACTTCTGCGATCCGCCAAACCACTCACTTTCGTAGTGAATGATCAGTCTCGACACTGATTGGGCGACGGCGGGCAGGTGCAAGCCAGCCTGCAATTCGTCCGAGGTCAACATGCCGTCGGTGCCGTCGGGGACCAGGTCATGCAAGCGTTTGTGCAAGGGGCCTTTTGTCGCTTGCTCGATCCAGGGCTGATAGCGCACGAGTTGCTCGTCATTCAACTCCTGCGCTGCGCACATTGAATAGGCGAGTTCTTCCCGTGGTGTGCTGTCGTTGTAGATCAGTTCAAAGCCTTCCCAGGCCCACGGATTGACCCAAGGCGTTACGCCGACCTCTTCGCATACCCAGCCATCGAGCGATGCGAACTCGGCGCTATTGAACAGACCTTCGAGGCGATACCAATTACGAGCTTTTTCGCTGCTGGTGGCAGGAACCTGGATCTTGTATTCCGCACGCAGGCCGCTAAGCAGGCTTTTCGGCAGTATCAGATCGGTACCGGTGGGCGTGCCGGCGGCGGTGGGGCTGGGCGGATGGCTGGCGCTGAAGCTGTCCTGATGGGCAATGACAGTTGTGCCCTTGGCGAACTTCAGCCATGTCTTGCCGCTGGCGGGCAGGTCTTTCGCCCAGTCACGGCTGTTGTTGATGAAGGTCTGGACGTTCTGGCCGCTGAAGACTTCCAGGTGCAGGCGGCGCTGTGGACGGGTGTCTTTCGCGTCCTGGGTGTCACCGATATGGCCGATCAACGCACCTGCCTTGATGGCAGCGGGTGCGGCCGGTACCACAACGGCATCTCGCGCTTGTGGCTCAGGCTGCCCTTCCAGTGACCCAAAATGGACGTACTGGTTGACGCTTTCGAGCTTGCGAAAATCGCCTTCTCCACTGACGGTGACTTCTGCGCCTTTGGGCAGCTTGCCAATGATGGCGGTCCCGGCACTGCTGTTGGGTTCGGCGCGGACATTGAGTAAGGTAGTTTTCACTCGATAGAGATCGCCCGCGATTAGCTCCAGATGCTGGAAAGACAGGTAGCCTCGCAGCGCGCCTTCCTCCCCCATGAGCCAGGCAGGCCCGCGTGTACCTTCAAGTTTCCGGAAGGTTCCCTCGCCGCTGACGGTCACTTTGCTACCGCGCTCCAGCAGATCGATGACGGGGGCCGGGTGTGCAGAGTTGTGGTTGGCGCGGCTACGGACGTTCAGACCTCGCCTGCCGGCGCGGGTGTCGTTCACCGTCTGCTTCACCCGCAGCTCGGCGCCTTCGGGCCAGAACGCCGGTCGCGCGATGGAATCATCGTCCCGATAAGCCGCCCAGTGTTGCAGATGCATGTAGAGGCTATAGAAGATGAGCTCCGGCGGTGCCGCTTCGCTTCCAGCGATCGCTGGGGCCTGCAGACGATGCCTGACCAGCACGAAGCCGGTGGCAAAGGGAGCCTGAAAGGCTTCGTTCGATGCGTTGTAGAAGGTGCTCTGCGGGTATTCGGAGTCGATGCGGTAGGCGACCACCTCTCCATCGGCGATGCAGCGCACATGGGAGGGATCGGTTTTGCCATCGGTGCCGACGTCGAAATGGATGCCACCATGCCAGAAGCCATTGCGCCCCAAGGGATAGTAACCACCTGCCGCGTCAGCCAAATTGGTGAGTTGTACCAAGGGGTTGGAGCTATCACCCAAGGGGTGGCTCCAGCTCTTCAGCGATTGCTCCGTCATTTCAGAACTTCCTTTTCCACTGCCATATCAATCTGCCTGTCAAATTCCGCAGGCGGCACCGAAGGTCTCGACCGAGAAAGCTCGTCCAGCGTTGGTAGCCTTCAGCAGCATCAAGCGGTTGGAGGATTCTCCGAACTCTTTGGTATTCGTCGTCTTCAAGACAAAAACATCTACCTGGGTAGTCTTGCTTGAGTAACTCGAATGCCTGTCAAAGGTACTGCTCCGATCCACTGCCAATAGCTTTCCATCAATCCTCAGGTAGATTCGGTCATCGAATTCGACAGCCAAAGGTATTGCGCCTGTTTGATTGTTCTTTCCCACCGGCACGTGAACGCATTGAAATGTTTCCAACTCGCCGGAGGCGTGATAGTCGGCAAGAGCCTCGGAAAGTGTCAGGGGTTCGAGCTCTGCTGGTGTGCTAACCACTACAGGTGCCGCGAAACAGGGAAACGGCATAACCACCCATGCTCCCCAAATGAATAATCCAGTCAGAATCAAGTTCACGGCCGGCCCCCCTTCGAATCGACCCAGACTGGCCTTGCAACCCCGCTCAAGGAGCTGGCATCAGCAACCTCGCTATTAAGGTTGGTCGTTTGCGAGCCCAAACTTGAGGACTCACCTTGGGGAAGGATCCGACTCTCCTGTGATGGAAGAGTTGGTGTCGATGTATCAGCCATTTCAAACCATCCTTTTTCTGTACCTGATGACAAAATCACCGTGCCGGCCCCGAACTAAACGTGATCGGATGGGTTTCCCTTGCCAACTACAGCGATAGCGTTCGGTCGCTCATCCGGTGCGGTTGGCTTTCGGTGAGCTTGGGCATCGTGGGCGTCTGCAGCGGTAGTGATGCCGCGGTCTTCAGGTACTCGTAGTGCGGCGACTTGACCTTGTAATCACCTTGGGTGCCGGACTCGATGCCGCTCGGATCCAGGGTTATGTACGTACCCCCGGCGTTCAGCACGATCTTCTTCTTCGCCGTGATGCGGATTTCGTCTTCGGTGCTGGTGATATCCAGCGCCTGCCGGGCGATCAGCTCCATGCGGTCGTTCTGGGCCTGTACCTGCACAGCGCCCTGGTTGGCGATCAGTTTCATGCCGAGCTTGCGCACGAACAGGCTCATCCCTTCGCCAACACCGATGAAGAGGCGCTTGACCACGCTGACGTCCGCCTGGTTGCCGGCGTTGAGCATGAGGTTGCGTTCGGCTGCCAGTTGCAGGTGCGTGCCGCTGGTCACGGCGATGCCCTTGGGAGCACTGAGGAGCAGGACGGAGGATTTCAACTGGTCAAGGTCCTTGCGCAGCAGGTCGATTTGGGTCTGCACCTGGGCTGGATCGGCCTTGGCGGTTTCGGCATCGGTCGAGAGGCTCCGTATCTCTTCGCCGGCTTGCTCCAGGCGGGCGATGGCTTCCTGCATGGCCAGCACCTGACCTTGCGCGCTGGGCTGGACGTCGGCGCTGATGAACACGCCCTTCCCTGCCCGCACCGAACCCCAGCCGTCGGTACGCAGCTCGAAGCCTTCACCGCGCTGCTCACGGTTCGCATCCACCAGATGCCCGAGGTTGAGCTGGCTCTTGCCGCTGTACTCGGTGCTGAGCTTGATGTGTTCCTTGCCGCGCGAGTCGTCCATGCGCAGCTTGTTATTGGCCGGCGTGCGCAGCACGTTGCGCTTGTAGTTCTTCAGCGTGACGTGGTCGGGGTGCTGGCTGTCGTGGATCGCGTGGGCGATATAGGGCCGGTCGGGGTCGCCGTTTTCGAAGGCGATGCGCACTTCGGTGCCCTGGATCAGTGGCAGGTGCAGACCGTAGGTGTCGCCGGCGTAGGGGCGCGCCAGGCGCAGCCAGAGGCTTTCGCGGCCGGCGGGCCAGGTGTCGCGGTCGAACAGGAAGTGGCACTTGTAGCGGCCTTCCATGTCGATGTGGCCATAGAGGTCGTTGGGCTCGGGGCTGGTGACACGGGCCGGGATGGTGCCGGCGATCACCGGTTTGGCCGGTACGTCCGGACGGAAGCAGATGTGCTCGGCGTAGGGGATGGTTTCGAACTGCGCCTCAAAGCTGCGGTCGCGGGCGGCGCTGCTGTGCAGGCGCACGATAACTGCGCCGGAGGCGAAGGCTTTGGGCGCGCCGTCGAGCTTCAGTACCTGGCCGGGGGTGATGGCCGGGGTACTGGTGACGCCGGTCAGGCGGATGCGCTGGTTGAGATAGCGCTCGTGAGCAAGGCGCGCGTAGAAGTAGCCGCTCTCGCTTTCCAGGTCTTCGTCCTGGGCATAGGCATCGCCGAGCGTCTGATGCGGCTCGCCATAGTGGTAAGCCTCGCCATAGGTGGTTTTCGGCGAGTTGAGCTGATCGATGCTGGCGTCCAGTTGCGCGCCAGCATCGCGATAGTAGTAGGCGCGGTTGCTGACCTGCTGCTGCACGACTGCATGGCTGACCTGGAGGTTCCAGACGGCATCCTGCCCGGCGGACTCCAACGATGACAGCGGGCGTAAGGGCAGCGGCGGCGCGGGGAGGTAATGCCGCTGGTCGTCCGAGAATTCGCATACATCGATTTTCAGCCGTGCATCCATGCTGAAGCGGTACCAGATGCCAACCTCGGAGGTGAGGCGCTGGATGAACGCCAGGTCGTCCTCGCCATACTGTATCGTCTGTTCGCGCTGCGGGTATTCGCGGGTCAGGTCGAAGAGGAAGTCCTGCCCTTCGAAGTCGTTGCGGCGTAGCACCTGCTCGACGATCTCCGGCACGCTCTGGTTCTGGTAAAGGCGGTACCGGCGGGCACGGTCCAGCAGTTTCAGGCGTGGCTCCAGCGTCACCTCGTAGTGGGCTTCGTCACGCGACCCGGAGAGCCGTTTGAACGAGGTGATGCTGCCATGCAAGGTACGCAGCGGTGCGGCAATCGGCGGCGTATAGCCGGGAATACCCAATTGCTCGGGCGGCGCGCGCAAGCTAAAGCTGGCGTCCTTGAGCAGGAAGGTGTCGGCGTCGAGGTCGAGATCGGTGCTGGTGAATTCGATGCGGTAGGCGAAGGTCTGGCTCAGCCCTTCGCTGCCGCTGAACGCCAGCACATCGAGTGGTGCAGCAACGCCCTGGACTCCGAGGCTGTGCCGAGAATGATCGAAGAACGTCCGCAATTCATTAAGCATGGTTCAACTCCTCCTGGTGAGTCCCATTGCTGTCGCCGAATGTCAGAACGGCGCCCTCTTCTTCGCTGTAGCCAAGGCTCACCCAGCGGCTGGCCTGGTGTGCGGCCTGACGCTGCAGCAGTTGCTGGCTGAGGACGGGAAGGATCTGCTGGTTGAGCAGGCTGTCGATGTTGCGCGCGCCGCTGTCGGGCAGCAGGCATGCAGCCACCAAGGCGTCTTCCAGCTCTGCCTCGGCACGGCATTTCAGGCCGTAGTGACGTTGCAGTCGGCGTGCGACCTGGGCGAGCTTGATGGCGACGATTCGCTTGAGCGCGCTGGCATCCAGCGGGCGGTAGATCAGTGTCTGGAAGCGTGCCAGCAGCGCTGGCTGGAAGTGGTCGCGCAGGGCTGGCCTCAACAGCTCCTGCAAGACGCTATCGGGTGCGTTGGGCTGTTCGTCGACCAGTGTTTGCAGGCAGTCACTGCCGAGGTTGGAGGTCATCAGGATGACGGTGTTGCGGAAGTCGATCTCGCGCCCTTCCCCATCACGCATGAAGCCGCGGTCGAAGACCTGGTAGAACAGGTTGAGTACGTCGCGGTGGGCCTTCTCCACTTCGTCGAGCAGTACCACGCTGTACGGACGCTGGCGCACGGCTTCGGTGAGCACGCCGCCCTGGCCGTAACCGACGTACCCCGGAGGCGAGCCCTTGAGCTGGCTGACGGTGTGGGCTTCCTGGTACTCGGAAAGGTTGAGGGTGATCAGCGATTTCTCGCCGGCGAACAGGCAGTCGGCGAGTGCCAGCGCGGTTTCGGTCTTGCCCACTCCACTGGTGCCCACCAGCAGGAAAACTCCCAGTGGGGCGTTCTCGCTGGTCAGGCCGGTCTTGGCGGCACGCAGGCGCTGGGCCAGTGCCGCCAGCGCGGTGTCCTGCCCTATCACCCGCTCGCCCAGGCGGTTTTCCAGGTCGAGCAACCCGGCCTGTTCGTCCTTGAGCAAGCTGCCTAGGGGGACACCGGTCCAGTCGGCGATGACCTCGGCGACGCTACGGGCTTCGACGTCCAAGGTGAGTAATGGATGGTCCTGCTGGGCGTCGGTCAGTTGTGCCTTGAGCGATTCGATATGAGCGTGATCGGGCGACTCGGCCTGGCGGGCCTGCAGCAGTTGCCGGGTCAGCTCGCACTCCCGCTGGTACTGCCGTTCGAGACGACTCTGGCGCTGCGAAAGATCGGCTTCGTTTATCGCTATCGCTTCCAGGCGCTCGCCTGCACAGGTGCCGGCCAATTGCGCATCCTGCTGCAGTGCCTGGCGCTCCAGCTCCAGGGCCGCACGCTCGGCCTTGACCTGCACCAGCACCTGGGGCTCGCAGTCCAGCCCCATGCGCACGCGGGCGCTGGCGGTATCGAGCAGATCGACGGCCTTGTCGGGCAAATGCCGCCCGGTGAGGAATCGCCGCGACAGGGTGACAGCGGCCTGCACCGCCTCATCCTGGATATGCACGCCGTGGTAGCTGGCGTAGCGGGACTTCAGGCCGCGCAGCATCAGGCAGGCGCCGGCATCGTCGGGCTCGTCCACCTTGACCATCTGGAAGCGGCGTTCCAGGGCCGCGTCACGCTCGAAGTACTGCTTGTACTCGGACCAGGTGCTGGCGGCGACGGTACGCAACTCGCCACGGGCCAGGGCCGGCTTGAGCAGGTTGGCCGCATCGGCGCCGCCGGCCTGGTTGCCGGCGCCGATCAGGGTGTGGGCCTCGTCGATGAACAGCAGGATCGGCGTGGGCGATTGCTGGACGGCGTCGATGACGTTCTTCAGGCGCTGCTCGAACTCGCCTTTCACGCCAGCGCCGGCCTGCAGCAGGCCGAGGTCGAGCGTGCGTACGCTCACCGGTTTGAGGCTGTCCGGCACGTTGCCTTCAGCGATACGCAAGGCCAGGCCCTCGACCAGCGCGGTCTTGCCCACACCGGGCTCACCCACCAGTATCGGGTTGTTCTTGCGCCGGCGACCGAGGATATCGATCACCTGGCGAATTTCATTGTCCCGACCGTAGACGGGGTCGATACGTCCTTCCCGCGCCTTGGCGGTGACGTCCTGGGTGAACTTGTCGAGGATAGCGAGCAGTGCGTCCTGCTTGTCTTTCGGCGCCGCCAGTTCCGTACGCGGGATTTCGGCCAGGGCCGCCTCGCGCTGTTGCTGCGGCCGCTCTTCCGACTGCTCGTCCAGCCAGGGCAACAGGCGCTCCAGCTGCACTTCGCTGAGGCTCAACAGCGGCCACGCCGCTTCGCATTCCAGCAATGCCGGCGTTTCGAGCAACGCTGCCAGCAAGTGGATCGAACGCAGGCTCTGGTTGTCCTCATTCAGTGAGGCGCGCAGCCACGCGTTCTTGATCAACTGCTGCAGCTTGTCAGCCAGCTGCGGCTTGCCGCGCACCTGCCGCGGTAGGCTGTCGAGATGGTCCAGCAAACCTTGCCAGATGCCGTCCAGGTCCCACTCATAGCGTCGCGCGATCAGCGTCAGATCGCCCTCGCCCTGCTCCAGCAACTTGAGTAGCCAGTGCTCGACACTGATGCCTGGGTGGGCACGCGTCTGGCAGAGCGTAGCGGCGACGCTCAGTGCCTGGGCGCAATAGGGGTTGAGGCGGCGAAGCAGGTGGGTGGACTGCTGTCCCATGATGCGTTCCTTGCTCGTGGCGGTGGAGCTGCCGATCGGCAGCGGTGACGAATCACCCGTGATATCTCGGGGAAGTAGCTGGCCACCGGACACCCGGCGGCCAACCCGATCACGGCAGTCGAGCAATGCCGACTGCCGGGCGAACGGCGTCAAGCGGTCTGACGTTCGTTCCAGGCGTCGGCATGGATGATGTTGCCGTCCTTGTAGGTCCAGGTGATTTTCTCGTAGCGCAGTTCCACCTCTTCGAGGTGGTTGTGCTTCTCCTTGGAGGGGTCCTTGATGTCGTGCATCTTGGGCGCCACTTTCACGACCTTGACGTTCTCCAGCAGGGTGTTGAAGTACTCGACCTCCTGGCCGGCGTCGTCGATGCGATACCACTTGAACTCAGCGCTCTTGAGGGTCTGGCCGGAGCTCACCGCCTTGTAGAAGTACGGGCTGGACGCATCGATTTCCTTGGTGAACTTGAACGGCGTGTGGATGCGGGTGCCAGTCAGCTTGCCGGTGTTGTTGTCGGTGGGGATGTACAGGCTGTGATCCTGGGCCACGACTTCGACACTGCCTTCACGGCTCTGGACGTTGACCGAACCCTTGATGTCCGCGCCGCCGTCGTCTTTCAGCCACAGGTAAACGGGAATTGCCATGGGAAGTTCCTTCTATTGGGTAGAAAGCGTCGCCTGGTAATGAGGCGACTGGGGTTGTCCTTCCAGCGCCCTGACGGGAAGCACGCAGGCCCCCGTTTCCGGCACCAGACGGATATCGACCCGGCGGTTGGCCGCTCGGCCCGCCGGTGTGTCATTGCTGGCGATGGGTTGCGAGGCGCCATGGCCTTGCACTGCGAAACAGCTGTCGGGCAGATCGCCCATCTTCTGCATCCAGTCGCGAACCGCACCTGCGCGATTCCGTGACAGAGCCAGATTGCGCGCGTCGTCGCCGGTGGAGTCGGTGTGCCCGGCGATGACGATCAGCCAGCCCGGCTGCGCCTTGATGCCGACCAACGCGTTGACCAGCACCTTGGTCGAGCCCGGTTTGAGCTCGGCACTGCCGCTGCCGAACAGCGAGAGGCTGTCCAGCCGGACGGGGTCGGGAATCTTCATCGCGGGCTGGGCGCTGGCGATCGGTGGGCGATAGGCAGCGATGGCGGCCAGTAATGGCGGGCGAATCCGCTCCGCCGTATACAGGCCAAGTCCGAGAGACAGGGGTTCGCCTTCGCGGTAGTAGCGATCCAACCTGACGGCGTCCTTCCGAAGGACAGCTATCGCCTGCTCCCTGAGGCCATGCTCGGGCTGGCCCGGCGTGGAGGGTTCGGGGATCGCCTGGTAGCGGCGCAGGTCATCGCCCACCTGGCGGAGCAGCAGCACGTTCTGCCACGCGGAACTGCACAGCGCGACGAACCCCGCGAGAACGAACAACCACAGTGCACGCAGCAGAGCCCGCCGGATGGGCGTGAGCCCGGGTTGGCGAGGCAGTAATGTCAGGAAGGGATCGGGAAATGGCAGGGTTGCCTGGCTGCCGGTTTCCACGACCGTAAAAGGCTCCAGTGCGGTCCGCTCCTGCAGCCAGGTCGACCAGAGATTGCCGGGGTGCATCACCGACGCGCCGGGAACCAGCGCCATAGTACAAGCAACAGGGGGACACAGCGCCGCCCTCGCCTCTCGGGACGACAAGTGCGGCAGTACCGCAATCGCCAGCCAGCTCGCCAGGCTTTCGGCCTCGACGCATAGGCGCATGCGCTGCGCGCGCGAAGGGATGTCCGTGCAGCTCAGTTGCCAGTGATCCAGCGGAACGCTCGCTGAACCATCGAGAACCGCCAGCCCTTCGTGGCCCACCTCGCTGGTGAACCACGAGCGCTCGCTGCGCGCTGCATGCAGATAGCTTCCCAGCAGTACCGGCAGCACCACGCCACTGCGGCGAACGCGAGTGACCTGAAGACGGAACGACTGAATGCTCCCCGCCAGCCGGGCCTGATCCGGTCGCTCAGCGGGATTGACTATGTAGAAGGCGCTGATCTGCCCTGCCCAGTGCGGACGACTCGCCAACAGATAGTCGACGACTGATGTCAGGCGTTCGAGGCTCGGCACCCGCACATAGCAGCCCTGCTCCGTCACGCGCACGACCAGCTGCTCGGCCGGTGCATCACCGAACAAGGCGAGCAACCCATCGCCACAGACAACGACGACTGGCTGGCGATACTCAGTGGAAGGCAAGGCACAACCCTGGGCCAGAACCATCGTCTGACGCTGGCGTGAAGCAATGCGACCGGCGAACAACCAGCCGAGGGCTGCCAGCAGAATGACCAGCGATGCCGACATGCCGCGCTGCAAGGGAGACAAAGGAAGTATCGCCAGGATCAGGACCAGTCCCAGCCCCCCGGCCCAAGGCCACAGGGCGCGCGTCCAATTGAGCTGCATGGGCATCCTTACACCTGGCCGGGCAGCAAGGTGGCGACGGTATCGACCAGCAGGCGCTGCAGTACCAGCCACAAGCCCACCAGCAGGGCAACCGCCACCGTCAGGTGGATCCAGGGCTCGCCCAGCCAGCGAAGCCAGCCACCTCCGCTCGCGCGGATCAATAGCGGTACCTTTCCAGCCGCACCAAAGGGCTTCACCTGCTCATTCAGCGCGTTCAGGAGGCGCTCGCGTTCGGCGTGATCCTGCTGCGCGTAGCGCCCCAGGAAGCCCAGCATCAGCACACGCTGGTAGCAGGTCAGAACACGCAGGTCCGGGGCGGGTTCAGCGAGGGCTTCACGCATGTCTTCGTAGAGCTGCTCGCCGGCCTGGTGGCGGTTGAAGAAGTGTGCCTGCAGGGGCTTGGCAGTCCAGACCGAACGCGTCTCGTCGCTGGCCTTGCGCAACACCATCTCGTCGAGCAGCGCGCATTGCGCATAGCAGATCTGGTTGATCGCGCGCTGGCTCATCCCGGCTTCGATGAGGCTGTTGCGGCAGCTTTCGATCTGCGCTGCGCAGTGCTTCCACAAGGCTTCGCCGCCTTTCGCCGCAGCGCCCTGCTGCAGTTCGACGACCAGCAGATAGCTGTCCTGCAGGAGCGCATCGATATCAACGCTGCTGGATTTCCCGAGCATCTTCGTCATGAGCGCAGCACCGCGAACAGATCAAGCTGGACGTCCCCGAGCGTGCCGGGGACATAGAGTGCGCAGGTGCCCGAGGACAACATGGCGCGGCCCATCGGATGGTTCAGGTCGAGGGCGAAGTACTGGTTGCCCAGGCGAACCGGTATGGCGGCGGGGACGTGGCTCAGCGGTAGCAGCGGAACGCCGTCGAGCGCCACGTTGACGAGGTGATCGACTTCATCCGGGCTCCCCACTTTGCACAGCCTGGGGAACTGGCTCTGGATTTGCGCCGTCGGCACGCTGGAACGCACCGACAGGTAGAAGTCCGCGCCGTCGGCTTCACGCAGACGCCCGTCGTGCAATGCCACTTGCCAGCGGTTCGCGGTGGGCCTCTCGAGGTCGAGTGCGATGACCCGCGACGGCAGGCTGGCTTCCAATAGCGTGGAAATCAGCCGGAAGAGCGGCGGGAATACCGCCTCCAGCTGCTCATGCCGGTAGGCTGGAATGGCGCTGATGTCATGCTCCAGCGAGAAGGTCAGCAGGCTGCCCGCGAGCTTGATCAGTTCCAGGTAGACCAGTTCCGGATGCCGCCCCGGATGCGCAAGGAGATCTGCCAGAACCGGCTGGTAGCTGTTCAATGCGTTGAGCAGCCAGAACAGCGAGACGTCCGCCACGGCAAAGTCGGCCATGCGCTGATTGCTCTCGCGGCGCATGCCCATCAGGCGGCTGCGCTTGGCGGCCAGCTGGGTCATCAGGTTGTCCAGTTGCTCCAGCAAAGGCGGATGCGCGTCGAAACTGAGCAGAGGCGGAACGAACGACGGGTCCAGTGTCCAGACCCCTTGCCCGTCGCGCTGTACCCGAGCCACCGGGCAGGTCAGGTAATCGGCGTTTTCGTCGCTGCCCAGGCGTAACGACAGGATGTGCTCCAGCGCGGCCATGGACTCTGAGTCGTCGCCGTAGAGATCCTGCACGCGCCGCCAGTCCTGGCGATAGCGAATCGGTTGGGCTGGCTTGCCCTCGCTGATCTGGCAATTACCGCCATTGGCATGCTCCAGTGGCAACGCCAGCAGCAAGGTGGCTGACATTTCCTGCTCGGGGAGACGGTCAAGATCCAGCGCGGGCGGCAGGCGGTCGGCCATGTCGCTGTCGATCAGGGCTCCGTCCGGGAGCCGCACCCGCAGCCGGGCAGCCTTGAGCTTGCCCAGCCGCAGTGCGTCATGGTCGAACACTACAGCCTGCACCCCCCAGGGGTGGACCCACGACATGCGCGCCACGCATTCGTTGGTCCAGGCCTCCCAGCGTGCCTGTTGCTGGAATTGCTGCGGGGACAACAAAGCCCCCGCGGCCCATAAGGGGCGGTCGATCTTCATGAATGCCTTCCGTAACGACGCTTAGGCTTTCGCCTTGGGCATTTGCGACACCAGGGACAGGTTGACGTCCATGCCTTCCACCTGGAAATGCGGGATGGCATAGAGCTTCACGCGGAAGAAGCCGGGGTTGTCTTCGATGTCCTCTACCGTCACTTTGGCATCGCGCAGCGGATGCGATGCCTGCAGGTCGTCGCTGGGATCGGTCATCTCGGTGACCAGGCCACGGATCCAGTTGTTCAGCTCTAACTCCAGGACGCGACGGTCCTTGGTGGTGCCGATGTTTTCGCGCTGGATCAGTTTCAGGTAGTGAGCGATGCGCGAGAGCAGGAAGATATACGGCAGGCGCGCGTTAATGCGGCTGTTTGCGGTTGCGTCGGCGGTCTCGTACAACGCCGGTTTCTGTGCGCTATTGGCGGAGAAGAAGCAGGCGTAGTCGCGGTTCTTGTAGTACGAGAGCGGAATGAAGCCGAGGTTGGCGAACTCGAATTCGCGGGTTTCCGGGATCATCACTTCCGACGGGATTTTCACCTGGTTGCCAGTGCCAAGGTCATACAAGTGAATTGGCAGGTCGGTAACCGCCCCGCCCGCCTGCGGACCGCGAATCTGCACACACCAACCGTTGTTGATGAAGCTCTTCACCATATTGGCGGCGAAGGCGAAGGAGGCATTGGTCCAGAGGTATTTGTCGTGGTCCGGCCCCTTCACGCTTTCGATGTAGTTGAAGCTGCGCACCGGCACGGTATCAGGCCCGTACGGCAGACGCCCCAGTACTCGCGGCATGGTCAGTCCGATGTAACGGGCATCATCGGAATCGCGAAATGACTTCCACTTCAGGTACTCGGCGCGATCAAAGTAGTTGCCGATGTCCTTGATCGCGGCCACTTCCTCCATGGTGTCCTTGCCGAAGAAGGCCGGCCCGACAGCGCCAATGAACGGCATGTGCGCCGCCGCCGCTACTTTGGAAATGCTGCGCAGCAGCGCGATATCCTGCGGACCCCGATCGAACTCGTAGTTGGAGATTGCCGCCGCGATCGGTTCGCCGCCGGGGGTGTCGTACTCCTGGGTATAGGCGTGGACGTACAGACCGCTCTGGGCGATTTCGGGAGCATCCTCGAAATCCTGCACCAGGTCGTCCTTGCTGATGTCCAGCAACTCGATGCGCACGTTGCGACGGAAATCGGTCTGATCGACCAGCGACTTCACACCACGCCAGGTGGACTCGACACGCTGGAAGTCAGGGTGATGCATGATTGCATCCAACTGGCGGCTGATCTGCCCGTCCAATTGGGCGATGTGCTCATCCAGCAGGGTCTTGTCGAGGCGTTCGACTTTCTGCGAAGAGCGCTTGAGCAGATCGAGGAAGACACTGACCGCTGCGGTGACGCGCTCGTCGGCGGATACATCGGAAAGCGCATCGGTATTCTGGAAGACCTCGATATCGGTCAGGGAAGACACCGGGCTGAGGTTGATCCTGTCGAACAGCGTGGCATAGACACCCTGCCCATCACGGGCCAGGACGGTGCTGCCGGCGGCGGATACGGTGCTGGTTTCTACGGACATGTCACTCTCCTTATTGTTTTGCTTCGTCGTACGGAGCCAGCGCGGCCAGTTCGGCGCGCAGTTCATTGCTCAGGGCGTCATCCTTTAGGATTCGCTCCAGCTCACGACGGAAAGTGACGTTGTCCAGAAGGTTCGACTTGAGGTCACGCAGCAGGTTGCGCATGGCCAGTAAAGCGCGAAGTTCGGGCAACTGGCGCGCTACCTGCTCCGGCTCGAAGTCCTTCACGTGGCGGAAAGTGAGTTCGACGCTGGTGTCAGAACCATCGCCGGTCAGTGTATTGGGAACCGCCAGTTTCACGCTGGGGCGAAA
Organism: Pseudomonas sp. NPDC086581; assembly: GCF_044746165.1. Taxonomy (NCBI): domain Bacteria; kingdom Pseudomonadati; phylum Pseudomonadota; class Gammaproteobacteria; order Pseudomonadales; family Pseudomonadaceae; genus Pseudomonas; species Pseudomonas sp. NPDC086581. The sequence goes on along the minus strand of NZ_JBIVBR010000007.1, from coordinate 166,425 downwards.
CTCGCTCAGTACACTATTGAAATTATTCTTGTTGATATCGACTTTGCTGCGCTCCGACAGCGGCCGGTGCTCTCGGCCGTTACTGTAATCACCCAGCATCAGCAACTTTAGCGGCAATTCGACCTTCTTTTGCGCGCCGCCAGTATGCAAATCAAGCTTTATATTGACGCGAGCCTTTGGAACTTCATTCTGAAAACTATCAGACGCCATGATCACCCTGCCTTACAATCCCTTTGTTAATGCAAGCACGCACCGCGGCCAGCACTGAAAGTACGGACCGACATACGAGACGAATCGAAAAATCGAGTTACTTGAATCACCCGAACTATCGACCAGATATTCAGGCCACCTCTTAAGCTCTCTCTGGAAAATCCAGAAATTCGAATACTGAACAATCACCCTTGCCTTCTGAAAGAGGCTCAAGACTGCCATGAACCTTTCTTAATTCAACCCCACCTACAATGGATAAATAAATCTAGGAAACAGCCTACAAATCCGAATCGAAAATCGCTTCTAACAAGTAGAAATTCAAACTCCCAAAGGACAATTCGCCGCAAGAAAAATCAGAGCAGGCCAAATTCAAACCGCGGAGACCACGCAATTCATTCGCGCAGATCGAATCAGTCAGAACCCGCATCCCATTAATTTCATTCCACCGAGCGCCAGTCAGAAGGCTCAGGGCTCGGCCCGCTCTGCTGGCGGAACTGAGCACCTTCGGGTTGATCTCCGCTCTGCTGGGCGATGGAGCTTTCGACATGTAGTCGCGGATTTCCCTTGGTGTTCCGCTGCTGCTGATCGTCTTTGTAGAGGAGAATGCCTCGCCATCCCAAGGAGCCACGCTGAAATGACTGCCATGCCGCCCCAGGCGCCCCCGCTCAACCTGCGCCCACTGATGTTCGAAACCTTCGTCTGCACGGTGGCGGTAATGTCCTTCGTCGCACTGATTGGTCCGGTAGCGCGCACCCTGGGCCTGGCACCCTGGCAGGCGGGGATGACGGTCACTGTCGGCGGCATCGCCTGGATGCTCATGGCGCGTGTCTGGGGTATCGCCAGTGACCGCCTCGGCCGCCGTCGCGTGCTGCTCAGCGGCCTGGCTGGCTTCGCAGTGACCTACGCGCTGCTCTGTGCGTTCATGGCACTGGCACTGAACACCTCCATGTCACCGCTGCCGGCCTTCATTGGCATCGTTGCACTGCGCGGGTTGGCGGGAGGTTTCTATGCCGCCGTGCCGGCTTGCTCCGCGGCGCTGGTCGCGGACCATGTGAGCGCGGACAAGCGCGCCTCGGCCATGGCCGGGCTGGGGGCCGCCAGCGCCGTGGGCATGGTAGTCGGGCCGAGCTTCGCGGGCCTGCTGGCCATGCTCGGTCTGGCACTGCCGCTGCTGCTCACCTGCCTGCTGCCGCTGCTTGCGTTGGCCGTGCTGTGGAAGTGGCTGCCGCATCACGAGCGCGCCCACCAGCGCAAGGGCCCAGCCCTGGCGATCAGCGACAAACGTCTGCGCCGCTCGCTGACCCTCGGCTTCATCGCCATGGTGTGCGTGACCGTGGCGCAGATGACTGTCGGCTTCTTCGCCCTCGACCGGCTGCAACTGCCGCCGGCGGACGCCGCCCGCGTGGCCGGCATCGCGCTCACGTCAGTGGGTGTGGCGCTGATCTGTGCGCAGATGCTGGTGCGCAAGCTGAACTGGGCGCCGCTGCGCCTGATCAGCGTTGGTGGCACCGTCTCCGCGCTGGGCTTCGCCACGGTGTGCTTCGCCGTGGCACCCTGGATGCTCTACGCCTCCTGCTTCGTCGCTGCCGCCGGCATGGGTTGGGTCTTCCCCGCCGTCTCGGCGCTCAACGCCAATGCCGTAGAGGCAGACGAGCAAGGCGCCGCTGCCGGCAGCCTGGTGGCCGTGCATGGGCTAGGCATGATCAGCGGCCCGTTGCTGGGCACCCTGCTGCATCAGATGGACAGCCGCGCTCCCTATGTACTGGTCGCCGCACTTCTGCTTTGCGGCGTCGCCTGGACCATGCTGCCGTGCAAGAGAGCCGTTAGGTGACCTATACCAACATTGCGCCGTAGATGCGCAGCGGCAGCAGGTCCAGTGGCGCATTGATCGATACACCAACAACGCTTGTACTGGAGCACTTCGACCACTACCTAAGCCCCTGTCGGCTGATTACCTTCACAAGGTCGTGGACACGCCTCGCCGATCCAATTCGAACACCTTGCTGCGCTGCAGGCATTCGCGTAGCCAGCGCTCGGCCTTGCCTGGCCGTCGCTGGCGTTGCCAGAGCAGGTCGACGCCCACCAGCCAATCGGTGTGCGGGTAGGCCTCCAATTGCAACTCCACCAGCTCGCCCGCCGCCAGCTCACGCTGGATCAGTTGCCGGGGAAGCGTTGCCCAGCCGAGCCCGGCCCGGACCATTTCCACCAGCGCCAGGTAGCTCTCCGCCTGCCAGACCTGGGTGGCGCGAAGGTATTCGCTGCTGGGAAGCTTGTGGGCATGCGCAACGTAGGCCAGGCGACGGTGCGCGCGCAGGTCTGCGAATCCGACCTGTTCGCGCTGCGCCAGCGCGAACTGCGCATTACAGACGTGAGCCATGATCAGCTTGCCAAGCTGCTGGAAAGCCAGTTCCTGCGGGTATTCCGGCTGGGAGAACGCCACACCGAGGTCGGCCTCCCCCTTGAGCACCAGCTCGCTGACGTCGCCATGCACGGGGTGGCGGATCAGCAGGTCAACGAAGGGAAACACCGCGTCGAACTCACGCAGCGCCGGGATCAGGGAACCGTACGGCACCTCGATAGCGAGGGTCAGCGATGGCTCGATCTGCTCTGCCAGGCTGTCGGCACTGCCCTCCAGGGCATAGCAGCGCTCCAGTACTGCTTCCGCCTGCAGCAGCAGTTTGCGACCCGCCGCGGTGAGTGCCGGGATCCGACTGGAGCGGTCGAACAGCTCCACCCCCAGGTCCGCCTCCAGGTTGGCGATCGCCGCACTGACCGTGGACTGTGTCCGTCCCAGGCGCCGCGCCGCTGCGGAGAAGGACCCTGCCTGGACCGCCATGACGAACACCTGTAACTGCTCCAGCGAAAAGCGCATGGTGATTCCTTTCCTGACTCGATCCATCGATGCTAGCGATGGTTATTCATTTGTTCCATCGCTTATTTCGCAGGACTATCTCCCGCGACATCGGCAGCAGCTGCCCCCGACCACTGTGCTGCGTGTCACTCCGGGCGCCCGTAATAACAATAAGAGCCGCACCTTCAGGAGATTCATGACATGAGCCTTACCCGCGTTCACCCGGTGGACGAGATCCTGCCCCTGCGGCAGCTCTTCACCTTCGGCCTGCAGCACGTCCTGGTAATGTACGCCGGCGCCGTCGCCGTGCCGCTCATCCTCGGCAGCGCCCTGGGCCTGACCCAGGCGCAGATCGTCACGCTGATCAACGCCAACCTGCTCACCTCCGGCATCGCCACGCTGATCCAGACCCTCGGCTTCTGGCGCTTCGGCGCGCGCCTGCCGTTGATCCAGGGTTGCTCCTTCATCGCCCTGGCACCGATGATCATGATCGGCAAGCAGTTCGGCCTGCAGGAAGTGTTCGGTGCGGTGATAGCGGCCGGTGCCATCACCATCGCCATCGCGCCGGTGTTCAGCCGGATGCTGCGGTTCTTTCCGCCGGTGGTCATCGGCAGCCTGATCACCATCATCGGCATCTCGCTGATGCCTGCCGCCGCCATCTGGCTGGGCGGCGGCAATCCGGGCTCGGAGGACTTCGGCAAACCAGCCAACCTGCTGCTGGGCATGACTACGGTGGCGATTACCCTGGTGATCTACGCACGCTTCTCGGGGTTCATCGGCAACCTCAGCGTGCTGATCGGGCTGATCGCCGGCAGTCTGGTCGCCGCCGCCTTCGGCATGACCCACTTCGGCCAGGTGGGCGAAGCAGCCTGGTTCGAGCTGAGCCCGCCAATGGCCTTCGGTGTCCCGCAGTTCTCGCTCACACCGATCCTGATCATGGTCCTGGCAATGCTGGTGATCATGGCCGAGACCACCGGCAACTGCTTGGCCATCGGCAAGCTGGTGGGCAAGCCGACCGACCAGCGCACCCTGGGCAACGCCTTCCGCGCCGACAGCCTGTCAACCCTGCTCGGCGGAATTTTCAACAGCTTCCCCTACAACGCGTTCACCCAGAACACCGGACTGATCGCCCTTTCCAACGTGAAGAGCCGCTTCGTGGTCGCCGCCGCTGGCGCAATCATGGTGCTGATGGGGCTGTTCCCCAAGCTCGGCGCACTGATCGCAGCAGTCCCCACGCCGGTGCTGGGCGGCTGTGCCATCGTGATGTTCGGCATGACCACCGTGGCCGGCATCCAGGAACTCTCCCGCGTGCGCTTCGAAGGCACCCGCAACGGCATCATCGTCGCGGTCTCGGTCAGCGTCGGTGTGCTGCCGATGTCCTTCCCGGCCCTTTTCGAACACGCCAGCGGCCCGCTCAAGCTGGTGCTGGAGAGCGGCATTTTCCTCGGCGCGATCACCGCCATCCTGCTCAATCTGCTGCTCAACAACGACAAGAGCCCTGCCGCCAAACCCGCCGGCCAGGCCAGCGTCACCGAGTGACCATTCCGGCGTGCGCCTGCGGGCGCACGCACTACTTCACTGCCCACGGATCCCCTATGACACACTTCAACAAACTCACCCCCGCCGGACTTTCCGAACTCGATCTCGACCTGCTGCGCCAGTCGATCCGCCTTTCCGAGGAATCCCGTGAACGCGGACGCCATCCTTTTGCCGCACTGGTGGCCGATACCCAGGGGCGGGTGATCGCCAGCGCCGGCAACAACTCCATGCCGCCCGAAGGTGACCCGACCCAGCACGCCGAACTGGTGGCAGCGGCTCTTGCCGCACGTCAGTTGAGCCCGGAAGAGCTGGCCGACTGCACGCTCTACACCAGCGCCGAGCCCTGCTGCATGTGTTCCGGGGCGATCTACTGGACCGGCATCGGTCGGGTGGTCTACGCGCTCTCCGAGCACTCGCTGCTGGGCCTGACTGGCGCACATCCGGAGAACCCGACCTTCTCCCTGCCCTGCCGGGAAGTCTTTGCCCGTGGCCAGCGTGTGATCGACGTGCACGGTCCAATGCTGGAGGACGAGGCGGCGACGGCCCATGTGGGGTTCTGGGAATGAATGGCGGCCTCTCCATCCATGTCGTCGACATCGCCAGTGGGCATGTCGCGCAGGGGCTGGAGCTATGCGTGAAGCGGCAGGATGGCGACGTCATCCTGCGCGGCAGCATCGATGGGCGAGGACTGCTACCGGGGCTGGAGGCGCTCGCCGAGCAGTTTGGCAGCGGGGTCTACGAAGTGCGCCTGCAGGTCGCCGACTTCTATCGGGCAAACGGAACTGCGCTGCCCGAAACTCCCTTTCTCGACGAGCTGATCTATCGCTTCGGCATTGGCGATGCGCACCAGCACTATCACCTGCCGTTCAAGCTCACCGCCTGGGGCCTTTCCTGCTTCCGTGGCGGAGCCTGACCAGCGCCGGGGTTGCGAAAGCCCTGGCGCTGCTCAGGCATGCCAGCAGCGATACCAGCCATCCTGCTCAGTCACTTTCAACGGTGCCTGGTACAGCGCGGACAGGTGCTCGCTGGTGAGAATCTCGGCCTTTGGCCCGTCAGCCACCACCTTGCCGTTGGCGATCAGCACCACGCGTTCGATTTCCGGGATGATCTCGTCCAGGTGATGGGTGGTGATGATCATTGCGTGCTCCGGGCCACAGAAGCGCCGCAGCAGGGTAAGCATCTGCAGGCTGGCGCCCATGTCCAGGCCATTGGCCGGCTCATCGAGGATCAGTGCCCGGGGCTCGTGGATCAGCGCACGGGCCAACAGCAGGCGGCGCTTCTGGCCGGTGGACAGGCGCTGGAACATGCGCTCGGCATAGTCGCCCATCTCCACGGCGGCGAGCATTTCGCGGGACTTTTCGACCTGTTCTGGCGTCGGTTGCAGGTGGCTGTGGCTGCCGATGGCGCCGAAGAAGCCCGAGATCACCACATCCAGCGCCTGGGTGAACGGCGTATAGTCTTCCTGGAGGTCCTGGGAGACGAAGCCGATGCGGCTGCGCAGGTCCCACAGGGTGACGTTCTGCAGGCCGAACAGGTTCAGCAAGCTGTCCGGGCGATCCACCGGGTAAAGCTCGCGGCTGATCAGCTTGAGCAGTGTGCTCTTGCCGGCGCCGTTGGGACCGAGGATGGCGACCTTCTCGCCTTCGCCAATGTGCAGGGAAAAGCCATCCAGCACGCGGGTCTGCTGCTGGTAGGCGGTGACGTTATTGAATTCGATCATGGACTTTTCATATCGGGCTGAGGGCAGCCGCTGACAGTAGGCGCGTTAGGCCTGGCACTCAAGTCTTCATCGAATCGCAACTACGCTTTCGGTATTTCCCACAAGCGGGCGCGCCCAATGAGCGAACATGAACCTCCCAGCCTGGATGACGATATCTGCGTCCACATCTTCTCCGTCTCCGCCACCATGGTCGGCGTTTGCCTGACGGTGATTGGCATCATCCGGGTGATCCTGACGCTGCGTCATGATGACTTGATCATCGACGACCTGGTGGCGGTGAATATGCTTCTCTACGTCGTATCCGCTTTCTGTGCCTACTGGAGCCTGCGCGCCCACCGCACACGCCGCGGCCAGATCATGACCCGCATCGCCGACAGCGTATTTCTTGGTGCCCTGCTGTTCACCGCGGCCAACGCCAGCTTCATTACTTGGGCAATGACCTCCACACCCACCACCTGACCCGCTCGACCGCAACAGGCACACTGAACCGCAATTAAATGCCCCGTAGTCCAGCGATATAGAGCGGCGCGCCGCACCCGAGCGCCCAATCTCCGTCTCGACCTCCAACTTCCTCGCTCGCTCGAAAATTACCCTTCAAAACTTCCAGCGCCCAAAACAGGTCCACTGTCTGACCCTGCCCGATCGGCACCCACTCGAAGAGAGGGGCGAAGCACCGCTCGTCCCCCCTTCTAATGGGGTCTTCGACCAATCTGGGCCAGGACGCGCCGCTGGCCATACAGGAGTTCCGACATGAGTGAATACATCGCCCCGCTGCGCGACATGCAGTTCGTCCTGCGCGAACTGCAGCAACTCGACAAGCTGAATCAGCTGCCCGGCCAGGAAGAGATGAATGCCGAGTTGGTGGACGCCATCCTCAACGAGGCCGCGCGTTTCGCCCAGGGCGTGCTGGCGCCGCTGAACCGCGTGGGCGACCGCCAGGGTGCGCGCTGGCAGGACGGCGATGTGCGCACGGCCGAGGGCTGGCGCGAGGCCTACGGACGATTCGCCGACAAGGGCTGGAATGCGCTCTCCTGCCCGCCCGACTTCGGCGGCCAGGGCGCGCCCCGACTGGTTTCGGCGCTGGTGGAGGAAATGTGGAACGCCGCCAACGTCGCCTTCGGCCTGTGCCCGATGCTCACCCGAGGGGCCATCGAGGCCATCGAGCTGCGTGGCTCGGAGGAACTGAAGCGGACCTGGCTGCCCAAACTGGTGAGCGGCGAATGGACCGGCACCATGAACCTCACCGAGCCCCAGGCAGGCTCCGACCTCGCCGCCGTGCGCACGCGCGCCGAGTCGCAGGCGGACGGCAGCTACCGGGTATTCGGGCAGAAGATCTTCATCACCTACGGCGAGCACGACCTTACCGACAACATCGTCCACCTGGTCCTGGCGCGCGTGCCGGGTGCGCCGGCCGGCGTGAAAGGCATCTCGCTGTTCGTCGTGCCCAAGGTGCTGCTCAACGCCGATGGCAGCCTGGGCGAGCGCAATGACGTGCGCTGCGTCTCCATCGAGCACAAGCTTGGCATCCACGGCAGCCCGACCGCCGTGCTGGCCTTCGGCGACCAGGGCGGCGCCCAAGGCTGGCTGGTAGGCGAAGAGAATCGCGGCCTGGAGTACATGTTCATCATGATGAATGCGGCGCGCTTCTCCGTTGGCATCGAAGGGATCGGCTTGGCCGAACGGGCCTATCAGCGCGCGCTGGCCTATGCCCGGCTGCGCATCCAGGGCTCGGAGATTGGCGTACCGGGGGGAGAAAAGGCCGCGATCATCCGCCACCCGGATGTGCGTCGTCTGCTCATGTCGATGCGCTCACGGGTGGAAGCCATGCGCGCGCTGGCCTGCGAAGTGGCACTGGCGACCGATCTGGCCCACAGCCACCCGAGCGAAACCGTGCGCCGTGAGCGGCAAGCCTTCGTCGAGCTGATGATCCCAGTGATCAAGGGCTGGTGCACCGAGAGCGCGGTGGACATCGCCTCCCTTGGCGTGCAGGTCCATGGCGGTATGGGCTTCATCGAGGAAACCGGTGCCGCCCAGCATCTGCGCGACGCTCGGATCACGCCGATCTATGAGGGCACCACGGCCATCCAGGCGCTCGATCTGATCGGTCGCAAGATTGCCCGCGACAAGGGCGCGGCCGCCTTCGCCCTCATCACCCGCTTGCGTGAAGCGCAACTGGCGCTACCGGACGACGACCCGCAACTGGCGGCGATTCGTCATCGCCTGTTCTCGGCGATCAACGCCCTTGATGATGCGGTGAACTACGTGGTGAACCACTTCGACGATCAGGTGCGCCAGGTAGCACTGGGCTCGGTACCGCTGCTGGAGCTGTTCGGCATCGTCACCGGCGGCTGGCAGCTGGCGCGCTCCGCCCAGGTGGCCCGCCACCGCTTGGCCGACAACAGCGGCGACGCCGCGTTCTACCGGGCCAAGCTGCGCACCGCGCAGTTCTATGCCGGGCATTTCCTCACCCGCGCACCGGGCCTGGCGCAGGTCATCGTCGAGGGGGGCGACGCCGCTCTGGCGATGGAGGACTTTGCCTTCTGAGCGGATATCGCCGCCCGTCCGAAGTGCCTGAGGGCGGCCACATTCCGTAACGCAAACTTTACACCCCCTGTCGGTCCTGTCGCCCGTGGCCACAACAGGCCGCGCACCAAGCGTGCGCACACTTGGCTATTGCGGAAGGATCCCGTTATGCAGGAATGCTCGTTGACAGGGTCTCGCCGCTTCAGTGAGATGGCCTTTCGTTCAGGCAAATGGCATTGCTGGCCGACTGTGTGCGTTGTGTCCTGCAATGCCGCGATGACGAAACTTTGGCGATCCCGACTCGCTTACGAAAGTTTTCTCGTTTCATCGACACAGGAGATGCCGGCGATGTTGAACCAGGCACCCCGGAATACCCAGGACGTCGAATTCGACGAGCAATTCCTCCTCGCCTTCGAGATCCAGGTCCTGCAGAAGGCCCTGCCGGCCTTCGAAGAGGCCTCGCGCTTCGCCCGCGACCGGGGCCTGCGCTGTAGCGTGGAATTGATCACCAACGCTGACGGCCATCCCGAACTGAGCCTTAGCGCGACCCAGCGCGATGACCTGCCGGACAGTTGCTATCGACTGATCGCGGACCCCGCCGCCCAAGGCATAGTCCACGAGGAGTTCACTGCGGTGAACCGCCGCACGCGCCGCCAGGGCGCGCGCCTGGCGACGCTGACTTCGCGCTCGCTGGAGCTGCAACTGGAAGCCTTCTTCATGCACGCCTTCGGCATGCGGCTGGACTACAACGTGCTGCGCCTGGACTACTCTTACGAGCATGCTTCTGGGCTTTAGGCCTTTTCCGACGCCGCCGGTCGTCGGTTCGGCCGGTGGCGGAACGAGCGTTCCGTCGGACTGTTCCTGCAAAGGATGATTTATGGCAACGATGAACGCGTCGAAGTCGCTATTATTCGCGCCCTGTGCGCCACCTCGTGCGTGTTTCCTCGTTGTCGCTTCGCCATGAATGAATTCCTCGTGCATTTTCAGGACGGTCACTGCCTGGGCAAGACCGTGCTGCGCTCGTTTTCCCGCCAGATGACCCTCTCCGAGGCGCGCGTGCGCCTGCAGGCCTGCTACCCGCTGCGCGTTCCGCACCTGCTGAACATCCTGCATCTGACGCCGATGCTGCCTGGCCGCTGATCGGGCCCACGGTCCGCAGCGCAAACCTCTCTGTTAGCGAGACGCGCGAACCGGCGCCGCCTGAGCCTCGCCGAGCCCGGCGAGGGCTTGCCGCGCCGCTTCGCCCGCCTGTTCCAGCACGCGGCGCTTCCAGCCATCTTCATCCACGTAGAAGGCATCGCGCAGCTGGCGATGGATGCGCAGGGCTTTCTCCGCCGGTACGCCGGGGTTGTTGGCCAGCCACTGGTCCGCGCGCAGCGCCTTGAGCACCTGGAGCCCTGGCAGCGTGCCGAACTCCAGGGCGATGGCGGTCAGCTCGGCCTGCGGACACTCGCTCGCAGCGCTGAGGATCATCTGCCCATGCAGTTGCACCGACACCGATCCCCCCTCGTGCGCCGAAGTCACCTCATCGCTCCACCAGCGGCGCGTGCGCGCCAGCGTCTGCGGGTCGTTCCCGCCCACATAGATGCGCTCGCCGTGGCCTTTTGGCCCAAGGCCGGTGTGCACGTCGATCCAGCCCAGTCGTGCGCAGTTGCGGGCGTGCTGGCGCAGCACCTGGCGCACGGCTTGGTTGCTCCAGGTCGGTTTGGCGCCGATGTAGAACAGGCCGTTGGGATGGCTGTCCTGGCCGCTGGATATGGCCGCCTGCAGTTGCTTGCGGCCGTGGCGCATGGCGTAGCGCAGCAGGCGCAGGTGGCTGGCGAAGGACGGCCAGCGGTGCGGGATCAGGATCGGGTCGAGCGCCGCGTAGGCCTGGTTGCGCTGTCGCGGCTGGGAGAAGTCGATGAAGTTGCGGTTGAGGTCGACGTTCTCGTGGGTCCAGCGCCGCCACCAGGAAAAACCGTAGGGGTTGGCCGCATGCAGGTAAAGCACTGCGCAATCGGCCTTGGCGCATTGCTCCAGCCAGTCAGGGTCATTGAGCAGGGCAACCTGCACCGCGGAGCCGCAGAAACCTTCCACCCCGTGGCAGCCGCTGCTGATGATCAGCAAGTTCTTGGCATCGCGCGGACCACTCCGCGCTACGTCCAGCGCGAGCGGTTCGCCATCGCGGCCGGCCAGCGGGTGGCGGTGGGATTCGACGACCAGGCCGGCGGACAGGCACGCGGCGAGAAACTTGCCACGCGCTTCGGCGTAGCTCTGGGAGAAACAGGCAGACGGGTTCATCACCGCTCCGGATGATTAGATGTTGCAGGGCCCGCTGGGCGGGCCCTTCGGGGAATATCAGGCGTGGCCGACCGCACCGGGCAGCGGCGCTTCGCTGTGCTCGCCCTGCAGGGACTGGCGGGTGCGCTCGGGGGCGATGATCCGGCAGCCGAGGATGGCACCGACCACGGTCAGCACGCCGAACAGGCCGAGCGCCGTCTCGAAGCCATGGGCGATGTCACCACCACGCAACTCGACCAGCTGGCCGACGATCCACGGCGCGAGCATCCCGGCGCTAGTCATGCCGCCAATGTGAATGGCCAGCATCGAACCGCGCTGGGCGCTCGGGGCGATGTAGGCAACCAGAGTGTTGCAGAAGGTTGGCAGGACGTTCACCAGGATCGCGCCCAGGGCGTAGAGCACCAGGATCGCCAGGCGATCGCCGTGCAGCAGGGTCAGCGCGCAGAAGGCGACACCGGCGACCACTGCGAAGGCCATCGGCGGCAACACCATGGCGCGCTGCACCGAGGCGCCGCGCTTCATCGCACGCTGCGAGAGCGTGGAGAGCAGCAGGTTGGCGAGAATCACCCCGACCGTCACCACCATCACCGTGTAGCCGGACTGCATGGGCGTCATGCCCTGGCCCTTCTGCAGGTACACCGGCACCCAGCTGTACACCAGCGCGGTGGGCAGGTAGCTGAGGAAGCCCATCAGGGTGATCCAGAGGAAACTGCGGTTGAGCAGCAGGCGGCTGTACGGCAGGCGCAGCGACGGGCCCGGCCCCTCCTCCTCGGTCTGCTGGCCTTCGCGGCCGAAGATCAACCAGACCACCAGCCAGACCAGCCCGAGCAGCGCCAGCAGGAAGTACGCGGTGCGCCAGCCGAAGTGCTGGATCGCCAGTGGCAGGCTCAGTGCGCCAAGCACCGCGCCGAGCATGATCGACACCTGGATCAGCGCCGAGGGCAGCACGCGCTCCTTGGGGCCAAACCACTTGAAGCAGGCGTGCTGGGTAACCGCCGTGCCCGGCCCGGTGCCGGCGCCGAGCAGCAAGCGCCCGGCGACCAGCGCGGCAAAGCCGCTGGACAACGCCACCAGCAGTTGCGAGGCCATCCAGACCACCGACATCCCGGCGAGAATCCAGCGCGTCGGGAAGCGGTTGGCGAGGAAGCCCACCAGCACGCCGGAGATCGAATAGAGGAAGAAGAACGCGCTGCCGATGAAGCCGAACTCGGTCGGTGAAAGCTTCAGCTCATCGATGATCTGCGCGCCGGCGAAGGCGAAGATGGTCTTGTCCAGTACGCTGATGACCATCACCAGCATCAGCAGGATGAGGACTACGGTGCGCTGTTTCATGCCTGCTCCTCTCTCGACAGCGAAGTCTCCACCAGCCGCACCCAGAGCGCCGCGCCGAAGGGAATGGCGCCGTCGTTGAAGTCGTAACCGGGGTTGTGGACCATACAGCCGCTGGGGCCGCTGTTGCCATTGCCCAGGGCGATGTAGCAACCGGGACGGCGCTCCAGCATCCAGGCGAAATCCTCGCTGCCAAGGAATCCCGAAGGAATCTCGGAGAGCAGCCGCTGCGGTCCGACCAGTTCAGTCAGTACCTGGCGCGCGAGGCGGGTTTCCTCCGGCGTGTTGACCAGCACCGGCACCAGCTCTTCGTACTCGTAGTGCAGTTCCATGCCGTGCACATCGGCGACGCCACGGGTGATCTCGCCGATGCGCCGCTTGAGCAGCTCGCGCACCTCCGGTTTGGTGGCGCGCACGCTCAGGCGCAGGTCGGCGTGGTCAGGAATGACGTTCGCCGCCTCCCCCGCCTTGAGCATGCCCACGGTCACCACGCCCACTTCGGTGGACGGCACGTTGCGAGCGACGACGCTTTGCAGCGCCAATACCAGTTCCGCGGCGGCGACAATCGGGTCCTTGGTCAAATGCGGCATGGCGCCATGGCCGCCGACGCCCGTCAGGCGGATCGATACACGGTCCGAGGATGCAGTCAGCGCGCCTTCGCGGGTCAGGAAGCAGCCCACCGGCAGACCCGGCGCGTTGTGCAGCGCGTACACCGCGTCGCAGGGGAAGCGCTCGAACAGGCCGTCGTCCATCATCGCCACGGCGCCACCCAGGGTTTCCTCGGCGGGCTGGAAGATCAGGTTGAGGGTGCCGTCGAAGTTGCGCTGCTCGGCCAGGTCGCGGGCGGCGCAGAGCAGGATGGCGGTGTGGCCGTCATGACCACAGGCGTGCATGCGCCCAGCGTGCTGGCTGGCGTAGGGCACGCCGCTGGCTTCGTCGATGGGCAGCGCGTCCATGTCGGCGCGAATGCCGATGCTGCGTGCACTGTTGCCTTGGCGCAGGACACCGACCACCCCGGTACCGCCTACGCCTTCATGGACGTCGTAGCCCCATTCGCGCAGGTAGCCGGCGACGATGGAGGCGGTACGCGCCTCCTCGAAGCCCAGCTCGGGATGCTGGTGAAGGTCCCGGCGAATCCGGGCGAAGGCTTCCTGGGAAGCGAATAGTCTTTCGACTGTCTCGTGCTGGGTAAGGGGGTGCTGACTCATGCCGCATCCTGCTCATTGTTCTGATGTGGCCGGCAGGATGCCCCACGCGCGAGGCGCTGAATAATGACCTTCGCGCATGCTTATCAAGGCTGGTTATCGACGCGGCTTTCATCCACCAGGATCAGTCGCCTTGCGCAGGTGCGGCCCCTTGAAGGCGTAGACCAGCTCGTCCACAAGGGTCTGCGCCTCGCGGGTCATCAACTCTGGCGGACGGCAGACCAGCGAGATGTCGGTGCCCGGCACGGTTTCGGCGATGTCCAGCGCTTCCAGTGTGCCGGATACCACCGGCAGGTCGAACACCCGCCGCGACCAGAAGCTCACTGCGTCGGTGTTGGCCGCCAGCTCTGCGTAGAGCACCACCGAGGCACACTCGATGACGCGCTCGGGGTGGCGCACCTGGTACTGCTCGAACATCTGCCCGGCAAGGGAGACGTCCAGCGAATCAGGCACCAGCCATTCTTCGTCCAGCAACTCGTGGAGCGACCGCGCGTTGCGCAGCGGATGCCCCTTGCGCACCGCCAGTGTGGTGGGTTGGGCGTAGAGTTCCTGCCAATGGAAGCCATCGACGTTGCGCGAGGACGGCTGCGAGGTCAGCACCAGGTCCAACTGGCCTTCACGCAGGCCTTCGAGCAGCTTTGCCGGGCGCAGCTCGTTGATCTGCAACTGCACCTTGGGGTAGCGCTTGCGATAACGCAGCAGGCAACTGGCGAACTGCTGGCTGGGCGTAACCGGTGACACCCCGATGGCCACGCGGCCGTCCATGGCGCCTTTCAGCGTCTCGATCTCGTCTCGTGCGCGGCGCACCTCTTCCACTACCAGGCGGGCGCGGCGCACCAGGCGCTCGCCGTATTCAGTGGCGGTGATGCCGCGGTTGGAACGCACCAGCAGCGGCACGCCCAACTCGGCCTCGAGCTCCTTGATGCTCTTGGACAGGGCGGGCTGCGAGATGTGCAGCAGGCGCGAAGCTTCCTGGATGCTGCCGCTTTCGCAGATGGCGACGATGGCGCGGAGTTGATGCAACTTCATGGAGTGGTCGTCGGCTCGGGGATCGGTAACAGATCGGAACATAAAGCAAAATCGAGGCCGGCGTGAGTAACGGTTGGTAAACGAGATTGGACTGGTGGGTCGCGGAGCGCCTCTGGGCGTCGCCGCATCACTGAAAGGACAGGGTGTGATGCGGCGGTGCATCGCAGCGGCAATCCGGAGCGACGCCTACTGGCTGGTCCCATCAAAGGCTGCCCCGCCAATGGCGATCAGTTTCCAGCACTGGCCAGCAGACGCCGCGCGCGGCCCAATACCGGGGCATCGACCATCTGCCCGTCGACCTGGAAGGCCGCCGCACCGCTCTCGGCGGCAGCCACCACCCGTCGCGCCCAGTCCAGTTCGTCGGCGCTCGGGGCCAAAGCCGCATGGGCGACGTCCACCTGCTTCGGATGAATGCACAGCGCGCCCAGCAAACCGAGGTCGCGGCCATGGCGGATGGTCGCGGCGAAGCCTTCGGCATCGTCGAACGCCGGGAACACGGTATCCAGCGGCGGTTGCAGGTCGTTCACCCGCGAATGCAACAGCAGGCTCAGGCGCACCTGGTCATAAACCACCGCGGCAGCCTCGGTGCCGCTGCTCATGCCGATATCCAGCGCCAGGTCGAGGCCACCGAAGGTCAGGCGTTCCACACCCTCGCAGGCGGCGATTTCGTCCAGTGCGAGCAGGCCACGGGCGCTTTCGATCAGCGGCCAGACTGGTTTGCCGCAGGAAGCGGCGATGCGCACCTGCATGGCGCGCTCGGCCTTGGGCAGCAGGATACCGATGACGCCGGGCAGGCGCCGACACAGTTCGAGATCGGCTGCCTGTTCCGGATCGCCAGCGGCGTTCACTCGAACCCGCACGCGGGCCTCCGGGTTGGCGCCGAGGAAGGCCTCCAGATTGTTGCGAGCCTGGGCCTTGAGCGACGTCTCGACGGCGTCCTCGAAGTCGACGATCACCACGTCGGCGCCGCTGGCCAGGGCCTTGGCGAAACGCTCCGGGCGGCTGCCGGGGACGAACAGCGCGGTTCGTACGATGGAATCCGCCGGGCTTTGCTGAATCATTGGGTTCTCCTGGGTCATACCGCGCCCTGCTCGTGCAGGCGCTGGATATCACCGGGGGTATAACCCAGTTCCTGCAGCAGGTCATCCGTCTGCTGACCTAATGCCGGCACGGCATCCATGCGCGGCGCGTAGGCATTGCTGTTCACCGGCGGCAAAAGCGCCGGCAGGCGGCCGGCCGGGCTGTCGATCTCACGCCAGCGGTCGCGGGCGGCCAGCTGCGGGTGTTGCCAGAGGCCACGCATGTCGTTGACGTGGGCGTTGGCGATCTGCGCCTGCTCCAGGCGTTCGACCACCTGTTCGGCGCCGAGGCTGGCGAAGGCTTCGACGATCAGCCCACGCAGGGCGTCGCGGTTGGCCACACGCAGGCTGGTCGCAGTGAAACGCGGATCGACCGCCAGCTCCGGACGCTGCAGGACCACTTCGCAGAACAGCTTCCATTCACGCTCGTTCTGCACGCCGAGCATGACGCTGCCGCCGTCGCCGGTGGGGAACGGCCCGTAGGGATAGATGGTGGCGTGGGCAGCGCCGGCGCGCGGCGGCTGCGACTGGCCGTCGAAGGCGTAGTACATGGGGAAGCCCATCCACTCGGCCATGCCTTCGAGCATCGATACCTCGACGCGACTGCCCTCCCCCGTGCGGCCGCGCAGCAGCAGCGCGGAGAGGATGCCGCTGTAGGCGTACATGCCGGCGGAAATGTCGGCAATCGAGCAACCGGCCTTGGCCATCTCGTCGGCGCCCGGTCCGCCGGTTACCGAGAGGAAGCCGCTCTCGCTCTGGATCAGCAGGTCATAGGCCTTCTTCTGCTCGTAGGGGCCGCCTTCGCCGTAGCCGGAGATGTCACAGACGATCAGCCGCGGGAAGCGTTCATGCAGCGCGTCGAAGGACAGGCCCAGACGCGCGGCGGCGCCCGGCGCGAGGTTCTGCACCAGCACGTCGGCGGTTTCCAGCAGTTGCTCCAGCACCGCCTGCGCCGGTTTCTGCTTGAGGTCCAGGGACAGGCTTTCCTTGGAGCGGTTGGTCCAGACGAAGTGCGAGGCCAGGCCGCGCACGCGCTCGTCATAGCCACGGGCGAAGTCGCCGACGCCGGGGCGCTCGACCTTGATCACGCGGGCGCCAAGGTCGGCCAGCTGACGGGTGCAGAACGGCGCGGCGATGGCGTGTTCCAGGCTGACGACGGTGATGCCGTCGAGGGGACGCGAACTCATGGGCAACTCCAGACGCCGGCCGGCTGGCCGACGTGCATAGTCAGAAGTACCGGGCGGCCATCCAGCCGCCCGTGGCAGACTCAGTGGAAGACGTCGAGGCTCGGCAACTGGTGCAGAGCCCAGCTGGCCTGCACCAGGCGATCCGCTTCGGCCTGGCTGCGCTGGCCGGCGAAGGCCAGCAGGCGGCGGAACTTGTCTTCCAGCTCCGCACGGCTCAGGCCGTTGCCCGGATCGCCCTTGGGCTCGTCGATGGCGCCGTGCAGCTGGCGGCCGTCGGTGGTGAGTACGTCCACACGGCCGAGCCAGCGCCGCGGGTAGGCACCGTCCACTTCCGCATCGAGCTGCATGCTGACCTTCTCGCGGAAGGCAGAGACCTCGGCATCGTTCAGGGAGAACTCTTCGAACTCCACCAGACCGGCCTTGCCATGCACGGCGATCAGACCCAGCACGGTACCCATGGAGAATTTCGCCTGGTGCACGGTCTGCGGCACGACTACGCGGCCGAGCACGTCGATGGCGCCCTGGTGCACGCGGGTGGTGACCTGGGCGATGTCGCCATGCTCGAGCCCTTCACGCTGCATCAGGCCCAGCAGCGCATCGGCGGCGGGATGGGTGTGGCGGCAGGAAGCGTGGAACTTGTAGGAGGTCTCGCAGAGCGCCCAGCGGGTGCCCAGGCCGTCCACCAGACGGCTCGGGTCGGCGTCGCTGGACATGCCGGCAGCCATGCCCTGCTCGCCTTCGAGGATGTTCTGCGCGCCGGTCAGGCCATCGGCCGTCAGGTAGGCGGCGAGCAGGCCGTCAGCGGCGGCTTTCGCAGTGTGCAGCTGCTTGGAGTCGGCGGCGTCGCGCAGGAACTCCCAGAGCCCGGCGGCCTGGGTGCCGGCGCTGCCCAGGCAGTTGACGAACTGCCGGCTGTCCAGGCCCAGCAACTTGCCCACGGCCACTGCGGCAGCCAGGGTGCCGACCGTGGCGGTGGTGTGGAAGATGCGGTAGTGCGAGCGACCGAGGAACTCGCCGATGCGGATGCCGGCCTCGTAGCCGGCGACGCTGGCGAGGATCAGTTCGCGGCCGGACTTGCCCAGCTCCTGCGCGGCTGCCAGGGCCGCCGGGAAGACCACGGTGGCCGGGTGCAGCACGGAGCTGTTGTGCAGGTCGTCCTGCTCCACCAGGTGCGAGCTGGCACCGTTGACCAGCGCGGCGAAGTACGCGGAGGTCGAGGTGCCGTCCACCAGCACGCGGCTTTTACCGCTGGCCGGGCCCATGCGCTGGGCGTAACGCTGGAACAGCGGGATCGGGTGGCGATTCTGGCTGGCCAGGGCCGAGCCGAGCCAGTCGAGGAACAGTTCCTCGGTGTACTCGACCACGGACGTGGGCAGGTCTTCGTAGCGCAGGCCGGCAAGGAACTCGGCCAGGGCATGGGTATTGTTCATTGTTCTTCTCGTCCCGGCTTAGAAGGAGCGCGGCAGTTCGAGCAGATGCTCGGCCACGTACGACAGGATCAGGTTGGTGGAAATCGGCGCCACCTGGTACAGGCGGGTCTCGCGGAACTTGCGTTCGACGTCGTATTCGTTGGCGAAGCCGAAGCCGCCGTGGGTCTGCAGGCAGGCGTTGGCCGCTTCCCAGCTGGCCTTGGCAGCCAGGTACTTGGCCATGTTGGCGGCGGCGCCGGCGTTCTTGCCGCTGTCGTACTCCTGGCAGGCGCGCCAGCGCATCAGGTCAGCGGCCTCGATCTCGATATGCGCCTCGGCGATGGGGAACTGCACGCCCTGGTTCTGCCCGATCGGACGGCCGAACACCACGCGGTCACGGGCATACTGCGCGGACTTCTCGGTGAACCAGCGGCCGTCGCCGATGCACTCGGCGGCGATCAGCGTGCGCTCGGCGTTGAGGCCGTCGAGGATGTACTTGAAGCCCTTGCCTTCCTCGCCGATCAGGCTGCTGGCCGGCAGCTCCAGGTTGTCGAAGAACAGCTCGTTGGTCTCGTGGTTGACCATGTTGGCGATGGGCTGCACGATCAGGCCGTTGCCGATGGCCTCGCGTAGGTCGACGAGGAAGATCGACATGCCTTCGGACTTCTTCTTCACCTCGGCCAGCGGCGTGGTGCGGGCCAGCAGGATCATCAGGTCGGAGTGCTGGACGCGCGAGATCCACACCTTCTGGCCGTTGATCACGTACTTGTCGCCCTGGCGCACGGCGGTGGTCTTGATCTTGGTGGTGTCGGTGCCGGTGGTGGGCTCGGTGACGCCCATGGACTGCAGGCGCAGCTCGCCGCTGGCGAGCTTGGGCAGGTAGTAGGCCTTCTGTTCGGCGCTGCCGTTACGCAGCAGGGTGAACATGTTGTACATCTGCCCGTGGATGGTGCCGGAGTTGCCGCCGCAGTGGTTCACCTCCTCGAGGATCACCGAGGCTTCGGCTAGGCCCAGGCCCGAACCGCCGTATTCTTCCGGGATCATCGCCGAGAGCCAGCCGGCTTCGGTCATGGCGCGAACGAAGTCCTCGGGGAAGCCTTTCTCTTCGTCGATCTTGCGCCAGTACTCGGCGGGGAACTCCGCGCACAGGGCGCGCACGCCGTCACGAATGGCCTGGAGTTCTTCGGGGGTGGACGTCATCGAAACACCTCATGTCTTTCTTGTTGGAGGCACCGGGAAAGGTGCGGTCAGTCGAATTCCACTTCGCCGCGCTGGGCGATGCCGGCGCCGTTGCCGGCCCAGACTTCGGCCTTGCCGGGGCCGCTCAGGCGGCCGCCGACGTCGAACGGTTCGGGGCTGATCAGCGGGCGCAGGCCACGGTAGGCGTAGCGGCGCAGGCGTGCCTGGGGGTTGGCGCGGCAGAACGCGCGCAGGTTCAGGGTGCCGATCAGCGGGCCGTGTACCACCAGGCCGGGGTAGCCCTCGGCCTCGGTGACGTAGGGCCAGTCGTAATGGATGCGGTGGCCGTTGAAGGTCAGCGCGGAGTAGCGGAACAGCAGGATCGGCGACGGCACCACGGCCTCGCTCCAGTCGCCGGCGGGCAGCGCATCGCCGCTGGTGAGCTTGGGCGGAGTGGGCTCGCGGTAGACGATGTCCTGCTCCTCGCTGAACGCCAGGCGGCCGTCCTGGGCGAATTCGTGGCGCAGGGTGACGAACAGCAGCGAGCCGGTGCGGCCGTGCTTTTCCTCGACGTTCAGGATGGTGGTGGTGCGTTTCGCCACGCCGCCGACCCGCAGCGGCTCATGGAACTCCAGGCGACCGCCCGCCCACATGCGGTTGCGTCCATCGGCCGGGGGCAGGAAGCCGCCGCGCGCCGGATGGCCGTCGGCGCCCAGGCCCGGCTCGGTCACTTCATCCTGGAAGAACATCCAGTGCCACAGCGGCGGCAGTGCCTCGCCGGCGGCCGGGGCGTCTTCGGCCAGGGTCACGGCCAGACGGCGGACCAGCAGCGTACTCAGTTCTTCCTCGCGCTCCTGGGAGCGGCCGATCCAGTCGGCGTAGGGTGAATCGCTCATTGCGGACCTCTTGGCAGGTTTGATGAACGGAGCATGCAACAGGGCTTGCGTTCGTCGAATCCACATTTTCATAATCCAGCGTTAGGCAATTCCTAACGCCATTTCCACACTTCAAGCCTAGCGCCGCTGTCGGTCGCTTCGCGGAGAACCGCTCATGCACTTCGACCTCGCCGACCTGCGGCTTTTCGCGCACATCGCCGAAGCCCCCAGCCTGACCCAGGGCGCCCGCCGCGCCCATCTCTCGGCGGCCGCCGCCAGCGCGCGGATCAAGGCGCTGGAAGGCCAACTCGACTGCCGCCTGCTCTACCGCGACAACCGTGGCGTCGAGCTGACCCCGGCGGGCCAGCGCCTGCTGCAGCACGCGCGCCTGATCCTGCGCCAGGTGGACCACCTGAAAAGCGATTTCAGCGGCCAGGCCGGCGACCAGGTCGGGCACATCCGCATCTTCGCCAACACCACGGCGGTCACCGAATTCCTCCCCGAACTGCTGGCGGACTTCCTCGCCGAGCGCCCCGGCGTCAGCGTCGACCTGCAGGAGCGGCTGAACCGCGACATCGTCCGCGCCATCCTCGACGGGTCGGCGGACCTGGGAATAGTCGCCGGCCCGGTACGCGCAGAAGGCCTGCAGATCGTCCACTTCAGCACCGACCGGCTGGTGCTCGCCGTGGCGCCGGAGCACCCGTTGTGCGCCCTGCCCCGCCTGACCCTGGCCGACACGCTGGACTATCCGCACATCGGTCTGCACGAAGGCAGCACGCTGCAGAGCTTCCTGCGCGAACGGGTGGAGCGCGTGGGCGGCGACCTCAACCTGCGTATCCAGGTGGCCAGCTTCGAAGCCATCTGCCGGATGGTCGAGGCCGGGGTCGGCATCGGCGTGATTCCGGAGACCGCCGCCATCCGCCACAGCCGCACCATGAATCTGCGAATTCTGCCGCTGGACGAGCCCTGGGTGGTGCGCGAACGCAGCGTGCTGCTGCGCGACCGCGAGGCGCTGCCGGCCTGCGCCCGGGCGCTGGTGGACTTGCTGCGCGGCATGCAGGACGTAGGTTCAACTGAGCAGCCCCAGTGACTTCGCGCGGACGATGGCCTGGGTCCGCCGACGCACGCCGAGCTTCACTGTGCAAGGCATGCTCGACCTCGCTCGCCAGCGCCTGACACGCAGGATCTGGCATGCCTCGCGCAACTGCTACAGGCGTGCCCGCTCCGCCAAGACCCAGCAGGCCATGGAGGATGTAGGGGGCGGCGCAGGATCGCGCCAGGCGCACGCCGTTCTCCAGCAGCGCCGCAGGCGCTTCGGCGTCGCCCTGCAGGAGTACCAGTTCGCCATCGAGCAAGGCCTGGCCCCTCGCAGCAATTCGTGCCCTTCGCCGCTGGCCCGCAATCGCTCGGTTCAGGCGTCCAGCGCCTGGGCGACGTCGGCCACGCCATCGAACGGCACGGCAGGCAGCACGGCTCCACCGTGGCGGTTACCGCGACGGATTAGCAGGTGCACCCTACGCCCAGAGGCGCGCAACGCCGGCTACTGACCGGCAACTCAGCCGTCGGTGGAACGGCTGAACGCCTCCCACTGGGTGATCTCGTCCTGCAGTGCCGACAGCTTCTGCCGCACCAGGCCCAGCGCGTCGCTGCCCAGCAGCAGATGCCGTGGCGGCACCGAAGCACCGATAGCCGCCAGCATCGCTTGCGCGGCTTTCTGCGGGTCGCCCAGTTGCTTGCCGCTCTTTTCCTGCCGCGCCTGGCGCAGCGGGTCGAACAGCGCGTCGTAGTCGGCGATGGAGCGCGGGCTGCGCACCATGGAGCGCCCGGCCCAATCGGTGCGGAAAGAACCCGGCGCCACGGCGGTCACCGCGATGCCGAAGCCCTCGACTTCCTTGCCCAGCGCGTCGCTGATGCCCTCCAACGCAAACTTGCTGCCGCAGTAATAGGCGATGCCGGGCATGGTGATGTAGCCGCCCATGGAAGTGATGTTGAGGATGTGGCCACGCCTGCGTTCGCGCATGTGCGGCAGCACGGCCTGGATCATCGCCACGGCGCCGACGACGTTGACCTCGAACTGCCGGCGCATCGCATCCAGCGGCGACTCCTCGAGGATGCCCTCGTGGCCGTAGCCGGCGCTGTTCACCAGCACGTCCAGGGGGCCGACGCTGGCTTCGATTTCCTCGACCACGCCGGGGATGGCGTCAAAGGCGGTCACGTCGAGCAGCCGGCCGAAGCACTGGCCGGGCGCCAATGCTTCGAGATCAGCGCGGGCCTGCTCGGTGCGCACCGTGCCGACTACGCGATGCCCAACGGACAGCGCCTCGCGCGCCAGGGCCAGGCCGAAGCCGCTGTTGGCGCCGGTGATCAGCAGGGTCTTGGGAGATGACATAGGGTGGCTCCATTGCAGGGAAATTGAGTGCACAATACGTGGCCTCAACTCCCTTTCGCAGGCCTGAATCTCTGCCTTTATTGCCTGATTCTATGAATACGCCTGTCGAAGTACCCGGCACCGAACCGGCTCGCATGATCGCCCTGCTGGCAGCACTGGCCCCACAGGAGGGCTACAACTTGACCGCGCTGCCGAGTGTGCGCTTGCTGCGCTCGAATCGCCCGCTCGCGCGCACCCCGGTGCTTTACGACCCCGGTATCGTGATCGTCTGCCAGGGCTGCAAGCGCGGCTATTTCGGCGATGAAATCTACGTCTACGACGAACAGCATTACCTGGCCGTCGCGGTTCCGGTGCCCTTCACCATGGAAACCGACGCCACACCAGAGCGCCCGCTCCTGGCCATCTACCTGCATCTGGACTTCCAGCTTGCCGCCGATCTGATGTTGCAGATCGACCAATCGGGCACGCCGCTGACCGAAGATGCGCCGCGCAGCCTGTTCTCCAGCCCGATGGACCCGGCACTGACGCAGTCGGTGTTGCGTTTCCTCGAAGCCCTGGGCGATCCGCTGGCGGCAACGATCCTCGCGCCAGCGCTGCTGCGCGAGCTG
This sequence comes from Pseudomonas sp. NPDC086581, assembly GCF_044746165.1. NCBI lineage: Bacteria > Pseudomonadati > Pseudomonadota > Gammaproteobacteria > Pseudomonadales > Pseudomonadaceae > Pseudomonas > Pseudomonas sp. NPDC086581. The sequence goes on along the minus strand of NZ_JBIVBR010000007.1, from coordinate 143,010 downwards.
TACTTCCGCGTGCTCACTGGCGCCCAGGGCAATGCCATGCGCGCGGCGCTGGCCATGCGTGGCCGCTTCGGCAACATCGCCAAGGCCCTGCAACGCATTCACACGAGCTACGCGCAGCCCATGGACCTGCCGCAGCTGGCGAGCGAAGCCGGCATGAGCGTTCCGTCCTTCCACAGCCACTTCAAAGCCATTACCCGTACCTCGCCCATGCAGTACCTCAAGTGCACGCGGCTACACCAGGCGCGGCTGCTGATCGTGCGCCAGGGTATGACGGCGCAGGCGGCGAGCTTGGCGGTCGGCTACGCCAGCGCCTCGCAGTTCAACCGCGAGTTCAAGCGTCTGTTCGGCCGCACGCCACTGGCGGAGGCGCAGCGCATGCGGGAGAACTTCGCGATTCCGCCGGTGCAGGAAGCTTCGGCTTACGTTTCGTCTCACTGAAGCGTGAAACATGGGAGAAATTTCATGAATCCACCGCTTCTAGATTATTTATTGCTGAAACAGGATATTTACAGCCACATATCGCCGATTACCTGCCTCAAGTTTCACTTAGACTGCAGGCTCCCCCAGGAGCCCTGCATGAACCCGCTCGACACGCCCACCCGCCCCGAAGGCACGACAGCATGACCTGCGCCCTATCCCTCGAAGCGCTGGCCTACGACCATCAGGATGGCGAGGAAATCCTCCTGCACTGCCACTCGCAGGCGCAGCTGATCCACTCCATCTCCGGCGTGATGCTGGTGGGCGCGGCGCAGAAGAACTGGGTCGTGCCAGCCGGCCACGCGCTGTGGGTGCCGCCGGGCACCGAGCACCAGATCCGCATGTTCGGCAGCGTGCGCATGCGCACCCTGTTCATGCCCGCCTCCACCTGGCCCTGGGGCGGCCAGCATTGCCAGTTGATCGCGGTAACACCGCTGCTGCGCGAGCTGCTGGTTGCGGCCACTGCGGTGCAGGCCGGCGATGGCAGCGAGCACCGCCGCCGCTGCCTGCACGAACTGTTGCTGGTCGAAATGGACGCAGCGCAGACGGTCGGTATCCACCTCGCCATGCCGCGGGACCTGCGCCTGCTGCGCCTGTGCAACGCGGTGATCGCCGCACCGGCGGATGAAACCGGCATGGAGGATTGGGCGCGGCAGCTGAACATGAGCAGCCGCACCCTCGCCCGCCTGTTCCAGCGCGAACTGGGCATGAACTTCGGCGACTGGCGCACCCGCGTGCGCATGGTCCTCAGCCTGCAACGCCTGATCGCCGGCGCCTCGGTGCTGGAGGTTGCGCTGGAGCACGGCTACCAGAGTCCGAGTGCGTTCTCGCAGACCTTCAAGCGCATCCTTGGGCAATCGCCCAGCCACTACCTGGCGGCGCGCGGCTGAGCAGTTTGTCATTTTCGCGAGACAGGTTGTCGGCCTTGCGAGAGAGCCGCACCGGCTGAATCCCTAACCTGCGGAAGTCCGAAACCACGTGACTTCCCGACATGCCCATACCTTCTTCCAACCCGCGACACTCACTGCTCGCGCTCGCTTGCGCCGGCTTGCTGCTGGGCGGCTGCGCGGCGGTCAGCGAACATGAAACGCCGGCGGCCCATTTGCCTGCCAGCGGCGACTGGCAGGCGCTCGCCGCCGCCACCGCCGAGCAGGCACCACCCACCGACTGGTGGCGGTTGTATCAGGACCCACAGCTCGACCAGTTGGTAACCCAGGCACTGCAATACAACCGTGACCTGCAAGCCTCCCTCGCCCATGTCGACGAACTGCTGGCACAGCTTGGCCAGGCTCGGGCCCAGCGCTGGCCGAGCACCACGACGAGCTGGCAGACCTTTTACGGTCGCACCCGCGATGACCAGACCGAGGCCAAAGTCAGCGACAGTCGCGCCGGCTCGCAATGGAACCAGGCGCCGGGGTTCGCCCTGGACTACCAACTCGACCTCTGGGGCCAGGTGCGCCAGTCGATCCTCTCTGCCCAGGCCAATGCTGAAGCCGCGCAGGCAGCCCATGACCAGTTGCTGGTGAACATCGCCGCAGGCACTGCCCGCGCCTACGCCAATGCCTGCGCCTACGCCGCGCGGGCCGCTATCCAGCAGCACTCGGTCTCAACGGTGGAACGCAGCCTCGACCTCACACTCCGCCAGCGCCGCGCCGGCCTGGTCACCGAGCTGGAGGTGGATCGCGTGCGCAGCCTGCTGGAAGAGACACGTGCCCTGCTGCCGCACCTGCAGGCGGAACACCAGGCCGCACTGGAGGAACTCGGCGTGCTCACCGGCAACGGGCCGGAACAACTCCCGGCAGCCGTCAGCGATTGCCAGGACGTACCGCAACTCAGCCGGGCGCTCCCGGTCGGTGATGGCTGGGCACTACTGCAGCGGCGTCCTGACATCCGTGCCGCCGAGCGCACGCTGGCCGCCGCTGGGCACGAAGTTGGCGCACGCCAGGCCGACTTCTACCCGAGCGTCTCCTTCGGCGCGTCGATCAGCTCTTCCGCCCAGCGCCTGCATGACCTCGGCGAACACGAGGCGATCACCTATGCGGTCGGGCCGCTGATCAGCTGGAGCTTCCCCAACCTGTTCACTACCCGAGCCCACCTCGACGGCGCCCAGGCCCACGAACGCCAGCAGCTCGCTCGTTTCCAGCAGCAGGCGCTGGTTGCGCTCAAGGAGGTACGCCAGAGCCTGGCTCGCTACAACGGCGAGAGCCGCCACCGCGACGCGCTGACTGGTGCCCTGGTCAGCAGCCGCAACGCCTACCGCCTGGCACAACTGAACTACCAGGCCGGCGCGCTGGACTTCCTCGATGTGCTCGACAGCGAGCGCGCCATGGTCCGCCTCGAAGCGGACAAGGCCGAGGCCGACCGGCAACTGGTCGAGCGCCAGATCGACCTCTTCCACGCCCTTGGCGGCGGCTGGCAGGAAACGCCGGCCCGGGAACTCGCCGAGTACTCCACCCATTCCACAGGACCCGCCCGATGAACATGGCCGTCGATGAACAACAAGCCAACTCCGCCGAACAGACCAGCAGGATCGAGCGCAAGCGCCGACTGTTGTGGCTGGGCGGCGGCGTGCTCACTTTCGCCGCACTGGGATACAGCATCTATTGGACCGGTGTCGGCCGCTACCTGGAAGAAACCGACGACGCCTATGTACGCGCCGACTGGATCGCCATCAGCCCGAAGCTATCCGGCTATGTCGCCGAGGTGCTGGTGGAGGACAACCAGAGCGTCGCCGCCGGCACTCCGCTGGTGCGCATCGAGGACCGCGACTACCAGGCCCGCATGAAGCAGGCAAGGGCGCGGCAAACCGCAGCCCGGGCTGCCATCGCCGTACAGCAGGCGGCTCTGGTAACGCTGGATGCGCAGCTGAAGGAACAGCAGGCGCTGATCGACCAGGCCGTCGCCGATATCGACAGTGCCCGCGCCGAACGCCAGCGCGCGCAACTGGACTTCCAGCGCTACCGCGATCTGGTAGCCCAGCAGGCCGCCAGCAGCCAGCGACTGGAGAGCGTCACCGCGGACTTCGCCCGCGCGCGCTCGGCACTCAGCCGTGCCGATGCGGCGGCGAGCCGGCAGCGCACCCGCCTGAGCGTGCTCCAGGCCAGTCGCGAACAGGCCGCCGCCCAGTTGCGACAGCAGCAGGCCCACGCCGCCGAAGCGGACGCCAGCCTCGCCCTGGCGCAGCACGAACTGGACGACACGCTGATCCGTGCCCCCATTGCCGGCGTGGTCGGCCAGCGCCGCGTGCGGCAACGCCAGTACGTCACGCCCGGCCTGCCGCTGCTCGCACTGGTACCGGTGGAACAGTCCTACGTGGTGGCCAACTACAAGGAAACCCAGCTGCGCCGGATGCGTCCCGGCCAACCGGTGGAAGTGCGTGTGGACAGTTTCCCCGGTGCCGTGATGCACGGTCGCGTCGAGAGTTTTTCGCCTGGCTCCGGGGCGATCTTTGCCCTGCTGCCGCCGGACAATGCCACCGGCAACTTTACCAAGATCGTCCAGCGCTTCCCGGTGAGGATCGCCCTGGATGGCGGCGCGCGGCAACAGGCGCCGATCCTGCCCGGTATGTCGGTGATCGCCGAAGTCGATACCCGCGACGGCGAGGTGCAACCGCATGACTAGCGCAGCCAGTAACAGCGAAAAGACCTCGTTCAAGGCCTGGGTAGCGGTGATCGGCGGGCTGTTCGGCTGCTTCATGGCCGGCATGAACGTCCACGTCACCAGCGCCGCCCTGCCGGAAATCCAGGGTTCGCTGAGCGCCAGCTTCGAGGAGGGGTCATGGATTTCCACGGCCTATCTGGTCGCCGAGATCGTGATGATCCCGCTGACCGCCTGGCTGGTGGAGGTGTTCTCCCTGCGGCGGGTGATGCTGGTGGGTTCGGCGATTTTCCTGGCGGCCTCGGTGGCGTGCTCGTTCTCCCCCAACCTCGCCACCCTGATTGCTATTCGCGTCATCCAGGGTGCGGCCGGCGCGGTGCTGATCCCGTTGTCGTTCCAGCTGATCATCACTGAGCTTCCGGCCTCGCGGGTGGCCATGGGCATGGCGCTGTTCAGCCTGTCCAACAGCGTCGCCCAGGCCGCCGGCCCGTCCATCGGCGGCTGGCTCACCGATGCCTACAGCTGGCGCTGGATCTTCTACCTGCAGCTGATCCCCGGCGTGCTCCTGCTGGCCGCCGTGGCCTGGGCCATCGAGCCCAAAACCATGCAGTTGGAAAAACTGCGCAATGGCGACTGGCTGGGCATCGCCAGCATGATCGTCGGTCTGGGCGCGGTGCAGATCGTGCTGGAGGAAGGCGGCCGCAAAGACTGGTTCGGTTCCGATTTCATCGTCTGGATGCTGGTCATCGGCGTGATTGCGCTATTGCTGTTCATCTACACACAGTTGTTCGGGCGGCGCTCCTTCATCAATCTGCGTCTGCTGGCCGGCTACAACTTCGGTGTGGCCAGCGCGGCGATGTTCATCTTCGGCGCGGCGACCTTCGGGCTGGTGTTCCTGGTGCCCAACTACCTGTCCCAGCTGCACGGCTACAACGCCCGCGAGATCGGCGTCAGCCTGATCGCCTATGGCCTGGTGCAGTTGCTCCTGGCCCCGCTGATGCCACGCCTGATGCGCTGGCTGAACCCCAAACTGATGGTCGCCAGCGGCTTTGCCATCATGGCGCTGGGCTGCTATCTGGGTGCGCACCTGAACGCCGACAGCGCAGCCAACGTGATCATCCCCTCGACGGTCGTGCGCGGCATCGGCCAGCCTTTCATCATGGTGGCGCTGTCGGTGCTGGCAGTCTCGGGCCTGTCCAAGCAGCAGGCCGGCTCGGCCTCGGCGCTGTTCTCCATGCTGCGCAACCTCGGCGGCGCGGTCGGCACGGCGGCGCTGACACAGATCGTGTCGCAGCGCGAGCGCTTCCACTCCGAACGCATCGGCGAGCAGGTGACACTTTTCTCCCCTGCCCTGCAAGAACGCCTGCAAGGCGAGCCCGCCAGCACCTTCGGGATCAACGAGTGGTTGCCGGCACAGGCCGAATCCTTCGCCCGCCTCGGCGCACATATCCGTCATGAGTCATTACTCATGGCTTATGGAGATGCGTTCTACCTGTCCTTCCTCGCCCTGCTGGCCTGTGCAGTGGCCGCGCTGGCTCTGCGCAGCAACCGCCAGGCCTGATCGTCACTGGATGCCGACGTGAATGCTGTAGTCCACCTTCGTCCCGCGGCGGGCGGTGGCGCGCATCTGGTAGACCTGCACGCTGTAGGTCCCCGAGGCCGGCAATGCACCGCTCCAATCCTGGCCGACGGCGCCGCTGCCCAGGGCGGTGGATTCGCCTGGTTCGTCGCCTGGCGCGTAGAGGTTGAAGTTGGCGTTGTTGCTGCCGCTGACAGCGACTTTCATGTGCTGCCCGGCCTTTGCCGAAAGGGTGTAGAGAACCGTGTCATAGCCCTTGAAACTACCTTTGACGGTGGTGCTGCTCGCGCCCTTGGCGAAGTGCACCGGGACCGTCGTAATGGTATCGGCGGCCAGCGCGAGTGCGGGGCTGGCACTGAGCAGGCAGAACAGCAGCAGGGAGGTTTTCATGGTGATCATCCTGTTTCAGGAGTTGGAAGTCATGAGGCCGCCAGCCAGGTCTGGCCGGCGATGTAAGCGAGGAATTCGTCCAGCGGCATCGCCTTGCCGAACAGCCAGCCCTGGCCGTATTGCACGCCGCGCTGGCGCAGGTACTGCAGTTGCTCGTCGGTCTCGATGCCTTCGGCGACCATCAGCAACTCCAGCTGGCGCGCCATGGCGATGGTGTGATCGGTGACCGGGCACGGCGTGCCGGCCGACAGCGACTGGACGAAGGAGCGGTCGATCTTCAGCAGGTCCAGCGGCAGGCGCCGCAGGTATTGCAGGCTGGAGTAACCGGTGCCGAAGTCGTCCAGGGCAATCGGGTGGCCCGCTTCTCGGCTTTGCGCCAGTGTCCGGTGCGCGGCGTCGATACTCAACAGGCTGCTTTCGGTCACTTCCAGCCAGATAGCCTGGGCTGCAATTCCCACCCGCTGCCGCTCCCGGGTCAGGTGCGGCAGGTAGGCGGCGCTGGCGATGTCCCGCGCTGAGAGGTTGATCGATACATGCTGCAACTGCCCCGAGGCAAGCGTTTCGCCCAGCTCTCGGCACACCGTGGCGATCACCTGGGAGGTGATCGGCTCGATCAGCCCGCTGGTTTCTGCCAGTGGCAGGAAGCGGTCTGGCATCACGACCGAGCCATCCTGGCGGCGCCAGCGCACCAGGGCTTCGGCACCGATGCAGCGGCCATCGCGCAGGTCGAGGATGGGCTGGTAGAAAGCGCTGAACTCACCGTTGGCGACCGCCCGTGTGAGCACCGCCAGGGGCGACAGGCTAGCGCTTACGCGGCGCTCGACTGCCCAGCACCACAACCCGGCGAGCAGCAACCCGAGTGGCGCGAGCATCAGCAGCTCGCGCCAGAGGTCATGGAGCATTTCCTCGCGGCTGACGGCCGCAACCGTCTGCCAGTTGCCGTGGGCAACCCGTGTGTAGATATAGCCATCGCGCAGCGCGGTCTGCGGCTCGCCGTGGATGCGCGTAAGCACCTGGGCGAAACCGGCGGCTGGCTTGCCCAGCCACTGCCCGGTCGGCGTACCCAGGGCCAGGCTGACGCCGGGCGCCAGGGACGTCTCGAGGAAGTGCTCGGGGTCGATCAGCAGGTTGAAGGCCGCGTCCTGCAGCGACAGCATCGGCTTGGCCGGCGCCACGAAGGGCGGCACGTTGACTGATACGCCCAGTCCCTCTCGTGTGCGGAACTCGGCAGGCCAGCGCTGTATCCCGCGGTCGGTCAACCCCCACGAGCTGCAGACGAAGACCTCTTCCTCGACATAACCCACCGCCTTCACCGCCAGCGTGTCGATGGCTACCAGGCGCATCTCTTCGATGCCCTCCACGGAGCACGGCGGTAGCGGCGAACGGTTCAGTTCGCGCAGCGCCGAGGCAGCCTGGGCAAAGGTTTCGTCGGCCCTTTGCGAAGCCAACCGGACCAGGGTTTCCAGGCGTTCGGCGGTGTGCTGCAGGACCAACCTCCAAGCCAGGTAGCTGGTGCCGGCCAGTATCAGGGCAACCCCCAGCACGCTGGCGGCGATGCCGGTCCTGACGATGCGAGCGCGACTCATGATGAGCCTCCAGAGGGCGCACGACGTGCGCCCGAGCGGGGAAGATCGATTACCAGAGGTAGCGGTAACCGAGGGTCAGGGAAAGCGGTTGCTCGATCTCGTGGCCGTTGGCGTAGTGGGCCTCGACTATCAGCTTCTGATGGGCGCTGAGCAGCAGCGAGCCACCGGCACCCAGCTCGGCGCGCGAGCCGGGAAGCTGGTTGTCCAGTGAATGGCCGTTGACCTTCACCGTGCTGTCGCCAGCCAGTTCGTCGATCCACGAAGCGCTGAGGTAGCCCTGCACCTGCGCACCGGAATCCAGCTGCCAGTTGCGCCCGGCGCGGCCGCCGGCTCGGGCCTGCACGGAGTCCACGGCGTCGCCGTCCACCTGCAGATCGTCGCTGCTGGTGTACTGCGGGCCTTGCAGATGGGCCGCGGCCAGTTGCACCTGCGGTTCGACGAACCAGCCCTGGCCCAGTTGCACGGTGCGACCCAGCTCGACGCTGGCGCCGTAGGCGTCGGAGTCGTAGTGGCCGCGGACCTGGCCACCGGTGTTGGTCGGCACCTTCACTTCGCCGCGCAGGTGGTCGTACTTGAGTACCGAGTCCAGGTACCAGCCGTCTTCGCGCACGTAGGTGGCGTAGAGGCCGACGCTGCGGCTGTCGAGGTCGCCGGAGCTGTGCTCGCCGAAGTCCTGGTCGGCATGGCCAGCCCCGAGCATGCCGCCGACGTAGAGGGTGCCGTCAGCCTGTTCGAAGGCGCGGTCGGCGCCGATCTCGGCCCCGCCCAGGCTCTGCTCGAAAGCACGGCTGTCGCCGCTATCGACGTTCAGCTTGCCACCCATGGCGCGGGTCCACAGGCCGCCCTGGTCGTGCCCCTGGCGCAGTTCGCCGAGGCGGCGAGTCAGGGTGCCCAGTTCGCTCTGCCAGAGGTTGGCGGCGGCGCTCTGCATGCCCAATGCGGCGTTGGCGCCCTTGGACAGGCGCTGGGCCTGACTGGCCGGGTGCGATGCCGGGGTCAGTGTGCTCATTGCAATGGACGGGGTACCCGTGGCGACGGCGGGTTGATTCGCCGGTGTCAGCGCCGTCATCGGCAGCGTATCGACCTTGGGCTGGGGCACCAGCTGAGGGCGCATCGAGGGGTTCAGCGCCGTCATGGGAATGCTCGAGCCATTGGGCTGCGGCACGAGTTGCGGGCGCAGCGACGGATTCAACGAAGTCATGGGCACGCTGCTGCCGTTGGGCTGGGGCACCTTCTGCGGTGGTATCGAGGGGTTGAGCGCCGTCATCGGGATGCTGCTGCCATTGGGCTGCGGGACCAACTGCGGGCGCAGCGACGGAGTGAGCGCAATCATCGGCACCACCTGCCCGTTCTGCACCAGGTACCAGTCGTTGCCCTGCTGCTGCAGCCCATAGCGGAAGGCGCCGGCGTCGACGTGGCCGCCCAGCAGGCTGAACTGCCCGGCTCCGCCAGCGGTGCCGACCAGCTTCAGCGGCGCACCCTGCGCGTCCCGGCCGCTGTCGGCCACCAGCAGTTCGTGGCTGCCCTGGGCCTGCCCCAGCACCTGCAACAAGTCACCCTGGGAGGTGGAAAGGTCGGTTTTCATCTGGAAGCGGCCGTTGCCGGTAAGGTCGCCGTTGACCGTCAGCACCTGGTAGCCCGGCCCGCTGAAGAACACCGTGGAATCGCGCAGCTTGAGATTGCCCAGCGATGCGTTACCGGCAAACTCCCAGGTGCTGGTGCCCAGGTCCATGTCCAGCCGGCCACGGGACGGAGCCAGCAGCTGCGTGTTGCCGTGCAGGCTGCTGCCCTCCGCGAGCAGGTCGAACTGGCCGTTGTCCTCGACGCTGGCAAGGGTCGGAGCCTCGACCGTCGCCCCCTGCACGGCCGCGCTCAGCATGCTGCCCGGACGGACCAGGAAGGCACTGCCGGCGACGGCATGCAGGTGCGCGGAGTGGGCATCGACATGGCCCTGGCTGCCGCTGGCGGTTTCGATCAGGTCCTGCTGGCCGGTGAGCGTCGAGTCGGTCAGTTCCAGCTGGCCGATACCCTGCCCTCCGGAGAACAGCACGGTGCTGCCATCAACGTTGGCGGCTTGGCTGTCCTGCAGGCCGATACGGCTGCCGCCGCTGATCTCCAGCGCAGGGGCCTGGACGCCGGCACTCAGCAACTGGGTGCTGTGCAGCTCGATCTGGCTGGAGCGGCCGGCCCAGGCGGCTGCGGACTGGCGCCCCTGGGTGAACACCGAGCCGTCGCTCATGGCGATGGCGGAGCCCTCCCGCGCGCTCAGCGCAGCGGCATGGTCACCCTGCGTGTTCACCGTGCTGCCCTGGCTCAGCAGCACCCGGCTGCCGTTGTTCGCGGAAACGCCGTAGCTGGAACCGCCCTCAGTGAGAATCCGTGTGTCGACCAGCTCCAGCGGGCCACTGGCGCTCAGGCCGACGCCGGCGCTTTCGGCCTTGTGCGTGTGGATCTGCGAGTGGCTGACCAGACCGGGGAGCGCGTCACTTTCCACGAGGATGCCGGTACTGCTGGTCTCGAAGGTTTCGATGCGCGAGTGCTCCACCTGCAGGGCCGAGGCCCCCGACACCTGTATGCCGTAGCTGAGGATGCCGCGCGTCACCAGGCTCGAATCGCTCAGCCGCAGGGAGCTGCTGTCGACGCGGATGGCCGGGCTACGGCCACCCAGCGTCTGCGCATCGAGCGCCGTCGCGTCCAGAACCGCGCCGCCGAGAGCTTGCAGCGCGCCGCCGCTGCCGGCGTTGCGCAGCAGCACATCACGCAGGGAAAAGTCAGTGCCCTGCACGTTGACGGCAGGGCCGTTGCCGGGGATATCGACGCGCGACTGCACCAGCGCGTGGGGTAGCGCGCTGGTGGCGGTGAAGACCTGCGGGGAGTTGAAGTCCACAGCCAGCGCCGGAGAGGCGATGAGCATGGCAATGAACAGTGCCAGCGGTGTGCGGGAAAGGTTGGGACTGCGTGTGAGGGGTTCCATGGCGAGTCACCTTGAGGGGAAGCGGTTGAGGCCATTCTTGGCGTGCCCGCTCAAAGTGAGGATGCGAAAACCAGTCACGATTTGTAGGAAAATGATTACACGAGTGCGATCACCATGCCCTAGAGTGAAGGGCAACCCAGGGGGAACAGATGGCGCGGATACTGATCGCGGACGAACACCCGATGACCCGCTACGCGGTGCGTATGCTGCTGCAGGCGGAGCGCCACAGCGTGGTCGGCGAGGCCTGCAACGGCCTGGAGGCGCTGAGCCTGGCCACCCGCCTCGCGCCGGACCTGCTGATCATCGACATCGACCTGTCGCAGCTCACCGGCCTGGATGTGATCTCGCGCCTGCGCAGCCGGGGCCTGACGCTGCCGATCCTGGGCTACAGCACGCAGGACTCGGAGCACTATGTTGGCCGTTTCCTGCAGGTGGGCGCCTCGGGCTTCGTCAGCAAGCACCAGGACATCGACCGGCTCAAGGAGGCCCTGGCGGTGGTCCTGCGCGGGCACAGCTACTTCCCCGCCGACATGCTCGGCAGCGTGCACCGTGGCAGCGTCCACGAGAACGACGCCGAGCGCGTGGCAGCGCTGTCCAACCGCGAACTGAGCGTGCTCAGCCTGCTCGCCAGCGGCTACAGCAACCAGGAAATCGCCCACGAGCTGACCATCAGCGAGAAATCCGTCAGCACCTACCGCGCACGTATGCGCAGCAAGCTCAACCTGTCCAGCATGCTCGAGCTGATCGACTTCGCGCGCCGCAACCATCTTGCGGCACCGGCAAGCCATACCCATGACGCGGGCGCCGACGGAGGCGAAGCGCCCATGTGGCGCTCCATGGTGGAAAGCCTGCCGGCGGCTTTCTACGTCCGCGATACCGAGGCACGCCTGGTGTACGCCAACCCGGCGCACCTGGAGCTGTACAAAGCAGAGCTGGACGACGTACTCGGCACCCGCACCACCGAGGTGGACTGGTACCAGCCGGGCGACGCACGCAACATGCTGCGCTTCCTGCAAAGGGCCATCAGCGAGGAACAGTCCTTCAACAAGGACATCGAACTCACCGTCCATGGCCAGCGCCGCGTATTGCACCATTGGGGCACGCCCTACCGCGACGGCGACGGCAACCTGCTCGGAATGATCTGCTGCAGCACCGATATCACCGAGCGCTACGACCAGCTCAACGAACAGCGCAGCCGCGCCGAAGCCAGCGAACTGGCGCACCAGCAACTGACCGACCTGTTCACCAGCGCGACGACGCATCTCAACGAGCGTATCGAAGCGCTAGCCCACACCCTCGCGCAGCCCGGCGCCACAGACCTTGACCAGGCCCTGGCGATACTCGAAGAGCTGCGGGTTCACGGCGCCTCGCTCAAGCGCGCGCTCATCGCCCAGGACGAAGTCCCCCTGCTGCCGACGCGGCTGGACGAGCTTGCCGCCGAGGTCCTCGACGTTCTGCACGCACCGGCCGACCAGAAACAGCTGCCGCTGAAACTTGAGGCCGACAGTCGCTCGCGCAAGTCCCTGCTGGTCGACGCCAAGTCTCTGCGCGAAGCCTTGCGCCACCTGGGTCTGTACGTGATCGACCTGACCGACGAAGGCAGCGTCCAGCTGCGCATCGCCGCCAGCCCGAAGCAGCAGCAGATGGGCGTGCGCATCACAGTCGAAGGCCTGCCAGGCAGCAAGCGCAGCGAAATGCGCGCATATTCCCTCTCCGAACTGACCCGCGACTACCCCGCGCGCAACCCGGCCCGCAACAGCCTGAGCCTGAACATCGCTCAACACCTGATCAACAGCATCGGCGGCGAGCTGCAGGTTACCCACCTGCCGGGGCAAGGTTGCTGCGCCACCGTGCATCTGCTGCTTTCGCGCCAGGGCGACCATTCGTAGCTTCGACTGAACCTGCGCGCGCTCCGCTGGCTCCCAGCTTCAGGGCGTGGCCTGTGCGCCCGTTCCGCACAACCGGATTGGGAGACCTGAAATGAATCAGCAGAATGTCGGCAACTGGGAGCGCGCATTGTCGGTCGCCATCGGCCTTGCCGCGATTGGCAAAGGCGTGCGCCGTGGCGGCCTGACCGGCTGGCTGGAAGTCGCGGCGGCCGTGCTGGTGGTAAAGCGCGGGCTGACCGGGCACTGCAATGTCAAAGAAGTCTTCAGCGGCCTGGGGCAGGCTGCCGTTTCCGAGGTGCATCCGTTGCCCGAGCCGTCCCCGCGCCGGCGCCCTGCCCGGCCCGCAAGGCGTTGACGGAGCGTCACCACGCCATTCGCCGGCCGGCTATAGTCAGGGGCTCCGTCGCACAGGAACTGTTCATTCAAACGGAACGCGGCGACGGATCCTGTGTTCATAATCACAACTGCCCTTCGCCCGACCCTTGCGGCCTACGACGACATGGAACAGCTCTCCGAAATCGCCGCCGAACCGGCGGCTCTCGAAGTCACCGGTGCCTTCGCACGCAACGGCGGCCAGCCTCATCAGGACGTCGCCACGCTGATCCGCCTGCGCGATTGGAGCGACTCGCCGCTGGGCGACCCTGACGGCTGGTCCGCCAGCCTCAAGACCCTGATGAGCACGGTGCTGCCGGTGAAGGCACAGATTGTGCTGTTCTGGGGTCCACACTATGTCGCTCTGTACAACGACGCCTATGCACCCAGCATCGGCGGCAAACATCCCCGCGCCCTTGGCCGCCCCGCTATCGAGAACTGGACCGAGCTGTGGGACGACCTCGAACCGCTGCTGCGCGGCGTGCGTGAGACCGGCGAGACCTTCTCGGCGAAGGACCGGCCTTTCTATATAGAGCGCTTCGGTACCGGTGAAACCGTGTACTTCGATGTTTCCTACTCCGCGGTGCAAGACGACGATGGCTCCATCGGCGGCGTGTTGTGCATCGTCACCGAAACTACCGAGCGCGTGCAGTTCGAACGTCGACAGGCCTTCCTGCTGGAGCTTGGCCGCACCCTGCCGGCCATTGCCGAGCCCGAGCAGATCGAAGCCCTCGCCGTGCGCAAGCTGGGTGAGGTGCTGGGCGCTGCACGGGTGTTCTTCGGCGAGGACAACGGCGATGGCGTCACCTTCAATGTCACCCGCGAATATCTCCATGCGACCCAAAGCGCCGTGGGCCGCCACCGTTACCGCGACTTCGGTGGCGAGCTGTTGCGCTCGCTGCAGGCCGGTCTTCCGGTTGCCCGGCACTATCGCAACCAGGACGGCAACCTCCCCGCCAGTGAAGCGCAGGCCTGCCGCGACCTCTGCCTTGCCGCAACGCTGCATGTGCCGGTGATCCGCCACGGCGTGCTGGAGGCGGTACTGGCGATCCATCACGAGCGCCCGCACAGCTATGCCGAGTTCGAGCTGCGCCTGGCCGAGGAAACTGCCAAGCAAGCCTGGACCGCCATCCTCCATGCCCGCGCGGAAACTGCGCTACACCAAAGCTCCGCGCAACTCTCGGCGATGTTCGAGCAGGCCAGCGCCGGTATCGCGCTGTGCGATCGGGACGGCTATTTCACCCGCGCCAACGAGCGCTACTGCGAGATCGTCGGGCGCTCCCGCGAGGACCTGCTGCGCACCAACCTGGAGGAGATTGGCGAGCTGTCGCTGGCCGAAGTGCTGACCGGAACACCCGCGCCAAAGGAGAAGGTCCACCGCCACCTGCGCCCCGACGGTAGCGAAGTCTGGGTGCAGGACCAGCTGACGCCGCTGCTCGACGAACAATTGGCGGTTACCGGGATGCTCTGCGTCTGCGTCGATATCAGTGCGCGCATCCATGCCGAAAACGAGCTGCGTCGGCTCAATGAAGGCCTGGAAGAGCGCGTGGCCTCGATGGTCGCCCAGCGTGAGTCGGCCCTCGCGCAACTGCACGAAGCGCGCAAGATGGAAATGATCGGCCAGCTCACCGGCGGCATCGCCCATGACTTCAACAACCTGCTGACACCGATCATGGCCTCCCTGGAACTGGTGCGCCGGCGCCTGGATGACGAGCGCTCCACCACCCTGATCGATGGTGCGCTGCAGGCCGCAGACCGCGCGCGCATCCTCGTCGGCCGCCTGTTGACCTTCGCCCGCAGGCAGACCCTCAAGCCCCAGGCGGTATCGCTGCGGGAACTGGTCAGTGACATGCGGGACCTGATCGCCCGCTCGCTGGGCAGCATGATCGAAGTGGTCATCGCCGTGCCCGAGGGCCTGCCGGCCGTGATAGTCGACCCGCACCAACTGGAGCTGGCGATCCTCAACCTGGCAGTGAACGCGCGCGACGCCATGAGCGATGGCGGCCAACTGAAGATCGGCGGCAAGCTCAGCGACATTGCCGAGGGCCAGGTCGAAGGCCTTTGCGCCGGGCGCTACGTCGGCCTGGTCGTTAGTGACAACGGCAACGGCATGAGCGCGCAGACGCTGGCACGCTGCCTGGAACCGTTCTTCTCCACCAAGGGTGTCGGCAAGGGCACGGGGCTAGGGCTTTCCATGGTGCAGGGGCTGGCAGCGCAATCCGGCGGCGGCCTGGCCATTGCCTCGCGGGAAGGCAGCGGAACCCAGGTGACGGTGTGGCTGCCGATCACCGACGAACTGATCGGCAGCGAAAATGTCGATGCCTTCGATGCCCCGGTGGCACCCCGGCCGATCCATGTACTGCTGGTGGATGACGAGGACATGGTGCGCTACACCACGCGCCTGCAATTGCGCGACCTGGGCTACCAGGTCACCGACGCGCCCTCGGCCGCAGCGGCCCTGGCACTGATCGACAACGGCCTGCTGCCGGATGTGCTGGTCACCGACCACATCATGGCCGACCGAACCGGCGCGCAACTGGCCCAGGACCTGCGCCGGCGCTTCCCCGAACTGCCGGTGCTGATCATCACCGGCTATGCCAACCTGACCCCGAGCCAGATCCGTGGCTACGAGGTGCTGTCCAAGCCCTTCCGCCGAGCAGAACTCGCCGCGCGCCTGCTGCAACTGGTGAGCGCTGGCTGAGAATGCGCGGCAGGCGACCCCTTCCAGCGCCGTGATGCGGCCCCGCGGCGCACAGGGCCGCGCCGTTCGCGGGCATTGCCCACTCCTGCAGGGAGCCGCTGCTGCCGCGCCCATAAAAAAGGCCGCCCGAAGGCGGCCTGAAAGTGCGGCGACGCCGCACACTGTGAAGCCTTACTGCTTGGCGGCCCAGGCGTTGAAGCGCTGCTCCAGCTGCTCGCCATGGTCGGCCCAGAAGGCTGCGTTCATCGCCACCTGACCGGCCAGGTTGGCCTCGTCGGTGGGCATGTTGGGGCGGCGGGCGGCATCCACCAGCGGAACCGCGGCGCGGTTCACCGGGCCGTAGGCGATCTGCTGCGCGTAGTTCTTCTGCTGTTCGGTCTGCAGCACGTACTGGATGAAGCGCAGGCCTTCCTCGGTGTTCTTCGCGCCCTTGGGAATGGCGAAGGCGTCCATGTCGTAGATGCCGCCGTTCCACACCACGCGCAGCTGGCTTTCATCCTGCACGGCGGCGATCCGGCCGTTGTAGGCAGAGCTCATCACCACGTCGCCGGAAGCCAGGTACTGCGGCGGCTGGGCGCCGGCTTCCCACCACTGGATGCTCGGCTTGATCTGGTCGAGCTTCCTGAAGGCGCGATCCTGGCCTTCCTTCGTCCCGAGCACGGCGTAGACGTCCTTCGGCGCCACGCCGTCGGCCATCAGGGCGAACTCCAGGGTGTACATCGCGCCCTTGCGCAGGCCGCGCTTGCCGGGGAATTTCTGCGTGTCCCAGAAATCCGCCCAGCCGGTTGGCGCGCTCTTGAGCTTGTCGGCGTTGTAGGCCAGCACCGTGGACCAGACGAAGAAGCCCACGCCGCACGGCTGTACCGCGCCGTCCAGCAGCTCCGGGGCAAGCTTGGCGATGCCCGGCTGCTCGCCGATTTCCTGCAGCAGGCCCTCGTCGCAGGCCCGCGCCAGTTCCGGCATTTCCATCTCCACCACGTCCCAGGAGACGCTACCGGTATCGACCTGCACCTTGACCTTGGCCATCTCGCCGTTGAACTCGTCGGCGATCAGGCGGCTGCCACTCTGCTGCATGTAGGGTTGGTAGAAGGCCTTGACCTGGGCAGCCTTGTTGGCGCCTCCGTGGGAGACCACGGTGAGGTCGGCGAAGGCAGGGAAAGTCGCCGCGCAACCCAGGGCGCAGGCGATGGAGGAACTCAGGATATTGTTCATTGTTATGGTCTCCGGTGAGTAGACGGCCCGCCTCGCGGCAGACGGCGCCATCCGAGGCCTCCAAGGGCTCGCATGGCGCACTGCCAGCTAGTCTTGGGGCCGCCGCCGAGCTCCACAATCAGACGGAACTACAATTCTGAAGGCCCTGCTCGTATCCCGGTACGAAGCCCGCAAGGTTCGCTCAGGCCAGGCGCGACAGGCCCTCGCGCTTGGTGGCATGCTTGCCGCCCGATCGATAGCCACTCATGCCCGCGGACTCGCCATGCCTTTCCATATCCAGGACATCCTCGACAACGCCTCCCTGCGCACCCGCCTGCTCGGCGGCAGCGAAGGCATCGGACGGCGCCTTCGCTGGGCGCACGTCTGCGAACTGGCGGACCCGACCGAATGGCTGGGCGAAGGCGACCTGCTGATGACCACCGGCATCGGCATTCCCGCCCAGTCCCAGGCGCAACGGGATTACCTGCGACGGTTGGCCGGGGCACGCATCTCGGGGCTGATGATCGGCGAGAACATGCAAGCCCCGGCGGATATCCAGGCCCTGCAGGACGAAGCCTGCCAACTGGGTTTCCCGCTGCTGATGACCGATTACGCGGTGCCCTTCTCCGCCGTGACCCGCGCCATCGTCGACGCCAGCAAGCAGGAAGAGCACGAACGCCGCAGCGCAGTGACGCGTATCTATGAAAGCGCCCGCATCGGCCTGCGCGGTCTCGGCCTCTCCGGGCTGTTGCGCCGGCTGTGCAGCGACGTGCGCGCGCAGCTCTATCTGTTCGACTCGGCCACCCTGCGCCCCTGGCAGGATAGCCTGCCGCCGCTGCCGGCCAGCTGGCGGGCAACCCTCACCCAGCGCCGCTCGGTGCCGGACACCGTGACCCGCTGCAGCAATGGCGAACAGGAAGCGCTGGTGATGCCGCTGCCGTCGCTGACCACCTGCGAAATTCTCGCCACGGGCGGCGAGCTGCTCGACTACGGCCTGCTGCATCACATCGTGGCGGTGCTGGGTATCGAGCTGGAGCGCGCCCAGGTCGAGCACGAGCGCATGCTGCGCCTGGGTTCTGAATTGCTGGACGACCTGCTGCAGCAGCGCCTCACCGAGCGCGCCGCGCAGGAGCGTCTGACGCAGCTGAACTGCCCGGTGGATGCCGCCTGCCTGGCGCTGGCACGCGCTACGGGCGAGTTGCCGCAACACTGGCAGCAGCGTCTTCAACGACTGGGAATGGGCCTGTTGGTGCGCCATCAGGGCAATGAATTGATCCTGCTGCTGAGCAATCCGGCGCAGGCCGAAACGCTGCAGGCCGAGCTGGACTGCACTCTTGGCCACAGCAATCCGCTGGGCCAAGCACTACGCGCGGTAGAGGCATTACGCGAGGCGCGTCTCGCGCTTGCCCATGCCAACCGCCAGCGGCCGCTGGTGGCCTATGCCGATGCCCAGGGCGAGCAGTCCTGGCTGCCGGCAAGCCTGGAGGAAGCACGGCGCGTGCATCGCCGGGTGCTCGGTGCGCGGGCGGATTACGACGCGCAACAGGGTGGCCAGTTGCAGCACACCCTGCGCGTCTTCCTCGAGCAGAACCGTTCCTGGCAGAAGGCCGCGCAACTGCTCAACGTGCACAAGCAGACGCTGGTCTATCGCATCCGCCGCATCGAGGAAATCACCGAGCGCTCGCTGGATTGCACCGAGGACGTGGCCGTCCTCTGGATCGCGCTGCGCTCGGCCGACATAGCAGGGATCAAGGAATGATCACGAAGCTCTTGCGCACGGTTTCGCGGATGTCCCAGGTGCCCTGACAGTTCGCCGGGAACAGCACGGCGTCGCCGGCGCGCAGTTCGATTGGCTCGCCGTCGTCCGGAATGAACAGGCAGTGGCCGCTGACGAAGTGGCTGAATTCCCGCGACAGCACCTGGCGCCGCCAGCGGCCGGGCGTGCATTCCCAGACGCCGGTGAGCAGACCGCCCTCGCCTTCCTCGGCGTGGGTCGCGGCGCTGGATACCGGAGTGCCCAGGGGTTCCTTCACCGGTTGCGGCACCGGCAGTTCGAGTCCGGCGGTGCCGGTGAGCAGGATCGGTTGGGGCATGGTTTTTCTCCTAGAGGTCCTTGTCTTCAAGCCCCGCCGGGGCGAAGCCGGCCAGGGTACGGTCGAACCAACTGCCTTTGCGGCTCTGCGCCTCGGCCTGTTCCTTACGTTGCACCGCGCCGCGAACCATCAGGCCGCCGACGTAGCGCACCGGTTCGAGCGGGAAGCGCTTGGGCTGCCGGCCGACCAGGCCGCAACGGCTCCATTCGTCATCGATGCCCAGCGCCAGGCTGGCGAGGATGCGCCCGCCCAGGCGGCTCGGGCCGACGCCGTTGCCGCTCCAGCCGATGCCGTAGACGATGTGCGGCGCGTCCTCCAGGTGTCCGAACACCGGCAGGCTGTCGTAAGTACGGTCGATGGGCCCGGACCAGCTGTGGGTCACCGGCACGTCGTCCAGTTGCGGGTAGGTGCGGCGCAGGTCCTGCTCGGTGTCTTCGCTGAGCTGCGGGTTGTGGTCGTAGTTCTCGTCGATACGACTGGCGAAGCTGATCATCCCGGTGCCCTTGCCGAAGGCAATGCGGCCGTCCTGCGTGGTGCGGTAGTAGTCGACCATCAGCTGCGAATCGGTGATGGCTTCGCCACCGGTCCAGCCGATCTGCTCCAGGCGCTCGGGGATCGGCGCGGTGGCGACCACGGTGCTGGTCACCGGCAGGATGGTACGGCGCAGTTCGGGAATCGCCGCTGCCCAGGCGTTGGTCGCCATCACCACCTTCGGTGCGCGCAGCTCGCCGCCGGGGGTACGGATCACCGCTGGCCGGCCGCGATCCAGGCTGACCATCGGAGTGTTCTCGAGGATGCGCACGCCCTTCTCCAGCGCCACCCGACGCAGGCCGCGCACCAGGCGGGCCGGCTGTACGGTGGCGTTGCTAGCTTCGAGCACGCCTTCGAGGTGCTTCGCGGAGCCCGCGCGGCGCGCCACTTCGCTGTCGGAGAGTGACTGGAACACCGGCTCGCCGAGGCGCTCGCAGGTCTGCTGCACGCCCTTCCAGGCACCGCGCTGGGCGGCGGTGGTGGCAGTCCACAACCAGCCGGCACGGCGGAAGTGCGCGTCGATGTCGTGGGCCTTGCAGAAATCCTCGATCTCACCGATGGCCGCCGCCGAGGCACGGGCCAGGCGCAGTGCCTCGTCCTTGCCGCACTGGGCGGCCAGCGAACTGATCTTCGGCCACCACGACATGACGAAGCCGCCATTGCGCCCAGAGGCGCCGCCGCCGCAGATATCGCGCTCGATGATGGCGATACGGCAGTCAGGCTTGAGCTCGAGCAGGCGCAGCGCAGTCCAGAGGCCGACGAAGCCGCCGCCGACGATGGCCACGTCGACGTCGAGCGGGCCTTCCAGTGCAGGCAGCGGAGTGAGCTCGGAGGCGATTTCCTCCAGCCACAGGGAACGTTTCATGTGCGGATTCCAGGTTGAACGGTAGTGGCGCCACTGTCCTGCCTCAGGCCAGTGGCGAACAATCGTCCGTTCCATGCAATCCGGGGAAAGGCCTCATACGAAGATATGAAGCCGGTGCGCTCCTGCCGGGGAAATCAGGCCTTGGGCTTCTTCGGCGCCAGCCCCGGCTTGGCGAACTTCACGATCAGCCAGTTCTCCGACTTGCCGTGTTTCACCGTGACTTCGGCCACGCGAATGCTGGCCGGCACGGTGGCCAGTACCTGGCGGGCGTCGAGGCCCGGCTTGATGTACTTGTCGAGCTGTTCGTAGAGGCGGTAGCTGATCATCCCATTGCGCAGCGCATGGGTCTCGAAGTCGCCGATGGCCTTGGCGTCGGCCTCGGTGCGGTTCGGGTTGAGGGTGTGCGCCAGGACGTCGACCACGTTCTTGTCGTCGGCGATGGCCACCAGCATGAAGCGCTTGGCCACCTCCTGCAGCACGCGCCGGTAGGCGGCGTCGTTGTATTCGCTATAGAGCACCGCTTCGACCAGTTTCTGCTTGTCGAAGGTCAGCGCCAGGCGGAAGCGCGTGCCAGCGTAGTCCACGCCATCCTTGCAGCGTGCGGTGACGCCCATCGGCTGCAGGCATTCGACGAAACCCTGCTGCTTGCCGAAGCCTTTCTGCGCCGCACCGTAGTTGTACTTGCCGAACAGCGGATCAGCCGCCGACGCCATGCCCGCCACGCACATCAACAGTGCGCCCATTGCCCATCTGCCCATTACCAACTCGTCTCAGGAAATGCAAAGGACGCGAGGATAGAGGATTCGCAGCCTTTATGGTCCCCCGATGCCGATGATCGGCCACAGAGACATGCGGGTTCGCGAGCAAGCTCGCTCCTACAACGAAAGCTCCGGCGCTTGCCTGTAGGAGCGAGGGGACGCCTAGTCCTTGCTCGTGAACCACACGGCACCGCCCCCTCAATCGAACCGGTACTCCAGCCCCGCCCCCGCATACCACGACCGCCCCGGCGCCGCCTCGTAGTAACGCCCGTTGCTGTCGCCGACGATCACCGAGCCGACGTACTGCCGATCCAGCAGGTTGTCCAGGCGCACCAACTGGTGGAAGGTCCAGGGCCCGAGATGCTGTTCGAAGCGGGTGCGCCAGTTGAACACCGCGTAGCTGGGCGCGGGCTTGTCCTCGTTGCTGTCCTCGACATAGACCTTGCTGCGGTACTGGCCTTCGAAGCCCATGCTGATGCCATCCTGCGGCTTCCACACCAGCTCGCCGAACAGGCTGCTGCCGGGCACACCGGGCAGGTGATTGCCCTTCTCGATGGTACTGCCGCTCTCGACGAAGTCCTCGTCGTAGGTGGCGTCCAGGCGGGTGTACGCCAGGTTGGCCTGCCAGTGTTCGGACAGGTCGCTCTGCACGCCCAGCTCGAAACCGCGGCGCAAGGTCTTGCCGGCGTTCTGGTAGCTGGTGCGGCCTCCGCTGGAGCTGGCGACGACGATCTCGTCGTCGGTGCGTATCTCGAAGATCGCCGCGTTGACCCGTGTACTGCCGGCAATCTTGGCCTTCAGGCCGATCTCATACTGGGTACTGGTGGCCGGATCGAGGCCGAAGTTGAAGCTCTCGGCGAGGCCCGGCGCGTAGGCCATCTCCGCCTGGGTCGGGGTCTCGAATCCCTTGCCGACGCTGACATAGCCATGGAGCTCGGGCGTGAAGGCGTACATCACGGAGAGCGACGGGTTGTTCTGCTGGTACTTCTTCGAGCCGCTGGAGTCGCCGTTGGCCAGGTAGCGATCATCCACTTCCATCTTCATGGTGCTGTGCCGAAGACCGGCGTCGAAGGTCCAGTTACCCAGTTCCCAGCGTGCCTGCACGTAAGGATCGAGGCTGGTGGCGATGTCGTTCTCGTTGCGCCGCATCTCGCCCTTCACGCCCAACTGGTCTCCGCTGAAGTTCTGGAAGCCCTTGCGGTCATCCTCGCTGCGGTCGTAGTCCACCCCGGTGGTGACCGTCAGCTCGCCCGGCACGCCGTGCACCGGCTGAATCCAGCGCAGGGTACCGCCATGGAATTCGCGGTCGAAGTCCACCACGCCGCCGCCACGCTGGGAGTTGGAGGCCACGGTCCGGGGGATCGACAGGTACTGCACCACGCTGCGCTGGCCGGCGTAGAGGTTGAACTGCAGGGTCGCATCGCCGAAATAGCGCTCGTAGTTCATGCCCAGCTGCTGGTGGTCGATGCTCTTGCGCGTGTTGTACAGCTCGGCCGCCGGCGCGACGGAGCGCGGGTCGTGCTTATAGGCGTCCCAGGTCTGGCCCAGCGGATCCTGCGTATTGTTCTGCTCCAGGCTGCTGTAGATCAGCGCCATCCGGCTGTCTTCGTCTGGCTTGAAGTTGAGCTTGGCGAAGGTCTGGTCGCGGCGCGCGGCGCTGTGGTCGCGGTAGCCGTCGGTATCCATGCGCGAGGCGTCCAGCAGGAAGCCGGCCTGGTCGGTGCCACCCTCGGCATAGAGGTGGTTCTTGTTGAAACCGTCGCTGCCGAAGGTCGTTTCTGCCCCCACCTTCGGCGGGCCGTAGCCGTCGCGGGAGAACATCTGGATCACTCCGCCGCTGTTGCTGCCGTAAAGCGTCGAGGCCGGGCCGCGCAGCACTTCGATGCGGTCAGCGACGTCGAGGTTCAGCGTGGCTGCCTGGCCCTGGCCGTCCGGTGTGCTGGCGGGGATGCCGTCGCTGAGCAGCTTCAGTCCGCGAATGCCGAAGGCCGAGCGCGCACCGTAGCCACGGGAGGAAATCTGCAGGTCCTGCGCGTAGTTCTGGCGGTTCTGCACCACCAGGCCGGGCACCCGCTGCAGCACTTCGGAGGCATTGACGCCGAGCTGGCCGTCGCTGAGCTGCGGCTGCTGCACGGTGTCGATGGAAAACGGCAGGTCGAAGCTCGATACCGGTGCGTAGGCGCCCGTCACCACCATGGGTTCGGCCAGGGCTTGCTCGGCGCTCTGCGCGTCGGCGGCGCGGGCCAATTGGCCGTGGGCGACACCGCAGATCAGCAGCGGCAGCAGTTTGAGGCGGGCGGGCACAACGGAGCGGGAAACAGGCACGGCGGCTAGGATTCTTCTGTAGGACCGAGCAGCGATGCTGCCAGTCTCGGCAGCCTCTGCGCAGGGCCATTGTGGGTCTGGAAGTTCTGGGCAAAAGCCGGAGAAGGCTATCTCATTCGTCCCGGTTTTTTTTGACAAAAGGCGCATCTTCGACGTTTGTACTATCTAGTTAATTAGCTTGCTAAGAGTATAATCGGCGAATCCAACAGTGAGAACCTTCTGTATGAAATCAGTACAGCGCGCCTCCCGCGTGAGCACTTTCATCCTCCTCGGCCTGGGTGTGGTCATCGCCCTCCTCGGCCTCGCCCTGGCCGCCGGCGGCATCCGCCTGGTCAGCCTCGGCGGTTCCTGGTACTTCCTCATCGGCGGTCTGGCCATGGCCGTTTCCGGCCTGCTGATCGCCCTGCGCAAGCCGGCCGGCGCCTGGCTGTTCGCCGCCTTCCTGGTGGCAACCGCGGTCTGGGCCGTGGCCGACACCGGCCTGGTGTTCTGGCCGCTGTTCTCGCGCCTGTTCATGTTCAGCGCGATCGGCGTGGTAGTTGCTCTGGTCTACCCGCTGCTGGCGCGTTCCGCCGGTCGCGAGGCTGGCCGTGGTGCATACGGCATCGCTGGCGTGCTGGCAGTGCTGGTGGTGATCGCCGCCGGCAACATGTTCGTCGCCCATCCCAGCGTTGCCCCCACAGGCAAGGGCCCTGGGCTGACACCAGTCGACCCGGCCCACGCGCAGAAGGACTGGGCCCATTACGGCAACACCGAGGGCGGCAGCCGCTTTGCCGCGCTGGACCAGATCAACCGTGGCAACGTCGACAAGCTCAAGGTGGCCTGGGCCTACCACACCGGCGACGTGGCGATCAGCGACGGCAACGGCGCGGAAGACCAGCTCACCCCGCTGCAGGTCGGCGACAAGGTGTTCATCTGCACCCCGCACAACAACCTGATTGCCCTCGACGCGGACACCGGCAAGGAACTCTGGAAGAACGAGATCAACGCCCAGTCCAAGGTCTGGCAGCGCTGCCGTGGCATGGCCTATTTCGATGCCACCAAGCAGATCGCCCAGCCGACCCAGCCGAACAGCTCGCAGGTCATCGTCGCGAGCGTTCCGGCCGGCGCCAACTGCCAGCGTCGCCTGCTGACCAACACCATCGACGCGCGCCTGATCGCGGTGGACGCCGACACCGGCGAGTTCTGCCAGGGCTTCGGCAACAACGGCCAGGTCGACCTGAAGGCCGGCCTGGGTGACGTGCCCGATTCCTACTACCAGCTCTCCTCCGCGCCGCTCATCGCCGGCACCACCGTGGTAGTCGGCGGGCGCGTCGCGGACAACGTCCAGACCGACATGCCCGGCGGCGTGATCCGTGGCTTCGATGTCATCACCGGCGCCATGCGCTGGGCCTTCGATCCGGGCAACCCGGAAGACAGGCAGGCCCCGGCGGACGGCAAGACCTATGTGCGCAGCACTCCCAACAGCTGGGCGCCGATGTCCTATGACCCGGCGATGAACACCGTCTTCCTGCCCATGGGCAGCTCCTCCACCGACATCTATGGCGTGGAGCGCACCAGGCTCGACCACACCTACGGCGCGTCAGTCCTCGCCCTGGACGCCACCACCGGTGCGCAGAAGTGGGTCTACCAGACCGTGCACAACGACCTCTGGGACTTCGACCTGCCGATGCAGCCGAGCCTGATCGACTTCCCGGTGGCCGATGGCAAGACCGTTCCCGCCGTGGTGATCGGCACCAAGGCCGGGCAGATCTACGTCCTCGACCGCGCCACCGGCAAGCCGCTCACCGAAGTGAAGGACGTACCGGTCAAGCCGGGCAACATCCCTAACGAGCCCTACTCGCCGACCCAGCCGAAATCCGTTGGCATGCCGCAGATCGGCGCGCAGACCCTCACCGAGTCGGACATGTGGGGCGCCACGCCGTATGACCAGCTACTGTGCCGCATCGACTTCAAGAAGATGCGCTACGACGGCCTCTACACCGCGCCCGGCACCGACCTGTCGCTGAGCTTCCCCGGCTCCCTGGGCGGCATGAACTGGGGCAGTCTCTCCACCGACCCGGTGCACGGCTTCATCTTCGTCAACGACATGCGCCTGGGCCTGTGGATCCAGATGATCCCCTCGGCCAACAAGGGCGCGGCAGCCGGCGGCGGCGAGGCGCTGAACACCGGCATGGGCGCCGTGCCGCTCAAAGGCACGCCCTACGCGGTGAACAAGAACCGCTTCCTCTCGGTGGCCGGCATCCCGTGCCAGGCACCGCCGTTCGGCACCCTCACCGCCATCGACATGAAGACCCGCCAGGTAGCCTGGCAGGTTCCGGTGGGCACCGTGGAAGACACCGGCCCGCTGGGCATCCGCATGCACCTGCCGATCCCCATCGGCCTGCCGACCCTCGGCGGCACGCTGTCCACCCAGGGCGGCCTGGTGTTCATCGCCGGCACCCAGGACTTCTACCTGCGCGCCTACGACAGCGGCAACGGCAAGGAAATCTGGAAAGCCCGCCTGCCCGTCGGCAGCCAGGGCGGCCCGATGACCTACGTGTCGCCCAAGACCGGCAAACAGTTCATCGTCGTCACCGCCGGTGGCGCCCGCCAGTCCAGCGACCGCGGCGACTACGTGATGGCCTACGCCCTGCCCGACAAGCAGTGAGCGGCCAGGCCTGACGATCCCATCGCGCCCGCCTCGTGCGGGCGCCTCCTTCCGGCGCGGCACTACCACCGCGCCTTTTTTTATTCGCTTCACGTTCAGGAAATCCCATGCGCACTTCCCTTCGCCTCACGCCCGGCCTGCTGCTGTGCATCGCCTCGCTGCCCGCGCTGGCCGAAGAAGGCCTGCTCGAAAGACCGACCATGACCGGCGACTGGGGCGGCCTGCGCCACCAGCTGGAACAGGACGGCGTCAAGTTCACCGGCGACTACAGCGGCGAGACCGCCTACAACGCCCACGGCGGCCTGCACCGCTCGGCGCGCTATTCGCAGAACATCAAGCTGGGCGTGCAGTTCGACCTGTCGAAACTCTATGGCCTGGACAACGGCGGCAAGGTCCAGCTGACCATCAACGACCGTCGCGGCAACAGCGCCTCGGAAGACCTGGTGGGCAACCGCCTGCCGGTGCAGGAAAACTACGGCGGCCTCTACACCCGTCTGACCGAGCTGAGCTACGAGCGCGACCTGAGCCAGACGCTGAACCTCAAGCTCGGCTACATGTCCATGGGCAACGACGTCGGCGGGCTGGACAGCGGCATCCTCTGCAACTTCATGAACGCCGGCTTCTGCGGCCACCCGCTGAACATGTCCGGCGGCAGCGGCTGGACCAACTATCCCAACGCGCATCTGGGCGCACGGGTGAAGTACAGCTTCGCGCCGGACTGGCAACTGCGCATCGCCGCCTTCAACGTCGACCCGGAAAGCAACGGCAACTCCAGCCGCGCCTGGCACCTCACCCCCAAGCACACCACCGGCACCGTGGTACCCATCGAGCTGATCTACAAACCTCAGGGCGAGCTGCCCGGCGAGTACAAACTGGGCTGGTACTACGACAGCTCCGACGTGCAGCGCATCGGCAGCGACAAGCAGGAGTCCGGCCGCAGCGGTCATTACCTGCTGGTTGACCAGGCTGTGTGGAACGACCCGACCTCCATGGGGCGCAGCCTGCACGTCTTCGGCCAGGCCTCGGCCGCCAGCAGCGCCGCCTCGCCCTTCACCAAGTGGTATGGCGCCGGCGTCGTGCTCTACAAACCCTTTGAAGGCCGACCGAAGGACAGCCTCGCGCTGGGTTACGGCCGCGCCGTGCCCAACCCGCGCAGCCGCGAAGTGCAGGAAAACAACGCCCTTGCCAACGGCCAGGACTATCCGAATCTGGACAGCGGCGAGCAACTCATCGAATTGAGCTACGGCTACCAGGCCACGCCCTGGCTCATCCTGCGCCCGGACCTGCAATACGTCATCGAGCCGGGCGCATTCTCCGGCCAGGACATCGACAACAGCCTGCTGCTCGGCCTGCAGGTCAAGGCAACCTTCTGAGAAAGGCCACGCCTGAGACAAATTGATACAGTAACCCCATGATTCATAGGACTTTTCCTATACAAATAGAACGCCCGTACTCCTAAACTGGTCTGTCACCCTGCGGGAACACCCGCAGGACGTTGACACCGGTTATATGGAGCTACACATGCCCGGTTGGTATGAAATCAAGGAACTCAGCAGCGGCAACCGTCGCGTTCTGCTCAAGAACACTGCCCACGGTACTCTGCTGGAAACTCTCGCTTACCCGACACAGGAGGCAGCCGAGCAGGCCATCAACAGCCTCCGCAGCTCCTGTGCGGCCGTCGAGCGCTACAAGCGCCAGATGTCCCCCGGCGGCAAGAATTTCTTCGTGATCCGCGATAACACCGGTGCAGAACTGCTGACCAGCAAGCTGTACGACTCCGAGGCCACGCGCGAACAGGCGATCGCAACGATCGCCCAGGCCGGCCTCAGCACCGAGCTGCGCAAGCACGCTTGAGTGACGAGTGAATGAAAGAGCCCCGCGCAATGCGGGGCTTTTTTTTATGGCCGCTCGATCTGTTCGCCGGTTGGTTTGGCAGCTTGCTCGCGAACTCGCCCGATGCAGGACTACCTCATCGTAGGGCGCATAACCCCCAAGGCGTTATCCGCCCTACGGACATGGCTCATGCAACGGCATCAACACGGCCGGCGCCCGCCTGCCGCACCACCTTCGATGTGACGCGGGCCGCAAGCCTGCCTATCCTTAACCTCGCCCCGTCGCGGATCGGCGGGTAGGCTGCACGTCTTTCACCAGCGCCGGCGCTTACATGGCTCAGACCCCGCCCCTACGAACACGCCCTACTCCGCAGGCCAGCACATGAAGCGCTGGAGCCGCAAACCGCTGACCCTGCGGATGCTGATACTGGTCTTCGTGCTGCTCGCCGCGCTGGCCACCCTCGGTAATAGCCTGGTGGTCGCCTACAACGTGCAGCGCACCGCGCTGATCCACTCGACGCTGGAGGCCAACCGCGCCTACGCCGCCAAGGTGGCGTCGAGCATCAGCGAATTCCTCGGCTCCGCGCGGCGCAACCTGGCCTACAGCTCCGGGATACTCGCCAACCATTTTCACGAGCCACCGGTACTGCATGCAGAGGCGATGCGCCTGCAGTCGCAGGATACCTTCTTCAACTCCATCGTCATCGTCGACGCCAGCGGCAAGGTCCTGCAGGCCTACCCCGATTCGCTGCAGATAGTCGGCACCACGCTACGCTCGGAGGCGGTCCAGGAAGCCCTGCGCCTGAAACGGCCGACCATCAGCCAGGCCTATGAATCCATCGCCGGCAACCTGGTGGTGCTCATTTCACAGCCGATCACCAGCCCCAGCGGCGAGTATCTGGGGCTGATCGGTGGTTCGGTGTACATCTTGAAGCCCAGCGTGCTGCACAGCATCATCGGCAGCCACTTCCAGCAGGAAGGCACCTTCGCCTTCGTTGCCGACGCCAACCGCCGCCTGCTGCACCACCCGGACCGCCAGAGGGTCGGCGAGATCGTCAAACGCAGCACCACGATCGAAGCCGCCCTGCGCGGCGAGAGCGGCGCCCTGGAGGTGACCAACTACAAGGGCGTCCCCATGCTCGCCGGATTCGCCCCGGTACCCGACGCCAACTGGGCGGTAGTCGCCCAACAGCCACGCGACCTCAGCCTGTCTCCATTGCACCTGCTGATGAAGGACATGTTCCTCGGCCTGATCCCCGCCAGCCTGCTCGGCGTGCTGGCGATCTGGGCCGGCACCCTGCTGATCACGCGGCCGCTGCGTCAGCTGGCGCAGAGCGCCGAACAGCTGTCGAATCCGGAAACGCCCCGCGAACTGCAGGGTATCAACACCTGGTACCGTGAGGCCGCGGCGATCCGTAAGGCGCTGCTGACCGGCGTCGGGCTGATGCAGCAGAAGCTTGGCCAACTGAGCCAGGAGGCGCAGAGCGACGCCCTCACCGGCCTGGCCAATCGCCGCGCACTGGGCGTGGCGCTAGATGCGCTGGAGCAGTCCGGGCTGGCCTACTCGGTGCTGGCGGTGGACATCGACCATTTCAAGCGGGTCAACGACACTTGGGGCCACGATGCCGGCGACGAAGCGCTTCGCCGTATCGCAGCGGTGTTGCGCGATTATTCCCGCGCCGGCGACTTGGCCTGCCGCGCCGGCGGCGAAGAGTTCGTCCTGCTGCTGCCGCAGGCTTCCCTGGAAACCGCCGCCGGCATCGCCGAGCGCATTCGCGCAACGGTGGCCGTGACGCAGATTCCCGAGGTGGGCCTGCTCACCCTATCGGTCGGCGTAGCCGAACTCGGTCCGCTGGCGCAGACCCCGGATGCGGTGCTCAAGCTGGCTGACAAGCGTCTTTACAGCGCCAAGCAAAGCGGCCGTAACCGCGTGATCAGCAGCGACCAGCCCTAGGCGACTGGATCCCGGCTCGTCAAGGTGGCGACCAGCGCACGTGCCAGAGCGTTGATGCGCCCGCCATCGCCCAGACCGGGGGCGATGTAGAGGGCCACCGGAAATGCCACCGGCTCGCCCAGCGGCAACGCCTGGCTGCTCAGGCCGAGCAGGCGGGCCATGCGCGCCGGCAACGTCACCCCCAGCGGATGACGATCAAGCATCAGTCGCGCAGCCAGGGCGCTCTGTACGCGACAGGCAATATTCCGTCGCAGCCCGCGCAATCCCAACTGCAGGTCGACCGGACAGAGGCCGCCGCGGCGCGCCGAGACCTGGATCTGCGGTTGCTGCAGGTACTCGGCGAGGGTTTCCGGCACTTGCTCCAGCGCCCCGCCATGCGCGAAGACGTAGTGATCCGCCGGGACCGTGATGCGCTCGATGCCATAACCGAACGGCACCACCTGATCGATGTCCAGCAGGATGTCCAATTGGCCGCCGCGCAGTTCGTCGAAGGCCACGCGGCGTTGTGGCTGGTAGAAAGTCACCCGCCAGCCTTCGCCGAGCCGCGTCAAGGCCGTGTCGAGGAACAGCGGCTGCAGGCAGTCGATGCAGCTGACCCGCAGTTCCGGCGCGGACGGCTCACGTCCCGGCACGTGGCGCCAGCCTTCGCGCAGGCTCTCGAAGGCCAGGCGCACGTGATCGGCCAGGCGGTGCGCTGCCACGGTGGGCGTCACGCCCAGGTGGCTCTTGATGAACAGCGGGTCGCCGCAGTGCTTGCGCAGGCGGCTCAGGGCGTTGCTCACTGCCGGCTGGCTGAGCCCCATCAAGCGCGCGGCGCGGGTGATGCTGCGCTGCTGGTAGATGGCGTCAAACACCGACAGCAGGTTCAGGTCGAGGTCGTACAGGTCGTGCATGTTCAGAAGTCGTCGTGCAGCAGGATCAGGCCGAGCAGCAAGCCGGCGGCCAGCATCAGCGCCAGGCACAGGCAGGCCACGGCGCGACCATTACCGCCACGGCACACACCAGCGAGCGCCAGGCAACTGCGCCGGTAGTGGCCGCCCTGCCCGACCAGGCAGACCAGCGCGCAACTCACCAGCAGCGCCGCGGGTATCAGCGCCAGCGCAGACAATTCGCCGATCCGCCGCAGCACCAGCGCCGCCAACACCAGCAGCACCAGCAGGGTCCGCGTCCAGGCCAGCGTGGTGCGCTCGGCCTGCAATCCCTTGTCGCGGCTCATCGCTGGTAGCCGATCAGCCCGGCAGCCAGCACCACGCAGGCCAGCGCCAACAGCGGCACCAACAAAGGCACCGGCAAGGGCCGCCCCTGGCGCAGCGCGCGCTCCACGCTCAGCCAGCGCAACCCGGCTGCTCCCGCCGTGAACAGGCCGAGGCCGGCCAGCACCAGCGCGAAGAAGGTCCGTGCGGCCCCCGCCAGCGCGGAGTCTGCGAAGGCGTCCACGGCGATGGCGCCGGCCAACAGCGCCATGGAGGTGCGAATCCAGGCCAGAAAGGTGCGCTCGTTGGCCAGGGTGAAACGCGGGTCCGGCTCCTGACCGCCGCCCAGCAGGCGGTCGGCCAGGCGGCTGCGGCCGCTGCTCATTGCCGCTGCCCCATCAGCGGATACCCAGGCCGCGCAGGGCGCCCGGCGAGTAGTCCGACGTGGTAGCACGGAAGCCGAAGTCATAGCCGCGCGGCTGCTCGTTGCTCATGTTCGAAGCGATGTAGCGGCCGGCCTGCAGGTCATAGAACACCTGCGCGGCGGACAGCAGCACCTGGGCATCCGGGCGGTAGAAGGTGTGGTTTTCACCAATCCGCCAGAGCTCGCCACGGCTGTCGTACTGGTCGTTCTCGACCACCGTCCAGCTGTCCTCGTCGAGGTAGAAGCGGCGCTTGGAGTAGATGTGCCGTGCGCCGGGCTTCAGGGTTGCCTCCACTTCCCAGACGCGGTGCAGCTCGTAGCGGGTCGGCGCAGCGTCGATCACGCCGGGCTTGAGGAAGTCCGCGTACTTCAGGCTCGGCGAGGCCAGGCGGTAGCTGTTGTAGGGGATGTACAACTCTTTCTTGCCGATCAGCTTCCAGTCGTAGCGATCCGGCGCGCCGTTGTACATGTCGCGGCTGTCGGCGGTACGCAGACCGGCGGTGGTGGGCCCGGCGGCGTCGTAGGCGTTGTCCGGGGCGCGGCGTACGCGGCGCTGGCCGGAGCTGTAGACCCAGGACAGGCGCGGCTGCTTCACCTGGTCCAGCGTCTCATGGACCAGCACCACCTCGCCCACCTGACGCGAGGGCGCGGTGATGCGGTGGCTGTAATAGAACAACATGTTGTCCACCTTGCCCGGCTCATAGTTGCTCACCTGGTCGGCCATGGTGAAGCGCTGTTCGGTGGTGGTGATCACGTAGTCGCCGCCGGCCTGGGGCGCCGCGCTGTCGTTGACCGACAGCAGGCTGCCGCCGCGGTAGCGGGTGATGTGGTTCCAGATCGCTTCCAGGCCGTTCTGCGGGATCGGGAAGGCCACCGCGCCGTGGAAGCCCTCGATGCCGTTGCCTTCGTTCACCAGTTTCGCGCCGGTGGCGTTCTGCGCCACCCAGCCCTTCACCTGCTCGGAGACGCCCACGCTGCGGTGGCTCGGGTACACCGGCAGCCTGTACTGGCCGGGGTAGCGCTTGAGCAGCGCAATCTGGCCCGCCGTGAGGTTGGCCTGGTATTGCTGGTAGTTGCCCGAATCGATGGTGAACAGCGGCTGGTCACCGGCGTAAGGGTCGGCCGGCGTACCGTTGCCCTGGATCTTCAGGCCATCGCCGGACAGCCCGCCCTGCCAGGCCGGGACCTTGCCGTCGGCGCTGGCGGCGCGTTCGGCGCCCATGGGGGTCAGGCTGTCTTGCAGCTTGGCAGCCTCCCCGGCCGGCACGGCGGCATGCGCGCCGGGGGCCAGGAGGATGGCGGAGAACAGGCAGTAAATGCGTTTCAAGGGGGCAGGCTCCGTCAGAAGTTGATGCCGACCGACAGCGAGACGAAATCGCGGTCGCCGCGGTTGCCGTAGTCGCCATCGAAATAGTTGGTGTAGGAAATGCCGGCGGTGTAGGTGCTGTTGAAGTCCGCATCCAGCGAGACGCCGACCGCCTTGGAGCCCTCGTTGAAACCCGAGACCTCCGCCGGGGCGTAGCCCTTCACATCGTGGGACCAGGAGAGGCCGGGCTTGAGGTCGATACCGGCGATGGCGTTGGCGTAGCTCCAGATCGCCCGGGCGCGGTAGCCCCAGGAGAAGGACGTAACGAAGCCTTCGTTGTTGCAGTTTTCCGGCGTGGCCGAGTTGGCGATGCACACCGCGTTGTTGGCCAACTCGCCCGAACCGAAGGTGCTGTTGCGCCCGTAGCGCGGGCCGCCGTTGCCCTCCAGGCCGCCAACGAAGGTGGCGCCCACCTCGCCCACCAGCACCAATTGGTCCGCGCCCATGACCTGGCTGATGGTCTGGGTGGCGGTCATCTGCGCCTGAGTCACTTCCTTGCGGCGGTAGCCGTCGGTGGCGTTGCTGTCGGCGTAGGCCACGACGCCACTGTCGTACAAGGGCGTGCGTGACGGATCGCCCAGGCCGGACTGGATCAGGTCCGGGCCGTTGAACTGCAGCGGCAGGTTCGGCCGGTAGCTGATCTCGCCCTGCAGAGCGGTGCCGCTGGCCAGCGTGGTGGCGAAGGTCAGGCCATACAGGCGGATGTCTTCGGGGTACTCGACGAAATAGCTGGAAGTGCCCATGCGCAGCGCGTCGGTCAGCGTCTTGCCGGCACTGCTGCTCATCAAGCCGTTGCAGGCCGCCCCGGACAGACCCAGGTTGCCGCACAGTTGCGGGACAAAACTGGTATTGGTCAGGTACGGGCTGCTGATCGAGCCGGTATACGGCAGGCGGCTGTGGTAGTTGGCCGCATAGGCGCCGAACTCTGTGTCCAAAGCCGGCACGAACCAGTGCAGCGACAGGCCCCACTGGCCGCTGTTGCGCGCGTCCTGGTCGGCGGCGCGCTGCAGGCGGATGCCTTCGCTGGTCAGGTCGACGCCGAACGGCGACAGCGCGCGCACGGCAGCGGCGTTGCCCTGCAGGTTCCTGCCGACATCCAGGCCGGAGCAGCCTTCGGGGATATAGTCGTTGCTGGAAAAGAAGGTGCCGCAGTTGTCCAGATTGGTCTGTTCCCAGTCCAGCTGGTAGAAAAAGTCCGTCGAGAGGTTCTCGCTGAGGTTCTGGGTGACGTAGAACAGGTTCACCGGCACCAGCGCGTCCTTCACCTCCGAGCCCGGCCGGCGGATGGCCGACAGGTTGGTCGGGTTAACCACGTTAAGGCCGCCCTGGATGAAGGTGCTCTCGCCCCAGTTCACCACCTGCTTGCCCAGGCGCACGGAGCCCGGCTCATCGGCGATCTGGAAGTTGTGATAGACGAAGGCGTCGAGCAGCTCGAAGCCGGCGGACTTGTTGGCGTTCTTGCGGCCGTTGTCCTCGACGTCCTTGAAACGCTGGCTCTCGTCGCGCAGGGCGTAGTCGTACCAGTAGCTGCCGCGCAGGAATACGCCACTGTCGTTGTACTTCAGCTCCAGGTCGTGGCGACCCTTGAAGATTTTCGAGAAGACGTCGCCGGCTCGATAGTTGCGCCGGCCGTCATCGCCCGAGGCGCTAAGCATAAGGCGCTGTTCCGGGTTGTGGGTCGACATGCTGGCGCCCAGCGACAGCGCAGAGTCGAGCTGACCCTGGATTTCCCCGATCTCGAAGTTGTAACCCCAGGCGGAATGGCAGGCGCAAGTTGCGACCAATAGCCATGAGCCTCGCACCATGATGCGAACTTTCGGCGTCATCACTCTTATCCTCTTTATTCTTGTTCGAGCGATCTTCAGGCAATAGCAAGCCTTCCTCGAAATCACTTTAAGTGACGTGAAGTTTCGAGCATATGCTTCTGAATTTAATGAATATTTTTAATCTATAAATTGCTCTTCCGATGAACTTCCAGAAGACTTGGCAGATTGTTGACTTATCGTTAACGGCCCTTGATTTGCGTGGACAGGCCGATACTAAATAGCCCTTTCTGGACGAACAAATATCGTCTTCAGATGGGCCCCATAACAAACCGGCATGGCCGGAAAGGCACGACGATGACCCTCAAGCAGTTGCGTTACCTGATCGCCATCGCCGAGGCCGGCAGCTTCTCCGCCGCCGCCCGCAAGGCCTATATCGCCCAGCCGGCGCTGAGCCGGCAGATCGGCATGCTGGAGAGCGAACTGGAGGTGCAACTGCTGCTGCGCCAGCACGACGGCGTGGACCTGACCGACGCCGGCCGTCGCCTCTACGAAGTGGCGCGCTCGGTGGTGCAGAAGATCGATTCGGTGAAGGACGAGTTGGTTTCCAGCCGGGGCGACCCGCGCGGCCGGGTGTCCGTGGCGATCCCGGTGACCACCTCCGCCCTGCTGCTGCCGGCGATCATCCAGCGCGTGCAGGAGCGTTTCCCCGGCATCGACCTGGTGGTGCGCGACGGCCTGAGCAAGGAAGGCGGCGAGGCCATCGAGCTGGGCAAGGTGGATTTCGGCATCGTGCCCAATGCCGAGGAGCTGGAAGGTGTGATCGCCGAGCCGATCTTCGTCGAACAGCTCTACTGGGTCGGACAGATGCAACTGGCCAGCACGGGGGACACCATCACCCTGGCCGAGGCGCTCAGCCAGCCGCTGGTGATGCCGCCACGGGGCATGCATTTGCGCCGGCGTATCGAGCAGGCGGCCATGGCGGCCGGCCTGGAACTGAACGTGAAGTACGAACAGCAGTCCGCCTATGGCATTACCGGCCTGGTGGTCAGCGGGCTGGCGGCGTCCATCAGCAACTGGCCGCCCATCGAGGTCGGTTCGCAATCCCTGGCGCGGCGCATCGTCGAGCCGCAGATCGAGCGCACCGTGTCCATTGCCCATTCGGCGCACAAGCCGCTGAGCTTTGCCGCCTCCTGCGTGCACGACCTTATGCGCGAACTGCTGGTGGAATCGGTGCGTAACGGAACCTGGAAAGGCGAGCTGATCGAGCGCTCGCCTTTCCCGGCGGTCAATCTCGTCGATTGACCGAGTCACCCTCATTGCCCGCGTGCAAGGCGCTACCGGTCAGCCGGCGGTAGCCAGCCCCGCGGACAGTTGGGCCCGCGATCGCTGCGGGCGCAGCCAGGCCAGACCGACCAGCCCCGCCACCACCAGCAGCACGCCACTGACCGCGAAGCCATGAGCGTAGCCGGCGCCGTCCAGCCCGCCGGAGCGTTGCACCAGGAAACCGGTGACGATGGGTGCGCTCAGCCCCGCCAGTGAGGAGAAGGCGTTGCCGATGGCAAGGATGCTGCCGCGCTGGGCGGTGGGCGTGACTTCCGCCAGCATCGCCGGGCCTACCGAGTACATCACCAGCGCGAGGCCGCCGCTGAGGGTCATGTAGGTCATGCGCAGGACCACCGGCAGGTCTGCCAGCAGACTGATCGACAGCACACCGCTGGCCATCAGGCAGGCGGAGACGAACACGCCCCGCGCCACCCGCGACGACAACCCGGCGCGCAGCATGCGCTGCGACAGCCACGCCATGAACAGGCTCAGCGGCATGGTCACCAGCACGAACAGGCCGAACAGGCGCCCGGCGTTCATCCCGCTCAGGCCCAGGCCGCTTTCCAGGTAGGCCGGCACCCAGGTCAGGGTCAGCGCCAGCGACCAGTTGGCGGCGAAGTGGCAGAAGTAGTTGGCCAGCACCGTGCTGTCGCCCAGCAGGCGGCGATACGGCAGGCGCTCGCCACCCGGCTGGCCCTGGCGTACCTCGCCCAGCCGGCCTTCCTGGCCGAAGAAGAACCAGGCCGCGCACCACACCGCGCCGAGGATCGCGAGGATGGCGAAGTTGCTGCGCCAACCGTAGTGGGTGCTGACCCAGGGGATCATCAGCCCGGCGATCAGCAGGCCCATGGCGCTGCCCGAGTGCAGCAGCGCCACCGGCAGGCTGCGGCGCTCGTCGGGGAACCACTTGTACAGCGCGTGTGTGGCGACCGGCGAAGCCGGTCCCTCACCCACGCCCAGCAGCACCCGGCAGGCCACCAGCGTCCATAGCGAAGTGGCATAGAGCATCGGCAACTGCACCAGCGCCCAGAAGGCGCCCATGCCCAGCAGCATCCAGCGGGTGGAGCGGCGATTGGCGAGGAAGCCGCCGACCACCGCGGAGATGGAGAACAGCCAGTGCAAGCTGCCACCGACCAGACCGAATTCGGCCGGGGTCAGGTTCAACTCCTTCATCATCGGCACCGCGACCAGTCCGGTGACCACCTTGTCGAGGAAGTTCACCAGCATCATCGCCGCCAGCAGGAAGGCGACCGTCCAGGCCTGGCGAGGCTGGTAGGCATGATTTGGGGCGTAAGAGTCGTGCATGTTGCTTGTCTCTCTCTTGTTATTGTCGAGCGCGCTCGCAGCCACCCGCTCAATCGGGCATCAGGATGCCCTTGGCGATGGTGTTGCGCTGGATTTCGCTGGTCCCGGTGAGGATGCGCATCATACGGGTCGCGCGGAACAGCCACTCCACCGGATGGCCGTTGATCAATCCGGCGCCGCCGTGCACCTGCACCGCGCGGTCGGCGATGCGGAAGGCGGTCTCCGAGCTGAACACCTTGCACATCGACGACTGGGTGCGTATGTCGCCGCCCCCGTCATAGCTGGCCGCGGTGGCGTACATCATGCTGCGCGCGGCATACAGCTCGGTGGCCATGTCGGCGATCATGTGGCTGACCGCCTGGAACATGCCGATAGGCCGGCCGAACTGCACCCGCGTGCGGGCGTAATCCACCGACAGGTTCAGCGCCAGCTCGGCCATGCCGAGCATGGTCGCGCAATGCAGCAGGCGATTCAGGGTGATGCGCCCCATGGCCAGCTTGAAGCCCTTGCCCTCCTCGCCGATGCGGTGCGCCAGCGGCACTTTCACCCCTTCGAGGATGATGTCGCCGTGGGTGCCTGGGCCAGACATCGCCTGGTAGTCAGAGACTACCTTCGCGCCGGGAGCTGCGAGATCGACGAAGAACGCCGAGATGCCTTCCGCGCCCTTGCCCGGCCCGGTCACCGCCAGCAGCACGGCGAAGTCCGCGTAGGGCGCGCCGGAGATGTAGCGCTTGGCACCGTCCAGCACGTAGTGGTCGCCCTCCAGGCGCGCGCTGGTCTTGATCGCCGTGGCGTCGGAGCCGGCCTCGGCCTCGGTCAGCGCGAAGCACACGGCCTTCTCGGCGCGGCACACCGGGCGCAGGAAATGCTCGATCTGCTCTTCGCTAGCCACGCGGAACAGGTGGCCGACGCGCGGCGGGCCGCTCAGTTCGCCCAGCACGTGGGCGGCCAACACCGCACCGCTGCTGGCGGCGGCTTCCTTCACTGCGCACAGGTCGGCGATGCCCAAGCCGGCGCCGCCCAGTTCCTCGGGCAGCATGATGTTGTAGAAGCCGCGCTCGCAGGAACGCTTCCACAGGTTGCGCAGCAGCTCGCGCGGGTGCTTCTCGCCGAAGCGGATGCCCTCGCGCTGCTCCAGCGGCAGCAGCTCCTCACGCAGGAAGCCGCGCAGGTCGTCGATGATCGCTTGCGCCTTGGCGCTGGGCTGGATGCCCGGATAGCTCGATTGCACAGGGTTCGATTGCATGCTCATGTCCTCAGATCCGCCGATCCTGGTTCTGCCAGTAGGGCTCGCGCACCAGGCGCCGCACGACCTTGCCGTTGGGGTTCTTGGGCAGTTCGCGGACGAAATCCACGCTGCGCGGCTTCTTGAAGCCAGCCAACTGTGCGGCGCACAGCTCGATGATCCGCGCCTCGTCCAACTGCATGCCGGGCTTGAGCACCACCACTGCCTTGATCGCCTCGCCCCACTGCTCGTCGGGCACGCCGACCACCGCCGCCTCGAAGATTTCCGGCAGGCTGTAAAGCACTTGCTCCACCTCGGTCGGGTAGATGTTGAAGCCGCCGGAAATGATCATTTCCTTCTTGCGGTCGACGATGAACACGTAGCCGTGCTCATCCACCGTGGCGAGGTCGCCGGTGAGGTAGTAGCCGTCGCGCATGACCTCGGCGGTCAGCTCCGGCGCCTGCCAGTAGCCCTGCATGATGTCCGGCCCGCGCACGACGATCTCGCCGATCTCGCCTGCCTTCACGTCCTCGAAGTCTTCGTTGACCACCCGCAGGTCGGTGTCGAAGTAGCAGCGCCCGCAGGAGGCCAGGCGCCTGGGGTCTTCCAGGGCGGCAATGTGGTCCTGCTCGGTGAGCACGGTGACCAGCGAACAGGTCTCGCCGGCGCCGTAACCCTGGGCGAGTATCGGCCCGAACACCTGCATGGCCCGCCGCACCAGCGCCGGAGCCATTGGAGCGGCGCCGTACATCACCAGGCGCAGGCTGCTCAGGTCGTAGGTTTCCACGCCGGGGAAGTTCACCAGGCGATTGATCATCGCCGGCACCAGGAACAACCGCGTAACGCGCTCGCGCTGGATGGTCTCCAGCAGCAGGCGGTCGTCGTAGCGCTCCACCAGCAGGTTGCAGGCACCAGCGGCGAGCAACGGCATGACCTGCATGCCACTGGCATGAGTAATGGGGCCGACGTGGGCCATCACATCGCCGGGGCCGGAACGGCCCGTGGGGCTGGCGATGCTCTTGCGCACCAGCGCCTTGCGGTTGCCGACGCTGAGCATGGCGGCCTTGAGCACGCCGGAGCTGCCGGAGGTGTAGTGCAGCACGGCCAGTGCGTCATCCGCAGGGTCGCAACTGATGTGCGCCTCCGAGCCACGCTCGAGCACTTGCATGTAAGGCACGTCAGCGCCCGCGTCCGCCAGGGGGACGATCAGTTTCAGGTCCGCCAGTTCGGCGCGACGCTGGTCGATCAGCTGGGCGAAGGCCGCATCAGCGATCACCGCCTGGCTCCGTGAATCCTTCAGTACGCTCAACACTTCATCGGGAGCCAGGCGCGCATTGATCGGCACCTTGACCATGGCGTTCTTGTAGAGCGCGACTTCCGCCTCCACCAGTTCGACGCGGTTGAGCGCCAGGATCGCCACGTGGGCGCCCTGCTCCAGCCCCAGCGCGAGCAGGCCGGAGGCCAGACGGTTGGTGCGGCGTTCGAGGTCGGCGAAGGTGATGCGTTGGCGGGAGTCGACCACGGCTTCGCGGTCAGGCCAGTAAAGCGCGCTACGGCGCAGGATTTTACCCAGGTCCACTTGTTGTTCTCGTTGTCAGGGGAGACGCACGAGATGCTAAGAGCCGGGTGCCGGACCCGGCCAATACCATAGGTCGATGCCGGCCATGCCGGAATGCGATGGGTCATGCCAATGGAGCCGGTGAGCTAGTCCAGCGGCGGCTCCTGGGCGAGGCCACGGGGCCCGGCAATTC
Organism: Pseudomonas sp. NPDC086581; assembly: GCF_044746165.1. Classification (NCBI taxonomy): domain Bacteria; kingdom Pseudomonadati; phylum Pseudomonadota; class Gammaproteobacteria; order Pseudomonadales; family Pseudomonadaceae; genus Pseudomonas; species Pseudomonas sp. NPDC086581. Next base: position 102,893 of record NZ_JBIVBR010000007.1, on the reverse strand, counting down.
CCCAGATAACCAGCCCGACCGCCGGGAAGATCACGATCAGCAGAGACCACAAGGCCTTGGCATTCACGTCCTTGTCGCTGCGGAAGATGCTGACGATGGCCCACAGGTCCAACAGCACGATGATGATCGCCACGGCGATCCAGAACCACGAAGCGAGCGTGGACATGGCAGGTCTCCTTTCTATGACGGGCAATGGCCTATGACAGGCAATGGCTGCCCTGTCCTACGACTGGCCGCGTGCCTTGCGCAAAGGTTCATTCCGCCGGACGAGACGTGTGCACAGACCGTTCGTCCCTGGCAGCGAACACCGGACCTGTTACACCGGTCATCCGCATAGGCGACACAACAACAGATGTCGCCCGCTGCCAGCGTTCATGGCCAGCCGTTCACGTTGACCACTCACGCTTGACCAGACACGCGAGGTGCCCCCGATGGGCTGGAACGATCATCAGGATGTCGAGCGCTCGGAGGCCCTGCGCCGGCTGCTCGAAGAAGGTGCCCTGGAAGCCGACAGCCGCCAGGAAATACTTGCCCGCTACATCCTCAACCACGGCTTCGCGGCGCTGTCCGAGGCACAGCAACAGGAATTCCACGATGAACTTCTCCCGCTACTCAATCGCCGAGACCGCAGCGAAGGGCTGATGCCCCAGGGCGACCTCGACCCGGCCATCGCCGATCCGCCCATCAACGCGCCTTCCATCAACGATCCTGGCAACGAAGACCCCGGCTCCCTCATCGAAGTGGAAGTCGCCGAGGGCCTGCGCCCAGGGCACCGCTCCAGCCGCGATTGAGCCCGGACAGGGGCGAACATCCAAACCACAGGCCCGAGGAGGACGACATGAGCTTTCCCCTGACCCATTTCTTTTCCCACCCGGAGCAGGCCTGGCACGAACTGCGTGAGAACACCGAGCGGCATCCGGCCAGCTACCTGCCGTTCTGGTTGCTGATGCCGCTGATCCCGGCGGTGTGCCTGTTCATAGGCACCACCCAGGTCGGCTGGCGCCTGCCCGGCAACGAGCAGACCCAGTACCTCAGTTTGTCCAGCGGCGCGCTGCTTGGCTTCTGGTGCTATGTCGGCCTGGTCGCCGGGATCGTCATCATCGCCTACCTCACGCGCTGGGTGCTGTTCCGTACCGAGGTGCGGTCCAACGTCAACCACAGCATGGGCTTCTCCACCGCCGTGGCCCTGCCGCTGATGCTCGCCGGCATCGCCGCGCTGCTGCCCTCACGCTGGCTGCTGATCCTCGCTGCCGGGGCAGCCGCGGCCTATTCCGGCTGGCTGCTGTTCATCGGCCTGCCGATCTACATGCGCCTGACCCAGCGCAGCGCGGCGTTCTATGCCGGCTGCATCCTCGGCCTCGGCTTCCTGGCATTGCTGACGACGGCGTTCGCCTTCCTGGAGATGTGGGGGCAGACAATGGCGGGGGCCGGGGAATATCTGCAGGAGTAGGCCAGCACTCCTACAGAGTGATTCGCTCGCATCCGGGTTCGGTCATTGCTCCGGCCGCGGCACAGGTTCTTCCGGGGGTTGCTGCATCGGTACTTCCTCGGGGAAATCCTCGGGAATCTGGCTCTCACGGTCCGGCGGAGCTTCCTGGGGTTCCGGGCGCTGGGCTTGGTGATGGGCGTACATGGCGAGTCCTCCGGCCAGATGGCAGTCACCATTGGGCTGCACCAGCGTCACGGAGGTTCGCTTTTTCTACCCGCGGCGCGTCACCTGCAGCAGCAATGCCAGCAATTGCTCGCGGTCGAACGGTTTGGGCAGACGCAGCACCGCGTCGGCCACACTGTCCAGCCGTCCGGCGTAACCGGTGGTAAGTACACAGGTCAACGCAGGGTAAGACTGGCGCACCTGCTGGATCAGCAGCATGCCGTCCATGTCCGGCATGGCGAAATCGGTGATCATCAGGTCGAACTCCGACTGCTCCAGCAGGTGCAGCGCCGCCCGCGCCGAGTCGGCCCGAGCAGGCTGGCAACCGAGGTCCGCCAGCAATGCACTGGTGCCGGCCAGCACCAGGGCATCGTCGTCAACCACCAGCACCCGCAGTCCCAGTGGCTCGGTCAGTTCGACCGGGGCACCATCCGCTGGCACTTCATCGCTCACACCCGGGTCCGCCTTGGCCGTCACCTTGACCGCCGGTAACCAGATTTCCGCCGTGGTCCCCTGCCCCGGTTTGCTGCGCAGCAGCAGCGCCCCACCCTGCTGCTGGGCGAGACCGTGGACGATGGACAGGCCCAAGCCGGTGCCCTTGCCGGTCGGTTTGGTGGTAAAGAACGGCTCGGCGGCTCGGCGCAGGGTGCCCTCGTCCATGCCCTGCCCCGAGTCGGTCACGGCCAGGCACACGTAGTCCCCCGGCGCCAGCTTGCCGCTCTGGCGCGGCCCGACCTGGGCATTACGCGCCGAGAAGGTGATGCTGCCACCGCCAGGCATGGCGTCGCGGGCGTTGGTGGCGAGGTTGATGATCGCCAGCTCCAGCTGGTTCTGGTCACTCATCACGCAGTCCAGCTGAAGCGGAAAACGCGTCTCCAGGCTGATGGTCGGGCCCAGGGAGCTGACCAGCAGCTCGCTCATGTCCTGCAGCAGCGCCGGCAGCTGGATCGGCTGCGGGAACAGCCGTTGCTTGCGGGCGAAGGCCAGCATCCGCTGGGTCAACTGGGCGCCGCGCCGGGTAGCCTCCAGCGCATTGCGCCAGATGGCCTGGACCTTCTCGTTGTCCTTCGGCAGCTGCCGTTCGAGCAACTGCAAGCCGCCGAGAATCACCGTCAGCAGGTTGTTGAAGTCGTGGGCAACGCCGCCAGTGAGCTGGCCGAGGGACTCCATCTTCTGCGACTGGATCAGCTCGTCGCGGGCGCGCTCCAGCTCTTCCTGGACGCGGCGCTTGTCGGTGATGTCGCGAGTGATCTTGGCAAAGCCCAGCAGCTTGCCGCTGTCGTCGAACACCGGGTCGATGACGATGTTGGCCCAGAAGCGCGAGCCGTCCTTGCGCATCTGCAGGCGCTCTTCCTCGTAGCGCCCTTCAGCCAGCGCGGTGCTCAGGCTGGCCTCGGGAACGCCATCCTGGCGATCCTCGTCACTGTAGAAACTGTCGAAGTGACGGCCGATCACTTCCTCGGGATGGTAGCCCTTGATCCGCTGGGCACCGGAGTTCCAGCTGGTGACGTGCCCCTCGGGATCGAGCATGTACAGCGCGTAATCGGTAACGCCGTTGACCAGCAGGCGGAACTGCTGCTCGCTGCGGCGCAGAGCCTGCTCGGTTTCGTGCTGCTCAGTGCGGTCGCGGGTGATCTTGGCGAAGCCCAGCAGCTCGCCGGAGGAATCACGGATGGCGTCGATCACCACGTGTGCCCAGAACGATCTGCCATCGCGGTGCAGGCGCCAGCCCTCGCTCTCGAAGCGCCCGACCCGAGCGGCCTCGCCCAGTGCCAGCTCCGGCAACCCGGCTTCGCGGTCAGCGGGGGTGTAGAAACGCGAGAAGTGCTCGCCGAGGATCTCATCAGCGGCATAGCCTTTGAGGCGCTGCGCCCCGGAGCTCCAGCTGCTGACGCGGCCATCGGGGTCGAGCATGTAGATGGCGTAGTCGGTCACCGCCTCGACCAGCAGGCGGTAGCGTGCATCTTCGACGAGTTGGGCGGTGCTGGCGATCTTATCGGGCATGGATTAGGGGCTCCCTCGGCTCATTGAGCAAAGCACAGGCTCAGCCATCCTACCCCGGCTGCCGCCGGATGGCGCCGCAGGAAAGAATCTCTGCCCCCTGCGCGCTTGTGCCCGTCCGCCAGCGTGGACTCAGGCTGCTCACCGGTGCGGCGTACTGTCCCCGCGAAACCGGCTCAAGGCTTGCGCTCATGGTGACAGTCGCAAAAAAAAGCGGCCCGAAGGCCGCTGATAAACACATCGGAGCGCCGGTGAGCGCCAGTCAAGCCCGCCGTCAGCGGATGCCGGTGGCGCGCAAGGCGTTGGGGGTGAAGTCGTTGCTGCTGGACTGCACCGCGAAGTCGTAGCTGCTCTTCTCCTCGTTGCGCAGGCCGGACACCGTGTAGCGGCCGGACAGCACGTCATAGTGGGTTTCCGCCGTCAGCCAGGTGAACTGCTGGTCGTAGAACGGCCGCGCATGGCCCTCGGATACGCGCCAGAGGCTGCCACGGCCGTCGTAGGCGTCCGCCTCGGCGATCTGCCAGCTGTCCTCGTCGATGTATAGGTCACGCTTGCTGTAGATGTGCCGCTGGCCCGGCTTCAGGGTCGCCACCACGTGCCACACGCGATGCAGCTCATAGCGGGTGTGGTCCGGGTTCAGGTGGCCGGGCTTGACGATGTCGTCGTACTTCAGCGATGGCGAGTCGAGCGCGAAGCTGTTGTAGGGGATGTACAGCTCCTTCTTGCCCACCAGTTTCCAGTCGTAGCGATCCGGCGCGCCGTTGAACATGTCGAAGTCGTCGTAAGTACGCATGCCTTCCGCGCCGGGGCTGTCGTAGCCCACCTGCGGAGCGCGGCGCACGCGGCGCTGGCCGGCGTTGTACATCCACGCCATGCGCGGTTCCTTGACCTGGTCGATGGTCTCCAGCACCAGCATCACGCTGCCCGCGCGACGCGGCGGCGAGAGAATTTCCTGGCGGAAGTAGTAGAGGATGTTGTCCATCTTCGCCGGGTCGTAGTCCTTGAGCCCGAACGGGAAGGCGAATTGTTCCTTCATGTAGCTGATGGTGTAGGCGCCATTGGTCTGCGGGTTCATCTGCGCGGTGGTGCGCAGCATCGCATTGCCACGGTAGCGGGTGACGTGGTTCCAGATCACTTCCAGGCCGTTCTGCGGGATCGGGAATGGCACAGTCATGCTGAAATTGGTCAGCCCGTTGCCACCTTCGGCCAGCGACGTGGCGGTGGCGTTCTTCTTCGCCGCGTCGATCACCGCCTGCGGGTAGCTCGCACTACGGTGGCTGGGGTAGACCGGAATGCGGTAGGTCTCGGGGAAGCGCTGGAACATCGCCAGCTGCCCCGGCGTGAGCTTGTCCTGGTACTGGCTGGCGTTCTGCGCAGTGATGGTGAACAGCGGCTTGTCCGCGGCATAGGGGTCGGCGAGGAAGCCGCCAGCGTCGACCGTGCCGGCGTTCAGCGCCAGGCCACCGGTCCAGGCCGGGATGCTGCCGTCGGCGTTGCCCGCTTTCTCGGCGCCAATCGGGGTGAGTTCATTGCCCAGGCGCTCGGCCTGGTCGGCGCCGACCGCGGCCATGACCTGCCCGGCGAGCAGGCTCAGCGTCAGGCAGCCGGCCTGCAACCATTGTTTGTTGTTCATGCTTTTACCTCAGGGGGCTGGCGGGCATCAGAAGCTGACGCCCATGCTGACGGCGAGGAAATCGCGGTCGGTGTTGACGTTGTAATCACCGCCGAAGTAGTCGGTGTAACTGATGCTGGCGGTGTAGCGGCTCAGGTACTCGGCATCGACGCCGACGCTGACCGACTTGTCGCCCTCGTTGAAGGTCGGGCCGTAGCCCTGCACGTCGTGGGAGAACGCCAGGTTCGGGCGCAGCGAGACGCCGCCGAGCAGGTCGTTGTATTCCAGGCCCGCGCGCACGCGGTAACCCCAGGAGTTCTGGGTGTAGAAGCCCTTGTCATCGCACTGGCCGGGGTTGGCGGTGTTCACCACCTTCTGGCAGATCGCGTTGCCCGACAGCCCCAGCAGCGCCGAGGTGCCGGCACTGGCCAGCTCACCGTTGCCGTATACGCTGCTGCGGCCGAAGCGCAGGTCGGAGCCGTCGGTGGAGCCCAGGTCGGCGATATGGCTGAAGCCGATCTCGCCCACCAGCGTCAGTCGCTCGGCGCCGATTAGTTCGATCTGGTCGAAGGTGTTGGTGAAGGTCATCTGCGCCTGGGTGAACGGCTTGCGCTCGTAACCCTGGATCAGCGAGCCGTAGGCCGAGTCGGCCCAGCCGCTGGAGAAGATCGGCAGGCCGCCGTTGACCAGCGGGCTGGTCGCCGCGGAGCCGAGGGTGGCGGCGCCGGAGACGTCGCTGGAATTGATGCCCAGCGGCATGTTCGGCCGGTAGCTGATCTCGCCCTGTACCGCGGTGCTGCCCCAGGTGGTGTTGAAGCCCAGGCCGTAAAGGCGGATGTCCTCGGGGTAGTCCAGGTACCAGCGCGCGGTGCTCACGCCGCCCTGCCCGATCAGCCCGCCGACCGGGTCGGCCAGCGCGCCCTTGCCCACCACCCAGTTACTGGTCGGCGTGCGGCTGTGGTAGTTCATCGCATAGGCGGAGAACTCGGTGTCGTTGACCATCCAGCGCAGCGCCACGCCGAACTGGCCGCCGTCGCGGGCGTCGTGGTCCTTGCCACGCGGTACGTAGCCATAGCCACCCTTGATACCGGTGCCGTCGATGTCACGGTCGAAGTCGCTGCCGTTCACCGCCATGTTGATGTCGCAGCCCTTGGCCGCCACGTCGCTGCCGAAGAAGGTGCCGCAGTTGTCCGGCACGGTCTTCTCCCACTCCAGCTGGTAGAAGGCCTCCATGGACAGGGTGTCGGTGAGCCCCTGGTTGAAATACAGCATGCTCACCGGGATCAGCGCTTCCTTCACCTCGGAACCGGGGCGGCGCAGCGCGGCGACGTCCGCCGGGTTGATCGAGTTGATGCCGTTCTGGATGAAGGTGCTCTCGCCCCAGCTCACCACCTGGCGGCCCACGCGCACGGTACCCGGCCGGTCCTGCAGTTCGTAGTTGTGGTAGAGGAAGGCGTCGAGCAGCTCGGCGCCGGAGGACTGGGCGGCGGTATCGCGACCGCTGTCGTCGATGTCATAGAGCGGACGGTGTTCGTCCTTCAGTTCGAAGTCGTACCAGTACTTGCCACGCAGGAACAGGCCACTGTCGCCGTACTTCAGCTCCAGGTCGTGCAGGCCCTTGAAGATCTTGGAGAAGGTCTCGCCGCGCTTGAAGTTCAGCCGACCGTCATCGGAGGTCTGGCTGGATGCCGTGCCGCCGTTGCGGGTGCCGATGAATTTCTTGTCCGGGCTGTCCATCGCCCAGCTCGCGCCGATGGACAGGGTCGAGTCGAAGCGACCCTCGATTTCCCCCACGTTGAAGCTCACTGCCTGAGCCGAAGATGCCCCGCCAAGGGCCATGCTGGTAGCCAGCGCCAGCGCGTGCGGCTTGAAGCCTGCGGCGCCGGTTATTGTTTTTTTCATGCTGCTCTCCGCCTGGATCGTGCTGGTCACGGCAAGCCGTGCCACCCCTGCTCCGCGGCTCTTGGGCCGGGAGGCGGTCGCATGGTAAGAGCGCTGTCACACCCCTGACTTCTGAAAAAAAGTGATGCCCATAGCCAGAATGAAACCGCCGGCACCTCGCTGCGCGTGAGGCATTTCGGGTGATAACCGACGGCTATCGCGATACCCAGGATTCAGCCGACCCGGGGCGCGCATTGCCCTAAAGTCCGCCGCCATCAGCGACTCCCGACCCTGAGGTGGACCATGAAGATTGCGTTGACCGGCGACAGCATCCTGCAGCGCCGCCTGAACAGCCGCGAAGACCAAACCCTGCTCCCGCTGTTCGACCTGCTGCGCGGCGCCGACGTCAGCTTCACCAACCTGGAAGTGCTGCCCAACGACTTCCAGGGCGACGCCGTGCTGGAAAGCGGCGGCTCGCACTTCGGCGCGCCCTCCTGGGTTCTCGACGAACTGGTGGACGGCGGCTTCGACCTGTTCTCCACCGCCAACAACCACAGCCTGGACTACGGCATCGCCGGCCTGCAGGCCGCCCACGCGCAGCTGGACAAGCGCGAGCTGCTGTTCGCCGGCACCGGCCGCAACCTCGAGGAGGCCCGCCGCCCGGTGTACTGCACCAAGCCTGCCGGCACCGTCTCGCTGCTGGCCTGCACCTCCACCTTCGGCAAGGGCCAGGAAGCCAGCGAGCAGACCCGCGACATGCCCGGCCGCCCCGGCCTCAACCCGCTGCGCTACGACACCGTGCACCAGCTCGACGCCACGCAGATGGAAGCCATGCGCGGCATCATCGCCAGCCTCGGCCTGGACCGCCTCTACCAGGGTGCGGTGGACCTGGGCTTCGCCCACCCGATTCCCGATCCGTCGCTGGCGGTATTCGGCCCCTTCACCCCGCTGCTGTTCCGCCAGGGCGAAACCTCGCGCCTGCGCACCCTGCCGCGCAAGAAGGACATGGACGACATCCTGCGCTGGGTCGAGGAAGCGCGAACGTTATCCGACGTGGTGGTGCTGAGCATCCACGCCCACGAACTGGGCCACGACGCCAAGGGTGAGTGGGACCTGGAAGTGGCTGCCGAATTCATCCAGCCGGTAGCCCGGCGCATGATCGACGCCGGCGTCGATATCGTGGTTGGCCACGGCCCGCACCTGCTGCGCGGCATGGAGATATACAACGGCAAGCCGATCTTCTACAGCCTGGGCAACTTCATCGGCCAGAACGAGCTGGTGGAGCGCCTGCCGGCGGACAGCTACGAGCAATTCCGCGTGGACCGCAACCAGACGCCTTCGAAGGTGTTCCTGCAGCGCACCCAGAACGACACCCGCAGCTTCCCCTCCGATGCGCGCTTCTGGGAGAGCCTGGTGCCGGTCTGCCAATTCGACGGCCGCCGCCTCACCGGCATCGAGCTGCACCCGGTGAGCCTGGGCCTGGGCGAAGCGGTGCACCGCCGTGGCCGCCCGCGCCTGGCCGAAGGCGAACACGCACAAGCGATCCTGCAGCGCTTCGCCGCGTTGTCGGAACCTTACGGTACTCGGCTGTCGGTGGACGGTTCGATTGCGCGCGTCACACTCTGATGCCGCAGCGCCGGGCAGCCACAAGCTGCCCGGCGCCCTCTTCTTCCCATACCCATGACCACAGCCCGCATTCTCATCGTCGAGGACGACCTGCGCCTCGCCGCCCTCACCCGCGACTTCCTCGCACAGCACGGCCTCCGCGCCTCCATCGAGCCTGACGGCGCGCGCGCCGCCGAGCGCGTACTGGACGAACGCCCAGACCTGGTGATCCTCGACCGCATGCTGCCCGGCGAGGACGGTCTGTCCATCTGCCGACGCATCCGCCCGCGCTATCAGGGCGCAATCCTCATGCTCAGCGCGCGCTCCGAAGACACCGCGCAGATCGACGGCCTGGAGAACGGCGCCGACGATTACGTCTGCAAGCCGGTGCGCCCCAGCCTGCTGCTGGCTCGCGTGCGGACCCTGCTGCGCCGCCCCCGAAGCGCGGCCGAGCCGGCGGAACGGCTGGAGCATTCGGGACTGATCCTCGACGCCCGCCAGCGCGAAGTGCGGCGCAACGGCTCGCGCATCGACCTGACCGGCGCCGAGTTCGACCTGCTCTGGCAACTCGTCGCCCACGCTGGCCAGACTCTCAGTCGCGATGAGCTGCTCCTGACCTTGCGTGGCATCACCTGGGACGGCATGGACCGCTCGGTGGACGTGCGCGTCGCCCATCTGCGCGCCAAGCTCGACGAAGACCCGCTGCGACCGCTGATCGTCACGGTGCGCGGCAAGGGCTATCGCTTCACCGGTTAGCAGGAATCCCCTTTGTTGGAGCGCGCTTGCTCGCGAACCTACCCAGCATTGGCGCTGCCGGTGAATCTGTTCGCGAGCAAGCTCGCTCCTGCAAAAGTGCCGCCATGACCGCCCGGCCGAAAATTCGTCCCGCGGGGAACTCCGTCCAGTCAAACCAGGCATCCTCACCGCCGCAGGAGTGCCCGGCATGACCGTCAACATCGACAACCTCAACATCGCCCTGCCCGTAGGCAAGACGCCGACCGATACCGTCTCTATCGAAATCCCCGGTCCGCAGGCGCTGGCGCAATATCCCCAACTGGTCACCCGCCTGCCCGACGGCAGCCTGCAGCTCACCGCGCCGACCAAGGGCGTAGCGAGCAAGAGCGTCCACCGCACCCGCTGCGAGTGGAAGGAACCGATCTATTGGGCCCTGAGCGGCGCCACCGAGCATGTGAACCACCAGCTGATGAAGGTCACCCAGGTGAACTCGGCGCAGAAGGTGGTGGTGGCGCAGATGCACGTGAAGGACGACGACAGCCCGCTGCTCAAGGTGTTCTGGCAGAAGGGCAAGCTGACCATGGGTTTCCGCCAGAACTTCAACCAGACCACGCCGGTGAACAGCACAGTGCTGGACAACGTGCCGCTGGGGGCGGAGTTCGACATCCTGATCCTCGCCACTTCCAGCCTGATGCTGACCGTGCAGGCCAGTTGCAACGGGCGTAATTCGGCGGTGCCTTCGATGCCGCTGGATGTCAGCTGGGCAGCACGGGTTTTCGATTTCCACGGCGGGGTCTACAACCAGATCGACTTCACCGACACGACCCTGGCGAGCGATGCTTCGGTGTGCGTGATCAAGGACCTACAGATCAGGCACGCGTGAGCGCGCGCCTTACAGGCGCTGTTCGCGGGCGTGGCGCACTTCTACAGAAAAGCGTCGGCTTCCGGTAGGCTGTGAGGGCGTCCCATTCAGAGCCTATCCGCATGCCCGCCCTCACCTGCCCCCACCTGATCGGCAATCACGTCGAACTCCTGCCCCTGCGCGCGGAACATGCGCAGGCGCTGCACGAAGCAGCCGCCGATGGCGAACTGTGGAACCTCAAGGTCACGGTGGTGCCCGGTCCGGATACCGTCGCGAGCTATATTGCCAAGGCCGAAAAGGGCCTGGAGGAAGGCAGCGTCCTGCCCTTCGCCATCCTCGACCGGCGCACCGGCAGGATCGTCGGCAGCACCCGCTTCTGGAAGGTCGACCGCGCCAACCGCAAGCTGGAGATCGGCCACACCTGGCTAGCCCTGTCGGCCCAGCGCACGCCGATCAACAGCGAGGCCAAGCTCCTGCTGCTGACCTACGCCTTCGAGGAACTCGACTGCGTGCGCGTGCAGTTCACCACCGACGAGCTGAACGAGAAGTCTCGCGCCGCCATCCTGCGCCTGGGCGCGGTGCAGGAAGGCATCGTCCGCCACGAGCGCATCATGCCCGACGGCCGTAAGCGCAACTCGGTGCGCTTCAGCATCGTCGACAACGAGTGGCCCGAGGTGAAGGCGCGGCTGCTGGAAAGGCTCGGCCGCGCCCCGACCTGAGAGCCGCTCAGCCCTGGTAGAACACCTCGTCGCTGTACGGATACCACCAGGAATGGATCTGCGGCTGGTGGTCGATGATCACCATCTTCGAGCGGCGGAACGCATCCAGCCCCTGGCGACCGAGTTCGCGGCCCATGCCGGACATCTTCCAGCCGCCGAAGGGCAGCGCATCGTTGTCGATCAGCGGGTTGTTCACCCAGACCATGCCCGCTTCCAGGCGATCCGCCGCTTCCATGGCTTCGGCCAGGTCGGTGGAGAACAGCGAGGCGCCGAGGCCGAAGGGCGAGTCGTTGGCCAGCCGCACCGCCTCGTCGAAGTCCTTCACCTTGCAGATCGCGGCCACCGGGCCAAAGCACTCCTCGTGGAAGATCGCCATGGCCGGGGTGACGTCGGTGAGGATGGTCGGCTCGTAGTACCAGCCCACCGGGAACTGCTCGGGAATGCGCCCGCCGCAGACCAGTGTGGCGCCCTTGGCGATGGCGTCATCCACCAGGCGCATGACCTTGGCGCGGGCCGCCTCGCTGACCATCGGGCCGATCTCGGAATGCTCCAGGCCATGGCCGATGCGCAACGCGCGGGTGCGCTCGGCGAAGCGCGCGACGAACTTGTCGTGCACTTCATCGACCACATAGAAGCGCTCCGCCGAGGTGCAGATCTGTCCGCTCAGGTGGAAGGCCGCAGTCACCGCACCGGCCGCCGCGACTTCCAGCGGTGCATGGCGGGAGATGATCATCGGGTCGCTGCCGCCGGCCTCGATCACCGCCGGTTTCATCCGCTCGGCGCAGGCCACCGCCACCGCCTTGCCGGCGGCGACGCTGCCGGTGAAGGCCACGGCGTGGGTACGCTCGGACTGCACCAGGCGCTGCGCGGTGCTGGCATCACCCGGAACGCAGCTGACCATCCCAGCCGGCAGCACCTTGAAGTGCTGCATGAATTTCAGCGTGCACAATGTGGTGCTTTCCGCCGGCTTGACGATGCAGGCGTTGCCGGCCGCCAGCGAGGCGGCCAGGGTCCAGCACATCAGCAGGATGGGGAAGTTGAACGGCATGATGTGCACGCTGACGCCGTAGGGCTCGTAGCGCACATGCTGGAACGAGCCGAGCTGCGTGGTACCGGCGACCTTGCCAGCTTCGTCGCGGGCCATTTCGGCGTAGTAGCGGAAGATCGGTGCGCAGTTCGCCAGTTCGCCCATGGCTTCGGGGAACGGCTTGCCCATTTCCAGGGTCATCAATCGCGCCACTTCGCGCTGGGTCACCTGGTCCGTTTCGATGGTGTTGGCCAACTGGTGAAGGATCGCCGCGCGGGACTTCGCGTCCACGAGCTTCCACTCGCGCTGGGCCGCGTTGGCCGCGTCGATGGCGGCGTCCACGTCTTCCGCGTCGCACAGGGCGATGCGTCCGACCGGGGTGAGGTCGGCGGGGTTGATGATGTCGCGCAGGCGCTGCGTCGCCACGCCCTGGTAATGCGGGCCGATGAAACGCAGGGGCCGATCAACGTGAAAGTCGGTCATGGAATGCTCCGCAGGGATTCGGATGAAGCCAGGCGCTGGGCGATCACGTCGCTCTCCAGCGGCTGGCGCCAGTTCGGCAGATGGGCGTCGAGCAGCGCTGCCAACGGGCGCAGCTGTTCGCTGTCGAGCGCGCGCTGGAACAGCCGCAGCACGCGCGGCAGATGCTTGAGGTAGCCGTGCTTGCCATCGCGCCTGGCCAAACGCACGAAGATGCCAAGTACCTTGGCGTGGCGCTGAGCGGCGAGCACCTGGAAATCGGCCATGAAACGCCGGCCGTCCACTTCCGGGCGCTGGCTGAGATACTGGGTGAGCAGGGTCACGCGCAGGGTTTCGGGAATGTCGCGGCGCGCGTCTTCGAGCAGGGACATGAGGTCGTAGGCCGGCGCGCCGAAAAGCGCATCCTGGAAGTCCAGCAGCCCGCACGCCGCCACGCCCGCCCTGCCCTCCAGCAGCATCAGGTTGTCAACGTGGTAGTCGCGCAGCACCAGCACTTCCCGGCGCAGCGAGACATCGCGCCAGAGCGCGGCGAACTCCGCAAGATAGCGTTCGCGGATCTGCGCAGCGGCCTTCTCGCCCACCAGCAGCGGCGCATACCAGTCAATGAACAGCGCCGCTTCGTCCTCCAGCTTCTGCCCGTCGTAGGCCGGTACGCCTTCGGCGGCCTGGGGGCCCGCGCGGTGCAGGCGCACCAGCGCTTCAACAGCCAGGCGGTATAGCACCACCTCGTCATGGCTGTCGGCGAGCAGCCGGGTATAGGTGGCGTCGCCGAAGTCTTCCACGAGCGCCAGGCCCAGCTCACGGTCGGCGGCCAGTACGCTGGGCGCCGACAGACCGCAATCGCGCAGCAACTGCGCCACCCGCAGGTACGGGGCCAGCGGCTCGGCACTGGGTGGCGAATCCATCAGCAGTAGTCCCTTGCCGTCGAGGCGGAAGTAGCGCCGCGCCGAGGCGTCCGCCGGCAGCGCGGTGATCGCAGCGCCGGCCAGGCCGCTGCCGGCGAGGAAGGTCTCGCGGGCGGCGGCACGGGTGGTTTCGCAAGGCAGGTTCATGGCATCACCGGATCATGTAGACCTTCTTGATGGTCTCGTGCACGGTGCACACGCCCTTCCAGTCCTTGGGGAAGAAGGCCGCGGTGTCCGGCTCGATCTCGATCACCTCACCGGACTCGTGCACGTAGGTGCAACGGCCCTCAAGGAAGTGGCAGAACTCGTCGCTGGTTACGTGGCAAAACCACTTGCCCGGCGTGCAATGCCAGATGCCGCATTCGGACTGGCCTTCAGGCCCCTTGTGCAGGACCACGCCGCTGACATGGGATTCGCCCTCTAGCATGGTCGGGATCACGCCCCAGTCCTTGAGTTCGGTGACCTGCAGCGGGCGGTAGATAACGGGGGTCTTCATGTACATCTCCTTCGATGGCCGTCCGCACGGACGGCCGGGTAAGGCGTAGCCGGTGGGTTCGGAAATCAGGCCAGCATGTAGAGGTTTCGCAGGGTGCTGTGCACGGTGCATTCGCCGGTCCAGCCGGCCGGGAACAGCACCAGGGTATCGGGTTCGATCTCGATCACCTCGCCCTCGTCGGAGCGGTAGGTGGCGCGGCCTGCAACGAAGTGGCAGAGCTCATCGCGCGGGATCGACAGCCGCCAGCGGCCGGGGGTGCAGACCCACAGGCCGGTTTCCGGGCTGTTGTTCGGGCCTTTGAACAGCAGACGCCCACTGGAGTGCGAGACGCCCTCCAGCGCGTCAGATTGCACACCCCAGTCCACCAGGTCGTCGTAGTCGCGGGCGCCGAGGATGTGTGGCGCAGTGCTCTCTCCATTAAAGGAAGCGGCCTTGAACTCAGGCATGGTTCACCGCCTTGCCCTGCACCAACTGGTCGAGGATGCGCGCGGCGTCTTCCGGGCCCTTGCGCGAGCGCATGTAGTCGCTGGTGCGGGCCAGGCGCTCCTTCATCAGCTCATCGCCCAGCAGTTGGGCGATGTTGCGCGCCAAGTCTTCCTCGCTCCAGTCGTAGCGGTCCATGCGCAGGCCGTGGCCGCTTTCCTGGGCGCGCATGGCGTTGTCGTGGCCGTCCCAGACGTAGGGCATGACGATGGCCGGTTTACCGAAGAACAGGCACTCGGTGAAGCTGTTGTTGCCGCCGTGGTGGATCACCCCGTCGACCTGGGCGATCACCGAGGGCTGTGGGTACCAGTTGGAGACGATCACGTTGTCCGGCAGGTCGGTGTACTTCTCCACGTGCTCGCCGACGTTGAACAGCGCGCGGTACGGCAGCTTGCCGATGGTGGCGACCAGGCGCTTGAGCAGCTCGACGTCGCCCGAGCCCAGGCTGCCGAAGCTCACGTACAACAGTGGCTTGTCGTTGTGCGCCTTGAAACGCGGGATTTCGTAGGGCTTGTCGGTGCGTACGCAGCCTTGCAGATAATGGAACTGCCGTGCCGGCAGCGGATGGCGGCGCTGGAACTTCACCGGGTCCGGATAGAGCAGCAGGTTCATGTAGGGCGACTCTTCGAAGAAGGTGCCCAACGGATACGGCCGCTCGCCACACTCGGCGAGGAAGTCGTTGAAGTCGGCGTGGATCGGCGCGATCACTTCCTCGAAGCGCTTCTGGAAGCGCGCGTGGCCGTCCTTGTCGTCGACGCTCATGCCCGACAGGTACGGTGGGATGTCCGGGTCGTGCACTTCGTTTTCCGAGCAGGAGATGATCCGCACCCAGGGCTTGCCGTAGTGCTTGATGGCCGGGAAGAGGATCACGTTGTCGACGCAGATCAGGTCCGGTTTGATCCGGTCGAGGATCGCCGGCAGCTCCTTCTGCGCCCACTTGGAGGTGGAGACGATGGCCTCCCAGCATTCCTTCACGTAGTTGTCGAGCTGGTCGATCGGCGCCTTGCGGAAGTTGGGGATGTGGCCGTTGATGAAGTCGGTCCAGTAGCGCGCCATCTCCTCGGCCGGCATCGGCTCGGACATGTTCACGTAGTGCTCCTCGAAGCCGTAGGCCGAGTACACCCCGGTCATCCCCGGATCGGTGAGGAACACCGCCTTGTGCCCCAGCGCCTCGCAGGCCTGGGCGATCCCTACCGAGTTGAGGGCCGGGCCGTAGGCGGCCTCGGGGAAGAATGCGATGACCTTGCGTTCACTACTCATGGTGCTCTCCAGTCAGTCTTGTTCTTAGGCGATCAGTGAGTCAGCACGCGGCCATGCCGCGCATCCCAGCCCAGGCGCACCGGCATGCCGGCGGCAAGGCGCAAGAAGTCGTAGTCCGAGGACGGCACGCGGACGATCAGCGGCTTGCTGGAGAGCGCCGTGTTCACGTGCAGGTTGGTGTCCAGGCCGTGGTAGGCCACTTCGGCCACCTCGCCGTGAATCTGGTTGTCGGTGGCCGGCGTGGCGTCGGTGAGAACCCGTAAACGCTCCGGGCGCAGCGCCAGGGTCACGCTCTCCGGGCTGGACTCGGCGGTGGTCTCGATGTTCAGCACCTGGTCGCCGGCCTGCAGGCGATTGGTGCCCACCCGGCGACCTTCGATGAGGTTGCTGACGCCGATGAAGTCGGCAACGAAGCGGCTGCCCGGATTCTCGTACAGCTCACTGGGGCTGCCGCACTGGCAGACCTTGCCGTCACGCAGCACGGCCATGCGGTCGGACATGACCAGGGCTTCTTCCTGGTCGTGGGTGACCATGATGAAAGTGATGCCGCTCTCGTGCTGCAGGCGCTTGAGCTCCAGCTGCATCTTTTCGCGCAGCTTCTTGTCCAGCGCGCCGAGGGGTTCGTCCAGCAGCAGCACGCGCGGGCGCTTGACCAGCGCGCGGGCCAGGGCGACGCGCTGGCGCTGGCCGCCGGAGAGCTGGTCCGGCCGGCGGTTGGCCAGCGGGCCGAGCTGGGCGGTGTCCAGCACCGCATCGACGCGCTGGCGGATTTCAGCGGCCGGCAGCTTCTCCATCTCCAGACCGTAGGCGATGTTGCCGCGCACGGTCATGTTGGGAAACAGCGCATAGGACTGGAACATCAGGTTCAGCGGGCGCTTGTTTGGCGGCAGCGGCGAGATGTCCTGGCCGTTGAGATAGATCGCGCCGGAGCTGGGCGTCTCGAAGCCGGCGATCATGCGCATCAGGGTGGTCTTGCCGCAGCCAGAAGGGCCGAGCAGCGCGAAGAACTCGTTCTCGCGGATGCTCAGCGACACCTGGTCCACCGCCGTCAGGCCCTCGCCGTAGGATTTGCTCACCTGCTCCAGCACGAGCAGGTCGGATGACTTAGTCATGGGCTTTGGGCACCTTGTTCAGACGTTGGGAGGCGAACAGCGCGGTGAAGCTGACCAGCATCACCAGGGTGGCGAGGGCGTTGATTTCCGGGGTCACGCCGAAGCGGATCATCGAGTAGATTTGCATCGGCAGCGTGGTGGACGCGCTGCCGGAACCGGAGTTGAAGAAGGCGATGATGAATTCGTCCACCGACAGGGTGAATGCCAGCAGGCCGCCGGCCATCACGCCGGGGAAGATCGCCGGCAGCAGCACGCGGCGCGCGGTGGTGAACCAGCCGGCACCCAGGTCGATGGAGGCTTCGAGGATCGAGTAGTCGAAGTGCTTGAGCCGCGTGCGCACCACCGCGCAGACGAAGGCGATGTTGAACACCACGTGGCTGAGGATGATCGAGTGCAGCCCCAGGCTCATCTTCAGCAGGTTGAAGAAGCTCAGCAGCGCGATGGCCAGGACGATGTCGGGGATGATCATCGGCGCCATCAGCAGGGTGTCGGCGAGGTTCGCCCCCTTCTTGCCGGGATTGTTGCGGGCGCGCATCTCCACGCCAAGCGCGAGCAGCGTACCGAGCACGCAGGCGATGAAGGTGGAGGTCAGCGCGACAATCAGGGTGTTCAGCGCCGCGTGCTGGATCGAGGCGTTGGCCAGCAGCTTGGCGTACCACTTCAGCGACGCGCCGCCCCAGGCGGTGGGCAGGCCGCTGGCATTGAACGACAGCAGGATCAGCACCAGGATCGGCACATAGAGGAAGGCGTACACCAGCCACAGGTGCGCGCCGAGGGCGATGCCGGAGACGTTACTGGAGCTACGCATGGCGTTCGCCCTCCGCGCCCTGGGCCCGGCGCGAGACCATGGCCTGGATGAACAGCAGCAGCATCATGATGCCGATCAGGAAGAAGCTCAGCGCCGCGCCGAAC
Source organism: Pseudomonas sp. NPDC086581 (assembly GCF_044746165.1). NCBI lineage: Bacteria > Pseudomonadati > Pseudomonadota > Gammaproteobacteria > Pseudomonadales > Pseudomonadaceae > Pseudomonas > Pseudomonas sp. NPDC086581. The sequence continues at coordinate 85,152 of NZ_JBIVBR010000007.1, read as the reverse complement.
GGCCAGTCGCGCGCCGTGAGGAACTGCGCATAGATCAGGTTGCCGACCATCTGTACCTGCTTGCCGCCCAGCAGGTCGGCGGTGATGAAGTTGCCGATGGACAGCACGAAAACGAACACCGCGCCGGCGGCCACACCCGGCACCGACAGCGGCAGGATCACCCGGCGGAAGGTGGTCCAGCCGGAGGCGCCGAGGTCCCGCGAGGCTTCCCAGAGTTCGTTGTCGATGCGCGACAGCGAGCTGTAGATGGCGAGGATGACGAAGGGGATGTAGTTGTAGACCAGCCCGAGCACCACGGTGGCGTCGGTGTACAGCAGGCTGATCGGTTCGCCGCTATAGCCCAGCAGGTTGAACAGCCGGTTGAGCAGGCCTTCGCGGTTGAGCAGCACGATCCAGGCGTAGGTGCGGATCAGGTAGTTGCTCCAGAACGGCAGCATCACCAGGAACAGGAATACCGCCTGCCGGCGCGGCGTGCTGCGGCTGATCGCATAGGCCGCCGGGTAGCCGATGAGCACCGCGAACAGCGTGGCCAGGCCGGCGATCTTCGCCGAGCGCAGGAGGATGTCGAGGTACAGCGGGTCCACCGCGCGGCGGTAGTTTTCCCAGGTGAACACGTAGTCGATGCCGCCATAGGCACCCCGCTCGAGGAAGCTGTAGACCAGCACCAGCAGGCACGGCAGCAGCAGGAACAGGGCCAGCCAGCCAAGGCCGGGCGCGAGTAGCCAGGCCGAGAGTTTCCGGTCGGCGGACAAAGCGGTCATGCGTAGTTCCCCCAACCCCACGCCAGGCGGGGTGCTTCAGGGTTATTGAATGCAGTGAACTTGTGGGGCGAGCGAGCTAGAGCGAGGCAAGGCGAGAACAAGCGTGGGCGCGGATGTAAATAAGCAAGCCCGCGCGTGTTCTCAACGCAGCATCGCCGACGCGCAGCCGGCCCTACTGCGCAGCCATGATTTCGGTCACGGCGCGGGTGTAGGCCTTCTGCGTGGAGCCGCCGACGTCACGCAACTGCTGCTGCTTGACCAGCTCTGCCGGCGTGGTGGTGAGGTTCGGGTACTTGGCCAACAGGTCCGGCTTGAGCGTCGCCATCGCCGCCTGGTTGGGCACCTTGTAGAGGATGTTCTCGGCCACCCAGGCGTGGTTTTCCGGCTCCAGCATGTAGTTGATGAAGCGGTAGGCGGCGTCGGGGTTCTTCGAGCTTTTCAGCACGACCATAGTGTCCACCCAGAGGTCGGAACCTTCCTTGGGCACGACGAACTTGATCGACTCGTTGGCCTGGGTGCCGTAGTTGCACCAGCCGTCCCAGGCATGGGCCATCAGCGCCTCGCCGGAGGCCAGCTTGGAGTAGAAGGTGGTGTCGTCGAAGGACAGCAAACGCTTCTTGGTGGCGATCAGCTGGTCGCGCACCGCGTTGATCTGGTCCGGGTTGCCGTCGTTAACCGACCAGCCGTTGGCGAGGAAGCCGGCGCCCAGCAGCCAGCGGTCGGTGGCGAGCATGGTGGTCTTGCCCTTGAGGGCGTCGGAGGGCTTGAGCAGGTCGCTCCAGCTCGAAGGCGCCGGGCTGACCTTGTCCGAGCGGTAGCAGATGCCGGTGGTGCCCCAGGTGTAAGGCACGGAGAAGTGGTTGCCGACGTCGTACTCGAGCTTCTGCGCTTCGGGGTAGAGATTCTTCAGGTTCGGCACCTTGGCCGGATCGATCTCGGCGAGCAGGCCCTGCTTGTGCAGGATCTCGGCAAAGGGCGAGGAAACGAACACCACGTCATAGCCTTCACCGCCGGAAGCCATGAGCTTGCCCATGATTTCTTCGTTGGTGGCGTGGAGAGATTTGTCGGCTTCGAGGCCAGTGGCTTTCTGGAACTTCTCCAGGTTGTCCGGGGCCATGTAGCCGTCCCAGATGGAGATCACCAGATCCTTGGCGCTGGCCGTGGTGGCGGACAGCGTGAGCGCGAGGGTTGCCCCTGCGTAGAGCATGGTCTTCAGCTTCATCTTGCGCACCTGACGATTGGTTGTTGTTGTGTCGACGGCAGCGGAACGAAAAGCGTACTACATGTCTTTTTTTCAAAATAAAAACCGAACCGCTGGCGAAGTCAACAATTTCCTACAACCATTTCCCACATTCTTGTTGGACCACCCACGCTGTGGCATAAGGGATCGCCCCTTTACTACGGGCCTGCTGGAGATACGCCGCTTGAGCAAGGACACCGAAAAACGACCACGTACCAACCACCTGGAACTGGCCCGGCGGATCATCGAGCACGCCCAGGACACAGGGCTGGGAGATGGCGACGGGCTGTCCGAGCAGCAACTGGCACGCACTTTCGGCGTGTCACGCACGCTAATCCGCGCGGGGCTGGACCTGCTGCTGGAACAGCAACTGGTGGCCCACGAGCCGGGCAAGGGCTATCGCCTTAGCGCCGACCCTTCCGCCCAGGTACTCGGCCCCGCCCTGCCCCAGGCCGAGGAACAGGCGCTGGCCGCCTCGGTACTGCGCGACCGCATGGCCGGGCGGCTGGGCAACAGCCTCAGCGCCAGCGAGCTGATGCGCCGCTACGACATCAGCCGCGCCGCCGCGCAGAAGGTTTTGGCGCAGCTCAGCGAAGACCAGGTGCTGGAGCGCGGTGCCGGGCAGAGCTGGTCCTTTCGCCCGCTGCTGAACAACCTCGCGGCGCTGGAAGACAGCCTGCGCTACCGCCTGATCCTGGAGCCGGAAGCGCTGCTGGCGCCCGGTTTCGACCCTGACCTGGCGCGCCTCGCCCTGCTGCGCGGCGCCATGGAAGACTTGCTCAGTGCGCCCATCGAACGCTTCGACGTGGCGCAGTTCCGCGAGCTGGACATCGGCTTCCACGAATTGATCGCCCAAGGCTGCGGCAACCGCTTCGTCGGCGACGCTTTGCTGCAGCACCAGCGCCTGCGCCGCTTGCCAAACCTGCTGCCGATGGTCAGCGTGCACCGCCTGCAGGAAGCCCTGCGCGAGCATCTGCGGATCATCGAACAGATCGAGCGCGGCCAGCTGGAGGTCGCCGCCGACCTGATGCGCCTGCACCTGCGGCTGTCCTTCGCGCAGCGCCCGCAGACCGCCAACCGCGGGATTCCGCAGTCATTCGCCAGCGCACGCCGCTAAGTATTTTTCACTCACGGTGTTTTTTTTAACGAAAAAATGCAGTATCACTTTCACGCAGTGCCCGTGAGCAACACCCGGATGTGCCCATGACGCAAAGAACCAGAACCATCGCCTTCTTCCCCGAGGCCAGTTTCGGCGCCGCGCTGAACTGCATCGGCATCGCCCAGGCCCTGCGCGATCTCGGCGCCCGCCCGGTGTTCATCTGCCATGCGCACTTCCAGGGCATCTTCGCCGAGTACGGGTTCGCCGAGTACCCGCTGCAGTTGGACTCGCCGCTCTCCGCGGCCGACCACCAGCACTACTGGGAGCGCTTCATCGAGCGCAATGTGCCCTACTTCGACCAGCCGCCCCTGGCGCAGATCGACAGCTACGTGGCGCCGGCCTGGGAAGCCATCATCGACACCGCCATCGAATCGGAAAAGCCGCTGCAGCAACTGCTCGCCCGGCTCAAGCCGGACGCCATCGTACTGGACAACGTCGTCAGCTTCCCGGCCATCGCCGCGGCCGGCTGCCCCTGGGTGCGCATGGTCTCCTGCGCGGAAACCGAGCTGCCCGACAACGCCGTGCCGCCCTATCTGTCCGGCGCCAGCAGCAGCGATGAGCAGGCCTGCGCCATCTACCGCGAGCACTATCTGCAGGCCACGAAACCGGCACACGAGCGCTTCGCCCGTTTTCTCGCCGAGTGCGGCCACCCCGCCCTGCCCGCCGGCCAGTTCCTCGAGGACTCGCCCTGGCTCAACCTGCTGTTGTCGCCGACGCCGGTGCGCTACGAGCGCAAGAAGCCGCTGCCGGCCGAGCGCTACCTGTACCTCGACGGCTGCGTGCGCAGCGAAGCGCCGTACATCCCACCGCAGTTTCCCCGGCATGACGACGCACCGCTGATCTACGTGAGTTTCGGTAGCCTCGGCGCGGCCGACGTGGCGATGATGCGCCGGCTGATCGACGCCGTTGCGCAGTTGCCCTATCGCTTCCTGATCAACGTTGGCGCCTACCGCGAGCACTACGACACGGTGCCGGACAACGTCTACCTCGACAGCTGGTATCCGCAACCGGCGGTGCTGCGCGAGTGCCAGCTGTTCATCCACCACGGCGGCAACAACAGCTTCTGCGAGGCGCTGTATTTCGGACTGCCGTCGGTGATCATCCCCTACTGCTGGGACGGCCACGACAACGCCCGGCGCGCTGATGAAGTGGGTGTGGCGCGCTACCTGCCGCGCTTCGAGAACCCGCTGGCGGCGCTGCCCACAGCCCTCGCCGAACTGCTCGCGGACACGGCCATGGAGAAACGCCTGAACGCCGTGCGCGAACAGATGCAGGCGTCGCGCGGCACCGAGGCGGCGGCGCTGGCGATCCTCGGCATCTGCGCGGACTGAGCCCGCCACGGGAACCGCTCCAGGACGCTTCACCCGCTAGCCTCGCCCCTTGGGGCGAGGCACACTCCAAGGTCAGACCCGCTCGATTCCCGGCAGGGTCCACTGCCCGGCTACCACCGACTGCTCCGGCCCGTAGATGCGCAGGATCAGGTTGAACGGCCCCTGCCGGGTCGACGGCAGCCAGTTCAGCTGATGGTTCTCACCGGGCGAGTCAGCCTGGATGTACAGCGTTACCCCGCCGTCAGCGTCGCGCACCAAGGGATCGCGGCTACTCAGGCAATAGCGCTGGATCGGGTTGTCGACCAGTTGGCGGTCGGGCAGATCGTAGAGCGTCAACGACCAGAATTCCCTGGCTGGCGGCAACTGCCCCGGAGCGAAATGCAGTCGATAGCGCTGCCCGCCCTGCAGCGGCTGCTGCGTGCTGTCCTGGCGGCTGCCCAGGTAGATCGCCTCCTCCACGCTGTTGCCATAGATGCCGCTGGCGGCCGCTACCGCGCGGCTCAGGTAGTCGTTGTGCATCACCGCGCGGGTACCGAACAGTCCAGCCGATGAGCGCAGCGTTGCGACCTTGGCCTTCAATTCCTCGACACCCTGCTGGATACCGGCGGCCAATGCCTGGCGCTGGGCGGGGCTCAGCGCGACAGGGTTGAACGCCAGCCCCGCACCAATGCCTGCGCGAGCGAAACGCTGGCGCAATTCGACCTCGCTGGGGTCCACTGGGCAGAAAGCGAGGATCTGGTTCAGGTGCGGAATGAATCCCGCACCAAGATCACGCGGCAGCTCCCAGGGCAGCCATTGCTCCGCCGGTGCGACAGCTGGCGCCGAGCCACCGACAAAGCCATGCAGCGGCCTCAGACGGTATTGCTGCTGGAGTTCGCGTACCGCCGGAAGGTCGTCACTATTGTGCAGGCCGGTACGCCCCAGGATCATGGCGATCTGCGTCTCGCTGCGCAGCACCTGACGGATTCCGGGCGGTGTAGCGCCTTTCCAGTCTGGCCCGGCGATCAGGTAGTCGCCCGCTTCGCGGCCGGTGCTGAGGACCCCGACATAGCCGAAGTTGAAGGTGTACTGGTCCACCAACTGGTGCACGTAGTAACGATCTTCTGCCACGTCGGGCACGCTGAGCACCCAGGGTTCGGCGCGCAGGTCAAGCCAGGCCCAGGAGTAAGGCGTATCGTTGTTCGGCGTGACAATGTCGCGGTTCTTCGGCGTGAAGAGTTCGCTGTAGTGACGGAACACGCCGAAGCCGCCGACGTACTCGGGCGATGCCGGGTTCAGCGCTTGCTTCTGCATCGTCTGATAGTGCATCAGCATCGGGTAGGCGTAGATCCACGCCTGGCGAATGATGTCCTGGAGCACGGCGGGGTCACTTTCCAGCTCGACGGGAGCGGCCAGAAGCCAGCTCGGCACGCAGCCCAGGCCGAAGCCGAGCGCTCCGCTGGCACCGAGGAAACGGCGGCGGGTCAGAATCGGGTTCATGGCTTACTCCTGGCGGTTGACGGGCTGCAGGGCCGGCGCCTGGTAGTCGCCCTTGAGTGCCTTTTCCTGCGGCAGGTACATGCGCAGGATCAGGTTGAACGGCCCTTTTGGCGCCGGCAACCAGTTGTCGGTGCTAGCTGGCTGAGCATTCTGGATGCTCAGAGTCAGGCCGCCATCGGCATCCATCTTCAGTCCGCCTTCGCTGTTGAGCGTGTAGCGGTTGAGCGGGTTCGCCGAGAGCATCTGGGTCTTGCCGTCGTATAGCGTGACGGACCAGAACGCATCGACCGGAGGCAACTGCCCAGGGGCGAAGTGCAGCGTGTAGGCACGGCTGCCATCGAGTGCCTGGCCGGCAGCGTCGACGCTGGTGAGCGGGTAAATCGCCTCCGCCGGGTCGTTGGCGTAGATGTATTTCCAGGCGACCGCCGCCCGCGTCAGATCGTCATTGCCGTAGTGCCCGATGTTCGTAGGAGAGCTCTGCCAGCCATTGACCGGCGCGGCGAAGCTCTCGCTGGCGGTGCGAACCTTTTCGCGCCCGGCCTCAGCCCCTTGCTGCACTGCCTGGGCGATATCTTTCGGCAGTTGCTTCGCATCGAATGGCTTCCCGGTTCCAACGCCGATCTGTGCGAACTGTGCCAGGCGCTGTTGCTCGTCGGCGCTCCAGGCGTGCCAGGCGGACAGCCCGTTGAAGTCGATGAAGGCGTTTTCCGCCGGGCCTTCCTTGGTCGGCAGGTACTCGGGCACATCCATCTTGTGCGGCAGCAGCGTCTGTCGGGTGCTACGCAACTTGTAGCCGTCCATCACGGCCTTGGCCGCGTCGAGATCGGCCTCGCCATCCACGGCCGTGCGGCCGAGCAGGAAGACGACGCGGCTGGGCGAACGGATCACCTTGCCACCGAAGCCTTCGGGTTGTCGGCCATCCCAATCGGGACCTGCGATCAGGAAGCTGCCGGCCTCCCGGCCGGTGGCGCGGGTGCCGATGTAGTCGAGGTTGTTGGTGCGCATGTCGATCAGCTGGAAGCTGTAGTAACGCTGCGGCACCGCCGGCACCTCGAGGATCACAGGGTGTTCGCGCAGGTCGAGCAGCGCGTAGGAATACAGCGTGTCATTGTTCGGCGAGACCACGGTTCGGTCTTCCGGGCCGAGCAACGTCGTGCGGTTGTACAGGTAGTTGACCGGCAGCTTGGCGGCGATGGCCTGCAGGATCTTGCCGTGCTCGGCGGTGGCGAAGCTGAACAGGTAGGCCTGCTCGGCCAGGTCGCGGGCCTGCTGCGCGGTGGGCGCGGCAGCCCACGCATGGCCGGCGAACAGGGGCAGGATGGCGAGTACGGGCAGCCAATGACGCATGGGGGTTCCTCATTCTTCTTGTTGGACCGCCCGGCCATGCGGCACCGACGGCGGGTGTCGGGCCAGAGTGCGGCATCCCCGGCAGGCGGCGGCCAGCACCAGCGGACAAAAAGCGATCATGGCGCCCCTTCGGTAGAGCGCTGCGGGAACAACGACGCCATCCCCAGATTGCCGGGATGGCGCAAGAACCCCGGCCACGCCCGGCCGGGGAAAGGAACACAACGTTACTTCGCCCAGCGGCGCAGATCGGACGGAGTGTAGTCGCTCATCTTCGCGTGCTGGCCGGTCTTCAGGCCGCTGTTCTCCTCGTTCATCAGGCCGTTGACGAAGTAGCGTCCGCTGATCAGGTCATAGGCGGCAGCCAGGGCCTCGAAGGTGAACTGTTTGTCGTAGTACGGCATGGCGTGGGACTGATAGTTGCGCCACAGCTCGCCACGGCTGTCGTAGAGCTCGCCGAGGAGGATGTTCCAGCTGTCTTCGTCGAGGTAGTAGCGGCGCTTGCTGTAGACGTGGCGCGCCCCCGGCTTGAGGGTCGCCTCGACAACCCAGACGCGGTGCTTCTCGAAGCGCGCGAGGTCGGGGTTCAGATGGCCGGTCTTGAGGATGTCCGCGTATTTCACCGAGCGGTCGTATAGGCGGAAGCTGTTGTAAGGTACGAACAGTTCCTGCTTGCCCAGCAGCTTCCAGTCGTAGCGATCAGGCGCGCCGTTGAAGCCGTCGAGGCTGTCGGCGGTAACCATTCCATCGCTGTAGCGCGCGCTGTTGTCGTAGGCGATAAGCGGGGCGCGACGAACCCGGCGCTGACCGGGGATGTACTGCCAGGCGGCGCGAGGTTCGGCGACCTGATCCATCGGCTCGTGGCTCAGCACCGCCTCGCCTGAGAGTCGCGCGGGCTCCAGCACGCGGGTCTTGAACAGGTACAGCACGTTAGCGCCCTGCGGTAGGTCGTCGACGGTCTCGGCGTAGTTCATGTCGGTCTGCGAGCGGACCAGGCTGTAGACGCCATTCTCCTTTACGTTGGCCGAACTGAAGGTGCGCTCGATGCTGCCACCGCGGTAGCGGGTGATGTGGTTCCAGATCGCTTCGACGCCCTCCTTGGGCAACGGGAAGGGTACGCCACGCTGGTAGTTCAGCACGCCGTTGCCGCCATCGGCGAGTCTGGCGTTGACGGCGTTGTCGCGGGTCGCGGCGTTGATCTCGTCGGGCAGCCGCGCACTGCGATGGCTGGGGTAGACGTTGATCTTGTAGGTCGCCGGATAGCGCTTGAGCATCGCCTGCTCGCCAGGGCTGAGCCACTGGCTGTACTGCCCAGCGTTGGCTGGGGTGATAGTGAACAGCGGTTGCTCGGCGGCATAGGGATTGGCATAGCCGCCCTTTGCGTCGACCTGCCCGGCGTCTGGCTTCAGCCCACCAGCCCAGGCGGGAATGCTGCCGTCGGCATTGCCTGCCTTCTCGGCCCCGACCGGGGTCAGGCTGTTGCCAAGATCGGCGGGAGTGGAGGCATGGGCGCAGAACGCCAGACCCATGGCCAACGCCAGGGCGGAAATTTTCGAAAGGTGCATGGGCGGTTCCTCAGAAGTCGACCTTGGCGCTGACGCTGTAGAAGTCGCGGTCGTCGAGCGTGCTGTACTTGTTGGAGCCGAAGAAGCTGTTGTAGCCGAACTCCAGGCTGTAATCGTTCAGGTAGTTGAAGGCCAGCGACAGACCGGCAGCCATCTGCCCTTCCTGGAACGGGCCGCCCGGATCGTAGGAGTAGCCCTCGACGTCATGACGGAAGTTCAGGCTGGGCAACATGTTCACCCCCGGCAGCACGTCGCTGTATTCCAGGCCGGCGCGCAGGCGGTAGCCCCAGGACCAGGGCGTGGCGAAGCCATCGTCGGTGCAGTATCGGTTGGTCACGCCGCTGGCCACGGTATTGCACTTGCTGCCATTGAGCGGCGCGCTGCGGCCGAAGGCTGCGTTGCGCCCCAGGCGCTCGTCACCGACATCACCGACGTGCACCACCCCAGCCTCGCCGAGCAGCGTCAGGCGCGTAGCGCCGAGCACGTTGTCGACGATCTGGGTGGCCGAGGCGGTCATCTGCCATACCGGCTTGCGCTCCCAGCCATCCAGGGTCCGGCCGGTGGTGGAGGCATTGGCCGGTACGTCGGTGATCGACGAACTGCCACCAGGGCCGGTGATCATGGCCACGTTCATGTCCGGGCCATTGAGCGCCACCGGCATGTTCGGCCGGTAGCTCAGTTCGGCTGCCAGCGAGGTGCCCCAGCCGGGCAGCGCGCCGTTGATGCTCAGGCCGTAGAGGTGGATGTTCTCCGGGAAGGCGGCGGCGTACACCGGCCCCTGCACGCGGCCGAGAGGGAAGTTGCCGGGCTTGCTGACATCCCGCGCCGTAAGCTCCAGGTAGGGCAGGCGCGCGTGGTAGTTCACGTAGTAAAAGGCCGCCTCGGCATCATTCAGCGAGCTGATCAGGGTACGCAGGGCGACGCCCCACTGGCCCTGGTCGGACGGGTCCCGGTCGTCACCGTGGTAAGCGTACAGGCCGCTGGCCTGCATCTGTGTGTCGGTTTGCACCTGGCTCAGGTACAGCGGGCCGCAGCCGGGCTGGATGGCGTCGCTGGTGGCGAAGAAGGTGCCGCAGCCGTCGAGTACGCTGGGCCGCCAGTTGTACTGGTAGAAGCCTTCCAGGTTGACTCTGTCGCTCAGTCCGAGATTGAACGAGAGCATCTCCACCGGCAGCTGGCCTTCCTTGATGTCCACGCCGGGCTTGTTGAAGGCGCTGTAGTCCAGCGGGTTGATCACGTTGATGCCGTTCTGGATCAGGATCGATTCGCCCCAGGACAGCACCTGCTTGCCGAGCTTGAGGTTCAGCGGGTGCTCGTCAATGTCGAAGTCCTTCCACACATAGGCGTCGAGGGTATCGAAGCCGTGGTAGCGCGCCAGGGTCGGCCAGCCGCTGTCGTCGAAGTCCTTGAAGCGGCCGTCGCCGGTCTCGTAGGCGTGGTCGTACCAGTACTTGAAGCGGACGAAGGCGCCCTGGCCGTCGCCCTCCAGGCTGAAGTCGGTGAGGCCCTTGAACATCTGCGAGATGGGGTCGCCCTTCTTGAAGTTCAGGCGGTTGTCGTCGGCGCTCACGCTGGTGCCGTCGGCATTGCCGATTTGCTGGGCCTGGATCGCGTTGGCGTGGGTCATCAGGTGGCGATTTGGGTCCTGCGCCGACCAGCTAGCCCCCAGGCTCAGGGTGGTCTTGGTGGACAGGTTCCAGTCGTCGTTCAGTTCGAAGGTAGTGGCCTGTGCGCTAAAGGCGCTACTGACCGCCAGGGCAAGCAATAGAGGTTTGGCAATGCAGTGCTGGCGCTGCCCCGCGAATGCGCGGGAGACAGGGGCCGGATGGATTCTTGTCATTATGGGCTCCGGATGGGGGTACCGCCGGCCAACCATGAGGGGCGCGGGCGCGACGACCACAAGCCGGGGCCGACAAATTCCGATCATGCAGGGCTCTGGCCGAGGCGGAACTGCTTGGGCGTGACACCGAAGCGCTTGCGGAAGGCGCGGATGAAGTTGCCGCTCTGCCGGTAGCCGATGCGCTCGGCGATCCGCTCGATGGGCTGGTCGGATGAGCGCAGCCAGATACGCGCCAGGCTCAGGCCGTCGCCCTCCCCGGATTCCCTCGCATTGCCCCATTGGCGACGCAGGCTCTGGTAGAGGAATTCGTTGGCGCCCGTCAGCGGAGTCGCCAGCAGCTCCGTGGGTAGAAGCAGGAATGGCGAAGGCGCCACTCGGCAGGGCACGCCCCATTCGCCGAGCGTCGAGGCGCAGCGCTGTTGCGCTGCGATGCCAGCTTCCCGGCACGCCTGCGCCGCCGGTAGTCCGACACGGCGGGCAATGTTGCGGATCAGGGTCAGCACGGCGGCATCCAGACCGAAGTGGTGCAGGTCGTCGCGCACCAGCTCCAAGACCAGGCGGGTGACCTCGCCCTCCTCTTCCAGGCGCGCCTGCACGCAGTTGGTCACCGTCGGCAGGTACTGGCAGAAGGCGGCGAGGCTGGTGCCCAGGTCCGGGGCTGAATCCAGCAGGATGTTCAGCCCCTGCAGGCAATGGGTGGCCATGCTGTTGAGCAGTTCGCAACCGAACTGCGGATTGCCGCTGGCGCGCTCGCACTCGATCCACAGGCGCTCCACCTGATCTGCCGGGATGCGTGCGCGATGATCCGCCAACTGCGCCTCGGCGATCCCTGCCCGAAGGCGCAGCTCTGCCGCGCACAATCCCAGGCGGGCGGCATGCAGGAGGATAGTGCTGGCGAAGGCGCTGGAGGCGAACAGCAAAGGCGACATGAGGCGGCTCCGGTACGGCAGGCGCTTTACTAGACCAGCTGAGTCTGCTATCCATCAAATTCATTCGACTCAACGCTTTTATGCGCAGGATGCATAATGGAACTCAGACAGCTCCGCCACCTGTCCGCCCTCGCCGATTTCCAGAACTACCAGCGCGCCGCCGACGCCATCGGCCTCAGCCAGTCGGCGCTAAGTCGCAGCATCCAATCCCTTGAGCGCGACCTGGACTGCTTGCTGGTGGACCGCCAGAGCCGCGACTTCCGCCTGACCGGCCAGGGCGAGCTGGTGCTACAGCACGCGCGGCGCCTGCTCGCCGGCACCCGTTCGCTACGCAACGAACTGCAGCAGTACAACGGCCTCGACGCCGGCGAGCTGCGCTTCGGCTGCGGCCCTTATCCGGCGCAACTGCTCGTGCCCGAGGCGATGGCCGACTTCATCCGCGCACACCCCGCAATCAATGTCGGCTTTCTGATGGGCGACTGGGAACAGATGGCGCAGTTGCTCAGGGAGGAACAGGTCGAATTCTTTGTCGGCGATGCCCGCGAGTTCGCCGACGATCCTGCGTATCAAGTGCGCTGGATGGAGTTCCGCCCCGGCCGCTTCTTCTGCCGCTCCGGCCATCCGCTGGCAGACGAGGCAAAATTGAAGCTGGCCGACCTGCTCGACTACCCGCGCGTCGGCACTCGAATTCCGCCGCCGCTGCGCAAGGTGCTGGCCGAGGTGATCGGCGAGCGCGACTTCCACATGAACATCGAGTGCGCGCAGTTCGCGGCGATCCTACACATCGTCGCACGCTCCGACGCGGTCGGCCTGGCGGCGGTGGAGGCGCTGCACGACCCAGTGCAGCGTGGCGAGGTGGCTCTGCTGAAGATCACCGACATTCCGCAGGACCGCCCCGAACTGCGCCTGCACTACGGCATCGTCAGCCGCGCCGGCTTCAGTCTTTCACCGGCTGCGCAGGCGATGGTCGAGGCAATCTTCGCGGCGGACGAGCGCCTGCCGCGCGGGCTTGTCGTTACCAAGCGCAATGCGTAAGGTCGTCCGCCCGTCCCCACCGGTTCGTCGAGTCATCTCACGCCATGAGCCCAGATTCCGCCCATTCCTCCAACGCCTTCTACGCGCCGACGCTACTGCCGGCCGTGGAGGAGTTGCTCGCACGCGGTGTTTCCGCCGTGGAGTTGGAGGCCTGCATGCGCCGCACGCTGCTGGAGCTGCGCACGCCGCTGGTGCGCGTGCCACTGTTCCTCTCCCGACGCTTCTGGGACCTGGCCGAGCGAGCCAGCGGCGATGTTGCCATCGGCCTGCTGGCGGGCAAGCGCTTCGTGTCGACCCTGACCAACGGGCTGACCTACCTGTTCGATGTGGCACCAACCCTGGAAGCGGCCTGCACCTACTTCGCCCGTTACTTCCCCTACTTCAACGGATCGCTGCACATCGAACTGCGCACGGAGGGTGACCACATCGCCCTGGTGCTCTCCGAGTGCGGCGCGCTGCTGTCCGGCCGGCAGAGCCGCGACTACACCTTGGTCGGCATCTGCAGCTTGCTGCGGCGCAAGCTGCTGGCTAGCGGCCTCGCCCAGGACCCGCTGCTCAGCATCCAGTTGCCCGGCCACGCACCAGCAAACGCAGAGCTCTATGAGCAGACACTGCGCGCGCCCCTGCATTGGCGCAGCGATGCCTCGGAGATTGTGCTGCAACTGCAGCCCGCGCTATTCCGCCACCCGCTGTCTCCTTGGAACTCCGAACTGGAGGCCACCCTGGTCGGCATCGTCGAGCAGGCGCGCGGGCAGACCCAGAGAACCCTGCTGGACGAAGCCGCCGATCATATCGCCAGCACCCTGACAGAGGGTGCGAGTTTCCAGTCCTTCTGCAGGACGCGCCACCTGACTGAGCGCACCGCCGCACGACGACTGCTCAGCCACGGCTGGCGCTACAGCGAGCTGCTTGATGAGCAGCGCCGCTACAGGGCGCTGGATCTGCTGGATGATGCGACGCTGTCACTCGCGCAGATCACCGACCTGCTCGGCTACAGTGACCTGCAGAGCTTCTCCCGGGCCTTCGGCCGCTGGTACGACAGCAGCCCGGGAGCCTGGCGCGAGGCGCGCTTGCGCGAAGGATGAGCGCGGCCATGATCGGCGTGGTGTAAAGCGCTCAGCGGGTCCAGAGCGGATCGGTGGTAAAGGCGATGGTCAGCCAGCGATTGGGGCCTTCGCCGCCGATGGCCTCGCCGATCTCGTCGCGCAGCTTGTCCCACTCGGCGAGGGTCTGTGCCGGCCAACTCGGCGGGACGATGAAGTACAGCTCGATCTGCTGCGCCCGTCCGACCTTGGCGACATAGGCCTGGTACGCCACGAAGCCGTGCTGCGAGACGGTGGCCGCGGCCACCTCGTCGACGTGCTCCTTGAGCTCCGGCGGGGTGACCAGCAGGATGTCCTTGAAGGCCTGGCGGATGGTCAGGAAGGGAATCGGCAGGATCACCAGGCAGATCAGCGCCAGCACCGCCGGGTCGACATAGGGGCCGATGTGCGCGTAGCCGCTCACGGTGGCCACGTCACCCACCAGGAAGGCGATCAGCAAGGCCAGGGAAATGCTGCCGGACATCACCCAGGACTTCGCGTCCAGGGCGACGAAGTCCGAGGCGATGCGCTTGTTGGCGCGGAACTGCACCGCCGCCAGGGAGAAACAGACCAGCGTGGCAACCGACGCATAGAGGATGGCGAAGCCGAACTCCAGCGCATGGCCGCCCGTGAGCAGCCGGCCAATGGCGTTGATCAGCGCGTAAAGCGTGACGCCTGACAGCAGTGTGCCGTTGAGCGCCAGCACCATGGGTTCCAGATGCCAGAAGCCCATGTTGAAGCGCTCGGCCAGGCGCCGGCTGGCATCCCCCTCGGTGGTATGGCGGCGGATCAGGGTGGCCACCATCAGCGCCAGGCCGCTCATGCTGGCATCGGCCAGGGAATAGACACCGTCGAAGACGATGGAGAAGGATCCCGAAAGCAGGCCGACGATGATCCCGAAACCGGCCAGCAGGACGGTGACGATGATGGAAAGCCGCAGGATGCCCTGTTCTGTTTTCATGACTGGCGTGCTCCTCGCGCCTTGAGTGGTTGCGTAGCGGAGGCAGGCCCGATGGGTGCTGGCGGCTTCGCTGGGGGCGCGACTATATGCCAGCGCCGGCACCAAGGCTATTGGCGTCCGGGCAAAGTCGCCATGCACTTTCGCAAGGACGCCGGCGGTGAGGTTGGGCCTTGGCGGGCAGAGTTCCCGGCGGCTCGGCCAATGCCCAGGCGGCCAATGACTGCATAAGCTGCGCAGAACTGTCCGCTGTCCTGATTCATCGGCAAGCGCCAGCGAGGGTTGCTCGAAGAACCGCAGCACTGCCCGCCACGAACGGCCTCACGGTTCGTTTCAAGTATCGGTCTCCGTACCAAGCATCGCCGCACTAGGAATCGCCGCACAAGGAAGTGTCATGCGTACCGTGAATCTCGTGGTCATGCTTGCAGTGACGGTCATCAGCGCGCTGCTGGGCGCGATCAACCTGCTCCTCGGGGACCACCCCAGGCACCTGCCGCTGATGGCAGCACTACTGAGCCTGATCCTGGTATCCGTCGCCTATGCCCTCCTCCTGGTGAACCACGCGGCAAAGGGCTTGGGTGGTCAGGTGCTGGTCCTTCTGCTGTACATGGTCAGCATCGCCGCCGGATTCGTCACTTGCGGCAGTCTCGGCCTGGTCCCCTACACCATGGAGAGCCAGGGGGTGGGATTCCTCCCGGCGCTGAACCGTGTCTGGCGCACCGTGCTGACCTTTGGGGTGCCCGCCGTAGGCTCCTACGCACTGGCCGTCTTCTACCTGCGGCGGCGGAGCGCCGCCCTCCGCCGTACTTCTGACCAGTAGCCAGCAGCGCGACCTGGTCAGGCCTTGCGCAGCGGCACCTCCTGCAGCAACCACGACAGCGCGAAGGCCACCGCGCTGACCAGGCACGCCACCAGGAACACCCAGTGCATCGACCCGGAGAACGCCTCCAGGTAGGCCTGCTGCAGGGCCACCGGCAAGGCATGCACATCGGCCGGCGACAGGTTGGCCGGGGAGCCGACGCCAGCCGGGAAGTTGCTGGCGAGCCGGCTCATCAGTTCGTGCGAGAACAGCGCACCGAATACCGAGACGCCGATGGAGCCGCCGATGGAGCGGAACAAGGTGGCGCCCGAGGTGGCCACCCCCATGTGACGGAACTCGACGCTGTTCTGCACCGCCAGGATCAGCACCTGCATGACCATGCCCAGCCCCGCGCCCAGCAGAGCCATGTAGAGATTCATCTGCAGCATCGACGACTGCAGGTCGAGACGGCTGAGCAGCGCCAGGGCGATCACCTGCAGCAGGGTGCCGAGGATCGGGAAGACCCGGTAGCGCCCCCAGCGGCTGATCAGCCGGCCGGTGACCGCCGAGACCACCAGCATCGCGCCCATCAGCGGCAGCATCTGCAGGCCCGCGCTGGTCGGCGTGGCGTCCTTGACCACCTGCATGTACAGCGGCAGGAAAGTCACCGAGCCGAACAGCGAAACACCGACGGTGAAGCCGATCAGCCCAGCCAGCACGAAGGTGCGGTGGCGGAACAGGTGCAGCGGCATGATCGGTTCGGCGGCGATGCGCTGCTCGTGGACGAAACCGATCAACCCGACGACGGCGAAGAGCGCCAGGACCATGATGTCGATCGAGGTCCATTTCAGGGTGCTGCCGCCCAGGCTGGTGATCAGCACCAGCGAGGCCAGCGCCAGGGTCAGGAAGAAGGCCCCGAAGTAGTCGATGACGTGCTTGACCCGCGCCACATGAGGGCGGAACGCGCTGCCGATCACCAGCAGGGCGAGCAGTCCCAGCGGCAGGTTGATGTAGAAGATCCAGCGCCAGGACAGTTGCTCGACCAGAAAGCCGCCTACCAGAGGGCCAACCACGGTGGCGAGGCCGAACACACCGCCGAACAGCCCCTGGTAGCGACCGCGTTCGGCCGGAGGGATGACATCGCCGATGGCCGCCATCGCCACCACCATCAGGCCTCCCCCGCCCAGGCCCTGAAGCGCGCGCAGGAGAATCAACTGCGTCATGTTCTGCGCCAGCCCGCAGAGCGCCGACCCCACCAGGAACAGAACGATGGCGGTCTGCAGCACCAGCTTGCGCCCGTACAGGTCGCCGAACTTGCCATACAACGGCACTACGACGGTGGACGCCAGCAGGTAGGCGGTCACCACCCAGGACAGCAGGTGCAGGCCACCCAACTCACCGACGATGGTCGGCAAGGCGGTGGAGACGATGGTCTGGTCCAGCGCCGCGAGGAACATCACCAGCAGCAGCGCTGCCAGCAACAGGGGAATGGAGGGGCGTACAGCCCCGGCGTCGGTTGCCGGACTCGCGTGGCTGGCCAGGGTTTGATCGGAAGCCGGTTGCATGGAGCAGACCTGAAAAGAGGGAACGTCGTTGCGCGGGAATGCAGTTGCGTGCGGACTCAGGAGTCCGCCGAGGTGGCCCTCAGTTGGTACTGCCGGCCCACCTCCCGCAGGCCCGCCAGAGCAAAACCGTAAAGCTGCGCGGTGACCACTTCACCGGGCATGTCGAGGATGTCGCGAAGGGCGCCCCGGCCGCCGCGGGGGCCGATCAGCAGCATCGCCCAGGGCGCGGTCACGCTGAGGATGCAGGGGACCAGCGTGGGCTCATCCGGCGGTATCCCGGTAATCTCGCTGAACAGCTGCTTGAGCAGTGTCAGCTTCAGCGTCTTCTGCGGATGCAGCACTTCCTGGCCATGGCTGCTGGGCGCCAGGGCTTCGGCGGCGAGCACTCGCAGGTGCCAGCTCTCCCGACCGCGCGACGCCTTGCGCACGACCAGCTCGGTCAGCGCGAGCAACTTGTCCGGCGCCGGCTGCTCGGCCTGGATGATCCGCTGCAGGTCGGCGATGTCGAGAAAGCGCCGCCGGGCCTCCCCCAGCACCGCCTGGTAAAGACCGCTGCGGCTGCCGAAGTGGTAGTTGATCGAAGCCAAGTCCACTTCTGCCTTCGCGGCCACCGCCTTGTTGCTGGTTTCAGCGAAGCCGAGGGTCGCGAGCAGCTCACCGGCAGCCTCGAGGATGCGGATGCGGGTCGCTTCACCGTCTTTACGGGATTCGCGGAAGGCCATGGCTACTCCTGGGCACAAGAAAAGATGGGGGCCAGCCTGCCGCAGGGGAAATCTAAATTCAATTTAAATTTAATATTCGCGACGAACTGCGCCCCAGCGACGGCTTCGAAATCAGCCACCTAAGCCCGCCGGAGCGCTTTGCGCAGAGCCTCTGTCAGCCTTGGATTCATCCTTTGCCGACGAAAACAGCGACGATTTGTGCTGATACAGGTGATCCGGAGAGCTGTATGGAATAACCTTGCACCACGCAATCAACCTCGAAGCTGTGAATTGAACGATGGGTTTTGAACAACTAGCTGGGCTACGTGACCGCCTGCGGGCAGAAAAAGAGCAGGCCAAGGCCGCTAATGAGAAGCGCCGCAAGCCGAAGTCCTCATCGCAGGAGAAACCTCGTGAGCAGGATCCTGCGCTGGAAGCGATCTGGCGCTTGCAGCGGCATTTTCCGTTGGCCTTCCCGGTGAATCCGGCGCCCAAGGTTCCGCTCAAGGAGGGGATTCTCAAGGATGCCGAGCAACACCTGGCGCAACTCGGGATTACCAGCGAGCAACTCAAATTGGGCGTCGCGGCCTGGTGCAAGGGCGCCCGTTACTGGGCCAGCATGGTGGAGAACGCGCCGCGCCTGGACTTGAACGGCCAGCCCGTCGGCACCGTAACCGCCGCCCAGGCACTGCACGCGAAGCAGCAAGCTTCCCGGCAACGCAGCCAGGAGCGCCGTAATCGCGAGAAGCTGAAAAACCGCACTCCCGCCGCCGATACCACCACTGGCGCCGCTGCCACTGAAGCTCAGTCTTCGGAGTGAACGTGGCCGCGTACTGCATCGCATCGGCCATCACCCACTGGGTGACTGTCCGATGCGGCAGCCCGCTTCCGCCCAGATGCTGCTGACTATTTGCCTTCGGCCAGGAGCGAGCATTGGCTTGGTATACGCAGAGGATGGCCGCCATTGCGGCAATCGCTCACACTCCCCCGGTCTGCGCAACGACGACCGTTGACGATAGAAAACTGGCTAGGAAGAAAGCGCGCCTCTAGTCCGCCTCAGGGGGACTTGCAGGCGCTGCGTACCAGTTTTCACGCGACACCACCTTTTCCACGCCGGGATCGCCCAGGTAATGCGGCGACATGATCTGCACGCCGTATTCGTTGAACACGTCCTGGATGTGGGCATGCAGCATGCTCAGCAGTTGGGCCCGTGGACGCGGCTCGCTGGGAATGGCCTGGGCGACCAGCCGGTATTCGGGATAGAAGTCCGACAGGGCTGTCTGGAACACGTAAGGCGGTGGAACCTGCAAGATGCCATCCGTACGCCGGGCGGCCTCGATGAGCATCGCTTCAACCTGGCGCCAGGGAGTGTCATAGCCAATGGTGACCACGGTGTCGACGACGTACCCCTGCCCCTGCACTATCCGCGAGTAATTCTTGGTGACCGAACCGGTGATCATCGAGTTCGGCAATGTCAGGACCTCTCCTAGGCCGGTGCGGATAGTGGTGTTGAACATGCCGACCTCCGTCACCGTGCCCTCGTGATCACCGATGCGCACGAACTCCCCGGCACGCAGCGTCCGCGAGTAGGTCAGGATCAGGCCGGAAGCAGCCTGCCCCACCACGCTGGAAGCCCCCAGCGAGATCATCAGGCCCACGAGCACCGACAGTCCCTTGAATGCCTCGGTGCCCGAACCGGGCAAGTAGGGATAGGCCATCACCACGGCGAACAGCCAGATAGCGAGCGAGGTCAGGCGCGTAGTGGGCTGGAGGGTTTCTTCGGTCAGCCAGCGAATGGTGCCAGGCCGTGACAGGCGCTCCAGCAGCCTCTTGCTGAATCCGCTGATGCCCCGGGCGATGAAGAAGATCATCACGGCGACGGCAATGCCCGGTATCGCGCTGACGATCCCGCTGAGCAGGTAATCCGCCAGGCGGAACAGATAGACGTCGAGGCTTTCACCCCAGGGCCGGGTATAGGGGAACTGGGACAGCACATAGCTGAGCCATTCGTAGCTCAGCAGAAACACGACAGCCCAGCAGAAGAGCCAGATCACCCGATCCGCCAGGTAGTACAGGCACTGCATGTCGAACAGCTGAAGTTGCCCCACCTTGATCTGCCGGGCCCGCTCGCGCATCACTTGCGGCAGCCGTCCGCGCAGCTTGCGCCTGAGGAAATGCACCAGCCTCAGCAACAACACGTACAGGACGGTGGCAACAGCGGAGTACCCCACGGCCTTGAGCAGGAATCGAAGGCTGCGCGCCTGGCCGGTCTCTTCGACCACCACCTTGAGGTTCGCGGCAGCCCTCGCTGCGGCCTCCTGTACAGAACCCTCTGGCGACTCGACGTCCTGTGGCGAAACGATGAAGGCGCGTCGGCCACCCAGCAGCACCATGTAGCTGTGGAGGATGGGGGCGGTACTGACTTGCAGGTCGTCGGTCCCCTGCAGCACCTCCTCGATCACGGCCTTGGCCCGTTGCTGCCGGCCGATCGGCGTCTCACCCAGCAAGGTCGCGCGGAACACAACGATGCTGCGGTTGGCGATCTTCAACTCCACAGGGTCAGCGGCGACGCCCTCGGCTACCTCGGTAACTGAAGTAGCCTCAGCGCAAACCACAGACGCGTAGGCCACCCCCAACACGACAAGCATCAAGCTGAGCCTTGCGCCGATCCAACGCCCCATTCCATTTCTCCCTGGAAGTACCGCCAACCCACCAAGCACAAACTGAATCAAGCGTAGCCAGCTTCTGGAGGTCCGGAGCAGGACATGCCCCAGGAAGGGCGCTCTGATTCGGTAGAGTTCGCCCAGCGGAGGTTACGGCCCGAAGACACTCAAATGCGGCGAGGGCCATCCAGTTCCGGCATGTCCAACGCATTTCCCGGGTTCTTGCCGTTCGGTTACCAGCGCAACAGGCGTGGCCCGAGCACCGCTCCCAGCAGCGTGGGCAGAAGCATGCCGAGCAGATACCAGACGCCCCAGAACGGAATGCCCATCTCGGGGCAGTGCAGGCAGTACGCCAATGTCGCAGTGGCTCCCGCCAACAGCCCGCCAGCCGCTCCAGCAATACGCAAGCGGGTCGGAGCGAGGCCGCGTAGCGCCCAGAACACCCCGATGAAGGTCGGCACCGAGAGCAGCGCAATGTTCAGCGGACAGGTGCGCCAGGTCTTGCCCAGAATCAGGCCGGCGCGAGCTTCGGCGGGTACTCCGGCCAGCTCAACCGCTCCGCCAATCCACACCAGAAGCACGGGCAACACCAGCAGCTCCCAGGCCACGCCTCCGCTCACTCCTGGCCGCGCTAGGCGACTGCTCAGCCACAAGGCAAGGGGAGCCAGACTACCGGGCAGCGCGACCTTGGCCCAGAACAGCGGCGTGCGCGCCACCTCGCCCAGGTCAGGGCGTACGCCGAAGATTGCCGTCATCAGCAGCAGTGCGCCCAGGGCGCCGGCCAGCAGGGCGATGGCGAAGCGCTTGCCCAGGGCGTGACGGTCGACTGCGCCCTCGCCAGCGCTCAGCAGGTCGATCAGTTCATTGGTCTTCATCGCTTCGCAACCCTCGGATGATATTCGCCAGGGCCTTGAGCCCGCGGTGGATGCCGACCTTAACGGCGGAACTGGAAAGCCCGGTGAGGCTGGCGGTTTCCTCCACCGACAGCCCTTCCAGCTTCACATGAACAATCGGCAAGCGCTGCTTGTCGGGCAGTCGCTGCAGCAGCTTGCCGAGGTCGCGGCTGGCCTGCGCGGGTTCGCCATCCTCGACGGCGAACAGTTCTCCCTCGTCATCCGCCAGCGGATCGTGGAGCGCCTCCCGGCGCGCAAAAGCGCGGAAGTGGTCGGCCAGCTTGTAGCGCGCGATTGCCTGCACCCAGACGGTCAGAGGCTGCTCGGCACGGTAGGTGTGGCGGGCATTGTGGACCGCCAGCAGCACTTCCTGCAGCAGGTCTTCGACCTCGCCGGGGCGCTGGCTCAGGCGCCGGCCCAGGAAGGCCCGCAGGTGCGTACCGAGTGCGCTGAGGAATTCGCGATAGGCCCTGTCGTCACCGTCCATGCCACGCAGCAGGAGTGCCTGCAGCTGCGCCTCACGCGCGATCAACGCTTCCTGGCTGGTAGTTCGTTGCATCGACCGTCCTGGTTACAGCGAAGGTGAATTCTTTGCCGATCCCGCCCCAGCCTGCTGGCGTGCCGCCGGCCCGCGGAGAAAACAGGCCTTCGTTCAATACGTTAGGGCCACGCCGAAAAATTCTCAAAAAAATTTCGCGGCGTTGTAACCGGACCGTCTCCTCCGGCGAACTACTCATCGAGCCGCCGGAAAGCCTTCCACGGCCCTTCAATCGAACGGGAGACCACACCATGAAAACCCTGACCCTCGCCACCGCCGCCCTCGCCCTTGCCGCGATCACTGGTAGCGCCCTGGCCGACGACATGAACACCAAGGCCAGCAATGGCGCGGCCATGGAAAAATGCTACGGCGTCGCCATGGCCGGCAAGAACGACTGCAAGGCCGGCGCGGGCACCACCTGCGCAGGCAGCGCCAAGAAAGACTATGACGGCATGCACTGGAAGAACGTTCCGGCCGGCACCTGCACCACGATCAAGACGCCCCATGGCATGGGCTCGCTGACCCCGAGCAAAGCCTGAGCCAAGGCCGCCGACCATGAACGCACTCCACCAATCGGGCGCCGGGCTGGGGCTGAAGGGCGACCACTACGCCCAAGCCCTGGCCTGCTCCGCCCAAGGGCTCTGGTTCGAGGTACATCCGGAGAACTACATGGTCGGCGGCCCCCGCCTTGCCTGGCTGGAGCGGATCGCCGAACGGCATCCGCTATCGCTGCACGGGGTCGCGCTGTCCCTGGCGGCCGATGCTGAACCTGACGAGACGCACCTTCGGCAACTGCGCGCGCTGGTCGAGCACGTGCAACCGCAGTTGATCTCCGAGCACCTGGCCTGGTCGACCTGGCGCGGCCAGTACCTGCCGGATCTGCTGCCCTTCCCGCGCAGCCATGCCGCCCTGGCGCGCATCGGCGACAACATCCAGCGCACTCAGGAAGCCCTGGGCCGGCGCATCGCCATCGAGAACCCCAGCCACTATCTGCGCCTGGAGGGTCACGACTGGGACGAAATCGAATTCCTCACGGAGCTCGCGCTGCGCACCGGCTGCGGCCTGCTGCTCGATGTCAACAACGTGCACGTCAGCGCCCACAACCTCGGCTTCGATGCCAGGCGCTACCTAGACCGCTTCCCGGCGGCGGCCATCCTGGAGATCCACCTGGCCGGCCACAGCTGCGACGAGGGCGGCGAACTGCTGATCGACTCTCACGATGCTCCGGTCGCCGAACCGGTGTGGGCGCTCTATGAGCACCTGATCCAGCGTATCGGCCCAAGGCCGACACTGATCGAGCGCGACGACCATCTGCCTGCCTTCGACGAGTTGCTGGCCGAGCGCGAGCTCGCGCAAGCGATCCTCAACCTGGCGGAGATAAAGCCATGAAGACCTCACTCGGCACATTCCAGGATGCCTTCGTCGATGCCCTCTACCGGCGCCCTGCTCCGACGCTGCGAGGCATGACCACACAGGCGGCCTTCGAGGTGTATCGCAACACCGTGCTCAAGGGTTGTGTCGACGCATTGTGCGACAACTTCCCAACCGTCGAGCGCCTGGTCGGGACGGACTGGATTCGCTCGGCGGCGGCCATTCACGCTCGCGAGATGCCGCCAGACGACACACGCCTGATTCTCTACGGCGAGGGCTTTGCCGATTTCCTCGATGCTTTCGAACCCGCACGGGGACTGCCCTACCTTGGCGCCGTGGCGCGCCTGGACCGGTTATGGACAGAGGCCTTCGTTGCTCCTCAGGAAACGCAGCTCGACCTCGCCAGCCTCGCCGGCATGACCGCCTCGGATCTTGCCGCCGGCCACCTGGAACCACGCGCCTGTGTGCGCTGGTGCTGGTTCTCCGAGCAGCCGATCTACAGCATCTGGCGGTACAACCGCGAGACCCTGCCGATTCCGGAGGAACTGCCCTGGCAAGGTGAAGGCGCACTGCTGGTCGGCCATGCCGAGGGCGTCGCCTGGCATGCGCTGAAAGCTGGAGGGTGCGCCTTCCTCGATGCTTGCGCGGCCGGCAACAACCTCGATCGGGCCTCGGCCCTGGCACTCCAGGTGCAGCCGGATCTCGACTTCCACGACCTGCTCGGCCGACTCCTTGGGGCCGGTGTTTTCCGCCCCATCAATCTCGCGTAAGGAGGTCATCATGGACATCGCTCGCACTACTCTCCTCCGCGGCAGCCTGCGCCAAGGCTGGAACCGCATTGCCGACCGCCTGCAGCAACTACTCGGCGACACTGCTCTCTGCCTGGTAGCGCGAGTCGGGATTGCCGCAACCTTCTTCCTCTCCGGACGAACCAAGGTCGAGGGTCTTCTGACCATCACCCCGAGCACCTATGAGCTGTTCCGCACCGAGTACATGCTGCCCCTGGTGCCGCCGCAGATCGCCGCCCACCTGGCGACCTATGCGGAGCACCTCTTCCCGCTGCTACTGGTCGTGGGCCTGTGTACCCGCCTTTCGGCCCTGGCATTGTTGGGAATGACCACGGTGATCGAGGTCTTCGTTTATCCAGACGCCTGGCCCACCCATCTGGTGTGGGCAGGCGTGCTGCTATTGCTGATCGGGCGAGGCGCAGGCAGTTGGTCGCTGGATCGTGCTCTGGGAATAAGGTGATGCAGCCTCCATTAGCAGCCAGACGCAGACATTTGATTACCTGAGCAAAAGCCTGTCGCCGCCAAGCCATCAAATTGACGGCTAACGCTCCCTCTCTAGAACAGATACTTGAACCCGACCATCGCATCGTAGCCGTGGCTATCGCCGTCGAAGGCTTCGCGGTAGCCGGCAGAGACGGTTAAGGTCACCTTCTCGCTGGCCTGATGGTCGATGCCCAGGTTGATCTCGCCCCAGGTGCCATCAATGTCCGCCTCGAACGGGATGTAGCCTGACTGCGACGAGAATTCGGTCTTCGGCTGGCCCTTGAACTCATGCCAGACGCTGGGGCGGACCCAGCCCTGGGTGCGGCGGCGGCTCTTGTCGCTTCCCTCGGCTTCCCAGTCCTTGGCTACGCGCACGCCGAGCCGGCCGATCAAAGATTCCACGTCGCGGAAGCGCACGTCGGCGCCGATGTCGTCGCTGTCGTCGAGGTCCACGTAGCTGTAGATCACCTGGGCCTGGGGCTCGATCCACAGATCCTTGTCCGCCTCGTAGGGGTAGCCGCCCTCCAGCGACCCGGTGTAGCCCCAACCCTTGGTCTTGAGCTTGGACAGTTCATTGGGGCGTGCCTCGATGTCGTACCGGCTGACCTGCAGGACGCCGTCCAGGTACCAACCTTCCTGACCGAAGTGGGTCCAGTAGCCGCCCAGGCTGTACGCCCGTAGCGTGTCGTCGCCGGCATTGCGGCCGGTGTAGTGGCTGACGCCAGCGTCCATGCTGCCGATGCCCAGGGAGAAACCGGCCTGATCGTGACTGCCATCGGCCCGCTCCTTCCGGTACAGGTCGGCGCCCACCTGGAAGGCAGTCAGGTCGTAGTTGTACTCCGGGGTGTTGCCGACTGCGTCCTTGCGGTCGCCGTCCTGCTTGCCGCTGCGGTAGATGACGCGCCCCCACCCCAGGGACGGCCCCAGGTGCTTTCATCCTCGGCGGGCGGTTGTTGCCACGCAGTCGGCCGCTCCTCGCCCACGCGCTCGTGGAGGGTATCGACCAGGGTGCGGTTATAGACCAGGGCCAGTGCAGGGAGCGCGCCATAAAGCGACACCTCGGGACGGAAGTTCGGTGTGCGCGGTTCCGGCGGCGTGGGTGGGGTCGGCGGATCGGGCGGCGTGGGCTCGATATCCGAGCGCAGGTACCACGTCTGCGTTCCGCTGCCATCGGGCGCGCCGCGGTAGAGCTGGTATTCATAGGGGCCGGCCACGACCCGCCGGGCCAGGCTGAAGGCGTTGGCGTCGCTGGCGGCCACGGCGGTATCGAGCAGATTCACCACGGCGATGCCGTTGCCCTCGGTGAGGGCGCCCTGGCCTCCGACATTGCTCACCAGTAGGCCGGTGGCACCACCGCTGCCCGTGGCGGTGGAGTCCACCACCAGCATGTCCGAGCGGCTATTGGCGCCCCCTTCGTTGAGCTCGCTATTGAGCAGCAGGCGGCCACCGTTGGAGACGAACACACCGCCTCCGTTGCTGCCGGCAACCTGCGCGTTGCTGATGAGCAGCACGTTGCCCACCACATTGCCGCCGCCGGTCAGGTCGATCAGCCCGCTATGGGTAAAGGTGCCGACGCCCAGCAGTTGGCCTTGCACCGCCCCGTCCTGCACCGGGGCGTTGGCGCTCTGCCCCAGGGGCAGGTAGGCGCCCGTCGCGTCGAAACTCTGGATGCCGCTGCCCGGCTGGGCCGCCAGCGTGAGGGTGCCGCTGTTGTCGATGCGGTTGCCGCTGGCGATGCCGAGATTGCTGACGGCCACCGCCCAGCTATCGCGGACGCCATCGCCATTGCTGTCGGCGAAGTTGCGCACGATCCAGCTGCCTTGGTTGGCGATGCTGACCTGGGAGGTTCCTGCATTGATCGAGCCGACGATCTCGCCGCCGTTATCGATGGTCACGGTGGCATCCGGCCCACTGGCATCGCCCAGGACAGCGTGGTCGCTCAGTGCGCCGATGGTGCCGGTATTGCTCAGCGCCTGGGTCTCGCCAGCCAGGGAGACACCGGTGCTCTGGCCCCAGCCGCCAAGGATGGCCGCGCTGTTGCTGACACTGACTGACCCTCCGACGGTAAGCGCGTCGATGCCCGAGGCGATGCTGCCATGGGTCGTGATGTTGCCGCTGTTCTGCACAATGATCCTGGCTGCACCGGAGGCCTGCGCCAGGATCCCCTGGCTGTTAGTATCGCCCTAGGTAGTGATCGCCCCGCGGTTGATGATCGTCTGGTTGGCCGTCACAGTCAGGGCGCGGATTCCGCGCTGCCGGTTGCCTCTGGCGACCAGCTCGCCACTGTTGTCGATCGTCGCGCCGCCTGCGCCCGTACCGGACTTGTAGGTGGTATTGGCGAGGATTGCCGCACCGGTACCATTCACATCAATGCGCGGGCCCGTGTAGGTGATGCTGACGTCCTGTCCTCCGGTCTCGGCGCGTAATCCGTAGGCATCGATCCCCGTCCCTTCCCCACCAGCGCCTTCGGAATGTGTGTTGATGGTCCCGCCGGAGCTAACCGTTGCCTTCCCTGCCAGCGAGGTTACGTAGATGCCGTGGGCTTGTGTGCTGAGGGTTTCCAGTTTGTTGCCGGTGTAGTTCACCGTCGCATCACCATCGGCTGAGTCGAGACGAATGGCGCTCGCTCCGGGTCCGCTCGTGACGATGTCCCCGCTGTAGTCCACCGTTCCGTTCTGCGCCGCGGTGATGATGATGCCATTGGCCCGCGTGGAATCCGGCCCGTTTCTGACGGTGATGTTGCCGCTGCCGGTCAGGCTGAAATTGCCCGTGCCGCGCTTGATCACGTAGATCCCGCGCGAACCCACCGGGTCGGTGGCATTGCCGACCACCAAGTCGCCATAGTTCTGGATGCTGATGTCCCCGGTCGCCCCGATGTTGTCGTTCACGTAGATAGCGTGGGCGTTATCACCAGTCGTCGTGATGTCGCCGCTGTTGACGATATGAATGCTGCCGGTGGTGGAGATGGAGCGGATGCCGAAGCCGTTCTGTCCATCGGTGGTAATGCTGCCGGTGTTGGTGAGATTGGTCGTGCCCGTGCCGCCCTCGGTGAATATGCCGAAAGCGTTCAACCCCATGCCACGAATAGTCGCAGCGTTGCTCACTGTTGTGTTGCCGCTGATGGCTCGGGTATGCAGCCCCGCATGGTTGCCAGTGCCAGCTTGGGGATCGTTCTCGTCATCGATGTTCGGGTCGCCGCCGGACAAGGGATCGTTGTTATCGACCGTCAAACTTACCCCCGCCCCCACTGTGGCGGTTACGTTCCCACCAAGGGCTCCCTTGAGCCAGATGTTGTTGCCGCCGTAAGTGAGGATGCTGCCAGTACCAGCATGCTGGAACACGATGTCTCCACCGCCAGAGGCATTCACGTCAATACCGTCGCGCTCCGTACCAACCGCGCGATTATTGATGTTCACCTCGGTACCGGCACCGACCAGCACTGTCGATGCTCCAGCGTTGGTATTGATGGCGGCTACAGCGTCCAGGCCGCTGCCTCCCGACTGGATGAGGTTGCTACCACTCTGGAAGTTGATGAGGGCTGCACCAGGCCCTGAGACGCCGCCCAGGATCTGAGCCTGTACGGCACTTACCGCGGTGGGCGGCGTGCTTTGCACTCTGGTGCTGTTGAGCAGGATGCTCGAGCTCGCGTTTGTGGATCGGACTAGCAGTGCGTTGCCTGCTGTCGTAGTCACCTGGGTGCCGGCCAGCGTCGTGATGTCGGCCGCGACTCCGCTCGCCGGAGTACAAGTCTGGGTTGTCGTATACGTGCCGCTTTGCTGCCCACAGACCGCATGGGCAGTCTCCGGCAGCATCACCAGGGCAAACGTGTTGGCTATGGCAACGCCCAGCGCGGATCTGGTTGAAGCGGGCTTGGAGCGCCGCGTGAATGGCGGGAGCATGGCGAACCTCCTTGTTGCAGTTACATCCGTGGCAGTTTCTTTGCCTCGGCGGCACGCCGTACTCCTTCCCTCGTCGTGAACTTCTGCCGGCTGACACTTGTATGCGAAATGTAGTTCATGGCGTCAAAATCGCTATCGATGAAGCGCAGATATTGGAGGCTCGAATTGCAGCGCACGACGACTGCCATGGCTCGGCACCTGCCCCTCCTCAGCGGCGGCAAGCGGCCAGAGGCAGAGACTCAGCAAGCGCCCTGACCACCTCTGGCCTCTGAAAATACTCAGTTGTCGTACCATTGAGGCGTCGAGTGCTCTTTACCCATGCCGACCAGAACGACTCTTCCAAGAGATAGTGGGCTCTGCCGAAAGGTACTGAGCGGCCACACTGAGATTCGTCGAAATGTACGCTATGAGCCGGCAGTTGCAGTCGACAAGCGACTGCGTTCCCTGTACGCCTGCACCACGATGCCGTTCAGTCCAGTAGAGCTGTTGTGCGCGGGACGTCGGGCAGACGGTTACGCTGGCCAATTCCAGTCCATGTTCCAGTGCCACAATGACTGCACATCACCGGTGCGGCTATCCACGAACAGCGATCTCGATTCGCTGATCGATCTGGAAGCAATCGCCCAGCAGGAACTGAGGCGCGGAGAGCTCATCACACAGGCGATCCCGGTCGGACAATGCTGGGGCGCAACGGTTGTGCAAGCCGCCGCACGCACTGGCCGTGCATAGCCCAGGTCTCCTGAAGTCCGCTATGGATCGAAAGCCCCCCGAAGATCGGATATCGTCCTCCGGTAATCCAAACGACCGCAGAGGCGGACTCCCCATGAACATCGTCATCCCCGATGACTACCAGAACGCGATCCGGACACTCGATTGCTACAGCCAGCTGGCCGGGCACAATGTGCGCGTGCTGCATGACCTGGGGCCCGCTTCGGCGGACGAGTTGGCAGCGCGCTTTGCCGATGCCGACGCGCTGGTGCTCACCCGCGAGCGCACCCGCATCAACGCTGCGCTGCTCGACAGGCTGCCCCGGCTCAAGCTGATCAGCCAGACCGGCAAGGTGTCCGGCCACCTCGACCTGGACGCCTGCACCGAGCGCGGCATCGTGGTGACCGAGGGACGGGGCTCGCCCGTGGCGCCCGCCGAACTGGCCTGGGCACTTATTCTCACGGCACGCCGGCAACTCGTTCCTGCCATCGAAGCCTTCAAGGCCGGGCAATGGCAGGTCAACCTGGGCCACGCGCTGGCCGGGCAAACGCTGGGCATCTGGGGCTACGGCAAGATCGGCCAGCGCCTGGCGCGCTATGCCCAGGCGTTCGACATGCCGGTGCTGGTCTGGGGCAGCGACGACAGCCGGGCGGCCGCCATCGCCGACGGTCATCAGGCGGCAGCTTCGCGCGCGGCCTTCTTCGCCGAGGCGGATATCCTCAGCCTCAACCTGCGCCTGTCCGAAAGCACTCGCCATGGCGTCACCTTCGCGGACCTCGCGGGCATGAAGCCCAGCGCCCTGCTGGTGAACATCAGCCGCGCCGAGCTCATCGCCCCTGGCGCTCTACTGCAGGCTCTGGACGCCGGTCGGCCAGGCTACGCGGCCGTGGACGTCTTCGAGCAAGAGCCGCTGCTCGCCGACGATAATGACCTGCTGAAGCATCCCCGCGCGCTCTGCACCCCGCACCTGGGGTACGTGGAGAAGAACGGCTACGAGCTGTACTTCGGCGATGCCTTCGACAACGTGGTGGCGTTCTTCGGCGGAGCACCGAAGAACGTGGCGAATCCGCAGGCCCTGGCGAACAGGCGGGCGGACAACTCCTAGCGAAGACTGTTTCGCCCGCGCACTGCAGTGCCAGGTAGCAATGCAGGCAGCTGAAAGGCGCCGCTGACAGATGGAAAAACGTCGGTGCGCCGCCTTCCCAAGCGCCACGGGCACCCGGCAAGATAGACGCATTCGCCGCCGATTTTCGGTGGCCCTCTTCTGCCTTGTGCCACCGGAGTCGAATGCAACCGCGCGACCTTGCCGCCTATCTGTTCCTTGCGATCGGCTGGGGGCTGTCCTTTCTCGTGCTGCTCAAGGCCATCGCCGGGTTCGGCTGGGTTGGCGCAGTCAGCTTCCGCGCGCTGATCGCCAGCTTCACGTTGTTCGCGGTGGCCAAACTATCCGGGCGCCGGCTGAATTTCGAAGGGCTGTGGAAGCCACTCTGCGTGGTCGGCGCCACCACGGTGGCCGGCCAGCTGATCGGCATGACCTACGCCACCCCGCGCATCGGCACGGCCATGGCGGCGATCTTCGTCGCCGGCATTCCGCTGTTCTCCATGCTCATCGGCCGCCTCTGGGGCTTGGAGCGCATCACCTGGAGCGGCCTTGGCGGGCTGGTGCTGGGCTTCTGCGGGATGGTGCTGCTGGTGGGCTTTCCGGCAGTGCCGATCACCCACGAATTCATTCTCGGCAGTGCGGCCTCGGTGTTCGGCGCGGTGTGCGCGGCCTTCGGCAGCAATTACGCGAGCCTGAAACTACGTACCGCCGGGCCCTGGGAAGTGACCTGCGGCGCCTTCCTGGTCGGCGGCCTGATAACTCTGCCGTTGCTGATCTGGGTGCCGGTGCCGGGCACTCCACAGCCCATCGATTTCCTCTTTCTGCTGCTGTGCGGCTGCGTGCTCAGCGCGGTGAACTACGTCGTGTACTTCCAGCTCGTCGCGCGTATCGGCGCCACGAAAACCATCAGCGTGGAATTCGTCGTCACCGTGGTCGCCGTGCTGGTGGGTGCACTGGTGCTGGGCGAAAGCCTGTCGCTGATGCAAGGCGTAGGCGCGCTGATCATCCTGCTCGGCTGCGCCCTGGTGCTCGGCCTCGTGCCGGGCACCAGGGCACGCGCGGTCAGTTGACCGCCTGCACCGGGACGGCGTCTGGCGCGGCGTCGTCGCGGTCGATCACTTCCATGGGCAGGCGCGAGGTTTCCCGCAGCAGCCAGGAGCACACCGCCACCAACAAGAGCGCCGCCGCGCCGTAGAGCGCCACGCCGAACGGGTTGCGCTCGGTGGCGATGAGAATGGCGGTGGCGATGCTCGACGCCGTGCCGCCGCCCAGTGCCGCGCCGATCTGGTAGCTGAACGAGATGCCCGAGTAGCGCATTTCCCGCGGGAACTGCTCGGCGAGGAATGCCGGGATCGGCCCCTGGGTCGCGCCCATGAAGAAGCCCACGGCGACATAGGCCAGCAGCGCCAGCGCCAGGTTGTGCAGGCCGATCAGCGGGAAGAAGGCGAACAGCCCGAGCGCCATGATGGCCGCCCCGAAGATCATCACCACGCGCCGGCCGAAACGGTCCGACAGGTGCCCGAAGAACGGCGCGGAGGCGACGATGGCCACCGACAGCGAGAAGTCGAACAGCAAGGCATGGCTGCTGCTGTAGCCGATGTCGGTCGCGTAGGCGAGGAAGAAGGTGCTGCCGATATAGGCAATGGTGACGTAGCCAAAGGCGATGCCGATGCACAGCAACAGCTCGCGCGGGCGACGGCGAAAGGCCTCCATTAGCGGCATGCGCGCCTCGACTTGCGGCGCGGCCTTGGGCTGTGGCGTGGCGTTCTGCAGGCGCGCATAGAGACCGACCAGCACCAGCAGGCCGCCGAGCCAGAACGGGATGCGCCAGGCGATGCCAGAGAGGTCGTCGTCGAACGCGAAGCTGACGATGGCGAACACCGCCGAACCGAAGATCCCGCCGATGCCGATGCCCATGCTCGTGAAGCTGCCCCACAGGCCACGGCGCCCCTTGGGCGCGACCTCGATGCCGAACAGCGCTGCCCCGCCCCACTCGCCGCCGGCGGCGAAACCCTGCACCAGGCGCAGCAGCACCAGCAGAACGGGCGCGGCCGCGCCGATGCTGGCGTGGGTCGGCAGGAAGCCGATCAGCAGGGTGCTCAGGCCCATCAGCACGAGGGTGGCGACCAGCGCCTTCTGCCGACCGTAGCGGTCCCCCAGGTGGCCGAACACAACGCCGCCCAGCGGGCGGGCGAAGAAGCCGGCGCCGAACGCCGCGAAGGCGACCAGCACGGCGGTCAGGCGATCCATGCCGGGGAAGAACAGCTGCGGGAAGATCAGTGCGGCGGCGTAGCCGTAGATGACGAAATCGTAGAACTCCAGCGCGGTGCCCATGCCGGAGACGCAGAAGGTGCGAAAGGCCGAGCGCGAGCCGGGAGCTGCGGGCGTGTGGTCGATCATGGCGGTTCACTCTTGTTTTTGTGGCAACACGAAACCCGCGCGGCGGCCGGCGGGCCGTCACGGGGCGTTGGTTTGGCAAGTGGTGATACGTAGGGCGCACAATCCAAAACGGGTTATCCGCCGGTAGCTCGGCGGCGGATAACGCTGGCGCGTTATGCGCCCTACGACGGGAGGGAGAGCGTCAGAACCGCAGGAACCCCTCATCCGCCAGCTTCTTCGGCGTGCCGGCCACGTACTCCAGCGCACAGCCAGCGGTATCCAGGCCGATGCTCAGCAGGGTCTCCCAGCGTTCTGTGTCCGGCTCGGACATGTCCGGGTGGAAGCACACCACCGCCTGGTCGCCGTCGGTGCCGCAGAAGGCATCGGCGCGCTCGCGCAGGGCCTTGCCAGTCATGCCGGCAGTGCCGGCCTTGAGGTGCTCCAGGCGCGCGTAGGTGGTGGACACGTCGGCCGTGCGCTCACCCCAGCTCAGTTCGCCGTCGAGGAAGTGGTTGGTGTGCAGCAGCCAGCCATCCTCGCGCGGCACCACCACTGCGGTGTGCGCCGGGCTCATCTCGATGCTGGCGGCACGGGCACGCACGTCATTGCGGGTGAAGACGGTCAGCACGGTGGACGCACTGACCCGCGCCGAGCGCGCCATGTCGATGGCTTCGGTAACGCTGGTGGCTTCTTCCAGCACGCGGCGGGCGATGGCATGCACCGGCACGCCGGCGCTGCCGTCGTCACTGGCGTGGTGCAGGATGTTGAAGTGCACGCCAAGCCCTGCGCTGTTCACGCCGATCTTGCCGAGCATGCCGAACTCGGTGAACAGCTTGGCGGTCAGGCCGGTGCTGCCGGTGAAGCCCAGCAGCAGGCCGTGGGGCACCAGGCTGTCGTGCCAGTCCCAGGTCTGCAGGCTGCGCGGGGCGGCCGCACCCGCCGGAGCGTAGACGGAGGTGGAGCATTCGCCTTCCACCGGTTGCTCGGGCATGACCGCGAGAATTTCGGTGCGCGCGTTCAGCGCCGCCAGCTGCCACAGCGGCAGGCCGACGCCCAGGGCCAGGCCTTCGACTTCTTTCGCCAGGGCCGGGCACCAGTCGGCCAGCGCCGCGAGGCTGGCTTCGCCGATGGCGCGCGCCTTGTCCATCTCCACGCCGACGCGCGGGAAGAAGTCCAGGTACAGCGCCACGGTCTGGCGGATCTGCTCGGCGAAGGTTTCGCCGATCTGCCGGCCACGCTGCAGCGGGTCGCGGATGTCGGTGGTGAAAGTGTGAAGAATCACGGCAAGGCTCCTGCAATTGCTTTTTGAACGAGGCCGGAGCGCCGGAGCGCTCCGGGTGAATCAGAGTTTATCGCTTGGTCGACTATAGACTTCGCGGCCGGCGAACCAGGTCTTGAGAACCCGGGTATCACGCAGTGCTTCGGGCTTGACCGTGAACACGTCGCGGTCGAGCAGGATCAGGTCGGCCTGCTTGCCCGGCTTGAGCGAACCGATGCTCTGTTCCAGGCGCAGGGTGCGCGCGGCATTGAGGGTGTAGGCCTGGAACATGGTCTGCCGATCGATGTCCTCCGCGGCGTTGAGCACGCCCTTAGGGCCGACGCGCTGGATCGCCTGGTAGATGGCCTTCCACGGATCGGGCGTGGTGATTGGCCAGTCGCTGGCGCCGGAAATGGTCGCGCCGTTCTTCAACAGCGAGCGCGCCGGGTACATGTGCAGGTAGGCCATGGCGCTGACGTAGGGCTTGACCAGGTCGACGCTGTTCTCGTCGGCGGCGGCCCAGTACAACTGCATGGCGGCGATCACGTCGAGCGCCTTGAAGCGGGGGAAGTCCCTGGGGTTGACCATCTGCAGGTGGGTGATCGAATGCGGGATGCCGCTGTGGCGATCCTTGCGCGCCTGCTCGATGCCGTTGAGCGATTCGCGCACCGCACGGTCGCCGATGGCGTGGATGTGCACCAGCCAGCCGCGGGCGTCGGCGGCGCTGACCAGCTCGCCGAAATGCTTCGGGTCGATCAGCAGTTCGCCGTACTTCTTCGAGTTGCTGTAGGGCTCCAGCATCGCTGCGCTCTGCGCCGGCACTTCGGCCACGCCGTCGGCGAAGACCTTGATGCCCGGCAGGGTCAGGTTCTCCACGCCGATGAACTGCTGGCGCACCTTGTCCAGTTCGTCGAGGTCGGCAGGGGTCGCCTTGGAGTCGGCCATCAGCAGGGCCGCGACGTGAGCGGTCAGCCCGCCCTCTTCCGCCAGCATCTTGTAGGCGGGCAGCACGCCGACGGAATCGTTGTGGATGTCGCCGCCGGGGTTCTCGTTGGCCAGGGGCTCCATCCACGCGGTGATGCCCAGCTCGTGATAGTAGCTCTGCGCACCCTTCAGGGCCTTGAGCAGTTCGTCGTTGCTCGCCAGCGGCAGCAGCGCCTGCACCGGGTAGAGCCCGGCATCCACTAGGAAGCCATTGGGCTTGCCGTCGGCGTCATGGCCGATGGTGGCCTGCTCTTCGCCTTTCAGAGACTTGACCTTGGCGACGTCGATCCCGGCGAGGTCGAGCAGCGCCTGGTTGGCCCAGCCGGTGTGGTAGTCGCCGCCGGCCAGGAGAATCGGCTGCTTCACC
The DNA here is from genome assembly GCF_044746165.1 of Pseudomonas sp. NPDC086581. Taxonomy (NCBI): domain Bacteria; kingdom Pseudomonadati; phylum Pseudomonadota; class Gammaproteobacteria; order Pseudomonadales; family Pseudomonadaceae; genus Pseudomonas; species Pseudomonas sp. NPDC086581. The sequence continues at coordinate 49,931 of NZ_JBIVBR010000007.1, read as the reverse complement.
CATTCGCCCTGGTTGAAGCGCTGCTGCAACTCGCCGATCTCGTCCCAGTACGCCGTCGGCACGCCACCGACATAGAGGAATTGGCCACGCCGCGCACGGCCGTCGTCACGCCACTGGCGCAGCTTGCTCTCGAATTCGGCCAGCGGCAGGTCCTGGTTGTCCAGGTTGGCCTGGAGCATCTGCAGGCCGCCCTTGACCAGGTGGGTGTGGGCGTCGATGAAGCCGGGCATCAGCACCTGGCCGTGCAGGTCGATGACTTTCGTTGCCGGCTGCTGGAGCCTGAGGATCTGCGCGTCGGAGCCAACGGCGAGGATGCGGCCGTTCTCCACCGCCACCGCCTGTTGCAGCGGCTGGCCGGGTTCGGCGGTGTAGACCTTGCCGCCGTGGAAGATGAGATCGGCGGCGGCCATAGTTTCCATCGAGGAAAAAGCGCAAGCCGCCGACACCAGCGCCGGAATCAGTAGTTTCATCGCAGAGCCTTCGTTATTGTTGATCTGTGACGAAGGTTAAGCAAAAGCCCCGGCGGCTTTAACACTGACTTCCCGCACAACTTCTGTTCCTATCAGGAAGCAATACCAGGAAGCAATCCATGGACAAGATGACCGCCCTCACCATGTTCGTCGCCACCGCCGACCACGGCGGGTTCAGCCGCGCCGCCGAACAGCTGGGCAAAACGCCATCAGCGATCACCAAGGGCGTGGCGCAGCTGGAGGCCGACCTCGGCCAGCGCCTGTTCGAGCGCACCACAAGGCGCATGGCGCTGACCGAGGCCGGGCACATCTACCTGGAAGGCGCGCGCTCGGCGCTGATGCAACTGCAGCGCGCCAGCGAGGAAGTCGAGCAATTGCAGACCGAGCTGCGCGGCAGCCTGCGCATCGTCTCGCCACCCTCCTTCGCCCCGGCCTTTTTCAACGCGGTGTGCTGCCGCTTCCTCCGCGAGCACCCGCAGGTGCGCCTGGAGGTAGACCTGCTGGACGAGTTCGTCGACCTGGTGGAAGGCGGCTACGACATCGCCCTGCGCGACGGCCCCATCGACCTGCCGGACGTGATCGCCCAGCCGCTGCTCGAAAACCGCCTGATGCTCTGCGCCAGCCCCAAATACCTCGCGGAAAAGGGCCTGGACGTGACGCTGGAGAACTACGAGCAGCACGACTGGCTGATCTTCCGCCACCCGCTGCTGAACCGGAATTTCTGGTGGGTGCAGAGGGACGGCGAACGCATCCGCATCCGCCAGCCGGTGCCGCGCATCGCCAGCGACAACTACGACTTCCTGCTCTCCTGCCTGCTCGATGGCCAGGGGCTGCAATTCCTGCCGCAGTGGAGCGCACTGCCCTACCTGGAAAGCGGCGAACTGGTCGAGCAGCTACCCGACTGCTGGCGCGACCAGAGCGCCTTCGGGCCCTGGGTACATGTGCTCTACCTGCCGCACCGACGCAGCACGCGCAAGGTACGGGTGTTCATCGACTACCTGCGCGAGCATTTGCAGGGGAAGGGCCTGGTCTGAGCCGGAGCGACGGCATTCCCCTGTAGGAGCGCGCCCTGCGCGCGATCGCGGGCATGGCGCGCTCCTACAAGGGAATGCCGGCGTAGGGCGAATAACCCGGAACGGGTTATTCGCCCCCCTCACATCACTTGATGTACCAACCCCACGGCTGGTCGCTGAGGTACTCGGTGACCTGCTTGGTCTCCAGGTAGTTGTCCAGCCCCCATACGCCCAGCTCACGGCCGATGCCGCTCTGCTTGTAGCCGCCCCAGGGCGCCTGGGTGAAGGTCGGCTGGGAGCAGTTGACCCAGACGATACCGGCGCGCAGGCCGCGGCTCACGCGCTGGCAACGCGACGGATCGGCAGACATCACCGCTGCCGCCAGGCCGAACTGGCTGTCGTTGGCCAGGCGCAGCGCCTCGGCTTCGTCCTTGAAACGACGCACGGCAAGCACTGGGCCGAAGATTTCCTCGCGCCACACAGCGCTCTCCAGCGGCGCGTCGATGAACACGGTCGGCTCGACGAACCAGCCTTTCTCTCGATGGGCCGGACGCTTGCCGCCAGTGACCAGCTTCGCCCCATCGCGCACACCGGCCTCGATGGCCTGCAACACCTTGGCGTGCTGGCCGGCGCTGACCAGCGGGCCGAGCAGCACGCCCGGCTCAAGGCCGTTGCCGATGGTGATGCGGCGGGTTTCTTCCACCAGGCGCTCGATCAGCCGGTCATGCAGCCCGTCCTGCACCAGCAGGCGCGACGTGGCGCTGCACACCTGGCCCTGGTTCCAGAAGATGCCGAACAGGATCCACTCCACGGCTGCCTCGACATCCGCGTCATCGAAGACGATGAACGCCGATTTGCCGCCCAGCTCCAGGCTCACGTTCTTGATGTCCTGGGCCGCCGCCTGCATGATCGCGCGCCCGGTCGGCACGCTGCCGGTGAAGGCCAGCTTGTCCACGCCCGGATGCGCCGAGAGCGGCGAACCGGCGTCACGGCCCAGGCCGGTGACCACGTTGAGCACGCCCTTGGGCAGGCCCACGGCATCGGCGGCTGCCGCCAGCTCCAGGGAAGTCAGCGGGGTCAGCTCCGAAGGCTTGAGCACGGCGGTGCAGCCAGCGGCGAGAGCCGGGGCGACCTTCCACGAAGCCATCAGCAACGGGTAGTTCCACGGGATGATCTGCCCGGCCACGCCGACCGGCTCGCGCAGCACGCGGCAGGCGAAACGCTCGTCGGGCAGCGCGACCACTTCGCCCTCGTCATTCAGCCCTTCGGCCAGCTCGGCGTAGTAGTCGAAACAGCCGATGGCGTCGTCGATATCCCACTGCGCCTCGGGCAGCGGCTTGCCGTTGTCCTGCACTTCCAGGCGGGCCAGGTCTTCGCGGCGGCCACGCAGGTTGTCGGCGATGGCGCGCAGGTAGCCGGCGCGTTCCTTGCCGCTGCTGCGACCCCACTCCCCCTCATCGAAAGCCCGACGCGCGGCCAGCACGGCGCGGTCCACGTCCTCGCCGGTGGCAGCGGCGACTACGGTCAGTATGGCTTCGCTGGAGGGTTCGTACACCTCGAAGCGGCCGCCTTGTGCGGGTGCCTGCCACTGGCCGTCGATATAGAGCTGGTCGCGCATGCGAAGGTCTCCTGAGCTTGTTTGAATGCTTGTCGGCCGAGCATAGGGAAATGGGCACGGGGTTGATAACGCGCGCGCCGTGCATGCGGGCACGCGCGGAACTCCTCGCTGGAGCAACTGGCCTCTCTGGAAAATTCGGCGTTGTGCTGCCCCTCACCCCAGCCCTCTCCCTCAGGGAGAGGGGGCAAATCATGCCGGCTGATAACAAAGACTCCCCCTGGCCGGTCGGTCCCCTCTCCCTTTGGAGCGGGGCGCGCAGCCAGGGCTAGGCTGAGGGCCGATCCGAGCGCAGAAGTTTCATACAGGAGCGAGCTTGCTCGCGAACCGCCCGGCACTGGAGTCGCCGGAAACACGTTCGCGAGCAAGGACTAGGCGTCCCCCTCGGTCCTACGAAAACATCACGCCCGCTGCTGTTCCAGATAAGCCTTCGGCGACAACCCCGTCTCTTCGCGGAAGCAGCGGTAGAAGGTCGACAGCGAACGGAACCCCGCTGCCCGCGCCAGTTCATCAATGCGCGTGACGCTGGTGGCGCCGTCGAGCTGGCCGAGCAGGTGGCGCAGGCGCAGCTGGTTCAGGTACTGGTAGAAGCTCAGCCCCAGCACCTGGTTGAGGAAATAGGAAATCTGGTTCCGCGTGTAGCCGGTGGCCGCCGCGACCTGGGGCATGTCCAGGTCGGGGTTGAGGAAGGGCCGGGTCTGCTGAAAGTACTGCTGGATATCGCCGCCGAGCAGGCTCAATTGCCGCGCGGAAAGCCCCAGGCGACTGTCGGCCATGCGTGGTTGCGGCTCGCTGGCGACTTTTTCCGGCTGGCCGACCAGCGCGGCGTGCTCGTTGACGCGGATGATCCGCCCGTCACGCACGGTGTAGGCCTCGGTGGCGCGGAAGGACACCAGCCCCTGGGTGCCACGCAGGGTCACCTGGTACTGCAGGAAGGCGGTGTCGCCGTCCACCCGCAGGCGGTCGGCGTAGACCTGAGACTCATCCCCTGCTGCGGGCATGCTGGTCTGCAGGTAATCGCGCAGTTCGTGCGGCGCGATCCGACGGCCTTGGAAGAAATCGTTGTACTCCACCTGCTGGTCGAACAGCGCCATCAGCGCCTCGATGTCACGACGACGCCAGGCCTGGTGATAATTCATGACCACCGCGTGGGTAACGGCGCTCGCCGGGTCGGGCTGGTAGGTCGTGTCTTCGAGCGTGGCGCTCCAGCCCTGTTGTTCACTCATCGCTTTCCCCTGCCGGTCTTGGCCGGCTTCTACTGCTCCGGGCGTGCCCGCAAAGAGCGGCTAGCCGTATGCCTGGGCACCCCGGAGCGATTACAAAACTCGGACACGGCCCGAAGACCGCTTTTTCTTCCGACATTCTGCCGGAGTTTTCCGATGACATCCGCCCTTCTTGCGCACGCCACTCCCCGACCTTTCTGGCTCGACACTCTCGATCCCGCTCCCGCCGCACCGGCGCTGGAAGCGGATCGCCGCTTCGACCTGGTGGTGGTCGGCGGCGGCTTCACCGGTCTCTGGACCGCCCTGCACGCCCGCCTGCGCTGGCCCGGCGCGAGCATCGCGGTGGTCGAGGCGCGTCGCTGCGGTGGCGAGGCGAGCGGGCGCAACGGTGGCTTCTGCGCGCCGAGTATTTCCCACGGCGTAGGCAATGCCCTGCGCCGCTGGCCGGAAGAAGCCGAAACCCTGGTACGCCTGGGCCGTCAGAACCTCGACGAGTTCGAGGCGGACCTGAAGCGCTTCGGCATGAACGTGGAGTTCGAGCGTCGCGGCAAGCTCAGCGTCGCCATGCAGCCCTGGCAGGTCGAAGGCCTGCGCGGCATGCAGAGCAACTACCAGCGTTTCGGCATCGACTGCGAGTGGCTCGAAGGCGCGGAACTGGCGCAGAAACTCGACTCGCCGATGTACAAGGCCGGCGTTTTCGAACCCAACTACGCACTGCTCAACCCGGCGAAGATGGCCGCCGAGCTGCGCCGGGTATGCCTGGACCAAGGCATCGAGCTGTTCGAGAACACCCCGGTGCACGAGCTGCACCAGCGCGGCGACCGCCTGATGCTGCGCTGCGATCGTGGCGAGCTGGAGGCCGGTCAGATCGCCCTGGCCACCAACATCGCCCCGCCGCTGCTCGGCCACCTGAACTCCAGCGTGATCCCCGTGTACGACTACTCGCTGGTCACCCAGCCGCTCACCGAAGACCAGCTGAGCGCCATCGGCTGGGTCGACCGCTACGGCATCGCCGATGCCGGCAACCAGTTTCACTACCTGCGCAAGACCGCCGACAACCGCATCCTCTGGGCCGGCTTCGACGCCATCTACCACTTCGGCAGCCGCCGCGACGAGGCCCTGACCCAGCGCCCGGAAAGCTTCCAGCGCCTGGCCGAGCAGTTCCGCGAGGCCTTCCCGCAGCTCGGTCCGGTCGAGTTCAGCCATGCCTGGGGCGGCATTATCGACACCTCGGCGCGCACCACGCTGTTCACCGGCTGCGTGCTCGGCGGGCGCGTCGCCTATGCGCTGGGCTTCACCGGCCAGGGCGTGGCGGCCAGCCGCTTCGCTGCGCTGAACATGCTCGACCAACTGGGCGGCGAAAGCACTGAGCGCACCCAACTGCGCATGACCTCGCAGAAGCCCTTCCCCTTCCCGCCCGAGCCGCTGCGCTACCTCGGAGTACGCCTGGCCCAGCGCTCGCTGGCCAAGGAAGACCGCACCGGCCGCCGCGACCTGCTGCTCAAGACCTTCGATGCCTTCGGCGTCGGTTTCGATTCCTGATGGAGAACCTCATGTCCACCCTGCCCCGCCACGTCATCGACTTCGCCAACCCCGAACTCGCCCCGCAGGAGCGCGAGATCAACGATCCGGCGATCGTCGATGCGCCGTACCAGAGCCGCAGCTGGCGGCACTTCAGCGCTCCGGAAAAGAACGCCATTGCCGGCATCTGGGAAGCCGGCGTGCACCTGGAGCGCTGCGAGTGCGACTACGACGAGCTGTGCCACATCCTCGAAGGCACTGTGCGCCTGACCGACGCCGATGGCGTGGCGAAGACCTTCGGGCCGGGGGATTCCTTCGTGGTCGCGGCGGGTTTCAAGGGAACCTGGGAAAACCTCACGCCGGTGCGCAAGGTGTATTTCATTCTCGGTTGAGTTCGGCGTTGCAGGTGTTCGCGAGCAAGCTCGCTCCCACAAGGGGTGCCACACGCTCTGCGTAGGAGCGAGCTTGCTCGCGAATCTGCGGACCTGCACCCTGACCTGGAACGCCGGTAAGCCGTACGTCCCCCCAAGCTCCACAACCGCTTGAAAGGGCTATAACTAGCGAAACGAAACGGCAGGTCGCCCAGGATCAACCCTGTGACGACAGCCCCTGATGGCCCTTTCCCTTTACCCGGATCAGGCTTCCCCAGCCTGATCGGCGCCCGCGGCGCGGAGCGGTTTGATGAGTTCCAGAACCTGGCGATGGGCTCGCAGGAGCCTTCCTGGCTGCATCGGACTGGCACTGCTGGTCGCACCGCTTTACTCCAATGCCCTTTACCGTTGCCAGGCCCGGGACGGCACCGTCAGCCACAGCAGCCATGCCATCGCCGGTGCCCACTGCACGCTTCAGAACGGCAAGACAAGCCAGACCAGCAAGTCGGGCGCGACTGCCGACGCCAGGTCGAAGGCCGCGCCAGCCTCCGAGCGCGGGGACAAGCCGGGCGCAGGGCGGGTTCGGGTGTACACCTTCGTCCACAAGGGTGTTCGGCAGTATGTGAGCCGCCGCCCGGTCGGGATCTCGGCGCGGGTCGATGTGATCGATGTGTATTACATCAAGGGCTGCTACTTGTGCATGGCACCGAAGGACTTCAACGTCGCCAACCTGCGCCTGGACACTCGCTCCTACCGACGGGAAATCGAGTCGGCCTCGACCCGTTACGGCGTCGACCAGGCATTGGTCCGCGCGGTGATCCATGCCGAATCGGCGTTCCAGCCCAATGCGATTTCCATCGCCGGCGCCCAGGGGCTGATGCAGTTGATGCCCGACACCGCCGAGCGCTTCAATGTCAGCAACCCCTTCGATGCGCGGCAGAACATTCGTGGCGGCGTGCGCTACCTGGCCTGGCTGCTCAAGCGTTTCAACGGCAATCAGCGGCTGGCGCTGGCGAGCTACAACGCCGGTGAAATGACCGTCGACAAGTACAACGGGATACCGCCCTACAGCGAGACGCAAACCTACGTCGCCCGCGTACAGTCGCTGACCGAGCGCTATCGCGATCATCGCTGAAGGTACTGCGGCGAACCGCATTTGAAGGAACGTAGGGCGCGCAACCTGGCACAGGTAATCCGCCGGGCCGTCCACGGCGGATAACGCTGGCGCGTCATGCGCCCTACGCAAGCGATGAATCCGGCACGAACGGATCGCGCCGTAGGCTCAGCCGAACTTCCACCCCGCCGTCGCCAGCCGCGTGTCCAGCGCGGCGAGATCGGCTTCCACTCGCGCCGCCGGTTCCGGCATGTAGGCCAGCGGATCGGGCAGCGTCGACGGCTGGCCGAGGAAGCCTTCCGTTGCGGCATGCAGGCAGTACGCGCTGTAGGCCGGGTTGTAGCCGCCTTCCTGCACTACCAGCAGGCGTCCCTGGCAGAGTTCGTCGGCCAGCGCGCGGGCGCGGCGGGCCAGGCGATTGAAGCCCTGCATGGTCACCAGCTGGCGGCCGTTAGGGTCGAACTGCGAGGCGTCCAGACCGTTGGCGATGACCAGCAGGTCCGGTTTGAAAGCCCGCAGCGCCGGCTCGACGAAGCGGCTGAAGACCATCTCGTAGAGCTGGTCGCCCGAGCCCATGGGCAGCGGCAGGTTGAGGTTGCTGCCCAGTCCCGCACCGTAGCCGCGCTCGTCGGCCGCACCACTCTGCGGGTGGCTCGGCCCCCAGGCGCCGTGGTCCATGTGCAGGGACACGGTGAATACCGAAGGATCGTCGTAGAAACCTTCCTGGGTGCCGTTGCCGTGGTGCACGTCCCAGTCGACGATGGCCACCCGCTCCAGCCCCGCCGCCTGCGCGGCGCGCGCGGCAACCCCGACGTTGTTGAAGAAGCAGTAGCCGTCGGCCATGGCCGGCGCGGCGTGGTGGCCCGGCGGGCGTACCAGGGCCATGGCCGGGTTGCCGGTCGCCAGCACGCTTTCCAGTGCCAGCAGGCTGGTGCCGGCGGCGGCCAGCAGGCCGGCGAGACTGCCGGCAGACATCAGCGTCGTGCTGCTGAAGCGCTTGCCCTGGGCATCGGCCTCGAAGATGCCGCGCAGGTAGTCGGCATCGTGGAAGCGCAGCAGTTCTTCTTCGCTGGCATGGCGACCTTCGTGCCACCGCAGCGAAGAGGCAACCGGCCCGCGCTGGAGGATGGCCCGCATGTTGAGCAGCCGGGGATTGCTCTCCGGGTGCAGCAGTTGCTCGGCCAACAGGTCGCTGGGCGGCGCCTCGAACACACCAGCGGCGGTGTCGTGGCGCAGCACGTCGTCGTGCCAGAAAATATCCATCGTGTGACTCATCGGAAACCCTCGGACTTCATTACTGCGCCCGCAGGCGCAGACACGCTTCAATCAGGTTCATACGGGTTTGCATTCAGCTGGAGAACCAGGCGGGCGGCCGAAGACAGTGCTTTAGCACGGCAAGGCCGCCCAACGACGTTATACGGCTGAAGGCGAGCCCGTATCAGTCGATGATGGTGAGTTCCGGCGGTATCTCCGACAGGCTCGCCGAGCCCTTCTCACCACACAGCACGGTGTCGCCGAGCTTGATGCCGAAGCCTTCGCTGTACAAGGACAGGTTGGGCTCGATGGAGAACGACATGTTCGGCTGGAACACGTGGTCGTCGGCCTCGTCCACCATCATCGCTTCCAGCCAGGTCGGCGGGTACGCCAGGCCCAGGCTGTAGCCGATGCGGTGTACGCGGGTACGCGAGAGGTCGATGCGGTCGAGTATCTGGTTGCACACGCGGTTGGCCTCGCCCACCGGGGTGCCCGGCTTGGCGATATCGATGGCCGCGTTGAAGGCCTCGGTGAGCAGGGTCGCCACTTCCTTCACCCGCGGACTGGGTTTGCCGATCACCGCGGTGCGCATGAGGATCGCGTGGTAGCGGTTGCACACGCCGGCGTGCTCGAGGATCACCACGTCGCCGTGGCTGATGGTCTGGCGGTGCGGCATGGCGTGGGTCATGGTGCTGCGGCGGCCGGTGGCGCACATCGGGCTGATCGCCGAGTACTCGCTGCCGGCGCGGCCCAGGGCGTTGGCGACGATGCCGGCCACTTCCACTTCCGAGATGCCCGGACGCAGCGCGTCGAAGGCGGCCAGCATGCCCTGGTCGGCCATGCGCGCGGCGCTGCGCTGGTACTCGATTTCCTCGGCGGTCTTGATCAGGCGGTTCTCGGCGACCAGCGGGCCGGCGTCCTCGAAACGCGCTTCGGGCATATAGCCCAGCAGCGCGTTGTACTGCGCCGGGGAGAAGGTCGAGGCGGTCATTTCCAGGCCGATGCGCGCCTGGGACAGGCCGGCCTGGGCGAGCACGTCGGCGACGATTTTCAGCGGGTCCTGTTTGGCGATGTCGTAGAAGATCGCCTCGTTGATGCACGACAGCTCCCAGGTGCAGGGCTCCTCGCTGGTGCGGGTGAGGAACACCGGTTCGGCCAGCTTCGGCGAGATGATCAGCGCCTGGTACCAGAGGAAGCCCAGGCTGTCGAAGCCGGTCAGGTAGTTGATGTTGTCCGGGTAGTTGACCACCAGGGCATCCAGGCCACGATCGGCCATGCGGCGTTTGACGGCTTCGACGCGTTGACGGTAGGTGCGCGCGGGGAAAGCGGTAAGCATGGGGATTCCCTCCTCAGGGACAGGCAGGTGCTTTGCTACAGAGTGGTTGGGGTCGCCAGCGCGGCGACCGGATGTGAGTCGGGGTGGATCAGGAAGGCGGTCGCTGTCGCTCCAGGTACATGCGCAGCAGCATCACCGCCAGGGTGAGGACAATCATCAGGGTGGACACGGCAGCGATCGCCGGGTCGAGGTTGTAGCGCAGGCCGTCCCAGATGCGCTTGGGCAGCGTCACCACGTTCAGGCCGCTGGTGAACAGGGTCACCACCACTTCTTCCCAGCTCATCACGAAGCCCATGAAGAAGCCGCCGAGGATGCCGCCGCGTACGTTGGGCAACAGCACGTGCCAGAGCGTCGGCCAGAGCCCCGCGCCGAGCGAGCGCGAGGCCTTGTACAGGCTCTGGTCGAGCCGCGCGTAGGCCACCAGCATGGCGATCACCGAGTACGGCAGCGCCATCAGCAGGTGGCCGAAGCCGACGCCCAGCAGGTTGTCGAGAATGCCCAGGCGCGCGTCGAGGTAGTAGATCGACATGGCCGAGACCACCTGCGGGACGATCATCGGAAGCAGCACGATCAGTGTCAGCACAGTGCGGAAGCGCCGCTGCAGCCAGATGCCGGTGGCGAACAGGAAGGCCAGCGCGGTGGACAGCGCTCCGACCACCAGCGCCAGGCCCAGGCTCTGCAGGATCGACACCAGCCACGCGCCATCGAACAACGTCGCGTAGTGGCGCAGCGACCAGCCGCCCTCCGGGAAGGCCAGGTAACGCTGGTTGCCGAACGACAGTGGCACGATCACCAGGATCGGCAGCAGCAGGAACAGTGCGGACAGCACCAGCGCGGCCCAGGATAGCCAGCGCCCCAGCGGCGGACGCGGCAGTTGCGACTTTTTCACGCCCTTGGGCATGGCGGAGAGATAGGTTCCCTGCGGGGTCACAGCTCATTCCTCCCGAGCAGGCGGCGGTAGCCGATGAGTTGTCCGAACAGCAGTGCGCAGCCCACCACCAGCAGCATCAGCACGATGCTCAGCGCCGCGCCCAGCCCCCAGTTGGACAGCTGGAACATCTGCACGTAGATGTACTCGGCGAGCATCGCGGCCTTGCCGCCGCCCAGCAGCGCCGGGGTGACGAAGCAGCCGAGGCTGAACACGAAGACGATGGCGGACGCGGCGACCACGCCCGGCAGGGTCAGCGGGATGAAGATGTCCTTGAGCGTCTGCCAGTGGCTCGCACCCAGGCTGCTGGAAGCGCGCAGCAGGCTGTCGTCCACCTGCTTCAGCGAAGACAGCAGCGGCAGCACCGCGTAAGGCACCATGAAGTGCACCATGCCGATCAGCGCGCCCAGTTCGTTGCGCACCAGCGGCGGCGGCGCGTCGAACCAGCCGGTGGCCATCAGCCCCTGGCTGACCAGTCCACCATTGCGCAGCAGCACCAGCCAGGCGAAGGCACGGATCAGCATCGACAGCCAGAACGGCAGCAGCACGAACAGCTCGATCAGCTGCCGGCCGCGCGGCGTCGCGAAGCGCCAGCGGTAGGCGATCAGGTAGGCGATGGCGACGCTGATCGCGGTGGTCAGCAGGCAGATGCGCAGGGTGCGCCAGATCACCGCCTGCAGGTTGGCGTTGTCGGCGATGGCCGCGTAGTTCTGCGTACCCCACTCCGGCAGGCTGAAGCTCCAGCCGAGCACGCCGAGGGTCGGCAGCAGATAGCCGACCACGACGAGTACCGGCAGGGGCAGGATCAGCAGGCCGTAGACCGGCAGCACGCCCGGTGCGAAACGTCGCATCTCAGCCACCGATCAGCGCGAGGTAGCGCTCCAGGGTTTCGCCGTAGTGTTCGGCGTGCCACTTGTTGTTCAGCGACACCTGCTTCTTCAGGTTGTCCGGCGCGGTGGGGTTGATTGCCTGCAGCTGGGCGCTGAGCAGGTCGTTGGCCGCAAGGTTCACCGGGCCCATGTTGTAGACCTCCATGAGCTTGGCCTGGACTTCAGGTCGAAGGGCATAGGAGATGAAGTCCATGGCCGCCTTGGCGCCGGCCGGGTTGTTCTTGGGCACCATCCACACCGAGGGCGAGACGATGCCGCCGTCGAAGCTCCAGTCGATCTTGCCGGCGGTGTCGTTCTTCACCAGTTCGGCGCGGGTGTGCCACATCTGCGCCATGCTCACCTCGCCATCGCGGATCAGCTGCTGCGACTCGGCGCCGGTGGACCAGTGGGTGGCGATGTGCGGCAGCAGCTCCTCGATCTTGCGCAGCGCGCGGTCCACGTCCAGCGGGTAGAGCTGTTCCGGCGGCACGCCGTCGGCCAGCAGCGCGCATTCGAGGTTGGCGCTCATCCACTTGTAGAGGGTGCGCTTGCCCGGGTACTTCTTCACGTCCCAGAAGTCGGCCCAGGACTTGGGCGGGTTCTTGCCGAACCGTTCGTGGTCATAGCCGATCACGTAGCTGTAGGTGTAGTTGGCGAGGCCGAAGTCATGCACGTCGCCGTAGCCGATCAGCGATTTGTCGACGATGCCGAAGTCGATGGGGGTGAGAAACTTGTCCTTGCCCAGCCGGTAGGACGAATACATCTCGCCGTCGCACACGTCCCAGCGCACCGCGCCGCTGCTCACCTGGGTCTTCAGGGCGCCCTCGGTGGGGCCGCTGCCGTCGACTTTCAGGGCCAGGCCGGAAGCCTGGTCGAAGCCGCCGAAGCTCTTCTCGAAGGCCGGCACCGCATCACCGCCCCAGTTGGCCAGCACCAGGTTGCCGCCGGCTGCGAAGGCCCGGCCGCCGGCGCCGAACGGCAGCGCACTGGCGGCGGCGAGCAGCAGCAGGCTGCGGTTGAAATCGCGGCGGCTGATGCCGACGCGCTCGCCCTTCTGGGCGGCGATTTCGATGGCGTCTTCGATGAAGCCTTGGCCTGCTTTTACAGAGTCGCTCATGTGATTGCTCCCCGATCGTTTGTTTTCGTTATGGGTTAGTCAGGCGGACAACAGGTGGCAGTGCTGCGGCGACCAGCTGCACCAGTAGCGCTGGCCGCTGCGCAGGCTGCCCAGCAGCGGGTGCGACACCGGCAGGCGCAGGTCGAGGCGATCGCCCTGCTCCAGGGTCAGTTCGAGATTGACGTGGGCACCCTGGTAGGTCGCGGGGCCTGCGGTGGCGCAGAGGCCGTTGTCGCGGCCGGCGTCCTGCAGCGGGCGCAGGTCGATGTGTTCCGGGCGCACAGCCAGCCAGCTCTTGCCGCCCTGGCCGGCATTGGGCGTATTGGCCACGCGCAGGTGCTGGCCCCGGAAATCGCAGAGCGTGGCCTCGGCTTCGCGACCGACCACGCCGACCTCCAGCAGGTTGGTGTCGCCGAGGAAGTTGGCGACGAAACGGCTGGCCGGGCGCTCGTAGACCTCGCGCGGGGTGCCGACCTGTTCCAGGCGGCCCTTGTTGAACACGGCGATACGGTCGGACAGCGCCAGGGCTTCTTCCTGGTCGTGGGTAACGAAGACGAAGGTGGTGCCGAAGTCCTTGTGCATGCGCGCCAGCTCGCCCTGCATCTCCTGGCGCAGGCGGCGATCGAGGGCAGACAGCGGCTCGTCGAGCAGCAGCAATTTCGGCTTGAACACCAGCGCGCGGGCCAGCGCCACACGCTGCTGCTGGCCGCCGGAGAGCTGGCTGATGCCGCGCCCACCCATGCCGGCGAGGCCGACGCGCTCCAGCACCTCGGCGACCCGGCGCTCGATCTCCGCGCCCGGCACCTTGCGGATGCGCAGCGGGTAAGCGACGTTCTGCGCCACGCTCATGTGCGGGAACAGCGCGTAGCCCTGGAACACCACGCCGAACTCGCGCTGGTCCGGCGACAGGTGGGTGATGTCGCGGCCGTGCTGCTCGATGCGCCCTTCGCTGGGTTCGACGAAGCCGGCGAGCATCATCAGCGTGGTGCTTTTACCGGAGCCAGACGGCCCCAGCAGCGTGAGGAATTCGCCCTGGCGGATACTCAGGCTGAGGTCGCTCAGGACCTGCAGGTTGCCGTAGCGCTTGCCCAGGCCGAGCAAGTCGACGAAATGCTGCATGGCGGATCTCCAGCCGTTTTTTCTTGTTGATCGGTGTTGGCGTGGGCTCATCTTCTGTGCAAATTTAACTAACGACAATTCAATAGATTTCCACCTGAATCGTTAGTCAAATTCACCAAAGAAGGTCCTTCATGCGTCAGAACAGTGCGTTTCGCATGCCCTCGCTCATCGCCCTGCGCGCTTTCGAGGCGCTGGTCCGCCAAGGCAGCATCAGCCGCGCGGCGCTGGAGCTGCACGTCACCCACGGGGCGGTCAGCCACCAGGTGAAGAAGCTGGAAGAGGAACTGGGCATGGCGCTGGTGGAGCGCCAGGGCAAGGGCGTGAAGCTGACCCCGGCCGGGCGCCAGCTGAGCCAACAGATCAGCAGTGCCTTCGACCAGTTGCGCGACATCCGCCGCGCCCTGCCCACCGAGGAGCCCGCCGGCGAACTGCGCATCGCCTGCGCCCCGGCGCTATTGGCGCGGGTGTCGTCGCTGCTGGAGAAATTCCTGCGCAATTACCAGGAGGTCGCCCTGCACCTGCTGCCAATGAGCAGCGACCTGGGCCAGGTAGACATGGTGATTTCCTTCGGCGAGACACACATCGAAGGCCAGCGCTTCGCCGCGCTGGGCGATATCCGCTACTTCCCGGTGTGCAGCCCGCGCCTGCTCAACACCCAGGAACACCTGCGCAAACCCCGCGACCTGGCGCGCCAGGTGCTGCTGCACGAGGACGACGGCTTCGACTGGAGCCGCTACTTTCTTGCCGCCGGCGTGCCCGGCCTGCAGGCACGGCAGAACGTCTTCCTGCCCGACGCCTACCTGACCATCCGCGCCGCCCTGGCCGGCGGCGGCGTGACCATCAGCGACCACATCCTGGCTGGCGAAGAGTTGCACCAGGGACGGTTGGTACGCCTGTTCGACATCGACTTCCCGGCGCCTCACCCCTACTTCCTGATCATCCCGCCCCACGGCAACCAGGCCCTGGCACGGGAATTCGCCGACTGGCTGCTGCATGAGCTGGAGGCGATTCCGGCGTTTGACTGATGCAGTTGTGCCCTTCGCAAAAGCGTCAGGAAGAACACCCATCGTACATTGGCGCTCTACGGCAATGCCGGCGCTGGGCGTTCGCGAGCAAGTTCGCTCTTACAGGGTGCGGCGATACGGCTCTTCGTAGGAGCGAGCTTGCTCGCGAACGGCACGGCACGGCACGGCACGGCACGGACCGTAGGGCGCATAACGCGCCAGCGTTATCCGCCGTTGTGGCATCGGCGGATAACCCGTTCCGGGTTATGCGCCCTACGGGACATACACCTGAGCGCGTCGGTGGGCGCGCCCAGGGCTGGCTCAGAGCTTCTTCCCGCCCAGCAGGAAATGCGACAGCGCCGGAATCAGGATCAACGCCCCGAGCATGTTCCATAGGAACATGAAGGTCAGCAGGATGCCCATGTCGGCCTGGAACTTGATCGGCGACCAGGCCCAGGTGATGACGCCCGCTGCCAGGGTCACGCCGACCAGCGCAACCACCTTGCCGGTGAAAGCCACGGCCTGTTTGTAAGCCACCGACAAGGGCAACCCGGCCCGTTGCATCTGTAGCTGCACGCTGAGCAGGTATAACGCGTAATCCACCCCGATACCCACGCCCAGCGCGATCACCGGCAGCGTGGCGACCTTCACGCCGATGCCCATCATCACCATCAGCGCCTCGCAGAGGATCGAGGTGAGCACCAGCGGCAGCAGCGCCACCAGGGTCGCGCGCCAGCTGCGGAAGGTGATCAGGCAGAAGATGCCCACGGCCGCGTAGACGTAGAACAGCATGCGGTGGTTGGCCTCGCGCACCACTCGGTTGGTCGCCGCCTCGATCCCGGCGCTGCCGGCGGCCAGCAGGAACTGGCGCTCCGGCGTGCTGTTGACGCGGGCGAAGTTCTCGGCGATGCCGGCCACTTCATCGAGGGTCTGCGCCTTGTGGTCCTTGAGGAAGACGATCACCGGCATCAGCGAGCATTCGGTGTTGAACAGCTCCGGGGTGTTCACCGAAGCCTGCTGGGCGGCGTAGTTGAGCACGTCCTGGTTGCGCTGCAGGCTGGCGAACTTGGGGTTGCCCTCGTAGGTGCCGGCGGTGATCTGCCGTACCGCGTTGACCAGAGAGGTGGTGGCCTGCACGCCTTCGTGCTGTTGCAGCGCCCAGCCAAGCCGGTCGGCGAGGATCAGCGTGCGGTAGTTCAGGCAGCCCTCCGGCGCCGTCTTTACCATCACCGCGAAGAGGTCGCTGGAAAGCGCGTAGTGGCTGGTGATGTAGGCGTTGTCGCGGTTGTAGCGCGAGTCGGCGCGCAGCTCCGGAGCGCCGGCGTCGAGGTCGCCGATCTGCAGGTGCTGGCTGACCAGCAGGCCACCGGCACCCAGCAGCGCCGCGATGATCACAGCCACGCTGGCCCAGCGGCGCTGGGTGAAGCGGTCCAGCAGGTCCCACAGCTTGCCCAGACCGGCATGCTGGTCCACCTGGCGGTCCTCGCGCAGGGCTCGGGCGGCGGCCTTCGGGCTGACGCCGACGTAGGACAGCGCCACCGGCATCATCAGCAGCGAGGTGAAGATCAGCACCGCCACGCCGATGCTGGCGGCGATGGCCAGGTCCTGAATGACCGGGATATCGATCAGCATCAGCACGGCGAAGCCCACGGCGTCCGACAGCAGCGCGGTGACGCCGGCCAGGAACAGGCGGCGGAAGGTGTTGCGCGCGGCCACCTGCTTGTGGGTGCCACGGCCGATGTCCTGCATGATGCCGTTCATCTTCTGGGTGGCGTGGGACACGCCGATGGCGAAGATCAGGAACGGCACCAGGATCGAGTACGGGTCCAGCGCGTAGCCCAGCCAGGCCACCAGCCCGAGCTGCCAGACCACTGCCAGCAGCGAGCAGCCGATCACCAACAGGCTGCTGCGCAGGCAGCGGGTATAGAAGAAGATGATGACGAAGGCGGTGACCACCGCCAGGCCGAAGAACAGCATGACCCGCACCAGGCCGTCGATCAGGTCGCCCACCAGCTTGGCGAAGCCGATCACGTGCAGGCGTACCGGGCCCTTGCCCTCCTCGCCGGCAGCGAAGGCACGGGCGTCGCCCAGGTATTCGTACTTCAGGCGCAGGTCGTCGAGCGCGCGGGAGAATTCGCGGTAGTCGATGCCCTTGCCGGTGGCCGAGTCGCGGTCCAGCAGCGGCACCACCAGCATGCTGGAGCGGAAGTCGTTACCCACCAGGCTGCCGACGATGCCGGCTCGGGCGATGTTCTGACGCAATTGCCCGATGGACTCGGGCTTACCGTCGTAGCCGTCGGGCATCACCGGGCCGCCCTGGAAGCCTTCCTCGGTGACCTCGGTCCAGCGCACTGCCGGCGACCACAGCGATTTCATCCAGGCGCGGTCGACGCCGTGGCTGAGGAACAGCTGGTCGCTGATTTGCCGCAGGCTGTCGATGTAGGCCGGGTCGAAGATGTCGCCGCTGGGGTTCTCCACCACCACCCGCACCGAATTGCCCAGGCCGCGCAATGCGGCGCGGTTGTCCAGGTAATTGCGGATGTAGGGATCGCTGTGCGGGATCATCTTCTCGAAGGCCGGACGCATCTCCAGGCGCGTCACGGCCATGTAGCCCAGCACCAGGGTGACCAGCGCGATCAGGGCGATGAACAGCGCACGGTGGTTGAACACCAGGCGCTCCAGCAGGTTGCCGCTGTGGGTGTCAAAGTCCCGCAGTTCGCGGACTACAGGCATCTCGCCTTGCTTCAGGTCGACCATGAGGCTGTCTCTCTATCTCTTGTTCTTATGGTTCTTGAACGGGTGAAACACCGCTGCGCTCAGCGCACCGGCATCGCGTTCTCGCGTACGCCGCGGGCGCCAACCAGTAGCAGCCGGCCGGGGCCGGCCACGGCGCCGCTGACGGGCAGGCGCTCGGCCAGCTCAAGGGCCTTGAAGCTGGCGCCGCTATCATCGCTGACCAGGCCCTGGCCGGCCTGGCTGAACAGGTACAGCCGGCCGTTGGCGTCGAAACTGGCGGCGGTCAGGCTCACCGGCAGGCCGGTGTCCACGGCGCTCCAGCTTTCGCCACCGTCGAGGCTGCGGATCGCGTGGCCGCGCAGGCCGTAGGCGAACACCAGCCCAGGGCGCGCAACAACGCCGAAGAAGCTGCCGGCATAGGGCGACTGCAGGGCGACGAAGCGCTGTTGTTGGCTCTCCTGATGAGAATCCAGACGCAACAGCAGGCCCTGCTCGCCGACGACGAACAGGTCATCGCCGCTGGCCGCCATGGCGGTCAGGTGCAGTGCCTGCGGGTTGTCGATGCGGTGGTTCCAGGGCTCCCAGGTGCGCCCGCCGTCGCGGGTGTGCAGGATCAGGTTGAAGGCGCCGACCACGAAGCCTTCGTTGGCATCGCGGAACCACAGGTCGAGGAACGGCTTGTCGGCGCCCTCCTGCTGGTAGCGGCGCGCCTGGTCCAGCCAGGTGGCGTTGTCCGGCTGCGGGTGGGCGGCGTAGTAGTCGAGCATCAGTTGGCCTATCTGCCGGCCGTCGAGCTGGCGCTCCCAGTGCTTGCCACCGTCGGCGCTGTGCAGCACCACGCCGTCGTGGCCCACCGCCCAGCCGTCCTGCGGCGTGGGGAAGCGCACGGCGGTGAGGTCGGAGCTGACCGGCACCTCGGCCTGCAGCCAGCTGGTGCCGCCGTCATCGGAATAGAGAATGTGGCCGCGCTGGCCGACACTCACCAGGCGCTTGTCGACGCGGGTGACGGCCAGCAGCGGCGCGCGGCAGGGAACGGCACTGTGGGGCGCCGGCTGGTCGAGTACATCGACGAACTCTGCGACCGTTTCACCGGCTTGAGCGCCGCCCGCCAGAAACAAGGCACCCAGGAGCAACAGGCGCTTGAAGGGGATCTGCATGAAGCTTTCCTCGCAACTCTTTTCGCAGCTTTCTTCGCAACGGCAACGACGGCCTGCTCCCTCATCAGGAGAGGCCGCCGCATCGTGCGTCAGCGAATGCCGCTACCGGCCAGCGCCTCGGGGGACCACTGGGTCTTGGCCAGCGGGTCGATGTAGCTGATGCCGCCGTACGGGCCGACGACGCCGTTGATGTTGTAGGAGCCGGCAGTCAGGTCGTAGATCATGAACGGCGTGGCGTCCGGGATGCGCTTGTCGTAGCTCTGGCTGAGGAAGGCGAACGAGCCGCGATAGAGCTGGCCGCGGGCGTCGTACTGGTCGGAGGCCAGGGCCACCCAGCTGTCTTCGTCGAGGTAGAAGCGACGCTTGGCGTAGATGTGCCGCGCGCCGGACTTCAGGGTGCCTTCGACGACCCACACGCGGTGCTTCTCCCAGCGCACGTAGTCGGGCGACAGGTGGTTGGGCGTGACCACCGGCTTGATGTCGCTGGCGTAGGTCAGGCGGTAGGTGTTGTAGGGCACGATCATTTCCTGCTTGCCCACCAGCTTCCAGTCATAGCGGTCCAGCGCACCGTTGAAGACGAACACGTCGTCGTAGGTGCCGGCGCCGGCCATGCCGGGGTTCGGGGTGTCGTAGGCCAGGTTCGGTGCCAGCTTCACGCGGCGCTGGCCGGGCAGGTACTGCCAGGCGCGACGCGGCTGCTGCAGCGGGTTGGCGGCGTCCTTGAGCATCATCGCCTCGCCGGCGCGGCGGGCCGGGCCGCTGTAGTAGAGCTTCATCTGGTAGTAGACCTCGGAGCCCTTCACCGGCTGGGTGAGGTCTTCGTACACCGGGTAGTTGATGAAGGCCTGGCCGGTGGTGGCAAGGTTGGCGCTGCCGGAGGCATCGACGTTCCAGGAGTCGTACTTGGCCTTGATGTTCACGCCCTGGTAGCGCAGCAGGAAGTTCCACATCGCCTCGGCGCCGGTCTGCGGAATCGGGAACGGCACGCCGGGCAGCGCGTTGTCGATGGCGGTGCCGCCTTCCAGGGACTGCGCGGTGACGGCGTTCTTCTTGCTGTTCTCCAGCACGGTGTCCGGCAGCGCGGCGCTGCGGTGGGTCGGGTAGACATCGACGCGGAAGCTCGGATAACGCTTGGCCAGCTCGACGGTGGTGGCCGACAGCTCGCTCTTGTACTGGTCGACGTTCTTGCCGTCGATCACCAGCAGCGGCTTGTCGCTGGCGAACGGGTCCGGACGCATGCTGTCGCCGCTCTTGAAGCTGGCCGGAGCGGTAGTCAGGCCACCGGCATAGGCGGGAATCGAGCCATCGCTGCTGGCGGCTTTCTCGGCGCCGACCAGGGTCAGGGTGCTGCCCAGCTGGGCGGCGTCCTGCGGGGAAACGGCGGCCTGGGCCAGACCGCAGAGGGTCAGGCCGAGGGCGGTGGCGATCAGGGTGGGTTTGAAGTTCATGCTGTGTTTCTCCTGCTTCGAGAGCGAAGCCTGGGGTGAAATCAGAAAGTGGCCTTCAGGGATGCGGTGACCATGCCGCGGTCCTTCAGCAGGGGTGCAAGGCCCGCCTGCGAGGTGATCTGGCCGGGGATGCACTGGTACTGGCCGTTGGCGCCGGGAGTGTTGTTGTCGCGGCCGCTCTCGCAGGTATCGAAGGGGCCGAAGGCGTCGACGTATTTCAGGTCCAGGCGGTATTTCTGGTGGAAGTCCGCGGCCACGCCGACCGAGTAGCTGCCGGCATCTTCGTTGCCGCCCAGCTGCACCGCCGAGTTGCCGTGCAGGCCGACGTTGTAGGACATGGGCATGGACAGGTCGACGCCGGGGAAGGCCTGGTACCAGGTCGGGGTGAAGTTGGCGGACATGGCGTAGGCGTTGGTGGTGACCTTGTCGACGCCGTGGTAGCTGGAGTCGCCCTTGAAGGTCTGCTGGCCTTCGGTGACGTCGATCAGGTGCGTCAGGGTGCCTTCCACCGCCAGCGATGAGGCGTCCCACAGCGGGGTGGCGCCGAAGGTCACCAGGCCGTTGAGCACGACGTGGAAGGTCTTGCCGCGGGCAAGGCCGGTATCGCCGTCGCTGGGCAGCTCGCCGATCAGGTTGGCGCCGTTGATCAGGCCGCGCTGGGCCGCCGCATAGAGCGTCGGGTTGACCGTGGTGAAGTTGCTCGCCAGCGGCATGTTCTCGCGGTAGTTCAGGTCCATGCCGACGCTGACGCCGCCGACTTCCTTGGACAGGCTGATGCCGTAGATGTCGATGTCGTCGGCGTAGGCGGTGAAGTAGTTCATCCCCGGCAGGCCGGCGAGGCCCGGCTTGTGCAGGTTCGGTGCATCCACCAGTACCGCCGGCAGGGTGTCAGAGGTCTTGCGGTAGTAGAAGCCCAGGGTGCCGTCGAGCCATTCCGGGCTCCACTTGGCCATCAGGCCGAAGTCGCCGGTGTTGTCGGGCTTGCGGTCATGGCCGCGCGCCGCACCGTAGAAGGCGTTCTGCGCCGGCAGCGGCAGCCAGAAGACATTGCCGCCATCGTTGAGCATGTCGTAGGGGCCCATGTAGGTGCCGCCTTCGGGGAAGCGCGAGTTCTCGAACTCGAGGAAGTACTGCGCGGCCAGGGTCAGCTCGGGGTTCACCGTCAGCGAGGCGGACAGCTGATTGCGCGGCATGAACAGCTCTTTCGCCTCGGTGCCGGGGACGTTGTACAGCTTGCCCAGGTCGAGGGCCGACTGGCCGTAGTTGATGCCGTTGGCCGCGCTGAACAGGGTCTCGCCCCAGTAGATGGTGTGGCGACCGAGCTTGCCGCTGAGCTGCATATCGTCGCCGACCTGGTGGCTGGCGAAAACGAAGGCGTCGAGCAACTCGCCGGACGGGCCGTTGTAGTAGCGGTCGGCGAAGTTGCTCAGGCCGTGGGTGGCCGGCTGTGCGCCGCGCGGGGCAACCACCGCGCCGTTACGGGTGACCAGGTGGCCGGCGTTGCCCTTCTGGCCGGGGAATGGGTTGCTTGCGCCGACATCATCGTAGGCATGGTCGTACCAGCCGGCGGCGGACAGGCGGAAGCCCATGCTCTCGCGGTAGACGAAGTCCAGTTCGCTGAGCAGGTCAAAGCGCTGGGTCACCGGGCTGCCGGAGGAGAAATTGCGGTCGCCGTCGTTGGTGTTGGCGGTGCCGGCGATCTTGCTGTTGGGCGACTCGACGCGCTGCCCGTAGCTGAGCTTGACTGTGTTGTCGAAGCGGATCGACAGATCCGGATTGCCGGTGTCCAGCTCGAAGGCCTGCAGCGGCTGGCCGGCCATAGCGGCGAGGACTGCGCTCGCCAGCAGGCAGCGTTGCAGGGGGCGGTGCGGGTTGCTCTGATGATGCATGCTCGTGCTCCGTTTCTTGTTGTGGTCGGGACGCTTTCCGGGCCCGTCCCGCGGCCCATCCCCCTGCGCCGGAGCGCACGAGGGCCCGCCCCGGCGCGAACGCCGGAGCCGGAGGTTGCTCGGTTGGATCAGGTGTCCAGCAGCTGAATCAGCTCATCGGCCTGGGGCCAGTCGCCGTATCCGGATGCCGGGTTGAGGTGGCCGACCCGGCCCAGCTCCACCACGCTGGCGCGCCAGTGGCGGGCCATGCGCTGGACTGCCTCGGGGCTCGCCAGCGGGTCGTTGTCGCTGCAGGCCACCAGTGTGGGGAACGGCAGCGGCTCCAGCGGTAGCGGCGACCAGCCCATCTCGGCCAGGACCGCAGGCTTGGGGTAGTGCGCCGGCCAGTCACCGTCGAGATCCGGCGGAGTAGCCAGCAGCGCGCCCTTGATCGGCCGGCTGTAGCGTGCCGCCCAGTGAGCGACCATCAGTACACCGGCACTGTGGGCAACCAGGATCACCTCGCCGTCGATGCTTTCCAGCTCGCGCTGGATGGCTTCGACGCGGGCATTCAGGTCCAGCTTGTTCTCGGTCAGCGGCGGTACGCTGCGGACATGGGGCAGGCGCTGCTGGAGCAGGGTCTGCCAGTGCTCGGCGACGTGGTCGCGCAAGCCGGGGACCAGGAGGACGGTGGTGGAAGTCTTGTGGTTGCTCACCGGTTCACCTTTGGGTGATTTCGAACTTGTTGGACAGACAGTAGAGGTGCACCGGTGAAGGTGCTTTGCATTGAGCGTCAGGCACTTCGCATTTGATGACAGGCCCCGGCCAGCCTGCTGTCCCGCCGTGCCCACGGCGTTCGGGCGTATCGGGACGTACGGTGCATTCCAGAGCGCCGCAGGCACTGGCCGAAGTGAGAACTTTCGTACACGATTGGTAACAGCTGTCGCTAGAATCTGACGTCATCGACCCAGCCAGCGTGCACTCTGGCCACCGGGCGTCCACGGACCCCGGCGGCACGGAGCGACCACAAGAACAAGAAGGCGATACACGCATGACCCCCATGGTTCGCATTGCGGCCCTCACCAACTACCTGGAAGTGGCCCGCCACCTGGGCCTCAACCCGCAGCAGCAGCTAAGCGCCGTGGGCCTGTCCCAGTCCATGCTCGAGCATCCGGAGCAGCGCATTCCCGTTGCCACCGCGGTGACCCTGCTGGAGGAATCGGCGCGCATCAGCGGCTGCGAGACCTTCGGCCTGCGCATGGCCGAATCACGCCAACTTGCCGACTTCGGTGTGATCAGCCTGCTGCTCTCGCACCAGGCGACGCTGCGCGAGGCCATCGACACCATCATTCGCTACCGCCACCTGCTCAACGAATCCCTGGCCCTGTACATCGACCAGGAAGGCAAGCTGGCGATCCTGCGCGAAGAGCTTCTCACCGTACCGCCGATGCCCATGCGCCAGGGCCTGGAACTGGCCCTGGGCACCCTCTATCGCCTCTGCGCCGCCCTCCTCGGCCCGCACTGGCGGCCGGTCAGCGTGAACTTCAGCCACGACGCCCCGGCGGACCTGCAGGTGCATCGCCGGCTGTTCGGCTGCAAGATCGAATTCGGCAGCGAGTTCAACGGCATCGTCATCCCCGCCGCCGACCTCGACGCCGCTAACCCCATGGCCGACCCGGCCATGGCGCGGCATGCGCGCAGCTTCGTCGACTCCCTGCCCGGCGCCACCGACGGCAGCACGCTGAACGAGGTGCGCAAGTCCATCTACCTGCTGCTGCCCATGGGCCGCGCGACCATCGAACAGATTGCGCAGTCGCTGGGGCTGAACGTGCGCACGCTGCAACGGCGGCTGGAAGACAACGGCGTGACCTTCTCCGACCTGATCAACGAGGTCCGGCGCGAGCTGGTGCTGCGCTACATGGAGAACCCGCGCTATTCGCTGGGGCGTATTGCCGACCTGCTGGGGTATTCGATGCCCAGCTCCTTCACCCGCTGGTTCGCGGTGCAGTTCGGCGTGTCGCCGGCGGCGTGGCGCAAGGAGCATCTGGGGCGGGAAACGGAGTGAGTTTTTCCTGGGGGGAATGGTGCCGTGCGGTTCGCGAGCAAGCTCGCTCCTACAGGTTGGCACCAGCGCCCGGGCTCCCGTAGGTGCGGACCTTGTCCGCGAAATCCGTCGCGGCGGAAATCGGAGTCACGGGGATATTCCGTCAACCATCGCCTGCCGGCGATTCGCGGAGAAGCTCCGCTCCTACAAGAGCGTGCGCATCGTTCTGGCTCTGGCTCTGGCTCTGGCTCTGGCTCGAAAGTCTTCCAGAGAAATATCCGCACACTCCGACTGCCCCGTTCAGGAGGCCTCGTTGAAGCGGAGTTTCAGGGGTTGAGCGACATGGATGTCGCGAGAGCCGCGATGGGCCAGGGATGGCCCTTCGCGGCGTGCCCCTGAAACTTCGGTTCAACGAGGGAATTTTTCGCCTAGGCGAAAAACCGGATGTCCGGGGAAAGACCTTTGCCTACTTTGGGGCGTTTGCCAAAGTAGGTCGCCCGAGGGGGCGAAACACGAAGTACGAGCGCACGTAGATGCGGCGCTGAACATCGGACTGGAAGCCCAGACATGTTGAGTTTGATCCTTCCTGCGAAAGCTCCCTGCTTCCGGTTCGGCGAGTACGCGTCGCTTCGGCATACGCGCGAGCATTTTGTTTCGCCCCCTCGGGCGAGTCCCTTTTGGCAAACGCCCCAAAAGGAACTAAAAGGTCTCGCCCCTGCCATCCGGCTTTTCGCTTCGCGAAAAGTACCCTCGGTTCTTCGGAGTTCCAGGGGGCCGCCGCGAAGGGCCATCCATGGCCAGTCGCGGCTTCCGCGGCATCCATGCCGCTCTCCCCCTGAAACTCCGATCACCTTCGGCCTCCTGAAAGGGGCACTCCGGAGCGTGCGGATATCTCTCTGGAAGACCTCAAAATCCAGAGCCAGAGCCAGAGCCAGAGCCGGAGCCAGAACCGGTGCCAGTACGTAGGGCGCATAACCCGGAACGGGTTATCCGCCGATAGCCACAATGGCGGATAACGCTTAGGCGTTATTCGCCCTACGCCCCCGCCGTGGGCCCACGGCTATGGATGGGTATCGCTGCGCTCCACGCCAACCTACGTTCGTGCTTCACCGCCATTCCGGTGTGATCGTCACCCGAATCAACCGGCGAACCGCAACATCCCCAGCACCAGCACCGCCAGGAACGCCGTCTCCCCCAGCATCAGCAGGATCGGCTTGATCCCCACCGTCGCCAGCGCCCGCAGCTGGGTCTTCATGCCCAGCGCCGCGATGGCAATCACCAGGCACCACTGGGACAGCTTGCCGCCCGCCTGCTGCACCATCGGCGGCAGCCAGCCGGTGCTGTTCACCGCCGCCAGCAGCACGAAGCCCACGGCGAACCACGGCAACAGCGGCGGGCGCTTGTCGCCCGGTTCCACGCCACGGGCGCGGGTGATCATCGCCGCGCAGAGGATCACCGGCAGCAGCATCGCCACGCGCATCAGCTTGACCACCGTGGCGCTGTCACCGACTTCCTTGGAGATGCTGTAGCCGGCGCCGACCACCTGGGCCACGTCGTGGATGGTGCCACCGAGGAAGATGCCCGCCTGCAACGGCGGCAGGCCCAGCGACTTGACGATCATCGGGTAGAGGATCATTGCCAGGGTCGACAGCGCCGAGACGCCGAGCACGGTGAACAGCGTGGCCTTTTCCTTCTGCGTGTGCGCCGGCAATGCCGCCGCCAGGGCCAGCGCCGCCGAGGCGCCGCAGATGGCCGTGGCGCCGCCGGTGAGCAGGCCGAAGAGGAAATTGAAGCCCATGGCGCGGGCCGCCGCGATAGAGACCAGGATG
Source organism: Pseudomonas sp. NPDC086581 (assembly GCF_044746165.1). Taxonomy (NCBI): domain Bacteria; kingdom Pseudomonadati; phylum Pseudomonadota; class Gammaproteobacteria; order Pseudomonadales; family Pseudomonadaceae; genus Pseudomonas; species Pseudomonas sp. NPDC086581. Next base: position 23,895 of record NZ_JBIVBR010000007.1, on the reverse strand, counting down.
GTCACCGTCACCAGCACCACCACCATGATCACCGGCTGCCAGCCCAGCTCGGCGATCTGCCCGAAGGTGATGCGGATGCCCAGCAGCGCCACGCCCAGGCGGAGGATTTCGCGGGCAGTGAACTCGATGCCGGCCTTGCACACGCTGTCGGCGGAGAGGAAGTTCATCGCCAGGCCCAGCAGCAGCGCGAAGAGCATCACCGGGGCGCCGTAGTGCTCGGAGAGGAAGGTCGCGGCCGCCGCCACCATGGCGCTGACCAGCAGGCCGGGCAGCAGGGTTCGGCTGCGCGAGCCGAGGGCCGTGAGGGTCAGCGTGGTCATGCCGGCACCTCCTGCCGGGCCAGCACCACGTAGCATTCGTCGGCGCGCCATTCGACCTCGTAGCGCTGCAGGCCGAAGCCCTTGATACCCGCCGGGCAGCCCGTGGCCAGGTCGAAGCGCAGGCCGTGGGCCGGGCACTGCAGCCAGCGGCCGTCCAGGCGACCGCTGAACAGCGAGGCGCCGGCATGGGGGCAGCGGTCGTCAATGGCATGCAGTTCGCCATCGACGTCGAAGAGCAGGATGATGCCCTTCTCATGGTGCAGCAGACTGCGGCCGCCGCGCGGCGGCAGGCGATCGGCGGGGATACGGATCGAGCAGCTCATGCCGGGATCGCCTCCGGGAACTGCCGCTCCAGCGCGCGGTAAAGCGCCGCCAGCAGTTGCTCCGGACTCTGCCCCCCAAGTGCGAAGGCACGGCCTTCGAGGAGGAACATCGGCACGCTGGAATCGGCCAGGGCCACGCGGCGGCCGATGAACTGGCGCGCGCCGTCGGCCAGCGCGTCGTCGAAGTCGGCCACGTTGAAATCACAGGCACGCAGCAGGCGGCAGAGGGTTTCGCGGTTGCCGATGTCCTGGCCCAGCTGGAAGTGCGCGCGGAAGATCATCTCCAGCAACTGCTCCTTCTGGTTCTCGCTGCCCACATGCACGGCGCGCTGGAATACTCGGTGCGCATAGGTGGTGTTGGGCATAGTGAGGATGCGCTCGAGGTCCAGGTCGACCCTGGCGCCCTCTGCCGCGCGACGCACTTCACCCATCCGCGCACGCACGGCGCGCTTGCCGCCCAGGCGGCGCTGGTAGAACTCGGCGAAGGGTTCGCCTTCCATGGAAATCTGCGGCAGCAGTTGCAGGCCGAGCCAGTTCACCCGCACGTCCAGTTCCGGACGTTGGCGCGCCAGCAGGCGAAGCGCGACATCGAGGTTGCGCTTGCCGATCAGGCACCAGGGGCAGATGAAGTCGAAGGTCATGTCCAGATTGAGAGTCGGCATCAGGCGCCCTCCTCTTCGCCGCGCAGGCGGCGGATATCACTGTGGTAGTGGCGCCGGGCGTAGAGGAAGACCAGCGCGGCGAGAATGCTCAGCAAGGGTATGAGCTGGAAGGCACGGTCCAGGCCGATGCGGTCGGCCAGCACACCGGTGAGCAGCGGGCCGGGCGCCAGGCCCAGCAGGTTGTTGGCCAGGGTCAGGGTGGCGAAGGCGGTGCCATGCACGGCCGGCGCGGTGAGGTTGGCGACCATGGCGCCGGACGGCCCGGAAGTACCGGCGGCGACCAGCATGCCAAGGGCGATCAGGCTCAGTTGCGCAGTGCCCGGCGGCAGGTGGAAGGCCACCAACAGCAGCAGGCAGCTGGCCAGGCAGAAGCCGATGGCGAGGATGATCTTGCGCGGCGGGTTGCTGCGGCCCAGGCGGTCGCAGAGGATGCCGCAGAGCACCATGCCGCTGCCGCCGACCAGCACGATCACCGCCGAGATCATCCCGGCCTTGCCGGTGTCCAGGTGGTAATAGCGGTTCAGGTAGCTGGGAATCCACACCATCACGGCGGCGGCAACGAACAGCTGCAGGCCGCTGCCCAGGTAGGCGGCGATCACTGATCGGCTGCCGAACAGGCTGCGCAGCGAGCGCCCGCCGGCCTGGCGCGGCGCTTCGGCAGCGGCCACCGGGGCAATGCGCTTCTCGCTCACCACCAGCGGGTAGAGCAGCGCCAGCAGCAGGCCGAACAGCGCCATGCCGGCGAATGCCCAGCGCCAGCCCAGGTGTGCGGCGAGCACGCCGCCCAAGCCCATGCCGAGCACCGAGCCGAACATGCCGCCGGCCATGAAGGCGCCGGTCAGGGTGGCGCGCAGGTGCGCCGGGAATACCGAGATGACCACGGCGATACCGACGCTGCCGTAGGCGGCCTCGCCGACGCCGACGAAGAAGCGCGCGGCGAACATCTGCGGGAAGGTCTCAGCCACGGCGCAGCCAAGCGTTGCGAGGCTCCACAGCATGGCCATCAGCGCCAGGCTGCGTACGCGCCCCCAGCGGTCGGCGAGCAGCGAGAGCGGGAAAGTCAGCAGGCCGACCATCACCGCGACGATACCGCTGAGCAGGCCCAGCTGCGCATCGCTCAGGGCCCATTCGACCTTGAGCAGCGGGAAGACGGCATTGAGCACCTGACGCGACATGTAATCGGAGATCAGCAGGCCGAAGGTCAGAGCGAACACCACCCAGGCATAGCGGCGCGGCACGCTGGGCACGGTGGCAGGGATGTCGCCCCGGGGGACGGAGTGGATGGCCATGGTGCTAGCTCTCCAGGTGGGTCAATGGATTCTTGTTGTTCTGGGATAAAAGCCGACGCGGGTTACTGGCAGAACCCGCGCCGGAGCCTGTCACGCGCGAAGCGGGACGGACTTCTGGCCCGGCTGGCGATTGGGCGCCATGCCGTTCATGCGCAGGGTTTCTTCCACGCTGTCGTACTGCACGCCGATCTTGTAGATGGCGCGTGCTTCCTTGCCACTGGCGACCTCGCGGCCCAGTTCATGGGCGACGCGGACGCACTGCTGGATCTGTTCCACCGAGGTCATGCGCTGGCCGTGCTGGCCGATGATGGTGTCCTCGATGCCGCAGCGCGGGTGCAGCCCCATGGCCATCGCCATCATGTTGAACGGCAGGACATTCTTGAGCAGCGACTCGGCGGTGACGGTGGCGCCGTCCGGTGCGCGGTGCACGAAGTTCATGAAGTTGAACGGGTTGGGGCCGTCGAAGCCGCCGCCGATGCCAATCCAGGTCAGGTTCAGCGGGCCCTTGTAGACGCCCTTGCGCACCAGGCGCTCGAGGGTTTCCAGGGCATGCATGCCGGTCAGCTGGAAGTGCGGCTGGATGCCGGCGGCCTGCAGGCGCTTCAGGTGCTCCTCGACCCAGGCCGGACCGGCCGGCACGGTCATCTCGCTGTAGGCCGCCTGGTAGAGCGGGTTCTCCAGGGAGGTACCTTTCAGGTACTCCGGATAGAGCAGCTCCATGATGTTCATCTGGGTGGTGTTGATCGCCACCGTCACCTGGTCGGGCTTGGGGGTCAGCTCGGCGAGCATGTGACGGGTGTCGTCGGACAGCCACTTGGCCGCTTCGCCGTCGCTTTCCGGGGCGAAGGAAATCGAGCCGCCGACCTGGATGATCATGTCCGGCACGGCTTCGCGCACGCCGGCGATCAGCTCGTTGAACTTGGACAGGCGCTTGGAGCCCTTGCCATCCAGCTCGCGCACATGCAGGTGCAGCACGGTGGCGCCGGCCTCGTAGCAGTCAACGGCCTTCTGGACCTGCTCGTCCATGGTCACCGGGATGTCTTCGGGGAAGTCCTCGGGCATCCATTCGGGGCCGTAGGGAGCGGTGGTGATGACCACCTTGTCCTGGTTCTCGGGGTGCAGCGAATCGTCGAAGAATTGCATGTCGGTCTCCGTAATTGTTCTTGTCAGAAGTCTTTCTTCAGGGATCAGAACGGCTTGTCGCCGATGATCCCGGCGCGTTCCATGCGGCGCACGCAGGGCGGGTAGTCCATCACCGCGTAGTGCTGGGTACAGCGGTTGTCCCAGATCGCCACATCGTTCTTCTTCCAGCGCCAGCGCACCTGGAATTCGGGGATGTACACCTGGCTCACCAGGTAGCGCAGCAGGTCGGCCGCGCCGGGGTTGGCGTCCTGGCCGAAACGCACGTTCTGTGGCGTGTGGTAGTTGCTGAAGTGGGTGGTGAAGGCGTTGACGAACAGCACCTTCTCGCCGGTTTCCGGGTGGGTGCGCACCACAGGATGCTCGGCGTCGGGGTACATGGCCTTGAGCGCCAGGCGCTTCTCGATGGGCATGGCCGCGCCGAAGCTGGCTTCGATGCTGTGGCGAGCCCGCAGCTTGGCGATGCGCTCCTTGATCTCCGGCGGGAGCATCTCGTAGGCCAGCGCCATGTTTGCCCACATAGTGTCGCCGCCCACCGGCGGGCACTCCACGCAGCGCAGGACGCAGCCCAGGGGCGGCACCTCGCGCCAGGTGGCGTCTGTGTGCCAGGCGCTCTCGTAGCGGTCGTTCGGCAGGTCCGGGGTCTTGTAGATGCGTACCAGGCCCGGATGCTCCGGGTCGCTGCCGGCCACCGGGTGGTCTTCCAGCTCGCCGAAGCGGCGGGCGAAGGCCACGTGCTCGGCACGGGTGATGTCCTGGTCGCGCAGGAACAGCACCTTGTGCTTGAGCAGCAACTCGCGCAATTCGGCGAACAGCCCTTCGTCGCGGGAGGCATCGCCCAGGTTCACCCCGGATATTTCGGCGCCGATGCTGCAGGTCAGACGTTCTACGTGCATGGCGGCGCCCTCAGATGACGAAGATCGACGAGCCGGTGGTCTTGCGCGACTCGAGGTCGCGGTGGGCCTGCACGGCATCTTCCAGCGCGTAGTGCTGGTTGATCTCGATGCGGATGTCGCCGTTGCCCACATGGGTGAACAGCTCGTCCAGCAGCGCCGCTTTTTCCGCCGGGTCGGCGATGTAGTCGGCCAGGGCCGGGCGAGTGAGGAAGATCGAGCCCTTCATCGCCAGCAGCACCGGATCGAACGGCGGGATCGGGCCCGACGCTGTGCCGACGCAGACCATCAGGCCACGGCGCTTGAGCGACTCCAGGGAGGTCATAAAGGTGTCCTTGCCGACGCTGTCGAAGACCACGTCCACGCCACGGCCATCGGTCAGCTCACGCACGCGCTCGGCGACGCCTTCGTGGCTGTAGTTGATGACGTGTTCGCAGCCGTGGGCGAAGGCGATCTCGGCCTTGGCGTCGCTGGAGACAGTGCCGATCACCCGCAGGCCGAGCAGCTTGGCCCACTGCGAGACGATCAGACCGACACCGCCGGCGGCGGCATGCAGCAGGATGCTCTGGCCCGGCTTGAAGTCGTGGATGCGACGCAGCAGGTAGGCCGAGGTCAGGCCGCGCATGGTCATGGCGGCGGCAGTCTCGAAGGCAATGTTCTCCGGCAGGCGGATCAGCGGCGCCGCCGGTACCAGGCGCTCGGTGCTGTAGGCGCCGAGGGTATTGATGAAGCCGGTGTAGGTGACGCGGTCACCGGGAACGACGTTGCTCACGCCCTCGCCCACCGCCACTACCACGCCGGCGGCTTCCACGCCCATGCCGCTGGGCAGCGGAACGGCGTAGGTGCCATTGCGGAAATAGGTATCCGCGTAGTTCAGGCCCACCGCCACATGGCGGATGCGCACTTGCCCCGGGCCGGGCTCGCCGACCTCCACGTCCTCGTAACGCAGGACTTCGGGTCCCCCTGTTTCATAGAAACGAACGGCTTTGGCCATGGCCGGAATCTCCAGTTGTCTTGTTGTCCTGGGCGCTTTCGTTTGGAGCAGGCAAGCGCCCTTTGAGCGGACAATAGGCAGGGGCCGGGCGGGAAGCTTCACATCGTGCGACAGGGGCTTTTCATTTCATGACAGGCCGATGCGGCGCCCCGATGGGCGCCGCATGGAGAGCGGGTTTGCAGTGGCGGAAACGGGGCGGGGTTACTTCAGTTCGCGCAGCTTGCTGTAGGTCAAGCGCATGTCGCGGGCCCAACCGTCGAGCACGCCCTTGAAGTCGCTGGCGGCCATGGCCTGGCTGTCGTTCTCCAGCGCGTGCCCGGTGCCTTTGCGCACCACCTGGGCGACCACACGGCTGGAAGGGCCGTCGAGAATCGCCGCTTCGGTGCCGATCTGGGTGTCCTGGTCACGGATGCCGGCGGCGGTGCTGACGCCGGCGGCGATCAGGGCGATCGGGATGACTTCATAGGGTTTGAGCGATTGGGTATGGCTGCTCACCGCGGTGATCGCCGGACGCAGCACGAGGGTGCCCGGACCGGGCTTGTCGACGACCTTCAGGACCTGGCCCAGCTCGCGGCGCAGCGCCTTGTCGTAGTAGTCGGTGATCTGCGTCATGGTGGCTTGCGAGAGCTGCTCGGTGGCCTTGGGCGCCGGGTAGAACTGCGAACGCTCGATGACGATGCTGCGGTAGTTCATCAGGTTCAGCTTGGGATCGATCCAGGCCAGGACCTTGGTGCCCGCGGCGTTTTCCTGTTCGGTGAGACGGGAGTAGTCATACAGGAAGCCGGAGTATTCCTCCGGCTGGACCTGCTTTTCCGCGCAGCCTTGCAGTAACGGCAACAGCAGCAGGGACAACAACGCGACATAGGACTTCATAGAGTTCTCCGGTTGAGATATCGATGTCGCCAGGTTGTACGGCAGGAGACTGCGTTACCCCCTCCCCCGTGTTGTTCGCGCGCGGACGGACGCCCACGCGCAGGCGCCCCGGTGGGGGCGCCGCAATGCCGCGAATCAGTGGAACGGGAAGATGTAGTTCATCCAGGCCGCCATACGCAGGAGTATCTTGCGCATGACCGCCACATGGTGGAAATGCTCGCTGTAGAGCGCCGCCTGGCCGTAGGAGCCGCCGGGCATGATGTTCGCGTACTGGGCGAAATCGGGGTCTGTGATCTTGATCAACACCGGTACCCGCCCCGGCGGCGGGGAGCCGGTGTAGCTGATCAGGGTGCCGGAAGGCTGCACCTGGCCCTCGCCGATCACCGGCAGGACCTTGTCCACGGTGCCGGCGAAGACCCTGCCGGGTATGCCGTCGAACGCGACTTCAGCCTCGTCGCCGACGGTCAGGCGCAGCTGGCTGTTCTGGCGCATCCAGGCGGTGAAATACGGGCCTTCATCCGGTACGAAGACCATCGAGGGGCGCAGCGGCAAGCGGCTGGCCATCATCCCGGGACGCAGCGACACGTGGCTGACGAAGCCCCGCGAGGGCGCGCGCACCACGGTGTTGTCCAGATTGAACTGGGCCAGGGCCGCCTGCGCATTGAGGTCATCGACGCGGGCGGTGGTCAGGTCCACGTCGCGCTTGTTGCCGACGTTGCGCAGCGCCAGCTCACGGGCGCGGGCCTGGTCGGCACGCGCCGAGACCAGTTGCGCCTTGAGCGAATCCAGCTTGAGCTGGAAGGGTTTGGGATCGATGCGGAACAGCACGGCGCCCTTCTCGATGATCTCGTTCCCCTTGACCGGCACCTCCACCACTTGCCCGGTAACCACCGGGATCACCGGCGTGGTGACGAAGTAGGTACGCGCCACCTCGGAATACGGGTGGTTGTAGTTCATCAGGAAGATCAGCGTACCGATCAGCACGATGCCGCCGAGCGCGGCGGTAGGGACCGTCCACTTGTTCAGCGGGATGCGGAAGATCTTGAAGATGGCGACGCAGAAGGCGGTGTAGGTGAGGATCAGCAACAGGTCCATGGATCAGCCCTCCCCGCCCGGTTGAGTGGTTGCCGGTGCGGCGGGAGCGTTCTGGCGGCCTTCCAGCGCATCCAGGCGCTGACGCAGCTCGGCCAGCTGCTGCTCCAGGTATTCCGCCTCCTGCGCCGGCGTCTTGCCGTGGTGGAAGCCCCACCCCCGGTCCTCGCGGTACAACATGGCCCAGATCCACAGGAACGGCCACAGCGCATGCAGCGTGAAAAGGCTTACCCAGCCGGCCGCGTGGATCGCGTCCTGGTGGGGATGGTTGCGGTGTACCGCAATCTCATAAGGAATGTCGTGCAGCACGATGATCCCGTAGAACAGTACCAATCCGACAAAGATCAGTACCCCCAGCGCAAAATAGTCGAGCATCCCGCCCTCCTTGTTCCCCCGAGCACAACGCCGGAGCGAGTCGCCTGAGTATGGTTGATCCATGGCAATCTGCACGATCGTAACCGCGCGAAAACAGCGGGATTTCAAGCGATTGCCAGGGAAACCGGCGGGCCGGTTGCGCCGCCCCCATTCGTCCGACCAGCCGGCTCAGCGGCGGGTTTTCGTTTTCACTGGAAGGACGGCTCACCAGGAGCAACCACGATGGGAAAAACCACCGTTCTACTCATGATCGGCGCGCTGGCCGTGCTGCTGGGCGGCTCGTCCTGCGGCAGCCACAATGACCAAGACGCACCACGCCCGCCGCCCATGGAAGAGGGCCAGATGGGCTACCGGAACATCCCGCAGCAGCAGATGCAGCCGCAGGTGCAGTCCATTCCGCGGCGCTGAGCCGTATCGGCCCAGCACCGGTGGCTCCTACACAGGCTTCGGCCGCAACAGGATCAACCGCGCCACCACCAGCGCCAGCGCGCCGACCACAGCGAAGGCGACAATGGTCGCCACCCCGCCATCGCGCTGCAGGAAGTCGGTCAACGCCGCAAGTCCCACGGCCAGGAACAGCAGCACCAGGCCGAACCATTGAATCCGCTCGGCGCGCAGGTACAAGGACGCCCGGTGCGCGCTCGTGGTGTTTTCGTCTTTGCCCATGGTGGCATCTCCATCGGGATGTCTCTCCACGCTAACAGGCGACGCCCGTCGCGGCACGGCAGCTGACGAAGGGCAGGCTCTGCGACGCGGGGTAGCGGCTTGCGTCAGGGTCCTGGGGCGAATAACTGTCTATCCTTCACCGGGCTGTCATGAATCAGGGATGGGCCGATGCCTAAGAAGCTGGTGCTGGTGGCGCTCGTTGCGCTGCTGCTGGGGGGCGGACTGTGGTGGTACCTGCAGTCCCGCGAAAATGATGACAAACGCCTGGTGCTCTACGGCAACGTGGACATCCGTCAGGTGTCGCTGGCCTTCACCGGCAGCGAGCGCATCGCGAAGATGAATGTCGAGGAAGGCGACGTGGTCAAAGCCGGCGACGTGCTGGCGAGCCTGGATACCCGCGCCCTGCGCCTGCAGATCGACAAGGCCCGAGCACAGATTACCGCCCAGGAGCAGAACCTGCTGCGCCTGAAGAACGGCTCGCGCCCCGAGGACATCGACCGGGCGAAAGCCCAGGACAAAGCCGCCCGCGCCCAGCTCGACCTCGCCAGCACCCAGCTGCGCCGGCTGGAAAGTATCCGCGCCAACAGCCCTGGTGGCCGCGCCGTCAGCCAGCAGGACATCGACAGCGCCACCTCGCAGCAGAAGGTCGCCCAGGCCGAGCTGGAAGACCGGCAGAAGTCATTGCGCCTGGCGCAGATCGGCCCGCGCGCGGAAGACATCGCCCAGGCCGACGCCCAGCTCGCCGCCGCCCGCGCTGACCTGGCGTTGTTGCAGCACAACCTCGACGAAGCCGACCTCAAGGCACCGCAGAACGCCACTGTGCGCTCGCGCCTGCTGGAGCCCGGCGACATGGCCTCGCCGCAGCGGCCGGTGTACTCCCTGGCGTTGACCGACCCGAAATGGATTCGCGCCTACGTCAGCGAAACCAACCTGGGCCGCATCAAGCCCGGCCTGAAGGCCCAGGTATTCACCGACAGCCATCCGGACCAGGCCATCGACGGCCACGTCGGCTTCATTTCCTCGGTGGCCGAGTTCACCCCGAAATCGGTGCAGACCGAAGAGCTGCGCACCAGCCTCGTCTACGAGGTGCGCGTGCTGGTAGCCGACCCGGATAACCGGCTGCGCCTGGGCATGCCGGCCACGGTGCGCTTCGCCGACGAGCCGCGCTGATGTCTGACGCTCCAGTCATTCGCGCCGAGGGCCTGGCCAAGCACTTTCTGGTGAAAGAGTCGGGTAAGACGGTGCAAGCGCTCAAGGACATCAGCCTGGACATCCCCCGCGGTCAGCTCACCGCGCTGGTGGGCCCGGACGGCGCCGGCAAGACCACCTTCCTGCGTCTGGTCGCCGGGCTACTGCAGGCCGACGCCGGCACCCTCACGGTGCTGGACGTGGACGTCCACGCCCACCCGCAGCAGGTGCAAGACCGTATCAGCTACATGCCGCAGCGCTTCGGCCTCTACGAGGACCTCAGCGTGCAGGAGAACCTCGATCTCTACGCCGACCTCCACGGCGTGCCGCACCAGGAGCGCCAGGAGCGCTACCAGCGCCTGCTGGAGATGACCGACCTGGCGCGCTTCACCGATCGCCCGGCGGGCAAGCTCTCCGGCGGCATGAAGCAGAAGCTGGGCCTGGCCTGCACCCTGGTGCGCTCGCCTGACTTGCTGCTGCTCGACGAGCCAACAGTCGGCGTCGATCCGCTGTCGCGCCGCGAACTGTGGGAGATCATCCAGCAGTTGATCGAGCAGGAGCAGCTCAGCGTGTTGGTCTCCACCTCCTACATGGACGAGGCCGAGCGTTGCGCCGAAGTCTTTCTGCTGCACCAGGGCCAACTGATGGCCAAGGGCGACCCGGCGTCGATCCGCGAGCACGCCGACAACCTCTGCTTCATCGCCACGCCACCTGCCGACGAACCCGCCCGCACGCTGCAAGCGCGGCTGCTGGACGACCACCAGAACATCGTCGACGCGGTGCCACAGTCCGGCGAGGTGCGCTTCATCCGCCAGCCGGACGCGGACCAGGGCAAGCTCGATCAATTGCTCGACGGCGCACCGGTACGCCAGGTGGACGCGCGCCTGGAAGACGGCTTCATGTTCCTGCTGCGCGCTCGCAGCGATGCCGAAGCCGTCGACATGGAGTCGCTCAAGGCCGGCACGCACCGTCACGACGACAGCAACGAAGCGGTGATCGAAGTGAAGGACCTGGTCCGCAAGTTCGGCGACTTCACCGCCGTGGCCAGCACCAACTTCAGCGTGCGCCGGGGGGAAATCTTCGGCCTGCTCGGGCCCAACGGCGCCGGCAAGACCACCACCTTCCGCATGCTCTGCGGGCTGCTGCCGGCCACCAGCGGCACGCTGCAGGTCGCCGGGGTCAACCTGCGCCACGCGCGAGCCCAGGCGCGGCGCAAGGTCGGCTACGTGTCGCAGAAGTTCTCCCTCTACGGCAACCTCTCGGTCGCCGAGAACCTGCGCTTCTTCGGCGGCGCCTATGGCCTGGGCGGCAAGCGCCTGAGCCAGCGGATGGACGCGGTGTCCCGGCAGTTCGACCTCAGCGGCCAGGAGGACTCGCCCAGCGGCCAGCTGCCCGGCGGTTTCAAGCAGCGCCTGGCGATGGCGGTCGGCCTGCTCCACGAGCCAGAAATCCTCTTCCTCGACGAACCCACCAGCGGAGCCGACCCCCTCGCCCGCCGCGGCTTCTGGCAGCGCATCACGGCACTGGCGGCATCGGGCACCACCATCATTATCACCACCCACTTCATGGAAGAAGCCGAGTACTGCGACCGCATCGTCATCCAGGATGCCGGCAAGCTGCTGGCCATGGGCACCCCGCAGGAAGTCCGCGAGCAGGCCGGCGGCAAGGGCAGCACGCTGAACATGGAGCAGGCGTTCATCGAAATCGTCGAGAGCAATCGCCAGCACGCCAAGGCAGGCACGGCATGAGCGCCGGTGGCTTCTGGCGGCGCCTCGCCTCACTGACCCGCAAGGAAGTGCGGCAGCTGGTGCGCGACCGCAGCAACCTGCTGATCGGCATCGGACTGCCCATCGCGCTGATCCTGATCTTCGGCTATGGCCTGTCGCTGGACGTCAAGCGCGCCATCGTCGCCATCGTCCTCGATGACCCGTCCCCCGTGGCCCGAGACGTGGCCGCGGGGATCAGCCGTACCGAGTACCTGGAGCCACATCTGGTGCGTTCCTTCGCCGAAGGCGAGGCGCTGATGAAGGCCCGCGAGGTGGACGCGCTGGTGCAATTCCCTGCCGATTTCACCCGCCGCCTGAACGACGGCAACGCGCAGGTACAGGTACTCGTGCAGGGCTCGGACGCCACCCGCGCCGCCAGCGTCTCCAACTACGTCAGCAGCGCCCTGGCGGGCTACGGCGAGAAGCAGGCCGACCGCAGCGCCGGCAGCGCCGCCCAGTCCACGGACCAGCGCGGCGCGGTCACCATTGTCCAGCGCATGTGGTTCAACGCCGCCAACACCAGCACCTGGTACCTGGTGCCGGGACTGATCGTGCTGATCATGACCCTGGTTGGCGCCTTCCTTACCGCCTTGGTCATGGCCCGCGAATGGGAGCGCGGCACGCTGGAAGCGCTGTTCGTCACGCCGGTGCGGCCGGTGGAAATCCTCCTGGCGAAGATCATCCCCTGCTTCGGCATCGGCATGATCGGCCTCGCCCTGTGCCTGCTCGCCGCGCGCTTCCTGTTCGACGTGCCGATCTATGGCTCCTTCGTCGTGCTGGTGATCGCCTCGATGCTCTACATGCTGGTGGCGCTGGGTATCGGCCTGCTGATCTCGGCGGTGACCAAAAACCAGTTCCTAGCCAGCCAGATCGCCCTGCTCGCCAGCTTCCTGCCGGCGATGATGCTCTCGGGCTTCATCTTCGACCTGCGCAACGTGCCCACTGCCATCCGCGTGATCGGCAACCTGCTGCCGGCGACCTACTTCATGGAGCTGGTGAAGTCCCTGTTCCTGGCCGGCGACTTCTGGCCGATGATCCTCAAGAACTGCGCCATCCTCGCCGCCTACGCCGTCGCCCTGCTGGGCCTGGCGCGGATGGTGACGCGCAAGCGGCTGGACTGACTCGCATGGAATTTCTCTGGCGCATCCTCAACCTGTGGCGCAAGGAACTGCTGGTGATCCTCAAGGACCCGGCCAACCGCATCGTGCTGGTGGCGCCGGTGCTGATGCAGAGCGTGCTGTTCGGCTACGCGGTGACCTTCGACCTCAACGACGCGCCCTACGCCATCCTCGACCTGAGCCACAGCGAATCCTCCACTCGCCTCGCCTCGCGCCTGGACGGCAGCGGCATCTTCCACCGGGTGGCGACGCTGACCCGCGTGGAGGAAATCCAGACGGTGATCGACGAGCAGAAGGCGCTGCTGGTGATCCATATCCCCTCGGACTTCCAGACCCGCCTGGCGCAGGGCGACCCGGCGCCGATCCAGGTCATCCTCGACGGGCGCAACTCCAACACCGCCGGCTCCGCCGCCGCCGGGCTGGCCGTGGTGGTGCAGCAGTTCAACCAGGAACAGGGCCTGACCGCGGCGCCGATCAGCGTGGTCAGCCGCTCCTGGTACAACCCCAACCTGGAGACCCGCTGGCCGCTGATCCCCGCGCTGATCGCCACCCTGAGCATGATGCAGACGCTCATGCTCACCGCGCTCTCGGTGGCCCGCGAACGCGAACAGGGCACCTTCGACCAGTTGCTCGTGACGCCCTACACGCCACTTGAGATCATGCTCGGCAAGGCCATTCCGCCCCTGCTGATCGGCATGCTGCAGGCCACGCTGGTGCTGCTGATGGCGCTGTTCTGGTTCCGAATACCCATGGCCGGTTCGCTGTTCAACCTCTACGCCGGGCTGGCGGTATTCACCATCGCCTGTGTCGGGCTGGGCATGTCGATCAGCGCGGTGTCGCTGAACATGCAGCAGGCGATGCTCTACACCTTCGTGCTGATCATGCCGCTGACGCTGCTCTCCGGCCTCGCCACGCCGGTGCGCAACATGCCCGAGTTCCTGCAGGTGGTGACCTACGCCAACCCGCTGCGCTTCGGCATCGACCTGATCCAGCGCGTCTACCTCGAAGGCGCGACGTTAGCCGATGTCTGGCACAACCTGATCCCCATGCTGGTGGTGGCCGCCGTCACCCTGCCGCTCGCCTCGTGGCTGTTCCGCCACCGGCTTGCGTAGTCGATTACTGGAGATGGCCCCGCGATGCAATACCCTCAGCCGGAACCCCACTTCAGAAGCCGCCACCCATGAGCGAAACCAGCCAGTTCATCGTCTTCGCCGTCACCCAGCTCGCCCTGCCGTTCGGGCTGGGCTACCTATACTGCCGCCGCAAGGGCATCCCGACCGACACCTGGCGAGCCGGAGGCATCTACCTGATCGCTCTGTCGCTGGCGATGCTGTTCTTCATCGGCCTGCTCGGTCTGCCGACCCATGTGAAAAACGTCGGCATGGTCAGCAACCGCTCCATGGGCCTGACGCTGGGCGTCGTCGGCATTGCCACAGGCCTGCTGCTGGGCTTCGTCGCACGGCGTTTCGAGGGCTCGTCCGATGACTAGCGCCCAGCGAATCTGAAAAGGTGCAATTCTGAAAAGGTGCCATCGATGAACCGCACGTCTCGCCTCGTCTCCCTTGCCCTGCTCGGCACCGGCCTCGCCGGTTGCGCCGTCGGCCCCGACTACGAAGCGCCGCAAACCCAGGCGCCGGCCAGCTGGCAGGCCGCGCACTCCGGCGATGCGCAATTGCACCCGGCCCAGGGCAACGTCCGCCTCAGCGAGGACTGGTGGACGCTGTTCAACGACCCGGTGCTGAACAACCTGCAACGCCGCGCCGACAAGGCCAGCCCCGACCTCAACAGCGCTGTCTTGCGATTCGCCCAGAGCCGCATGCAGCGGCAGATGGTGGCGGCGCAGCGTGGCGTGGACGTCAACGCCTCAGGCGGCGTGACCCGCCAGCGCATGAGCGAGAACGGCGCCAACGCGCTGATGATCCAGCGCATCGCCCCCGGCGCCAGCAGCGACGAGATCAGCAAAGTGCTGGCGCAGCCCTTCACCCTCTACCAGGCCGGTTTCGACGCCTCCTGGGAGCCCGACCTGTGGGGCCGCGTAAGCCGCTCTATAGAGGCCGCCGACGCCAGCGTGGCGGCGCAGCAGGCGATGTTCGAGGAAACCCGCCTGGGCGTCTCGGCCGAACTGGCCCGCGCCTACTTCGAGCTGCGCGGCGTACAGCAGCAGATCGCCGTGGCCAACCAGGACATAGTCGCTACCGAGCAATCCCTGCAGCTGATCCAGGTGCGCGCCGATGGCGGGCTGGTGGATGACTTCGACGTCGAACGCCAGCGCGGCCAGCTCGCCGATCTGCGCTCCAGCCTGCCGCAGCTGCACGCCAGCGAGAGCGCGGCGATCAACCAGATCGGCGTGCTGATCGGCGCCGAACCCGGCAGCCTGCGCGATGACCTCAGGCCCGTCGCGCAAAACACCCCGCAAACGCCCGACCTGAGCCTGGGCCTGCCTTCGGAAGTGGCACGCCGCCGCCCGGATATCCGCGCCGCCGAAGCCCAGCTGCACGCTGCCACCGCCAATATCGGCGTGGCCGTGGCCGACCTCTACCCGTCCATCCGCCTGGGCGCCAAGTTCGGCTACGAATCGGCCGACGACGGCAAGTTCAGCGACTGGGGCAGCCGCACCTGGAGCGTCGGCCCGAGTCTGTCGCTGCCGATCTTCGACAACGGCCGGCGGCGCTCGCAGATCAACCTGCGCAAGCTGGAGCAGCAGGAAGCGGCGGTGTCCTACCAGCAGACCGTGCTCAAGGCCTGGCAGGAAGTGGACGACGCCTTGAGCCACTACGGCGCCGAGCGCCAGCGCAACCAGCGCCTGCAGGAAAAGCTGCGCAGCAGCGACGTCGCCTACGGCATGGCCAAGGCTCGCTATGCCGGCGGCATGACCGACTTCCTGGTGGAACTGGACGCCCAGCGCGCCTACCTGCAGTCGCGGCGCGACGTGGTGGACAGCGATACCCAGCTGCGCCTGACGCTGATCGCCCTGTGCAAGGCGCTCGGCGGCGGCACGCCGACGCCGGAGGCCAGCGCCAGCCGCTGAGGTCAATTCTGCTGTGCGGTGACCTTGCCGTCGCGCAGGTCCTTGGCGACCCGGCGCTGCATCTCGTAGGCCGGGGCCTCCACGGCGTCGAAGTCCTCGGAATAGCGCGTGGCGAAGCCCTGTACGCCCCACTCCTGGTACTGCTTCACGTGCCACAGCTCGTGTGCCCAGAGGGCGACGTCCTTTTGCGCGTCATCCTCGCTGCGGAAGACGATCACGTCCACCAGGGTGACGGCCTCGGTGTCGGGGTTCTGCATGATCGCCTGGGCGGCGTTCAACTCGTCCAGCGCACCGGTGGAATAGCGCGCGGCCATCAGCACGTCGTCGGAGAAATACGGCTGCAACTGGGCGCGGATCTCCAGCGGGATCGGCTCGGTGCCGCCCTGCGCCGCTTGCTCGCGGGACTGCTGCAGCCAAACGCCCAGCGCCTGGGCGGCCATCTTGCGGGTGTCAGTCAGCACCGGACCGAGCACGGCGCCCAGGTCCGGCAGGCAAGTGCAGGTGTCCAGGCAGACCTGGCGCTGCCCCGGCGGGCAGGTCGCGGCAAGGGTATCGACGGACGCGGCCAACCCGGCGAGCAGCGCCAGGGCGCGCAGGAAGCGGGTTGCGAGGGGGGATGGCATGAAGAGACTCCGCTACAGCGTGGAGAAAGACATGGTGCTCAGACCATGGCGCGGCGCGATCATGCCATGCCGCCAGCAAAAAAAGAGCGCTGGCGCGACGTATGAAACTTCTGATAGCTTCTGACCCATGAATGCCGCCAACCGCACCTTCCAGCAGATTATTACCACCATCGCTCCGATGGTGGGTTAGCGCATTCAAGCGAACAACCAAACCCGCCTCCCGGCGGGTTTTTTAATGCCCGCCGTCCGAGGCTCCCGATCGAGGAGACACTGATGGACCAGGCAACCCCAGCGGCCCTTTCGCCAGAGCAGCACCCCCTGCAAGCGCTCATCCAGGCCGCCGACGCAGCCATCGGCCGCGAGGACTTCGACGCGCTGCTCGAGTTCTACACCGAGGACGCCCTGCTGGTGGTCAAGCCGGGCCTGCTGGCGCGCGGCAAGGCGCAGATCCGCCAGGCCTTCGTCGCCATCGCCGAGCACTTCGGGCACAAGCTGCGGGTGCGCCAGGGCCGCCTGGAAATCCTCGATACCGGCGATACCGCGCTCGTTGTCGCGCAAACCCTGCTGGATACCAGCCACGGCAAGCTGAGCCGCCGCGCCACCTACGTGTTCCGCCGAGAAGCCGACGGCGTCTGGCGTTGCGCGGTCGATAACTCCTACGGCACCGACCTGTTGGAGGCGACTACATGAGCACACAGACAGGCACGCTGCACCTGCTTTGCGGCAAGGCGGCGTCGGGCAAGTCCTGCCTCGCGCGCGAGCTGGCCGAGGCGCCGGGCACCGTGATGCTGGCCGAGGAACAGTGGCTGGCGGAGCTGTTCCCCTGGGGCATCAGCAACCCCGACGACTACCAGCTCTACGCCCGCCGCGTGCGCAAGGTCATGGGCCCGCACGTGGTCGGCCTGCTCCGCGCCGGCACCAGCGTGGTGCTGGACATCCCCGCCAACACCCTGGCCGACCGCCGCTGGCTGATCGATCTGGCTCAGCAGGCCGGTGCGGCGCACTGCCTGCATTTCCTCGACGTCGACCCGGCCACCTGCCGCAGCCGCCTGCTGGCGCGCCACGCCATCGCCCCGCTGGCCGCGCCGCTGGACCCGGCCGGCTACGAGGCGCTCAACCGCTACTTCGTCGCCCCGCGCCCGGAGGAAAAACTGCAGGTGCAGCGCCACGGCGCCTGAGCGCGTAGAATCGCCGCCCCGATTTGCTCCAATCGCCTGAATCAGAAAGACCGGATAGATGAACACCGAAGCCATCGCCACCCTGCGCGAGCAACTGCTCACCGCCCTGAACCCCGCCCCTGCGGAGACCCGCCGCCTGTTCCACGGCCGTGGCCGCCGCTGGCCGGGGCTGGAGCAGGTCACCGCCGACTGGCTGGAAGGCGTGCTGCTGGTGTCGCTGTTCCGCGAGCCCGCCGAAGACGAGCTGAGCGCGCTGCGGGCAATGCTGGTGGAACTGGCACAGGGCGACATCTGGCGCGCCACCGGCGCCCGCAGCCTGATGCTGCAGCACCGCTACACACTGGAAAGCACCATGGAAGTGCTCAACGGCGAAGCCTTCGACGGCTGGCAGATCAGCGAGCATGGCCTGCGCTACCAGCTGGACCTGGGCCGCAAGCAGAACAACGGCCTGTTCCTCGACATGCGCTACGGCCGCCAGTGGGTGCAGGCCAACTCCGCCGGGTTGCGCGTGCTCAACCTGTTCGCCTACACCTGCGGCTTCTCCGTGGCGGCGATGGCCGGCGGCGCGCAGAAGGTGGTCAACCTCGACATGGCCCGTGCCGCGCTCAGTCGTGGCCGCGACAACCACCGCCTGAACGGCCACGACCTGTCGAAGGTGAGCTTCCTCGACCACGACCTGTTCAAGTCCTGGGGCAAGGTGAAGAAATCCGGCCCGTACGACCTGATCATCATCGACCCGCCGAGCTTCCAGAAAGGCAGCTTCGTCCTCGACAAGGACTACGCCCGCGTCCTCCGCCGCCTGCCGGAACTGCTGGACGGGGCCGGCACCGTGCTGGCCTGCGTGAACGACCCCGGCGTCGGCGTCGACTTCCTGCTCCAGGGCATGACCGCCGAAGCACCGCAGCTGCGCTTCATCGAGCGCCTGGAAAACCCGCCGGAGTTTGCCGATATCGAGGAAGACAGCGGCCTGAAGGCGCTGGTGTTCCGGCTGGATTGATCCGCCGCCCTCACCGCGCAATGGCATTGGACGGCGGATAACCGTGAACGGCTATTCGCCCTACGAACGAGCGCTCCGACTGAGCCCCCCGTAGGGCGGATAACGCCTACGGCGTTATCCGCCGTCCCACCTGAGGTACGGCGTCCCTAAAACCAAGCCCCACATCTCCCGATGAAAGGCCACGCTAACCCTTGCGGCCAGGCCCCCATCACGCCATCCTTGCCACTGTATGTAAAACCAGTGCCCGCCAATGTCCGTGCCGCTCGATCCCAGCCTCTACTACCTGACCAACTTCCACCGCGCCCTCGACTGGATCGACGAACGTTACGCCGATCTGCTCGACGCCGAGGAAGCCCGGTTCATCGCCGATTTCCGCGCGCTGCCGCTGCCGTCGCGGGCACTGCTGGTACGACTGGTGATGCGCAAGGGCCCGCATTTTCGCGCCGGCAAGCTGAGCTACGCGGAGATCGGCGACATTTCCCAGGCAGCCGCGCCGCTGCTGGAGCTGGGTTGGCTGGACGATGCCTGCCCGCTTGCGCTGGAAGACCTGCTGCCGCTGCTGCTCAAGGACGAACTGCTCACGCGCTTCCGCGCTGACCTGCCGCGCCGCGCGCTGAAGAAGGCCGAGCTGTACGAGCACCTGCACGCCTACCACGAGCAGGTACAGCCCTTCGCCGGCTGGTACCCGGAGCTCGACCAGCTCTACACCCTGATGGCGACGCCGCTTTGCGACCGCCTGCGCCTGCTGTTCTTCGGTAATCTGCAGCAGGACTGGTCCGAGTTCGTCCTCGCCGATCTCGGCATCTTCCGCTACGAAAGCGTCCCTTTCACCGCCGATTCCCGAGCCTTCCGCAGCCGCGACGACCTGGAAGCCTACATTCACCTGTGGAACGGCGCGGTGCGTTTCGAAACCGGCGAACCCATCGACGGGCTGCTGGCCGAACTGGGCGACTTCCACAGCGACAACGCCTACCTGCAAGCCCGCCACGGCCGCCTGCTGTACCGCATGGCCTACCAGCTGGAGCGCGAAGGCGAGCTGGACGCCGCGCTGGCGCTGTACCAGCGCACCGCCACCGGTGGCTCGCGGCAACGGCAGATTCGCGTGCTGGAGCGTCTGCAACGCTTCGAAGAAGCCCATGCTCTGGTGCAGACCGCCCTGGCCGCGCCGGAAAGTGATGGCGAGCTGCAGTTGGTCGAGCGCGCGCTGACCCGACTGATCCGCCAGCTCGGCCTGCCGAAGGAAAAAGCCGCTAAGACCACGCCGCCGCTGCGCATCGACCTGGAGCTGCCGCGCCCGGACGTCAACGTCGAGTTCGCCGTGCAGGCCGTGCTTCACCAGGACGAAGCGCCGGTGCACTACGTGGAGAACGCGCTGGTCTGCAGCCTGTTCGGCCTGCTCTGCTGGGACGTGATCTTTGCCCCGCTGCCCGGCGCTTTCTTCCACCCCTTCCAGGCGGGTCCCAGCGACCTCAACCGCAGCGACTTCGTCAGCCGCCGCGCACAAGCCTTCGCCGCACGCCTGGCATTACTGGACAGCGACGCCTATCTGGCGGTCATCCGCGAAACCTGGACCGCCAAGTCCAGCATCCTCTCGCCCTTCGTGCACTGGGAGCTGCTGGATGAAAACCTGCTGGAGCAGGCCTTGCACTGCCTGCCGGCGGCGCACCTGAAGCTGTGGTTCGAGCGCCTGCTGGCCGACCCGAAGGCCAACCGCGCCGGCATGCCCGACCTGATCCAGTTCTGGCCCGGCGAGGCGCGCTACCGGATGATCGAGGTGAAAGGCCCCGGCGACCGCCTGCAGGATAACCAGAAGCGCTGGCTGGCCTTCTGCGCCGAGCACGGCATGCCGGTGGAAGTCTGCTACGTGCGCTGGGCGGACGAAGTGGCGGAAAGCGCGTGAGCTATGCCATCGCCGTGCGCGCGCTGTGCGAATTCACCGCCAAGGAAGGTGACCTCGACCTGCGCTTCACCCCCGCCCCCACGGCGCAGGAAGGCATGGCCGGGCACGCCACTGTGGTCTCCCGCCGAGGGCTGGGCTACATCGCCGAGCTGCCGCTGCGTGGCGAATATCCGGGGCTGGTGGTCAGCGGCCGCGCCGACGGCTACGACCCGAGCGAAAACCTGCTGGAAGAGATCAAGACCCACCGCGGCGACGTCGCGCGCATCCCGCAGAACCACCGGTTGCTGCACTGGGCGCAGGTGAAGGTATACGGCTGGCTGCTGTGCCAGACCCTGGAGATCGACGCCATCGATCTCGCCGTCGTCTACTTCAACGTCATTACCCAGAAGGAAACCGAGTTCCGCGAGCGTTTCTCCGCCGCCGACCTGCGCGCCTTCTTCGAGCTGCAATGCCAGCGCTTCGTGCAGTTTGCCGAGCAGGAAAGCGCCCACCGCGTCGAGCGCGACCAGGGGCTGGAAGCGCTGCGCTTTCCCTACGCCGATTTCCGCCAGGGCCAGCGCATGCTTGCCGAGTCGGTTTACCGCGCCGCCCGCGACGGCCATACGCTGATGGCACAGGCCACCACCGGCATCGGCAAGACCCTCGGCACGCTATTCCCGCAGCTCAAGGCCTTCCCCGGCCAGCAGTTGGACCGGCTGTTTTTCCTCACCGCCAAGACCCCCGGCCGGCGCTTGGCGCTGGACGCCCTCGCCACGTTGCGCCAGCAGGAGGCCGCCCAGCCGCTACGGGTGCTGGAACACGTCGCCCGCGACAAGGCCTGCGAACATCCGGACAAAGCCTGCCACGGCGAATCCTGCCCGCTGGCCAAGGGCTTCTACGACCGCCTGCCCGCCGCCCGCGAGGCTGCGCTCAAGCAGTGCTGGCTGACCCAGGAGGCGGTGCGCAAGGTCGCGCTGGAGCACCAGATCTGCCCCTATTACCTGAGCCAGGAGCTGTGCCGCTGGTCCGACGTGGTGGTGGGCGACTACAACTACTACTTCGACATGACCGCCCTGCTCTATGGCCTCACCTTGCTCAACGACTGGAAGGTCACCCTGCTGGTGGACGAGGCGCACAACCTCATCGAGCGCGGCCGTGGCATGTACAGCGCCGAGCTGGACCAGGGCGAGTTCAATGCATTGCGCAAGGTCGCCCCGGCCAAGCTGAAAAGCGCGCTGGAGCGCGTCGGCCGGCACTGGAACCAGCTGCACCAGGACCAGGACCAGGACGTGGATTACCAGATCTACCCGACCATCCCCGACCTGTTCATCGCCGCGCTGCAGAAGGCCGTCAGCGCCATCACCGACCACCTCACCGACCAGCCCACCGGCAACGAGGCCGAGCTGCTGCGCTTCTACCTCGACGCCATGCTGTTCTGCCGGCTGGCCGAGGCCTACGGGCCGCACTCGCTGTTCGACATCACCCGCCACGACGTCAGCGCGCGGCGCGTACTCTCGACCCTGTGCCTGCGCAATGTGGTACCGGCGCCCTTCCTCGCCGAGCGCTTCAAGGTGGCCCACAGCACCACGCTGTTCTCCGCCACCCTGACCCCCGCGCACTATTACGCCGATCTGCTCGGCCTGCCCGAAGACACCGGCTGGCGCGAAGTGGAATCGCCCTTCCACGCCCAGCAGCTGGAAGTCCACGCGCTGAGCAACCTGTCCACCCGCTACCAGCACCGCGAGGCCAGCCTCACGCCGATCAGCACCCTGATGGCCCGGCAGTTCCGCGCGCGCCCCGGCAACTACCTGGCCTTCTTCAGCAGCTACGCCTACCTGCAGCAGGCGCTGGAGCGCTTCACCGCCGAGCATCCGGACATTCCCTTCTGGGTGCAGTCGCGCAGCATGAACGAGATCGAGCGCGAGGCCTTTCTCGATCGCTTTACCACCCACTCGCGCGGCATCGGCTTTGCCGTGCTCGGCGGCGCTTTCGGCGAGGGCATCGACCTGCCGGGCGAGCGCCTGATCGGCGCCTTCATCGCCACGCTGGGGCTGCCGCAGGTGAACCAGGTCAACGAGGAGATCAAGCAGCGCATGCAGGGGATGTTCGGCGACGGCTACGACTACACCTACCTGTTCCCCGGCCTGCAGAAGGTCGTGCAGGCGGCCGGCCGGGTGATCCGCACGCCGACGGATTCGGGGGTGATCTACCTGCTCGACGACCGCTTCAACCAGCCGGCGGTACGACGGTTGCTGCCGGGCTGGTGGAAGCCGGAGCGGCTGAAGTTCATCGCCGACCCGCCGCGGTTCAAGGCCCCGCAGGGGTATCTGTTGCTGTAACTCCCGCAGGCGAAAATCCCTTTTTTTCGCGATTGATCGTGTGCCGTGTGGTTCGCGAGCAAGCTCGCTCCTACGAAGAGCGCGACATCCCCGCCTGGCTCTGGCTCTGGCTCCCAAAAGACTTCCAGAGAAATATCCGCACGCGCCGAATGCCCCGCTCAGAAGGTCTCGTTGAAGCGGAGTTTCAGGGGTTGAGCGACATGGATGTCGCGAGAGCGGCGATGGGCCAGGGATGGCCCTTCGACGCGTGCCCCTGAAACTTCGGTTCAACGAGGGAATTTTTCGCCTAAGCGAAAAACCGGATGTTCGGGCAAGACTTTTTGGTTCCTTTTGTGAGGGCGGCTCTCCGACGTTTGACAAAAGGGACTTGTAAGTTGTTTTCACCTGCTTCAGACCGCCAGTGACTAGATTTCCAGATCGTGGGCGAGCGAGGGTCGGAGCAGGGTCTTCCTGATAAACCCGAACGGTTGCCTGGGCTCAAAGCCCGTTTCTGCAAGTCAGGGTTGGAGGTGAAATCATTGGAGCAAGAGTCAGCGGTCGTTGGAATCGACATCTCGAAAAGCTTTCTTGACGTGTTCGTCAGTACCCAATCTTCGTTGCAGCGTTACGCCAACGATGTTCCTGGCAGAGCCAAGCTTGCCTGCGATCTCCTGGCACTGGCCCCGCAGTTGATTGTCGCTGAGGCGACGGGAGGTCTGGAGCGCCTGTTGATCGCGGAACTGGCAGCACAGAATCTGCCATTGGTCGTGGTCAATCCACGACAAGTCAGAGACTTCGCCAAAGCGTCTGGGCAACTAGCTAAGACTGATGCTCTGGATGCTCGAATTCTTGCTGCTTTCGGCCTGGCTGTTCGACCAGCAATCAGGCCATTGCCTGAAGCGCAAACGTTTGAGTTGGCCGACTTGCTTGGGCGGCGGCGCCAGTTGGTCGACATGCTGGTGGCGGAGAAGCTGCGTTTGCAGCAAGCCACTGGCAAAGCCCTTCGCCGTGATATCAAGCTTCACATTCAGTGGCTGGAGAAACGCCTCAGGGCCAGTGATGCGGGTTTGCACGATGCCATTGAAAAGTCACCGATCTGGCGAGCCAAGGATGATTTGCTGGCCGAAGTCAAAGGCATCGGTCCTGTTTGCCGGCTAACTCTGCTGGCTTTAC
>NZ_JBIVBR010000006.1:0-361553 GCF_044746165.1 Pseudomonas sp. NPDC086581 | reverse complement strand
CGTGCGACCAACACCGCGGACCTGCAGCTTGCCTCCCGTCGCTCTCACCTTCGAGCTTATCGAGCTTTGCAGACACAAGCGGGCCATGCCCGCGAACCGCACGGCACCCCTCTCTCAGGCAATAAAAAAGGCGGAGCCCAGCTCCGCCTTTTTCGTTTCATTCGCCGGTCACGCCAGCTTCAGCAGGCCCATGCCCAGCACCAGCATCGCCAGGCCGACCCAGCCGCGCCAGACCAGACGCTGGCCGAACAGGGCCCAACCCATGGCGACGGTGGCGAGGATGCCGAAGCCGCCCCAGATGGCGTAGGCCACCGACAGCTCGATGCCGCGCACCGCCTGCGCCAGCGCGGTGAACGCACCCAGCACGCAGAGGATCGAGGCCGCGCCGATCAGGCGCTTGCGGAAGCCATCGGAATACTTCAGCAGCAGGTTGGCGATCACTTCCAGGACGATGGCCAGGCCCAGCCAGGCCATCGGAATCAGGTCATGGTTCAGCATGTCACGGCCTCCCCATTCAGTTCACGGCTCGCTTCACGCTGGCCGGTACGGGTGCCGGATTTCACCAGCAGGATGCCGGCGATCATCACGGCCAGGCCCAGGGCCTTGTCCAGGCTCAGGTGCTCGCCGAGGAAGAAGGCGCTGACCAGGGTGATCAGTACGATGCCGATGCCTTCCCACAGGGCATAAGCCACGCCAACCGGCACGCGCTTGATGGCCAGCGACAGGAAGTAGTACGACAGGCCGATCATCAGGTACATCAGCAGCAGCCCGGCAATCGGGAACAGCGTGTGGGTGAATTTCATCGAGGTGGTGCCAACGACTTCGAAGCCGATGGCGGCAAACAGGTAAATCCAGGAACGCATGGTAAAGCCCTCCCACGGGCAGCCGCGCGCAGTCTCGCTAAGAGCATCCTTGCGGCGGTTTCGGTTCGGGGTCGGTGGCGCCGACTCGGGCGGCAATCACTGTTGAGTGTTGGCCGCGCTTGGCGCCACGCTCAGGTAGCAGCCGAAGAGAGGAGCTAGAGGTCGCCGGTCCAGTGACGCTCGCGCGAAACCAGGCGGGAAGTGGGGAGAGGTAAAGCCTTGATGTTCAACATAATGAACACATTGTGCCAATTTTCCGGTTGGCTGGCAAATCGATCGCCTTGATTCAGGTCATGGATACCCATGAACAGGGGGCTGAGAACCCTGCTGGACCCTGCGTGCCATCAGGGTTGTGCAATATTCTGTTCACTCTGTTCTGCCTGCGACAGCACGCCACAGTCATGACCTGTGCCGGGCCATCCAGGCCCTGGGCCTGCTAGCATCCAGCATCGATATCCCGTCGGAGACTGTGATGATCGCCCTGCGAGAAGCCTGGAAGGCCGGACTCTTCGGCCGCGAGCACTGGACGCGCAACCTGGTGGCGGGCGTCATCGTCGGGGTGGTCGCCCTGCCGTTGGCCATGGCCTTCGCCATTGCCAGCGGGGTGAAGCCCGAGCAGGGCATCTATACGGCGATCTTCGCCGGCGCCCTGGTCTCGCTGCTGGGCGGCAGCCGCGTGCAGATCGCCGGGCCGACCGGTGCCTTCATCGTCATCCTCGCCGGGGTCACCGCGAAGTACGGCGTGGGCGGCCTGCAGATCGCCACGCTGATGGCCGGGGCGATTCTCGTGCTGCTGGGCGTCAGCCGCCTGGGCAGCATCATCCGCTTCATCCCCGCGCCGGTGATCGTCGGCTTCACCGCCGGGATCGGGGTGATCATCTGGGTCGGTCAGTGGAAGGACTTCTTCGGCCTGCCGGCGGTGACCGGCGAGCACTTCCACCAGAAGCTCTGGCACCTGATCCAGGCGCTGCCACACCTGCACATCGCGACGACGCTGCTGGCATTGCTGAGCCTGGCGCTGGTGCTGTTCACGCCGCGCATCGCTGCGCTGCGCCGGGTGCCCGGCCCGCTGGTGGCGATGGTGGTGGTGACGGCCATCCAGTCGCTGTTCCATTTCGACGGTGTGGCCACCATCGGCAGCGCCTTTGGCGGCATCCCGCAGGGACTGCCCAGCTTCAGCCTGCCGGAAGTGACCCTGCCGCGCGTGCTGGAGCTGATCGGCCCGGCCTTCGCCATCGCCATGCTCGGCGCCATCGAGTCGCTGCTCTCGGCGGTGGTCGCCGACGGCATGGCCGGCACCCGCCACGATTCCAACCAGGAGCTGATCGGCCAGGGCATCGCCAACCTGGTCACGCCGCTGTTCGGTGGCATCGCCGCCACCGGCGCCATCGCCCGCACCGCGACCAACATCCGCAACGGTGGCAACAGCCCGCTGGCCGGTGTCACCCATGCCGCGACCCTGGTGCTGATCCTGCTGTTCCTCGCGCCGCTGGCTTCGAACATACCGCTCTGCGCGCTGGCGGCGATCCTCTTCGTGGTGGCCTGGAACATGAGCGAGGCGCGGCACTTCCTGTTCATGCTCAAGCGCGCGCCGCGTGCCGACGTCGCGATCCTGCTGGTGACCTTCCTGCTCACCGTGTTCAGCGACCTGGTGATCGCGGTGAACATCGGCGTGATCCTCGCCATGCTGCACTTCCTGCGGCGCATGGCGTCCTCGGTGGAAGTGCATGCCGACGACGGCCCCGAGCTGGACGTGGAACTGCGCGGCCGCGGCCTGGGCGAGCTGCCGCCCGGTGTGCTGGTCTACAGCATCGAAGGGCCGCTGTTCTTCGGCGCGGCGGAAACCTTCGAGCGCGCGCTGGCCAAGACCCACACCGACCCGAAGGTGCTGATCATCCGCCTGCGCCATGTGCCGTTCATGGACATCACCGGTTTGCAGACGCTGCAGGAAGTGATCGAGCAGTTGCAGCGGCGCGGCATCGAGGTGCGCCTGTGCGAGGCCAATGCGCGGGTGCTTGGCAAGCTGCGCAAGGCGGGGGTGCTGGAGGAGATCGGCGCGGGGTATCACCCGGATTTCCCGGCGGCGCTGAGCGCGAGTGTCGAGCCCTGATCGAGCTTGGGTGCTAGCACTCGCAGCGGACTAACAGACGATGTAGGAACGGACTCGTAGGGCGGATAACGCCTGAGGCGTTATGCGCCCTACAGGATCAACCCTGCATCAGCTCTGCCAACAATTCTTCCTTGAGCTTGGCCAGCAACGCATGCCCACGCTCCCGCGGATGCGGCAGATCGACCCGCACCTCATGGCGAATCCGCCCCGGCCGGGCGTCCATCACGACTACCCGGTCGCCCAGGTACAGCGCTTCTTCCACGTCGTGGGTGACCATGATCATGGTGCTGCGCTGCTGCACCCAGATGCGCTGCAGCTCATGCTGCAGGCGCACGCGGGTGAGGGCGTCGAGAGCGCCGAAGGGTTCGTCGAGCAGCAACACCTTGGGCCGGGTTATCAGCGCGCGGGCGATGGCGGCGCGCTGCGCCATGCCGCCGGAGAGCTGGTGCGGATAGGCGTGCTCGAAGCCGGTCAGGCCCACCAGTTCCAGGTGCTCGGCGACTCGTTCGCGCTTCTCGGCGCGGCTGAGTTTCTGCTGCTTCAGCGCCAAGGCGACGTTCTCCTCCACGGTCTTCCAGGGGAAGAGGCGGTGGTCCTGGAACACGATGCCGCGCTCCAGGCCGGTACCGGTGACGGCCTGGCCGTCGAGGAGGATGCGCCCGCTGTAGTCGTTCTCCAGGCCGACGATCAGCCGCAGCAGCGAGGATTTACCGCAGCCGCTGGCGCCGACGATGCTGACGAACTCGCCGGGGCGAACCGCCAGGTCGATGTTCTCCAGCACCGGCAGGCTGCGGCCGTCGATGGAATAGGCCTTGCTCAGGCCCTGGATGGCCAGCGCGCCGTGTTGCGCCTGCTGGGCCGGAAGGAGGGCGGGATCGAGGATCGCGTTCATGGTCTGGGCACTCATGGCAAAAAGGTCAGCGCAGGTTGCGCCAGCGCAGCAGGTGGCGCGCGGCGCGGGCGAACAGCTGGTTCATGGCGTAGCCGAGCAGGCCGATGCTGAGCACGCCGATCACCACGATCTCCATGCGCGAGCCGGTTTCGGCGTTCATCATCAGGTTGCCCAGGCCCATGCCGGTGGACAGGAACAGCTCGCAACCCACCGAGCTGACCCAGGCGAAGGCCAGCGCGTGCAGCACGCCGTTGCTCAGGCTGGGCAGCGCGCCGGGCAGCAGCACTTCGCGGAACTGCTGCCAGGGGCCGAAGGCATACAGGCGGCCGACTTCGCGGTAGCGCTTCTCCACGTCGCGGAAGCCCTCGAAGGCGTTCAGCGTCATCGGGTAGAACGCGGCAAGGCTGACGATCAGCACCTTGGACGGCTCGCCGCTGCCGAACCACAGGGCGATTAGCGGGATCAGGCCGAGGATCGGCACCTGGCGGATCGTGTGGTAGAGCGGCGCGAACAACCGCTCCAGCGGCTTCGACAGCGCCATGCCGGCGCCCAGCGCGAAGCCGGCGAGCACGCCCAGCAGCAGGCCGAGGCAGGTGCGTTGCAGGCTGGCGGAAACGCTCAGCCACAGCTCGCCGGTCTTGATCAGCT
Source organism: Pseudomonas sp. NPDC086581 (assembly GCF_044746165.1). Taxonomy (NCBI): domain Bacteria; kingdom Pseudomonadati; phylum Pseudomonadota; class Gammaproteobacteria; order Pseudomonadales; family Pseudomonadaceae; genus Pseudomonas; species Pseudomonas sp. NPDC086581. The sequence goes on along the minus strand of NZ_JBIVBR010000006.1, from coordinate 357,040 downwards.
CGACGAAGCCGGCGCCGATGCGCTCCAGCGGCACGAAGGCATAAGCAGCGCTGGCGCCCTGTTGCGACTGCCAGTGCCAGGCGGCGATCAGCAGCGCCGGCAGCAGCAGCCCACGCAGCGATTTGAGATAGCGAGTCATGGCGTTGGTCTCCAGCGCAGCAGGCGCTTTTCCAGCAGGCGGAAGGCGAAGTCGAGGACGAAGCCGATGGCCGCGGTGACGATCACGCCGACCATCACGATGTCGATGCGCAGCATCTGCCGGCTCAGCTCGATCATCTGCCCCAGGCCGCTGTCGGCGGCGAGCAGTTCGGCGGCTACCAGCACCATCCACGCGCGCGTCAGGCTGATGCGCAGGCCGGTGACGATGGGCGGCGCGGCGGCGGGGAAGGCGACATCGCGCAGCAGGCTCCAGAGCGGCAGGCGGTACACGCTGGCGACCTCGAAGTAGCCGCGCGGAATGCCCTTCACGCCTTCGCTGGCGGCCAGTGCCACGGGGAAGAAGGCGGCCTTGGTGACGATCAGGATCTTGAAGGTCTCTTCGACGCCGAAGAACAGGATGAACATCGGGATCAGCGCAATCGACGGCACCTGGCGCAGGGTGTGGAACAGCGGCGCGCAGTAGGCTTCCACGGTCTTCGACAGCGCCATGGCAGTGCCGAACAGCAGCCCGCCGACGGCGCCGATGGTGAAGCCGATAGCCAGGCGCGACAGGCTGTTCACCACGTGCTCGCGCAGCTCGCCGCTGGCCAGCAGGTCCTGGAAGCTGGCCCAGACTTCCGCCGGTGGCACCAGCAGTTGCGGCGGGAACCAGCCGGCGCGGGCGGCGACGAACCAGGCGAGCAGCAGGAGCAGCGGCGAGGCGAACCAGCTCAGGCGATCGAATGTTCGGCTCATGTCTCAACCCTCCTGCCCGAGCAGCGGCCCGGCGTTCTGGCGGCGCTGTTTGCGTTGCCAGCAGAACAGCGCGGCCAGCAGCACCAGGGGAATCCAGCAGAGGAACAGGTTGCCCAGCCCGACGAAGTGGCTGATCGCCCCGCCCAGCAGCGCGCCGGAAAAACTGCCGGACATGGACGCGAGGTTGAACAGGCCTGAAATCTTGCTCTTGTCCATGGCGTGCTCGCCCAACTGGGCCATGTTCACCAGGTGGATGAGCGCCGCCGACGCGCTGAGCAGCACGCCGCCCAGCGCCAGCAGCCAGTAGTCGCGGGCGACGCCGAGCAGCAACAGTGCGGCCAGCGCTGCGCTGAGGCTGCCGACGTAGGCCAGACGCCGGCCGCTGCGTTCGATCAGGTAGCCGAAGCTGAACAGCCCGAGCACCGAGGCCAGGCCCTGGATCATCACCAGGCTCACCGCCTGGCCTTGCGAAAGGCCGGCGACGTCCATCGCCAGCAGCAGGATGAAGGTGCCGAACAGCGCGCTGGTGGCGGCGCTGAGCAGCTCGACCAGGCAGCTCTCGGCGATCTCGACATTGGCCAGCATGGCGCCGACCTGCTGCAGCAAACCGCCGGTGGCGGCGGCCACCGGCACATCGTCGCTGGGTGCTTCGCCTTCCCAGAAACCGAGGCTGTAGAAGGCCATCAGGCCGAAGCACAGGCCGATGGCGGCAAAGCCCCAGGTGAAGCTTGCCGCGCCGCTCAGCCAATTGCCCAGCAGCGGCCCGAGCAGGCCCATCCCCAGGGTCAGCGAGCCGCGATACCAGCCGGCCTTGTCGTTGCCGATGCGCTTGAGCTGGCGCAGGAAGGCGCTGTTCATGGCGACGATGCGGAAGGGAATGCACAGGCCGATCAGCAGGCGCGCGAAGGCCAGCCACAGCCACCCGCCGAACAGTGGGATGGCCAGGTTCAGCAGCATCGGCCCGAGGCTGGCGAGGAAGTACACGCGGCGCGCGCCGAAACGGGCGATGACGAAGCCGGCGGGCAGGGTGAGGATCACCATGCCGAGGGCCTCCATGGCCGAGATGATGCCGATCTGCATGGCGTTGGCGCCGATGCTGATGGCGTAGAGCGTGGTGACGATCTTCGCCATGCCGATAGTGGCGCCGCTGAACGCCGCCAGCAGCATGAAGTTGAGCAGGAAGGCGCCGGGCCGTGCGGAACTAGATGGCGACATCGATCTTCCCCAACAGGGCTTCCAGCGGACGTGGGTCGATCCACTCGTCGACGCTGAAGTCGGCGCCGATGAAGTCCCAGCGCTGGAGGAACGCGGTGAGGTCGCGCAGGGCGTTGAGCGAGCGCTCCGCCAGGTTGGTCTGCAGGCGCAGGTGGGCGTCCTCGCCATAGGCGCTGGCGACCCAGAACTCGCTGGTGTTCAGCTCGCGGGCGAGGAAGCGGCGGGTCTCCTCCGGGTGCGCCCAGGCCCATTGCTCGGCGCGCAGCACGGTGTCGAGCACCAGTACGGCGGCATCGAAATGTTCGTCCAGCAGTTGCTGGTCGACGGTCAGGGTGCGCGGCGTGCCGATGTTCGAACGCACCAGCGGCTCGGGGTGCGAGCCGACGTCCAACACTACATGCAGGCCGAATTCGTGAGCCAGCTGCAGGCCGTGGGCACCCTTGAGGAAGATGGCGTCGATATCGCCGCGCAGGAGGCCGATCAGCTCGTTGTTGCGCTGCACCACGCGGTTGCCCTTGAGCGCCACCTGGGCGCCGAACACGTGGCGTACCGGGTCGTCGCTGTAGGTGCCGCCGTAGGGGTAGTCCACCAGTTCGACGTCGCGGACTTCCAGGCCCTCCAGGCGCAGGGCATTTTCCAGGCCGCGCAGGGACTGGGCGCGGGTGAAATCGATCTGCACATTGGCCCACTTCGGCAGCCCGAAGCGCCGGTGGCGCAGGTCGCGGATGCTGCGCACGCCGCTGTCCGGGGCGCTGACGATGAGTTGCACCTCGTCGCTCCACGACAGCCCTACCACCCGCGTGCGCGCGCCGCTGGCGCGGGCCCAGATGGCCGGGATGTTGCCGCCGTGGCGTACGGAGTAGGGCAGGTGATGATCGAAGTGCGCCTCGCGCACCTCGCGTTCGGACGACTCGCGCAGCGACTGGATGCGCGTGCCGAAGGGTCGGAAGGCCTGGGCCAGGCGCCCGGACTCGACGGCGATGCCGAGACCCGTGGGAACGGGGCTGTGGGTGTACCAGAGGGTTTCCAGCGGTGTGCTCATGGGTGTCCGTCAGGGATGAAAGCCCCCGCGCCGTCGCGCGGGGGCCAGGTCGGGAAACAGAGGGATTCGCCCTCGTGACGTTGTTCAGCCAGTCTTCTGTGCCAGGCGGCTGCGCAGGGCTTCCAGCGGGCGCGGGTCGATCCACTCGCGCACGTCGAAGCGCGCCGGGATGAAGTTCCAGCGTTGCAGGAAGTCGGTGAAGTCCTGCAGGGCGAGGATCGAACCCTCCTCGAGGTTAGTGCGCAGGCGCAGGTGGGCATCCTCGCCGTAGGCGGTGGCGACCCAAAACTCGCTGCTGTTGGTTTCCCGCGCCAGGTAGCGGCGGGTGTCGTCCGGGTGCTGGTGCGCCCAGTCTTCCGCGCGCAATACCGAGGCGAGGATCGCGGTGGCAGCGTCGGGGTGCTGTTCCAGCAGGTTGAGGTCGACGCTCAGGGTGCGCGGCGTGCCGTTGTTGGAGCGGATCAGCGGCTCCGGGTGCGCGCCGGTGTCGATCACCGTGTGCAGGCCGAACTGCTGCGCCAGTTGCACGGCGTGGGCGCCCTTGAGGAAGATCGCGTCCACTTCGCCGCGCAGCAGGCCGACCAGCTCCGGGTTCTGGCTGCGCCGGCGGCTGCCGCCGTGGCCGGTGATGCCGACGATGTTGCCTGGCGCCTCGTCGCTGAAGGTGCCCTTGAGGCCGAAGTCCACCAGCTCCAGGTCGCGCACTTCCAGGCCTTCCAGGCGCAGGGCGTTTTCCAGGCCGCGGATGGCCTGGGCGCGGGTGAAGTCGATCTGCGCGCCGCTCCAGTCCGGCAGGCCGAAGCGCCGGCCCTTCAGATCGCGCACGGTGCGGATGCCGCTCTCTGCGGTGGTCAAGATCAGCTGCGCCTCATCGGCCCAGGACAGGCCGATCACCCGAGTTTCGCGGCCGCTGGCGCGGGCCCAGATGGCCGGGATATTGCCGCCGTGGCGCACCGAGTTCTGCAGGGTGTGGTCGAAGTGCGACTCGCGCACTGCCTGGTCGGCGGACTCGCGCAGCGATTTGATCTGGGTGCCCTGCTCGGCGAGGGATTCTTCCAGCCAGCCTTTCTGCACGGCGATGCCAAGGCCGGTGGGGACCGGGCAGCGGGTGTACCAGAGGGTATCGAGGGGACGGGACATGTTCAGCTCCTTGTGGCTCAGGCGCGAGCCTTGAGTTCGTGGATGTCGGCGCGTTTGCCCTGCACCAGCGGCAGGACTTCCTGGCCGATGCGCAGGGCTTCTTCCAGGTGCGGGTTGCCGGCGAGGATGAAGGTGGAGAAGCCGGCGTCGCGGTATTCGGCGAGGCGTTCGGCGACGTTCTCGTGGCTGCCCACCAGGCCGATGGTCGGGCCCGGCTTGGCCTTGCCGAAGCCGGCCCAGAGGTTGGGGCCGATGATCAGGTCGTCGAAGCGCTCGACGTTCTGGTGGTAGGCGGTCTGCCGCGCGGCGCCGACGGAATCCGAGCCGGTGGCGAAATTCTTGATGAAGGCGCTGGTGCGCGCGTCGATGCGCTCGTACTGGCGGCGCAGTTCGCTCCAGGCGGCCTCTTCGGTCTCGCGGGCGAACAGGTCGATGCGGATGCCGAAGCGGATCTCGCGGCCCTGCTTGTCGGCCAGCTCGCGCACGCGTTCCAGGTGCGGCTTGAGCTTGTCGATGGGTTCGGCCCAGTTCAGGTAAACATCGGCGTGCCTGGCCGCGACGTCCAGCGCCGGGTCCGAGAAGCCGGAGAAGTACACGCCGGGCTTGCGCACGTTGCGCAGTGCGATCGGCAGCGAGCCGTTCTCCAACTGGTAGATGTCGCCCTGGTAGGAGAACTGCTCGTTCTTCCACAGGCCGTCGATGATGTCGAGGAACTCGCCGGTGCGCTGGTAGCGCTTGTCGTGTTCGAGGAAGTCGCCGTTGGCGCGCTGGCTGGCGGGGTTGCCACCGGTGATGATGTTCCACTCCAAGCGGTCGCGGGACAGGTGCTGGAGGATCGCTGCCTGCTGTGCGGCGTAGGCGGGCAGGGTCCAGGCGGCCTGGAAGGCGATCAGGAATTTGATCCGGCGGGTCTCGCGGGCCAGCGCGGCGGCGGCGATCCACGGCTCCGGCCCGGTGGGCAGCAGCGCGCCCTCGAAACCGGCGATCTCGGCGGCCTTGGCCACCTGGGCGATGTAGTCGATGTAGGTGAACCCGTCCGGCTCGCCATTGGGCAGGCGGCCCGGCGCGATGTTGCCAGGGCGCTCGATGTGGCTGCCACGGTTGTTCTTGTCAGAGGCGAGATAGGGACCGTCGCTGCCCAGCGGCAGTCGCCAGAAGAATTCGGTGCTCATGGCCATGCTCCTTTGCTTTGCGGGGGCAGCGTCGTGCTGCTCGTGCAGGGTATTGAGCAAGGGCTGTGCCCAAAGCCTGCAGGCCAGGCGGGACGGGGCTTTCAGGATGGATTGCTGCTCTGGCAGCAGGGCGTTTGTCTGTACAGCAGCAGTGGGTCAGCAGAGGATGCTGGGCGGGCAGCAATTTCGCCCGTTCAGCCAGGGTTGGCGGCCTTTGTTGGCTTTTTTGAGTTTTAACCTATTGATTTTTAGAGATATTTTTTAGTGGCACAACTCCTGCTCAGTCAGTGGAAGACCGCCCCGCGGTTCATCCATCCCCCGATTGCCAGGAGGCACTCCATGTCCACCCTCGACCCGCAACTCGCCAGCCAGCTCGAACAGGTCCGCCGCGACTTCGCCAAGGCCTTCCGCGTGCTCAAGGAGAGCCGCACCCTCACCGCCACCAACACCTACCAGGCCTACGTGCGGGTACCGGATAGCGACCAGGTGATCGCCGTCCACGCGCCAAGCCCCTGGGCCGACGACCAGGAAATCCGCGCGGTGGTGGCTACCTATGACGGCGAAGTGATCCTCGACGAAAGCATCCCCGGCGCGACCCCGCTCAGTGGCCGTGGCGCGGGTGGCAACGGCAAGCGCTATGCGGCGATCTTCCAGGCGCGCCCGGAGGTGAACGTGGTGATCCACGTGCACACCGCCTACCTCGGTGGCTGGGCCAGCGCCCACCGCGTACTGCCGATCCGCTACGCCGCCTCCCAGCGCGTGACCCTGGCCCGCGAGCTGCCGATCTACATCGACCGCCGCCAGCCCGAGCCGCTGTTCATCCTCGACAAGCTCGCCGAGAACCCGCACACCCCGGCCATCCTCGAAGCCAACGGCGGCGCTACCTTCTGGGGCGAGGACCTGATCAAGGCGTCCAAGCTGATCCTGCTGCTCGAAGAGGGCGCCTACTTCCAGGGCCTCGCCGAAAGCCTCGGCGGCTCGAAGGAATTCGGCCCCGGCGTGCTGGAACAGCAATGGAAGATGACCGGCCTCTGGGAGCAGGGCCAGAAGCTGCTGGGCGCGGCGGCCTGAGTTTCTTCCCGGCATGAAAAAGCCCTCTTGCGAGGGCTTTTTTGTGGCCGTGGTCCTTGTCCACGCCGCATCTCAGCTCACTGCTTGGCCGCCACCGCAGGCCCCGAGCTGCGTTGCCAGAAGCTTTCCAGCTGCTGGTTCTTCAACCCTTGCTCGACGAACTTCGGTTCCAGCAGGTCATCCACCTTCACCTCGTTGCGGATCAGTTTCGCCTTCAGGCTGTAGGCGATGCCGTCGGTGTAGTGCTGGCGCAGGGCGTCGTCGTAGAGCGGGGAGAAGTGCGCGGCCCAGGGCTCGCCGGCGACCTCGCGCTGCAGCACGCTCAGCGGAACACCGGAGCGGGCCTGGGCGTTCTGGTACTCCGCCTGGTTGGCGTCCTGGGAGACCCACCACGCGGCTTTCAGGTAGGCGTCCACCACCAGCTGGGTGAGGTCGGGATGGTCTTTCACGAAATCCTTCGCGCCCCAGACCTCGGCACGCATCTTCCAGTCGGCCGGGGCCTCCTTGCTCGACCAGATGATGTGGCCGACCTGCTTGTCTTCCAGCAGGAAGGCGTCGCTCAGGGTGAAGAACGCATCCACCCGCCCGGCGCTCAATGCAGCGGCCCCGGCCTGGGGGTTGAGGTTGAAGATGCGGAAGTCCTCGAAGCCCAGGTGGTTGGCGTCCAGCAGCTTGGCGAACGACAGCTCCCACGGCCGGCCCCTGTGCAGGGCGATGCGCTTGCCCTTGAGGTCGGCGATGGATTTCGCCGTGGAGCCCGGCGGTACCACCAGGTAGACGTTGTTGCCGATGCCGCCAGGGACGATCAGTTGGGTCTGCACGCCTGAGGCGTTGGCGATGATCGACGGCAGGTCGCCGTAGAAGGCGAAGTCGATGCGCTTGTTGGCGAACTCCTCGTTGACGAAGGTGCCCACCGAGCCGGTGGTGGCGGGCACCCATTCCAGCTTGATATTGCGCTGGGCCAGTTGCTGCTCCAGCCACTTGTCGCGGTCGATTACGTAGGCCGGGCCGTTGAAGGTGATTTGCCCGGCGTTGGCGTAGGCCACGGTGGCGATGCGCAGGGTGGTGGGCTGCTCGGCGGCCAGGGCGCCGCTTGCGAGCAGCACGGCGGCGGCCGGCAGCAGCCGGCGCAGCGCGCGATGCAGAAGACTCATGGGGATTACCTCGCTCAGAAGTCGGTGGTGACCGAGACGCCGAAGGTGCGCGGGTCGCCGAACATGACGGCGGCGGTCTGGTAGCCGGTGGGCAGGGTGTGGTTGCGGTATTCCTTGTCGGTGAGGTTGTTTACGTAGGCAGTGACGCGCGTGGTTTCGCCCGGCAGTTCGTAGGTCACCCGCGCGTTGCCCAGGGTGTAGCCACCGGTGCGCATGTTCTGGCTCTGGTCGTTGGTGAAGAAGTACTGGCGGCTGCGGGTGTTCCAGTCGGTACCCAGCACGACAGCGCCGCCAACGTTGAGCGGGATGCGGTAGTCGGCGCCGATCACTGCCGAGACGTTCGGCGCGCGGACGAAGTGGTTGCCGGAGTAGTCGTTCGGGCCGGAGGTGTAGTCGGTGAACTCGGTGTGCAGCAGGCCGAGGCCGAAGTTGACGTGCAGGTTTTCCACGGGGATGGCTTCGAGCTCGAATTCGGCGCCGTACGCCTCGCCCTGAGCGCCGTTGGCCAGTCGCGAGACGGTCTGGTTGTTCACCGCGGTGACGATGTTGAGCTGGATGTCCTCGTAGTCGTAGTAGAAGAGGCTGGCGTTGGCGTTCAGGCGGCCGTCGAACCACTCCGATTTCAGGCCCAGCTCATAGGAGGTGAGGTATTCCGGATCGACCTTGGCGACGGTGGCCTGGCTGGTGACGCCGGCGTTGTAGCCGCCGGAGCGGAAGCCGCGTGCATAGCGGAAGTAGGCGCGGGCGTTGTCGGAAATCCGGTACTCGGGCGTCAGGTCCCAGCTGTAGTCGCTCCAGGTGTTGCTCTCGTCCTGGGTGGCGTTGACGACCAGCGGGGATTCTACGTTGCCCGGCTGCCACCAGTGGCCGTCGCCGAATCGCGCCGTGCCACGGTTGACCAGGCGCTCCAGGTCGATGTCCTTGGTTTCGCGGGTCCAGCGCAGGCCGGCGGTGAGGCTGAAGTCGTCGGTGAAGTTGTAGGTGGTACTGCCGAAGATCGCGTAGCTCTCGGTCTTCTGGTCGTAGCTGACGTTGTTGTAGTAGCTGGGGATGTAGACGTTGGGCAGCGCCGCGTTGGCGTTCTTCGATTCCAGGTCTTCGTTGAAGTAGTGGAAGCCCAGCACCCAGTTCAGCCGGTCGGTGCGCGGCGAGGCCAGGCGCAGTTCCTGCGACCATTGCTGGCTGTCGGCGTAGCTGTAGCTGCGCTGCAGTTCCTGCGGGGTGTTGTCGCTGTCGGTCCAGCCGTCGCGGGTGAAGTGCTCGAAGGCGGTGATGGAGGTCAGTTCCAGCTCGCCCAGTTGCCAGACCAGGTTGAGGTTGCTGCCGGCCTGGTCGATCTCGGCCTGGTACTTGGCGTTGAAGTTGGCCTTGCCCAGTTCCGGGTCGATGGAATAGCCGAACTGGTTGGTGCCGTTCGGGCGAGTGCCGTAGCTGACGGTGTTGTAGCTGGCGGTGTCGTGGTAATGGCGGGCGTGGACGTTGAGGTTGGCGTCGAGGTTATCGTTCACTCGCGCGGCCAGCTGCAGGCGCACGGCGTCGTCTTCCAGCGCGCCCTGGTCGTCGCCGTCGTTGATGTTCTCGGTGTAGCCGTCGCGGCCCTGATGATGGAAGGACAGGCGCCCGGCCAGCTTGTCGTCGACCAGCGCGTCGCTCACCGCGCCTTCGACGATGCGGTTGGCGTAGTTGCCCATGTCGACCTTGAAGTAGCCCTCGGGGCTGAAGGTCGGCTTGCGCGAGATGAAGTTGATCGCGCCGCCGGTGGTGTTCTTGCCCCACAGGGTGCCCTGCGGGCCGCGCAGCACTTCCACGCGCTCCTGGTCGAACAGCGGGAAACCGGTGGCGCTGATGTTGGCGATGTACACGTCGTCGACGTAGATGCCGATCGGGCTGACCGTGTTGGCGCCCTGGTCACCAGTGCCCAGACCCCGAATCCACCAGCGTGGGCGCCCGTGCCCGTCGGTGGTGCCGGCGGAGGCGTTGGGGGTGTAACGGGTGACCTCGCTGGCCGATTGCAGGGAGGCGTCGCGGATCTTCTCGCCGCTCAGCACGGTGATCGGTGCTGGCACTTCCTGTACCGATTCCTCGCGCTTCTGCGCGGTAACCACCACCTTGCCCAGGGTTGGCGCGGCGCTGGCTTCTTCCTTGTTCTGCGTATTGTCATCGGCCGCGTAGGCATTGAGGCTGGCAAGCCCCAGGACGACGGCGAAGGAAAGGGTATTGCGTTTGAACATGGTGTCCCCAGGGGGGCGGCGAAAGGACGGCTGCTCTGTGGTGCTCGGTCGTCGCCGCAAGGCATGAAGCTGTTATTGCGTTGCTCTTGTACTGGCTCACGCGTCATGAAGGCCGGATGGCTTGAGGGAGACATCGCAACATCCGTACCGCTTTCCTGGTAAATGTTAACTAGCTGATACAAAAGGATTTTTATAGATGGCTGCGGGCGTTGTGCTGCTGAGGCAGCAGTCCATGCTGGGACGTCGCTGCCTGGGCAGCAACGAGTCAGCAGGCCCCGAGGCTTTCGTCGCAGTGCCGCTGGAACGCAATGTGCAGCTGTTAAGCTGTGCCCTTGAACGACCTGGAGTTGGCAATGAATACGCTCTTGCCGGAGCAACCCCTGCAACGCTTCCCGCGTAACCAGCGCGGCCGCGATTTCGTGGTGGGAGATGTGCACGGCCATTTCGAATTGCTGCAGCGTCTGCTCGATCAGGTCGGATTCGATCCGGCCGCCGACCGCCTGTTCGCCGCCGGCGATCTGGTCGATCGCGGGCCCTATTCGCCGCAGGTGCTCGACTGGCTGGCCAAGCCCTGGTTCGCCTCGGTGCGCGGCAACCACGAGCAACTGGTGATCGACGTGGTACTGGCCGGCGATGACCGCGACCTGCACTTCCGCAATGGTGGCACCTGGCTCTACAAGCTCACGCCGGTGACCCGCGAGCGTATCGCCCGGCGGCTGCAGCAGTTGCCACTGGTGATCGAAGTCGAACTGGGGGAGGGCCGTCGCGTCGGCATCGTGCATGCCGAGGCGCCGGTCTCACCGGCCTTCCCCGACTGGGACAGCGGCGTCGCCGCGCTGGCCGGCGAGCTGGGTGAAACCGCCCGACGCAACGCCGTCGGCCTCTCGATGTGGGCACGCACGCGCATCGAGAAGGAAGACGCCACGGTCATTGCCGGGCTGGAGCGCCTGTATGTCGGCCATACCGCGCAGAACGCCGTGCGCCCGCTGGGCAACACCCACTACATCGACACGGGCAGCGGTTATGCCGATGGTTGCCTGAGCATCGTCGACATGCATAGTGGCGAAGTGGAAACGGCGGCCGCGCGCTGAGCGGCCGCCGGGGCGGTCACTCGCCGCGGATGTACTGTTCCAGTTGCTGGATCAGCTCGGCCTGTTCGGCGATGGCGGCCTTCACCAGGTCGCCGATGGACAGCAGCCCCAGCAGCTCGCCGTTCTCCACCACCGGCAGGTGGCGCAGGTGGCGCTCGGTCATGATGCCCATGCACTTGTCGACGTTCAGGTGGGTGTCCACGGTGATCACCGGTGCGGTCATCACCGCGCTGACCGGCGTGTTTTCAGAATTGCGCCCCTGGAGCGCCAGGCGCCGGGCGTAGTCGCGCTCACTGAAGAAACCGACCAGTTGGTTGGCCTCCACCACCGGCAGGCCGCCGAGGTTCTTCTCCGCCATCAGGCGCAGTGCATCGATCACCAGCGCATCCGGGGCGATGGTGTAAACCTGCTGGTCCGCCTTGGCGTTCAACAGCTGAGCCACAGTCTTCATTCCTACCCCCTGTTCGTCGTTCACGGCGCGATGCCCGTGGTTCATAGAGAATCGTGGACGAATCGCGATCCGGCAAGGCCGCAAAGCGCCGTCCGCCGTCACGGGAGCGTCATGCCCCCGCGGCGCGACTTATACTGTGATTCCCTTCCTTGTTTCCCCCCACGAAAGACCGGCCATGACTGACGACGACCTCGACCTTCACGAACCCGAACACGACCACCTGCTGGACCTCGACGACGACCTCGATGGCCTGCTGGAGGAAGATGCCGCGTTCTTCGAGGACCCGCCCGGCAATCACGAGGAGGAGGACGGGGACGCGGAGGAATACCAGCCGGGCCTGGACGAGGACTGGTAGAGGACTGACCTTCGGACGATATCCGGGCGTCATGATTGGCTGGCAGAATGCTGGCCAGACAATAAAGAGAAAGCACCATGCGCAACGTCACGCTCGCCCTGGCCGTTTCCCTGCTCTGTGGATGTTCTTCGGACGTCCGCCGGGATGACCGCACCGCGCCCATTTCCCTCTACCGCGACACCCGCCACGTGATGGTGGTGAACTTCCAGCCCGACGCCATGGTGGCGGCCAACCCGCGCTGGGGCGTATTGAAGGCCAGCTGGCGCGAGGCGCTGCGCGACGAGGCCGGCTCGGCGGACTACCAACTCACCGAGCAGGACGGCGAACCGCGCGCCACCGACACCCTGTCCACCCTGGTGGTGATCGAGGTCGGCTCCGGCCACAACGCCAACAACCGTCCCGGCAGTGGCGACGAGGAGTGGATCACCTCCACCGTGCGCTACCACGACGGCCTGACAGGCCAGTTGCTCGCCTCGCGCCGCTATGAAAGCGAAGCCGACGGCGACCTGTTCACCTCGATGGGCTCCTCGGAAGTCAGTGCGGTGTCTGAACAGATTGTCGGCGAGATCACCAGCGCGCTGCTGGTCGCCCGTCCGCCCCGCAGCCTGCCGGCGCCACTGCCCGCCAACAGGCCAGCGCAGCCGCCCGAAGCGGTCCCGCAGCCGGTGTCCCCGACAGCCGCGGAAACCGTTGCCCACGTTTCCGGCCCACTGAGTCAGGAACAGCAACTGATGGAGTTGCAGCGGCGCAACCTGCCCTACGAGCAATACCGCGACGAGTACCGGCGGATCATGGGGCACTGACTGCCCCTGAGCCGCAGGGCGAGTTATCGCGGCTGCTAGAACCAGCCCCCGCTCGATAACTCCTGTTCGCAGCTCTTGTATTGGACGCCATACAGCGAGGCGCGCGCCTGGACCTTCTGGGACACCGTCTTCAGCCACGGCTTGGCGTCGTAGCTGCGCTGGCGATAGCCGCCCCAGCCCTCGTGATAGTTTAGGTACTGGCCGTAGGCATCCCACTTGGAAACGCGGTTCACGTTGTAGGTCTTGTTCATGTACCAGCCCATGAAGTCCAGCGCATCGGCGAAGTCGTCGCGGTCGGCGCCCCATCCACCGGCCTCCTTCTTGTAGTCGGCCCAGGTCTCGTCCTTGGCCTGGGCGTAGCCGTAGGCGGAACTGACGCGGCCCCAGGGAATGAAGCCGAGGAAGTAGTAACGCGGTGGCAGGGCGTCGTGCTTGAAGGAGGACTCCTGGTACATCATCGCCATCGGCACCTGGACGGTGCCGCCCCAGCGCTTTTGCACCTGCAGCGCCGCTTCGTGCCATTTCGGCTTTTCGCGGAATATCTCGCAGAGGTTTTCGGGGTTCGCCGGCGGTTTGGTGGCGCACCCGGCAAGGGCCAGGAGCAGGGTGGGCAGCAGAAGCCGGAGCATGGGCGGTTTGTCCTTTTCGCGCGCGATGGCGCAAGGCTTATACAGCCTCTGGTGGCGAAGAGGAATCGTCCGGCGTCGAGGGTTTTCCTGGCCGTGAAGGCCATCGGCCGGCCTGGCCTGCGTGGTGCTTGCCGGCAGAAACAGAAAAGCCCGCTCAGGGCGGGCTTTTCGGGTGGTTTCGCCGGCTGCCGGCGGCAGTCGCGAAACGGAGGATGGCGCACCAGGCGGGATTCGAACCCACGACCCCTGCCTTCGGAGGGCAGTACTCTATCCAGCTGAGCTACTGGTGCGTAATGCCGCGGCTGGCGCGGCAGGCGGCAATCATACGCATCTCACGTGCGGGCGTCCAATGCAGGTACGCTCGTTCATGATATCGAACGAGAACAGCCGCCTGTCGGTAGAAAACCTCCGAAAACCGGTTGCGAGCGGATACCATCGTGGGTTTTGTCGAACAAGCTATTGCCCTTTGCAGTCGACGGCCCTAGGATTCGTTTGAGATTTCAAACGCCTCCCCATCACAACAACAGGAGACCGGAGCATTGGCATCACACCAGCCGGCCATCAGCCTGCGGGATGACAGTCTTCCGTTGCACCCACCGCATGTCCCTTGTGACAGGTCTCCGTGCGGCTTCCGTCGATCAGCGTACCGGAAGGTTGTAGGGCAGTCGTACTCCTGGGCCGAGCCTGGGAACCTGTGCGTGAACGAGTTCAACCAGACGGGGCAATGACCCCGGCCTGCGTTTTTTCGTGTCCGCATGCCGAGCGAACTAAGAGCCGTTCGCCGGGCGCCGCCTCCAGGCTGAGGCGGCATTCGCCTGCGCGTCGATACTGAGCGGCCGGGGCGAATGAACGGCAGAGACTGCGGTCTCTCCCATCCAGACAACAAGGCAGGCGGGGACTCCAGGTCGACCCGCCGTCCACAGGCTTTCCTCGAAAGGAGACAGGTCATGCAACTCAATGATGCCAAGCTGTTCCGCCAACAGGCTTACATTGATGGTTCCTGGGTCGACGCCGACAACGGCAAGACCATCAACGTGAACAACCCGGCCACCAACGAGATCATCGGCACCGTGCCGAAGATGGGTGCCGACGAAACCCGTCGCGCCATCGAAGCTGCCGACAAGGCCCTGCCGGCCTGGCGTGCGCTGACCGCCAAGGAACGCGCCAACAAGCTGCGCAAATGGTTCGACCTGATGATCGCCAACCAGGATGACCTGGCCCGCCTGATGACCATCGAGCAGGGCAAGCCGCTGGCCGAAGCCAAGGGCGAGATCGCCTACGCCGCCTCCTTCCTCGAGTGGTTCGGCGAAGAAGCCAAGCGCATCTACGGCGACACCATTCCGGGCCACCAGCCCGACAAGCGCATCATCGTGATCAAGCAGCCGATCGGCGTGACCGCGGCCATCACCCCGTGGAACTTCCCGTCCGCAATGATCACCCGTAAAGCCGGCCCGGCCCTGGCCGCTGGCTGCACCATGGTGCTCAAGCCTGCTTCGCAAACCCCGTACTCCGCCCTGGCCCTGGCCGAGCTGGCCGAGCGCGCCGGTATTCCGAAAGGCGTGTTCAGCGTCGTCACCGGCAGCGCCGGCGAAGTCGGCGGTGAGCTGACCAGCAACCCGATCGTGCGCAAGCTGACCTTCACCGGTTCCACCGAGATCGGTCGCCAGCTGATGGCCGAATGCGCCAAGGACATCAAGAAAGTGTCCCTGGAGCTGGGCGGCAACGCTCCGTTCATCGTGTTCGACGATGCCGACCTGGACGCCGCCGTCGAAGGCGCGCTGATCTCCAAGTACCGCAACAACGGCCAGACCTGCGTCTGCGCCAACCGCCTGTACGTTCAGGACGGCGTGTACGACGCCTTCGTCGAGAAGCTGAAGGCCGCCGTGGCCAAGCTGAACATCGGCAACGGCCTGGAGCAGGGCGTCACCACCGGCCCGCTGATCGATTCCAAGGCGGTCGCCAAGGTCGAAGAGCACATCGCCGACGCCGTTTCCAAGGGCGCCAAGGTTCTCACCGGCGGCAAGCCGCACGCCCTGGGTGGCACCTTCTTCGAGCCGACCATCCTGGTCGACGTGCCGAAGTCCGCCCTGGTGTCCAAGGACGAGACCTTCGGCCCGCTGGCGCCGGTGTTCCGCTTCAAGGACGAGGCCGAAGTCATCGCCATGTCCAACGACACCGAGTTTGGCCTGGCTTCGTACTTCTATGCCCGCGACCTGGCCCGCGTGTTCCGCGTCGCCGAGCAGCTGGAATACGGCATGGTGGGTATCAACACCGGCCTGATCTCCAACGAAGTGGCGCCGTTCGGCGGCATCAAGGCCTCGGGCCTGGGTCGCGAAGGTTCGAAGTACGGCATCGAGGACTACCTCGAAGTCAAATACCTCTGCCTCGGCGGTATCTGATCCGTTTTTTCCGTGGGCGCGGGGTGGCAGGCAAGAGCTGACAGCCACCCTCGCGTCGGCGTTTTCCGGTGGTAGCACCGGACAACCCGTCCGGCGGGCCGCAAGTGCCACGACAGTCGATCATCGTATGCTGTCGTGCGTGGCTTCTCCCCGCTTTCATCCTTTGATCCGGTCGCCCGATGAGCGGCCACTGAGGAAGCTATGAGCAAAACCAACGAATCCCTGCTGCAACGTCGTCAGGCCGCCGTACCGCGTGGTGTAGGCCAGATCCACCCGGTCGTCGCCGAGCGCGCCGAGAACTCCACCGTGTGGGACGTCGAAGGTCGTGAGTACATCGACTTCGCCGGCGGCATTGCCGTACTGAACACCGGCCACCTGCACCCGAAAGTGGTTGCCGCCGTTCAGGAACAGCTGACCAAGCTGACCCACACCTGCTTCCAGGTGCTGGCGTACGAGCCCTACATCGAGCTGGCCGAAGAGATCGCCAAGCGCGTTCCGGGCAACTTCCCGAAGAAGACACTGCTGGTCACCTCCGGCTCCGAAGCCGTTGAAAACGCCGTCAAGATCGCCCGTGCCGCCACCGGCCGCGCTGGCGTGATCGCCTTCACCGGCGCCTACCACGGCCGTACCATGATGACCCTGGGCCTGACCGGCAAGGTCGTTCCGTACTCCGCTGGCATGGGCCTGATGCCGGGCGGCATCTTCCGCGCCCTGGCTCCGTGCGAACTGCACGGCGTGAGCGAAGACGAGTCGATCGCCAGCATCGAGCGCATCTTCAAGAACGACGCTCAGCCGCGCGACATCGCAGCCATCATCATCGAGCCGGTTCAGGGCGAAGGTGGCTTCTACGTCAACTCCAAGGCCTTCATGCAGCGCCTGCGCGCCCTGTGCGACGAGCACGGCATCCTGCTGATCGCTGACGAAGTGCAGACTGGCGCTGGTCGTACCGGCACCTTCTTCGCCACCGAGCAACTGGGCATCGTTCCGGACCTGACCACCTTCGCCAAGTCCGTTGGCGGTGGTTTCCCGATCTCCGGTGTTTCCGGCAAAGCCGAAATCATGGACGCCATCGCTCCCGGCGGCCTGGGCGGCACCTACGCCGGTAGCCCGATCGCTTGCGCCGCGGCCCTGGCCGTGCTGAAAGTGTTCGACGAAGAGAAGCTGCTGGAGCGTTCGCAAGCCGTTGGCGAGAGCCTGAAGGCGGGTCTGCGCGACATCCAGGCCAAGCACAAGGTCATCGGCGACGTTCGTGGCCTGGGTTCGATGATCGCCATCGAGCTGTTCGAAGGCGGTGATCACAACAAGCCGGCCGCTGAACTGGTCAGCAAGATCGTGGTTCGTGCCCGTGAGAAAGGTCTGATCCTGCTCTCCTGCGGTACCTACTACAACGTGATCCGCTTCCTGATGCCCGTCACCATCCCTGACGCGCAGCTGGAAAAAGGCCTGGCCATTCTGGCCGAGTGCTTCGACGAACTGGCCTGAGCCTCGCTGCTCTAACCGTTCGAGAGAAAGGCCCGCGCAAGCGGGCCTTTTTTCGTGCATTTTTTATGTGAAGTGTCCGGCGAAGTTGATGGTGCGCAGGGGAAAGCTGGTGGGCTTTGGACTACGCTGCGCTGTATCCGAAGGCCGCTGGCCGGCGGCATCCGAAGGACCGAGCACTCGGCAAGGAAGGCTCAGGATCGGTTGTTTCCGCTCGCGACGGCATACGTCCCGAACGAGGTGCGATCCATGAGCGATTCGCCTGGCGTACTGGTCGCTGCCAGCGACCCGTGGAGCCGCGAGCTGCTCGGCCAACTGGTGCTGAGCGTGCGTTGCGACGCGAAAGTCGAATTCTGCGAGGACGGTGATACGGCCATCGAGTCCTGCCGCCGCCATCCTTTTGCGCTGATCCTCGCCGAGCGCGAGCTACCCGGCAGCGACGGCCTGGAATTGCTGCGCCACGTGCGCCTGCGCCGCCGCGGGCCGCTCGCCCAGCCGTTCATCCTGATCAGCTCCAAGGCCGATGCCGCCAGCGTGCGCGCCGCCCTGCCGCTAGCGCCCACGGCCTACCTGGTCAAGCCCTTCAACGCCGAGAGCCTGCGCGAACGCCTGCGCGCGCTGCTGCTGGCACCGGGCGAAAACGTCGTCTGCGAACTGCCGACGCTGGAGCAGAGCCTGTCGCTGGAACGCTTCCTGCAGACCGAGCGCGACGCCACCGAGGGCGCGCCGCTGATGGGCGAGGTCGGTGCGGCAGTGAACCGCTGCATGGAGGCCAGCGAGATCAACCTGGAGATGCTCGAACGGGACTTCGGGCACGATCCGCAGATCACCGCCAGCCTCATCTCGGCCGCCAACAGCGCCGCGCGGCATGTCGGCATGCCCTGTCAGACACTGATGCAGGCGCTGTCGCGCCTGGGCGTGGCGCAGGCGCTGAACCTGATGCTGGCGGTGGCGCTGCAGCGCGCCTCGACCCTCGATGACCCGCTGCTCAAGGAGCGCGCCGAGCGCTTCTGGGAGCTTTCCCGGCATACCGCCGACGCCGCGTTTGCGCTGGCCGAGTCACTGGGCGCGGACGCCGACCGTTGCTTCACCGCGGGCTTGCTGCACTGCCTGGGCGACCTTGCACTGCTGCGCAGCCTGCAGGACTGGCATAGCGCCGGTGGCGAGCTGAGCGAAGCGGAAGTGGATAAGGTCGTGAAAGAGCATGGCGCGAGCTTCGGTTCCGCTCTGCGTACCCGTTGGCGCCTGCCGCTGGAACTGCGCAGCCTGATTGCCGCCGCTTACGCCATCGAGCACGGGGTGTTCAGCCGCGAGGCGCTGATCGTCAACCTGGCCGCGAGCGCGGCGCGGCTGCCGGAAGATGAACTGCCCGGGCTCAAGGACCACAAGGCCGCGCGCATGCTGCAGCTGACGCCGGCACAGCTGGGCTATCTGGGGCGGACCTGAGCAATCAGGACTGCGTGTAGTAGTACTTCTTCGCCCAGGCATACGGGCGCTGCCGTTCGGCGCACCAGGCGGCAAAGTCGCCTTCGGGCTGCGCCGAGTAGGTCAGCCAGTCATCCAGCAGGGCTGATAGCTGCACGCCTTCCTCGACTTGGCGGGCAAACGGGCTGGCGTCGGGAGCTTCGTTGATCAGTCGGGCCGCGAGGTCGAGCGCTTCGCGCGCCTCGGCCGGCTCGCCGATGAAGAAGCCTTCGTCCAGGTGGTGCATGGCGTAATCCGCAGCACCCAGGGCGAAATCGATCAATCGGAAGCGGACTGCGACATCTTCGGGACGCGCCGCCAGCGCCCGGCGCAGGAGATCGCCATCGCTCTGCAGTAGCCCAAGCCAGCGCAACGGGGCATGGGCCGTCGGTTCGCTGTCGATCCAGGCTTGCAGTGTGGGAAAGAGGAAGCACGCGAGCAATGGCTGGGCGAGGAACTGGTGGGCTTCGCGGGTCTGGCTGTGCAGCGTGAGTATCTGCAGGCTCAGTTCGCGGGCGGATTGGGAATCGGGAGCAGGGGCATTGCGCAGAAATCCTTCGAGGGCGGCAAATGCCTGCCGGCGTACGCCTCGGCTGCGGGCGCGGGCGTAGTCCGCCAGCGCCTGCAGGCCGGGAAGGCCCGCCAGTTCATCGGCGAGCCGTTCCAGTCCTTCGAAGTTTTCCTGGTTCCAGAAGTGCACGAGGTGCTGTGCTTAGCGCGCGGCCAGCAGTTCCTTGCCGCGTACCACGGCGGCGCGGACCTGGTTAGGTGCGGTGCCGCCGATGTGGTCGCGGGCGTTCACCGAGCCTTCCAGGGTCAGCACGGCGAACACGTCGTCATCGATCTGGTCGCTGAACTGGCGCAGCTCGTCCAGGCTCATCTCGGCCAGGTCCTTGCCGCTGTCCACGCCGTACTTCACGGCGTGGCCGACGATTTCGTGGCAGTCACGGAACGGCAGGCCACGGCGCACCAGGTAGTCGGCCAGGTCGGTGGCGGTGGAGAAGCCACGGCGGGCCGCTTCGCGCATGATGTCGCGCTTGGGCTTGATCGCCGGAACCATGTCGGCAAAGGCACGGAGGCTGTCGCGCAGGGTGTCGGCGGCGTCGAACAGCGGTTCCTTGTCTTCCTGATTGTCCTTGTTGTAGGCCAGTGGCTGGCCCTTCATCAGGGTCAGCAGGCCGGCGAGGTGGCCGAACACGCGGCCGGACTTGCCACGCACCAGCTCCGGGACGTCCGGGTTCTTCTTCTGCGGCATGATCGAGGAGCCGGTGCAGAAGCGGTCGGGCAGGTCGATGAACTGGAACTGGGCGCTGGTCCAGAGCACCAGCTCTTCGGAGAAGCGCGACAGGTGCATCATCGCCACGGCGGCGGCGGCGCAGAATTCGATGGCGAAGTCGCGGTCGGACACGCCGTCCAGCGAGTTGCCGGAGATCGCTTCGAATCCCAGCAGTTCGCAGGTGATGGTCCGGTCGATCGGGTAAGTGGTGCCCGCCAGCGCGGCGCTACCCAGAGGCATGCGGTTGGCGCGCTTGCGGCAGTCCACCAGGCGCTCGTAGTCGCGGCTGAGCATTTCGAACCAGGCCAGCAGGTGGTGGCCGAAGGTCACAGGCTGAGCAGTCTGCAGATGGGTGAAGCCGGGCATGATGGTGTCGGCTTCGGCTTCCGCCAGGCCCAGCAGGCCCTGCTGCAGGCGGGTGATCTCGGCGAGGATCAGGTCGATCTCGTCGCGCAGCCACAGGCGGATGTCGGTGGCCACCTGGTCGTTGCGCGAACGGCCGGTGTGCAGCTTCTTGCCGGTGACGCCGATGCGGTCGGTGAGGCGCGCCTCGATGTTCATGTGCACGTCTTCCAGGTCGACACGCCAGTCGAAGGTGCCGGCCTCGATCTCGCTCTGGATCTGCTTGAGCCCGTCGATGATAGTGTCGCGCTCGGCGTCGCTCAGCACGCCGACCTTGGCCAACATGGTGGCGTGGGCCATGGAACCCATGATGTCGTGGCGGTAGAGGCGCTTGTCGAAGTCGACGGAGGCGGTGAAGCGGGCGACAAAGGCATCGACGGGCTCGCTGAAACGGCCGCCCCAGGACTGGTTGGTCTTCTCTACGCTCATGGATCTCTCTTCCGGAAACGGGCAGGCGCGGCGTGCGGCCTGCATGAAGGGCAAAGTGCGACGATAATAGCAGGCTGAATGACAAAACCGGCGGCGCTTTGGCGAGTTGCGGCGGGGGAGCGGGGGGCCGATTGCCGCGGGTGACCGAGCCGATCCTTGCGCTGGCCGACAATTCCAGCGTTTTGCCATCACGCGGCGCTTGCCGCCATGCAGGCGCTTACGGAAACTGCGTCGATGCCCAGATTGACGAAGACCGGCGACCAGCCGGCGCCCAACGAAGATTTCTTCATCCCCGAACTCTGCCAGCCCGAGGCGCTGTTCAGCCTGGTGCTGCTCGCTGAGTTGCTGGTGCTCGTGCTGGTACTCGCCGAGCCGATGACACCCAGCTTCAATTGGGTGCGGCTGGCCCTATCCTCGCTGTTCGTGCAGTGGATCGTGCTGCTCTCGGCCGGCCTGCTGTGCCAGTTGCGGCCTTTCATGGCGCGCTGGCCGGCGTGGTTCTCCGGTCTGCTCAGTTGTGCGCTGGTGGTCCTGCTGACGCTGGCTTGCACCTGGGTGGCGGATTATTTCTCCCTCGGCGGGCCGATGAACCGCACCGGTGAGGTCAATCTCTACCTGCGCCATGCATTGATTGCGCTCATCATGTCCACGCTGTTGCTACGCTATTTCTATCTCCAGAGCCAATGGCGACGGCAGCAGCAGGCTGAGTTGCGGGCGCGGATCGAATCGCTGCAGGCGAGAATCCGTCCGCATTTCCTGTTCAACAGCCTTAACAGCATCGCCAGCCTGATCGAGATCGATCCGGCCAAGGCCGAGCTGGCGGTGCTGAATCTTTCGGACCTTTTCCGCGCCAGCCTGGCCAAACCTGGAACATTAATTTCCTGGGGAGAGGAACTTGAGCTGGCCAGACGCTATCTTTCCATTGAGCAGTTCCGTCTTGGCGACCGGTTGCAGATGGACTGGCAAGTGAGCGGCGTGCCCGATGGCGTGCCGATTCCCCAGTTGACGCTGCAGCCATTGCTTGAGAACTCATTGATTTATGGCATCCAGCCGCGCATCGAAGGCGGTCTGGTGAAAGTTGAGGCGGAATACCGTGACGGTGTGTTCCAGCTCTGCGTGAGCAACCCGTACGACGAATCGACCGAGACGCTGCCCACGAAGGGGACCAAGCAGGCCCTGCAGAATATTGCAGCGCGACTTGCGGCACTTTTCGGGCCAAAAGCTAGTCTCACCGTCGAGCGCCGTGACGGACGGCACTTCACCTGTCTACGCTATCCATGTGCGCGTCTCATGCAGGAAGCCTGAGCTTATGAATGTCCTGATCGTCGATGACGAACCACTGGCGCGAGAGCGCCTGGCCCGGCTGGTGGGGCAACTGGACGGCTATCGCGTCCTCGAGCCATCCGCCAGCAACGGCGAAGAAGCGCTGACGCTGATCGACAGCCTGAAGCCGGATATCGTCCTGCTGGATATCCGCATGCCCGGCCTGGACGGGCTTCAGGTGGCCGCCAAGCTGTGCGAGCGCGAAGCCCCTCCGGCGGTGATTTTCTGTACCGCCCATGATGAATTCGCCCTGGAGGCGTTTCAGGTCAGTGCGGTCGGCTACCTGGTCAAGCCGGTCCGCAGCGAGGACCTGGCAGACGCCCTGAAGAAGGCTTCGCGGCCCAACCGCGTGCAGCTGGCGGCGCTGACCAAGCCCCCGGCCGCCGGCGGTCCCGGCCCGCGCAGCCACATCAGTGCGCGGACCCGCAAAGGGATCGAGCTGATTCCGCTGGAAGACGTGATCTTTTTCATCGCCGACCACAAATACGTGACCCTGCGCCACGCGGGCGGTGAAGTGCTGCTGGACGAACCGCTGAAGGCGCTGGAGGACGAGTTCGGTGACCGATTCGTGCGTATCCACCGCAACGCGCTGGTTTCCCGCGAACGCATCGAACGCCTGCAGCGCACCCCGCTAGGGCACTTCCAGCTGTACCTGAAAGGACTCAATGGCGATGCGCTGACTGTCAGCCGCCGCCATGTCGCCGGCGTGCGGCGACTCATGCATAACCTGTAGCGACACAGTGCCGCAGCGACTGAAGCCCGGGGGGCAGCCCCCGGGCTTTTCGTTTGCTTGAGCTGTTATCATGCGGGCACTTTCTTGCACGCTTCCTTTGCCTGGAAATGCCCATGTCTCGCGAAATCCGTATCGCCACGCGCCAGAGCGCCCTGGCACTCTGGCAGGCCGAATACGTCAAGGCCCGCCTAGAACAGGCTCACCCTGGCCTGACCGTGACCCTCCTGCCGATGACCAGCCGCGGCGACAAGCTGCTGGATGCGCCGCTGGCGAAAATCGGCGGCAAGGGCCTGTTCGTCAAGGAACTGGAAACCGCCCTGCTGGAGAATGAAGCGGACATCGCCGTGCACTCCATGAAGGACGTGCCGATGGACTTCCCCGAAGGCCTGGGCCTGTATTGCATCTGCGAACGTGAAGACCCGCGCGACGCCTTTGTCTCCAACACCTATGCGAGCCTTGACGACCTGCCTGCCGGCAGTGTGGTCGGCACTTCCAGCTTGCGCCGCCAGGCCCAACTGCTGGCCAGCCGGCCGGACCTGCAGATCCGCTTCCTTCGCGGCAACGTCAACACCCGCCTGGCCAAGCTCGATGCCGGCAAATACGACGCGATCATCCTCGCTGCCGCCGGTCTGATCCGCCTCGGTTTCGAAGACCGCATCCGTTCTTCCATCAGCGTTGAAGTCAGTCTTCCGGCAGGCGGCCAGGGAGCGGTGGGCATCGAGTGCCGTACCGCCGACGCAGAAGTCCACGCCCTGCTGCAGCCGCTGCATCACCGTGAGACCGCCCTGCGTGTCACCGCCGAGCGCGCGCTGAACAAGCGCCTCAATGGCGGCTGCCAGGTACCCATCGCCTGCTACGCCACCCTCGAGGGCGATCAGTTATGGCTGCGTGGCCTGGTCGGCCAGCCCGACGGCACCGAACTGCTGCGCGCCGAAGCCCGTGCGCCCTTCGCCGAAGCCGAAACCCTCGGCGTGAAGGTCGCGGAAGACCTGCTGGGCCAGGGAGCCCAGGAAATCCTCGACGCGGTCTACGGCGAGGCCGGTCACTCGTGAGCCGCTGGCGGCTGCTGCTGACCCGTCCCGAAGAGGATTGCGCGGCGCTCGCCGCCACCCTCGCCGAACATGGCATTCACGGCGACTGCCTGCCTTTGCTGTCGATCACGCCGCGCGAAGAGACACCCGTCGAGCGCAGCCTGATCCTTGACCTGGACCGCTACTGCGCGGTTATCGTGGTCAGCAAGCCCGCGGCGCGCCTGGGCCTGGAGCGGCTCGACCGCTACTGGCCGCAACCGCCGCTGACCCAGCGCTGGTTCACCGTGGGCGCCGCCACGGCGACTATCCTCGAAGACTACGGTCTGGATGTGGTCTGCCCGCAGGACGGCGACGACAGCGAAGCCCTGCTGGCTCTGCCAGAGTTCGAGCAAGCCCTGCAGGTGCATGATCCGAAGGTGCTGATCATGCGCGGCGAGAGTGGCCGAGAATTCCTTGCCGAGCGCCTGCGCGGCCAAGGCGTGGTGGTCGACTATCTGGAACTCTACCGGCGCGAAATGCCGGCATACTCTCCGGGCGAACTGCTGCGGCGAATCCAGGGGGAGCGTTTGAACGCCATCGCGGTCAGTAGTGGGCAGGGCCTCGAGCACCTGCGCCAGCTGGCGGCGGCGGATTGGCCGCAAGTCAGTGCCATGCCGTTGTTCGTGCCCAGCCCGCGGGTGGCTGAGCTGGCGCGGGAGATGGGGGCGCTGCACGTAATCGATTGCCGGGGCGCAAGCCCGGCGGCATTAATGGAAGCGTTGAGAAGCGCCGACTAGAACAATTTCCGAGCGAAGGATGGATCTGTGAGCGAAGCCGTCACTCCCCAAGAGACTTCACCAACATCGTCCAGTCCGGCCCCCGTGCCGGCCCCGCGCAAGGGCGGCACGGGCATCGCCCTGCTGGCCCTGCTGGTCGGCGCCGCCGGCCTCGCCGCCGGTGGCTGGGGTGTCTGGCAGGTCCAGCAGCTCAAGGGCGCCGAGCAGCAGCGTGCCGCGCAACTGGAAGATGCCCGCGCCCAGGCGCAGGGCCTACAGAACGCCAACGCGGAGCTGAACAAGCGCCTGGATACCCTGCCCAACGCCGACGAGCTCGAAGCCCGCCGCCGCCTCGTGGTGGAGCTGCAGGGCGACCAGCAGCAGCTGGCCAAGCAGGTCAAGCAGGTCCTGGGGCAGAGTCGCCAGCAGTGGCGCCTGGCTGAATCCGAACACTTGCTGCGCCTCGCCGCGCTGCGCCTTTCCGCACTGCAGGACATCGACAGCGCCACCGAGCTGGTCCAGGGTGCCGACGATATCCTTCGCATGAACAATGATCCGGGGGCGTTCGCTGCCCGCGCGCAATTGGCCAAGAGCCTCGAGGCGCTGCGCGCGCTGCCGCGTCCGGATCGCACCGGGCTGTTCCTGCAGCTGGGTGCGCTGCGCGACCAGGCTGCGCAGCTGCAACCGCTGAACCCCGCCTTCAAACCCTCCGACACCGGGAGCGGCCCGAAAACCGCCTGGAGCGACGGCAATGATCGCTGGAGCGAGTGGTGGGATCGCGTCTCGCAATACGTGCGCATCGATTTCAACGCCGGGCAGGACATCCGCCCGCTGCTTTCCGGCCAGCAGCTGGACCGCGTCCGCCTCGCCCTGAGCCTTGCCCTGGAGCAGGCGCAGTGGGCCGCGCTGAACGGCAAGCAGGACGTCTACGAGCAGGCGCTGAAGCAGGCCAAGCAGATAGTCGGCGACTTCTTCAACGCCGACCTTGCCGACAGCCGCGCGCTGGTTGCGCGACTGGATGAGCTGAGCGGCCAGGCCGTCACCGTGCAGACGCCGGACCTCGGCCCGGCCCTGAGTTCGCTGCAGGCCTACCTGTCGCGCCGCGAGAATGCGGTGCAGCAGCAGGAGGCGGTGGCGCCCGACGCGGGGACCCAGCCATGAGCCGCGTCTATGTCCTGATCCTTGCCGTGGTCCTGGCGGCGACCCTGGTCGGGCTGGCCATCGCCGAGCAGTCCGGCTACGTGCTGATCGCCTACAAGAGCTTCCGTTACGAATCCAGCCTGTGGACCTTCCTCGCACTGCTGGTGGTGCTCTGGGTGATCTACCTCGTCGTGCGCCTGGTGTTGCGCCTGCTGGGCGTGTCCGGCCGCGTGGTGAACCCCTGGTCGCGCTTCAACCGTCGCCGCCGTTCGCAACTGGCCGAGGAGCACGGCCAGCGTGATCTCGCCGAAGGCCACTGGGCGCAGGCGCTGCGTCACCTGCGTCGTGCTGCCGAGCTGAGCGATCGCCCACTGCCGCATTACCTGGGCGCCGCCCGCGCGGCTAACGAGCTGGGCAAGACCGAAGAATGCGACGAACTGCTGGACCGCGCCCAGGAGCGCGAGCCCGGCTCCGAACTTGCGGTAGGCCTGACCCGTTCCCAACTGCTGATCAATCGTGGCGACTTCACCCGCGCCCGCGTGGTGTTGGACAAGCTGCACCAGGATCATCCACGTCATCCGACCGTCCTGCGCCTGCTCCAGCAGCTCTACGTCAGCCTCCATGACTGGCAAGCCCTGTGCGTATTGCTGCCCGAACTGCGCAAGGAGCGCGTGCTGCAGAACGCCGAGCTGGCGGACCTGGAGCGCCGCACCTGGATGGCCGCGCTGGGCGAGGCGGGCGAGCAGGGCATCGGCCAGGGGGAAAGCAGTCTGCAGCCGCTGACCCAGCGCTGGCAGAACGTGCCGTCGAACTTGCGTGCGCAACCGCCGCTGGTAGCGGCGTACGCCGAACAGTTGCTGCGTCTGGGCGCGCCAGAAGAGGCTGAGGACGTGCTGCGCAAGGCGCTCAAGGAAGGCTACGACAGCCGTCTGGTGCACTTGTATGGCCGCGCCCGTGGTCGCGATGGCGCGCACCAGTTGAAGACTGCCGAAGGCTGGCTGAAGCAGCATGGCGACGATCCCGAGCTGCTGCTGACCCTCGGCCGCCTGAGCCTGCAAAACAAACTGTGGGGCAAGGCGCGCGAGTACCTGGAGGCCAGTCTGGCGCGCCAGCGCAGCGCGGAAACCTGCGCCGAGCTGGCGCGCCTGCTGGCGCAGCTGGGTGAAGTGGAGCGGAGCAATCAGCTGTTCCAGGAGGGCCTGGGTCTGCTGGCTCCGCCGGTCTCACTGCCGGCGGCCGCGCGCGCCTGATCGCGTTGCTCGAAGTGAAAACGGCGCCCCTGGGCGTCGTTTTCGTTTTCAGGGTTTGCTGTAGCTAATGCGATAGATCGCACCGTTCTGATCATCGCTGACCAGCAGCGAGCCGTCCGGTGCCACCAGTACGTCCGCCGGCCTCCCGCTGACTCCGCCATTCTTGTCGAGCCAGCCTTCGGCGAACACACTCTGGCGCTTCAGCGTGCCGTCCTCGTTGAGCTCGATCCGCGCAACGCGATAGCCGATCTTCTGCGTGCGGTTCCACGACCCGTGCTCGGCGATGAACAGGTTGTTGCGGTACTCGGCGGGGAACTGCTCACCCGTATAGAAACGCAGCCCCAACGCGGCGACGTGCGGGCCCAGCCTGGCCACTGGCGGAGTGAAGGCAGAGCAGGGTTTCCTACCCTCTTCAGGATCGGCGATGTCGCCCTGGTGACAGTCGGGATAGCCGAAGTCCTCGCCCAGCTTGCTGACCTTGTTCAGCTCGTCATCGGGCTTGTCGTCGCCGAGCATGTCGCGTCCGTTGTCGGTGAACCACAGTTGCCTGGTCTGCGGGTGCCAGGTGAAGCCGACCGTATTGCGGATGCCGTAGGCGACCACTTCCCGCGCGCT
Source organism: Pseudomonas sp. NPDC086581 (assembly GCF_044746165.1). NCBI lineage: Bacteria > Pseudomonadati > Pseudomonadota > Gammaproteobacteria > Pseudomonadales > Pseudomonadaceae > Pseudomonas > Pseudomonas sp. NPDC086581. Next base: position 329,496 of record NZ_JBIVBR010000006.1, on the reverse strand, counting down.
GCCGTCGGCGTTCATGCGCTGCAGGTTGGCGTACTGGTTGCGGTCTGGGCGGCAGATGTTGCACGGCGCGCCGACCGGCACATAGAGCTTGTCGTCCGGGCCAAAGGCGATGAATTTCCAGCCATGTGCGGTTTCCTTCGGAAACTGCGCCGGCAGTTCCTCGGCCCTGGGCGGGGCGTCCAGGTGCGCTTCGATGTCGCGCAGCACGACGATGCGGTTGATCGACGACACGTACAGGTCGCCCTTGTGGAAGGTCACGCCCACGGGCATCTGCAAACCATTGGCGAGCGCTTTTACCCGGCCGTCGGGCTTCACCGCATAGACCTTGTCCGCGGAGCGGCTACCCACGAACAGCGTGCCCTTTTCGCCCCAGGCCATGGCGCGGGCGCCCGGCACCTGGTCGGTGAGCAGGCTGATGTGGAAGCCTTCAGGGAGTCGAATCTGGCTGAGGTCAGTGGCGGCTATGGCCGGTGCTGCTGTCAGGGAAAGCAGCGAGCAAAGTAGGAAATGACGACGCATGGCAGGAATTCCCGGATGAGTGCCACGGCCAGTCTAGACACTCGTCTTGAACTGATCGCCGTGTTTCCACTACCGTAGCGGCCTTTCGTGCAACAGCGCTTTTCAGCGGAGCCGCCATGAACCTGGCCAGCCCTCGTTCCCTGTTCTTCCTCGCTTTCCTCGCCTGCGTCGCCTTGCTTGGCACCGGCTTCTACCTGCAGTACGTGGTCGGACTGGAGCCTTGCCCGCTGTGCATCCTGCAGCGCATCTTCTTCGCCGGTTGCGGTCTGTTCTCGCTGATCGCCGCGCTGCACGGTCGTGCGCCGCGCGTGTACTCGGTTCTGATCCTGCTCAGCGCCCTGGGTGGCGCTGGCACTGCGGGTCGTCAGCTTTGGCTGCAGACCCTGCCGCCGGACCAACTGCCGTCCTGCCTGCCGCCGCTGGATTTCATGCTCGAGAGCATGCCCTACACGCAGATCCTCTACACCATGTTCCACGGTTCGGCCGACTGCGCCGAGGTCACCTGGACGCTGCTCGGCATGAGTATCGCGGAGTGGAGCCTGCTGGCCTTCGTCGGTTATGCCCTGTTCGCCATCGTGCAGTTCTTCCGCCGCCGCGGCTGAGCGTCGCATCTCAATTCGCCATGGTCTGCGCCTCTTCGGCGCAGGCCAGAGGCGTCGCGGTCTGTCGATTAAACGCTCGTATGAATTTTCCCGTTGCCGGTGTCTTGAAGGCGATAACGGGCGGGCATACTCTGGTTTTCCACTCCGTCGGAAAGCCGCCGCCGAACAAGCTTCATACATCGCGGACGTCGAGAATCGACAGAATATTGTCCCGGGGCGGACCTAGCCGGGACGGCGAAAGGGAAGTGAGGACAACATGCTCGAGAGCTGCCGTAATGCCCAGGAACGTTGGGGAGGCGTACACCAGCTGATCGACCGCTGGTTGCGGGATCGACATGAGTTGGTCCGGGCATTCGATTCCCTGGACGGTGTCCAGGCGCCGAAGACCAACGCCGAAAACCTCCAGAGCTTCTGCCAGCTCCTGCTCGACTACGTGTCGGCGGGACACTTCGAAGTGTACGAACAACTGATGAACGAGGCGCAGGCCTTCGGTGATACGCGCGGCCTTGAACTGGCCAAGCAGATCTACCCGCGCCTGGAGACCATCACGGCCAACGCGCTGAACTTCAACGACCGCTGCGACAACGGCGATTGCCGCGAAGGCACTTGCCTTACCAGTGAACTGAAGAGCCTGCGCCAGCAACTGCACGAACGCTTCGAATTGGAAGACTGCCTGATCGAAGTGCTGCACAACTCCCATGAGCAGAAAGCCGTTACGGCCTGAGTGAAGGGACTTCCGACAACGGCGCGAGCGCTTGAAGCACTCGCGCCGTTTTCGTTTGTGTTGAGTCCGTGTCGTTCATGCCTATCGCGGACGGAGCTTCAGGACCACAGGAGTGGACTCTGTCCGCGATGTTTCGATCTTCGCGCTCTGAGCGCGCCGTGCTAAAAAACTCACGCCGTTCGGCAGCTTGCAGCTGTGCTCTCGCCGTCTTTTTCGCGTGATGAATCGCTGCTGAAAATGGGCCGCAACGAAGGCTGTGAACGGGGGCTCGCAAGAGCATTTCCACAGTGCCGCGACCTTGTTTCTCGCGTCGTGCTGACGCGCCTCGAACGACTGCCAGTCCGCCTTCCTCAAGACTGCTGCGTGTTGTGCAAAAGGCTCTGCGACGGGCTTTTTCGGCTAACTCTGGAAATTTATTTTTCACCCGCAAACGCACACGCCACGGGCGTTTGCGCTGCCTGGCCGATTGCGCCAACGGAACCAAGTGCTCGGGGCAGCGTCATTGAGTGAGTGAAAAAACGCGCCTTCGCGCACTGCTGAAAACCTCTGAAGCCAATGCCTGCTGCGGCCTGCAGCACAATAGGGACATTGGCGAGAGGCCATCAGCGGGGCTAGTATGGGCGCAACCACGTCCGCCAGGAGGCACGTCATGTCGGCCAACAAGAAACCCGTCACTACCCCTCTGCACCTGCTGCACCAGTTGTCCAACAGTCTGATCGAACACCTCGAAGGTGCCTGCAAGCAGGCGCTCGTCGATTCCGAAAAGCTGCTCGCCAAGCTCGAGAAACAACGCGGCAAGGCTCAGGAGAAGCTGCACAACGCACGCACCAAGCTGCAGGACGCGACCAAGGCCGGCAAGGCGAAAGCGCAGGCCAAGGCCAAGTCGAGCATCGCTGAGCTCGATGGCGTGCTGGATGTTCTGAAGAGCCGCCAGACTGAAACCCGTGCCTACATCGCCAACCTCAAGCGCGATGTGCAGGAGAGCCTGAAGCTCGCCCAGGGCGTGACCAAGGTGAAGGAAGCCGCTGGCAAGTCCCTGGCAACCCGCAAACCGGTCGCTGCCGCAAAACCGGTTGCCAAGGCCGCTGCCAAACCTGCTGCTAAACCGGCCGTGAAAGCTGCCGCCAAGCCTGTCGCCAAAGCCGCTGCTAAACCCACCGCCAAGCCTGCTGCGAAGCCGGTTGCCAAGGTTGCCGCTGCCAAGCCTGCTGCCGCGAAAGCTGCTGCCAAACCTGCAGCCAAACCAGCTGCCAAGGCTGCAGCCAAACCAGCCGCCAAGCCTGCTGCAAAACCTGCAGCCAAGCCGGCCGCCAAGACTGCTGCTGCCAAGCCCGCCGCCAAGCCTGCCGCTAAACCGGCTGCGAAGCCTGCTGCGAAAGCCGCCGCCAAGCCGGCAGCCAAACCCGCTGCCAAGCCTGCTGCCGCTGCTGCAAAACCGGCCGCTAAACCGGTTGCGAAGCCTGCTGCGAAAGCCGCTGCCAAGCCCGCCGCTAAACCGGCTGCGAAGCCTGCTGCGAAAGCCGTTGCCAAACCCGCCTCGAAGCCGGCCGCCAAGCCTGCTGCCGCCAAGCCCGCCGCTGCCGCCAAACCGGCTGCCAAACCGGCCGTGAAAGCCGCAGCCAAGCCTGCTGCAAAACCTGCAGCCAAGCCTGCAGCCAAGCCTGCAGCCAAACCGGCTGCGGCCAAGCCTGCCGTCGCTGCCAAGCCGGCCGCTCCGGCTGCCCCGAGTGCACCGGCTGCCCAGCCGAGCACTCCGGCCGCTACCCCGGTTGCCAGCACCACTCCGGCACCGGCTGCTCCGGCCAGCAGCAACTCCTCCAGCGCTTCCTAAGGCTCAGGAGAGGCTCGCCGCGGTGCGCAGGGTTTCCCGCGCATCGCGGCGCAAGCCGCCCGCTTCGCCTGCCGCGGCCTCCAGCCAGCGCGCCAGATCCTCCGCTTCACCCCGTGGCCAATCCTGCGCCACCATCTCCAGTCTCCCCAGCAGCACCTGTTCTGCTTCCAGTTCGAGCTGCTTGATCCGTTCCCTCAGCGGCGCCAGCTGCGTATCCTGCTTCGCCGATTCTCGCCAGCGCTGACGCAGCGAACGCAAAGGCACAATCACCTCTTCACGCCATCCCTGCGCGGTCCCTTCCAGCTCGCTCATTCGCGACGTTTCGAAGGCCACGCCAGTGCCGCCCAGCCACGCCGCAGCGAGCAGCAGACAGACATCCGCGCCGCCTTCCTGCAGGGACAGGCAAACCGCCTCAATCCCAGGGCGGGCGTAGAGTTTCAGCGCATACGACCAGACATCATCAGACATAGAGCACCCACAGCGATTGCCAGGCGAAGCTGATAAACTCCGCCGCCATGATTCGACTACAAAATCTTACGCTACAGCGTGGCCCCCAGCGCTTGCTGGAAGGTGCCGAACTCACCCTGCACGCCGGACAGAAAGTCGGCCTGATCGGCGCCAACGGCGCCGGCAAGTCGAGCCTGTTCGCCCTGCTGCGCGGCCAGCTCGGCCAGGACGCCGGCGACTGCTACCTGCCCGCGGACTGGCGTATCGCGCACATGCGCCAGGAAGTCGATACCCTCGACCGCCTCGCCGTCGACTACGTGCTCGACGGCGACGTGCACCTGCGCAAGATCCAGGCGGACCTCGCCGCGGCGGAAGACGCCCACGACGGCACCGCCCTGGCGCGCCTGCACAGCGAGCTGGACAGTGCCGACGGATACACCGCCGATGCCCGCGCGCGCAAGCTGCTGGCCGGCCTGGGCTTCACCTCCGAGCAGATGGACCGCCGCGTCGGCGACTTCTCCGGTGGCTGGCGGATGCGCCTGAACCTGGCGCAGGCGCTGATGTGCCCGTCCGAACTGCTGCTGCTCGACGAGCCCACCAACCACCTCGACCTCGACGCCATCCTCTGGCTGGAAGAGTGGCTCAAGGGTTATCCGGGCACGCTACTGCTGATCTCCCACGACCGCGACTTCCTCGACGCCGTGGTGGACAACATCGCCCACCTCGAACAGCGCAAGCTGACCCTGTACCGCGGCGGCTACTCGGCCTTCGAGCGCACCCGCGCCGAACGCCTCGCCCAGCAGCAACAGGCGTACGAGAAGCAGCAGGCGCAGCGCGCGCACATGGAAAAGTACATTGCCCGCTTCCGCGCCCAGGCCACCAAGGCCCGCCAGGCGCAGAGCCGGATCAAGGCGCTGGAACGCCTGGAAGAACTGGCGCCGGCCCACGTCGACTCGCCCTTCGACTTTGTCTTCCGCGAATCCGACAAGATTTCCAGCCCGCTGCTCAATCTCTCCGAAGCCCGTCTTGGCTACGGCGACAAGACCGTGCTGGAGAAGGTCAAGCTGCAGCTGGTGCCCGGCGCGCGCATCGGCCTGCTCGGTCCCAACGGCGCGGGCAAGTCCACGCTGATCAAAACCCTGTCCGGCGATCTGTCGCTGCTGTCGGGTGAGCTTGCCCGTGGCGAGAACCTCGCCATCGGCTACTTCGCCCAGCACCAGCTCGACTCCCTCGATCCCAAGGCCAGCCCGCTGCTGCACCTGGCGCGCATAGCGCCAGCGGAACGCGAGCAGACCCTGCGCGACTTCCTCGGCGGGTTCGACTTCCGTGGCGAGCGCTGCGACGAGCCGGTCCTGAACTTCTCCGGTGGCGAGAAGGCGCGCCTGGCCCTGGCGCTGATCGCCTGGCAGAAGCCCAACCTGCTGCTGCTCGACGAACCGACCAACCACCTTGACCTGGAAATGCGCCTGGCGCTGACTCTCGCGCTGCAGGAATTCTCCGGCGCCGTGGTGGTGGTGTCCCACGATCGTCACCTGCTCAAGAGCACTACCGATGAATTCCTGCTGGTGGCCGACGGGCGCATCCAGGAATTCGACGGCGACCTCGAAGACTACGCCCGCTGGCTGGTGGACTTCCGCGCGCGGCAGACGCCGTCGTCGCCCGCCGCTCCCGCTGGCGACAAGACCGACAAGCGCGCCCAGCGCCAGGCCGCCGCGGCCCTGCGCCAGCAGCTCGCCCCGCACAAGCGCGAGGCGGACAAGCTGGAGAAGGAGCTGGGCAAGGTCCACGAGCAGCTCGCCGACTTGGAACAGCGCCTGGGCGACAGCGCGCTCTACGAGTCCTCGCGCAAGGATGAACTGCGCGATCTGCTCGCCCGCCAGGCGACCCTGAAGGGTCGCGAGAGCGAGTTGGAAGAGTCCTGGCTGATGGCGCTGGAAACCCTCGAAGAGCTGCAGCGCCAGCTCGAGGCCAGCGAGTGATGGACAATGTGAACCTGCTGGTGGCGTGGAGCGAACCGCTGCTGCGCGGCGGGCAGATCATCCTCGTCCTGCTGCTGGCGTGGCTGCTGCAGCGCGTGTTGACGCGCGCCGTCAGCCGGCTCGGCGAGCGCTACCCGATGCCGCCGGAGCTGCTGCTGCCGCTGCGCGGCGGCCTGCGCTGGCTGGTCATGGGCTCGGCGGTGATGCTGGTGCTGGAGCGCCTGGGCGTTTCCGCCGATGTACTGTGGGCCGCGCTGACAGGCTTCGCCGCGGTTGCGGCGGTGGCCTTCTTCGCCATCTGGAGCGTGCTCTCCAACCTGTTCTGCGCGCTGATGATCTTCACCATGGGGCCGTTCCGCCTGGGCGACCGCGTGGAGGTCATCGAGTCCGCCGACAAGCCCGGCGTGAAGGGTAGGGTGATCGCGATCAACCTGCTCTACACCACCCTGGAAGAAGTCGCCGAGGACGGCACCCCCGGCGCGCTGCTGCAGGTGCCGAACAACCTGTTCTTCCAGAAGGCCATCCGCCGCTGGCGCGGCCCGAATTTCCCCACCACCCCCTGACCCCAACGGACATCCCCCACTATGGAATGGCTCACTAGCCCTGAGATCTGGGTTGCCTTTCTGACCCTGACTGCCCTGGAAATCGTCCTGGGCATCGACAACATCATCTTCATTTCCATCCTGGTCGGCCGCCTGCCGCCCGCGCAGCAACCCAAGGCGCGTTTCTTCGGCCTGGCGCTGGCGATGGGCACGCGCATCCTGTTGCTGCTGTCGATCACCTGGGTGATGCGCCTGACGGCCGACCTGTTCACCGTGTTCGACCACGGCATTTCCGGGCGTGACCTGATCCTGTTCTTCGGCGGCCTGTTCCTGCTGTTCAAGAGCACCATGGAAATCTTCCACAGCCTCGAAGGTGCGGAAGAGGGCGGGCAGCAGGGCGGCAAGTCCCGCGGCTTCATGGGCATCATCATCCAGATCGCGATCATCGACATTGTCTTCTCGCTGGACTCGGTGATCACCGCCGTAGGCCTGGTGCAGCACGTGCCGGTGATGGTCGCGGCCATCGTCATCTCCGTCGGCGTGATGATGCTGTCGGCCGGCACCATCAGCGCCTTCATCGAGAAGCACCCGTCGCTGAAGATGCTCGCGCTGTCGTTCCTCATCGTGGTCGGCACCGTGCTGATCGCCGAGGCCTTCGAGATCCACGTGCCCAAGGGCTACGTGTACTTCGCCATGGCCTTCTCGCTGGCGGTGGAGGCGATCAACATCCGCCTGCGCGGCGCCCTGGCGCGCAAGCGCGGCGAGGAGCCGGTGAAGCTGCGCAAGGACATCCCGAGCTGATCGGTCTGTCGCGAAACGAAAAAAGCCCGGCCTAGTGCCGGGCTTTTTGTTGGGCACCCAAAATGTAGGAGCGCGCCATGCCCGCGCTCGCGCGCATGGCGCGCTCCCACAAGGATCATCCGACCTTCGTCGGCAATGCTGGGCGAGTCGGCGCGACTGAGGCACACTGGCTCCCCGTAACAAATTATTGCGCCCTGCCTGGGCGCCGTGAGGTCCGCAATGCTCGCCAGTACCTGGTTCGCCTTCTTCATCGCCTGCTGGGTAATCAGCCTGTCTCCCGGCGCCGGTGCCATTGCCTCGATGTCCTGCGGGCTGCAATACGGATTCTGGCGCGGTTACTGGAATGCCCTGGGCCTGCAGATCGGCCTGGCGCTGCAGATCGCCATCGTCGCTGCCGGCGTTGGCGCGCTGCTCTCGGCTTCGGCCGTGGCGTTCAGCGCGATCAAGTGGTTCGGCGTGGTCTACCTGGTCTACCTTGCGTACCGCCAGTGGACCGCTGCCCCGCAGGTGATGGCGGCGAGCGGCGAGCGCCCCATCGGCCGGCCGCTGACCCTGGTGCTGCGCGGCTTCCTGGTCAACGCAAGCAACCCCAAGGCGGTGATCTTCATGCTCGCGGTGCTGCCGCAGTTCGTCGACCCGCACCGTCCGATGGCGATCCAGTACGTGATCATGGGCGCCACCATGATCACCGTGGACCTGATCGTCATGGCCGGGTACACCGGCCTGGCCGCGCGCGTACTGCGCGCCCTGCGCTCGCAACGTCAGCAGCGGGTGATGAATCGGACTTTCGCGACCCTCTTCGTGGGCGCCGCCGCACTGCTCGCCACCGTCCGCCGCGCACCGGTCTAAGGCTGATTTCTGGCCTCCGGAGTGGCCTCCTGAGCGCTTCGGACGCAACTCTGCGGGACATTTCTCCTTGCATAGACGGAAACCTGAGGTGACAATTTAACCTCTTTCATTCTCATTTACCTTTCCGTATGCGCCCCTCCAAACTTTTCGTCTGGCTGTTGCCGCTGGTCGGTTTCTTCAGCCTTGGAGCTCACGCCGACACGGCTGTCGACCCCTCCCAAGCCCTTCACCTGCTCAGCTATCTCGCTGCCGACTACCCGGCCACCGTCACTGACGGCAAGGTCGTGGACGAAAGCGAATACAAGGAGCAGCTGGAGTTCGTCGGTAATCTGCAGGCGCTGATCGTCACCCTGCCGGCCGTTCCCGAACGCGCCGATCTGGAAAAGGACGCCGCCGGCCTCAAGCAGGCCATCGAGCAGCGCCTTCCTGGCAAGCAGGTCGCCCAGCAGGCTCGTCACCTGGAGGCGCGTGTCGCCGATACCTACCAGGTGGTGCAGACCCCCTCGATCACCCCGGACCCGACCCGTGCCGCCGAGATCTACACCCAGCAGTGCTCGATCTGCCACGGTGACGCCGGCAAGGGCGACGGTCCTGCAGGTATCGGCCTGGAGCCGCCGCCGGCCAACCTGACCGACCGCGCGCGCCTGGACCATCTGAGCCTGTACGACCTGCGCAACGTCATCGGCCTGGGTGTTTCCGGCACCGACATGCCGGCGTTCGCCGACCAGCTCGACGAGCGTCAGCGCTGGGACCTGGCGTCCTATATCGCCGGCCTCAGTGCCGGTCAGGCCAAGGCCGATCCGGCCCACGCCTACCCGCTGGCGACCCTTTCGACCCAGACCCCGGCCGATGTCGCCGAGCGCGATGGCGAGGCAGCGGCCGAGAGCTTCCGTGCCCTGCGTGCCCACCCGCCGCTGGAGCACCGTGGTCCGGCGCAGCAGATCGACTACACCTCCGCGACCCTGGACAAGAGCTTCGCCGTGTACCGCTCCGGCGACCACGATCAGGCCTACGACCTGTCCGTGGCGGCCTACCTGGAAGGCTTCGAGCTGGTGGAAAGCTCGCTGGACAACGTCGACGCCGACCTGCGCAAGGCCACCGAGAAGCAGCTGATGGCCTACCGTCAGGCGCTGCGTGACGGCCTGCCGGAAGCCGAAGTGGCTCAGCAGCTGGCACTGGCCAAGGCCAAGCTGGCGGACGCCGCCAAGGCCCTGAGCGGCGACTCGCTGAGCACCTCCATCAGCTTCGTCTCGGCCCTGCTGATCCTCCTGCGCGAAGGCGTGGAAGCGATCCTGGTGCTGGCCGCGATCCTCGCCTTCCTGCGCAACACCGGGCAGGAGAAGGCCGTGCGCGGCGTCCACATCGGCTGGGGCCTGGCCTTCGTTGCCGGCTTCGCTACCTGGGCAGTCGCCGCCTACGTCATCGACATCGGCGGTGCCCAGCGCGAGCTGATGGAAGGCTTCACCTCGCTGTTCGCCTGCGTGATGGTGCTCTGGCTCGGCGTGTGGATGCACGACCGCCGCCACGCCGCCGCCTGGCAGGACTACATCCGCAGCAGCCTGGTGGGCGGCGGTGGCCGCTTCGGCTTCGCGGTGCTGGCGTTCTTCTCGGTCTACCGCGAGCTGTTCGAGGTCATCCTGTTCTACGAGACCCTCTGGCTGCAGGCCGGCCCGGCCGGTCACAACGCAGTGATCGCTGGTGCGGGCACCGCTGTGGTGATCCTGATCGCCATCGCCTTCGTGATCCTGCGTGGCTCGGCGAAGCTGCCCCTGAAGCTGTTCTTCACCGTCAACGCCGCGCTGCTGTGCGCCCTGTCGGTGGTCTTCGCCGGCCACGGCGTGGTCGCCCTGCAGGAAGCCGGCGTGATCGGTACCCGCCCGGTGCCCTTCTTCGACTTCGACTGGCTCGGCATCAAGGCCGACGCCTACTCGCTGTCGGCCCAGGCCGTGGCGCTGGTGGCGGTGGCCGTGCTCTACGGACGCAGCTACTTCTCCGAGCGCCGCAAGGCCGCCGAGATCGCCTCGTCCTGAGGCGATAGCTGAGCGATACACGACGGCCAGTGCGATACTGGCCGTCGTGCTTTCTGGAGATTGGTTTTCCGATTATGCGTATCTGGATCGATGCCGACGCCTGCCCGCGCGCGGCCAAGGAACTGGTGGCCAAGTTCGCCCTCAAGCGCAAGCTCGAGGTGGTGATGGTCGCCGGCCAGCCCGTGGCCAAGCCGCCGTTCGCCTGCGTCAGCCTGATAGTGGTGCCCAGCGGGATGGACGCCGCCGACGATTACCTGGTGGAGCAGGCCGAGCCCGGCGACCTGGTGATCTGCAGCGACGTGCCGCTGGCCGACCGGCTGGTGAAGAAGGGCGTCGATGCGCTGGACCCGCGTGGCCGCGAGTTCGACGAGAAGAACATGGGCGAGCGCCTGGCCGTGCGCAACCTGTTCACCGACCTGCGCGAACAGGGCCAGGTGGGGGGAGGGCAGGCGCCCTACGGCGACAAGGACCGCCAGGCCTTCGCCAACGGCCTGGACCGGCTGCTGACGCGCCTGCTGCGCGAGGCGGAGAGCCGCAAGGGCTGATCTGGCACAAAACGAAAACGCCCGGCATTGCCGGGCGTTTTGCGTTCAGCGTACCGCTCAGGCCAGTTCCAGCACCCGGTCGACCGCCTTGTTGATGCCGCTGGCGGCTTCGGCGATGGATTGCGCGAGCATGTAGGCCGGGGTGGTGACCAGCTTGTGGTCCTTGTCCTCGACGATGTCTTCCACGGCGCAGTCGATGTGCTTGGCGCCCATGCTGGTCAGCGCCTGGGCGGTGCCTTCGTCGGTGCCGATGGTGCATTCCACGCCGGCGCCATAGATGCGCGCGGCCAGGGCCGGGGCGATGCAGAGCAGGCCAACCGGCTTCTTCGCCGCGGCGAAGGCCTTGGCCAGGGCCAGTACGTCCGGCTGTACTTCGCACTGGTCGCCCTTGAAGGCGAAGTCGCTGAGGTTCTTCGCCGCGCCGAAGCCGCCGGGCACGATCAGTGCGTCGAAATCTTCCACCTTGGCTTCGCGCACGTCCTTCACCTCGCCACGGGCGATGCGCGCGGATTCCACCAGCACGTTGCGGCTCTCGGCCATTTCCTCGCCGGTGAGGTGGTTCAGCACATGGTGCTGGGCGATGTTCGGGGCGAAGCACTGCACCTTGGCGCCGCGCTGGGAAAGACGCAGCAGGGTGATCACGCTTTCGTGGATCTCGGCGCCGTCGTAGACGCCGCAGCCGGAGAGGATGACGGCAACTTTCTTCTGCATGGACTGCTCCTGTTCGAGGATGCCGGGCATGTCGCGATATGCCGCCCGGCTTGGCGCCGGCGGTCGGGGCCGGCGCGGAGGTAGAGGCTAGGATCAACGAATCTGGGCCTTCCCATAAGCATAACGACTCGGCCACGCCATGAACTACATCCTCTTCGCCGTACCCTTCTTTTTCCTTTTGATCGCCATCGAGTTGCTCGCCGACCGCTGGCGTGGCGTGCGCACCTACCGTCTGAGCGATGCGCTGAACAGCCTCAGCGCCGGTGTGCTGTCAACCACCAGCGGCCTGCTGACCAAGGGCCTGGCGGTGCTCACCTACGTCATCGCCTGGCAGCATCTGGCGCTATTGGAGATGTCCACACAGAACCTCTGGGTCTGGGTGTTCGCTTTCGTCTTCTACGACTTCTGCTACTACTGGAACCACCGCCTGGGCCATGAGCGCAACGTGCTCTGGGCCGCTCACTCGGTGCACCACCAGAGCGAGGACTACAACCTCTCCACCGCGCTGCGGCAGACCAGCACCGGTTTCATCTTCGGCTGGATCTTCTATCTGCCCATGGCCATCGTCGGCGTGCCGCCGCTGGTGTTCCTCACCGTCGGCGCGCTGAACCTGCTCTACCAATTTTGGGTGCACACGCGGCACATCCCTAAGCTGGGCTGGTTCGAATGGATCTTCATCACCCCATCCAACCACCGCGTGCACCATGCGCAGAACCCGGTCTACATGGATCGCAACTATGGCGGCGTGTTCATCGTCTGGGATCGCCTGTTCGGCACCTTCCAGGAAGAGCTGGACGAGGAGCCGGTGGTGTTCGGCGTGACTGTGCCGCTGGCCAGCTGGAACCCGCTGTGGGCCAACCTGCAGGTCTACGCGCACCTGTGGAACGATGCGCGCCGCGCCGGCAGTACCTGGGACAAGCTGCGCATCTGGTTCATGCGCACCGGCTGGCGCCCCGAGGATGTCGCCCAGCGCTACCCGATGGCCAAGCCGGACCTGGCGTCCTTCCGTAAGTTCGAGGTGCCGCTGACGCGTGGCAGGCAGTGGTACGCCGGGCTGCAGTTCGCCACCTACGTGGTGGCCGGCACCTGGTTGCTGGGCGTCGGGGAGCACTGGCAGGTGCTGCCGCTGGTGATCGGTTGGAGCTGGATGGCCTTCGGGCTCTACGCCATCGGCTGCTGGTTGGAGAACCGTAACTGGGCGCTGCGCCTGGAACTGTTGCGATTAGCGTTGAACGTGCTGGCAGTGGCGGTCATGGCGCTATGGGGAGGGATCGAGCTGCCGCAGTGGGCGCCCTGGGCGCTGGCGGTCTACTCGCTGCTCAGCCTGATCGGTCTGCTGGGCCTGCGGCGCGCCGAGCGCCTGCCGCAGGCGGCCTGAACGGCCGGGGTGCTCAGTCGGTCTTGCTGGCCTTGAAGCGGCGACGCAGCCAGAACAGCAGGCCGATCACCACGAGGCCACCGAGGACCATGAGTTCGTACTTCTTGATGTTGCCCAGCACACCTTCGAGCACGCTGCCGAAGTAGAAGGCAGCGCTGCCCAGCACGGTGGCCCAGACGATGGCGCCGATGCCGTTGAGCAGCAGGTAGCGCGCCGGCGGATAGCCGGACAGGCCGATGGCCACCGGCATCACGGTGCGCAGACCGTAGACGAAGCGGAAGCTCAGCACCCACAGGTCGGGATGCTTGCGCACGTGCTCCAAGGCTTTGTCGCCCATCTTCTGCCAGCGCGGTTTGCGCGCAAGCAGCTTGCGACCATGGCGACGGCCGAGGAAATACCAGAGCTGGTCGCCCGCGTAACTGCCGAAGAATGCCACCGCGATGACGTACTCCAGTTGCATGTAGCCGCGGAATGCCAGGAAGCCGGCCAGGACCAGAATGGTCTCACCCTCGAAGAACGTGCCGAGAAACAGCGCGAAGTAGCCGAAATCCTGCAGGAATTGTTGGAGCATTATCGAGGCAACGCAGCGAAATGAACGCGAAGCCTAACCCGGTTGTCGCCCGCAGGGAAGGCACCCCAGTCAGCACAGCTGACCTGGAACAACTCTGTACCGGTGCAGAGCGGCGGCATGCCGCTGCGGCAGGATGCCGCGACCAAGGGTCACTGTTACCGGTTGTTACCAATCGGTCATAATTCAGGGCTATAACTGTCAGACTGTGCCTGCTGCATCAGGCCCTGGAGTACGCCGTGAGCTTCATTCCCGCCGATCGTGCCTTCCCCTTCACTCGTCTGCGTCGCAATCGTCGTGACGATTTTTCCCGCCGTCTGGTGCGCGAAAATGTCTTGACCAGCAACGACCTGATCCTTCCGGTGTTCGTCCTCGACGGCAAGAACCAGCGTGAAGCGGTGCCCTCGATGCCGGGTGTGGAGCGCATGTCCATCGACCTGCTGCTCAAGGAAGCCGAAGAGCTGGTGGAGCTGGGCATCCCGGCGCTGGCGCTGTTCCCGGTGACCCCGCTGGAGAAGAAATCCCTCGATGGCGCCGAAGCCTTCAACCCTGACGGCATCGCCCAGCGCGCCACCCGCGCCCTGCGCGAGCGCTTCCCGGAGCTGGGCATCATCACCGACGTGGCGCTGGACCCGTTCACCAGCCACGGCCAGGACGGCATCCTCGACGAGGACGGCTACGTTCTGAACGACATTTCCGTTGATGTGCTGGTCAAGCAGGCGCTTTCCCACGCCGAAGCCGGCGCCCAGGTCGTGGCGCCCTCCGACATGATGGACGGCCGCATCGGCGCGATCCGCGAGGCCCTGGAATCCACCGGCCACATCAACACCCGCATCATGGCCTACTCGGCCAAGTACGCCAGCGCCTACTACGGCCCGTTCCGCGATGCCGTCGGCTCCGCCGCCAATCTGGGCAAGGGCAACAAGGCCACCTACCAGATGGATCCGGCCAACAGCGACGAAGCGCTGCACGAGATCTACGCTGACCTCGCCGAAGGCGCCGACATGATCATGGTCAAGCCGGGCATGCCCTATCTCGACATCGTTCGCCGCGCCAAGGACGAATTCCGCGCGCCGACCTTTGTCTATCAGGTCAGCGGCGAGTACGCGATGCACATGGCCGCGATCAACAACGGCTGGCTCAGCGAGGCGGTGATCCTCGAATCGCTGCTGGCCTTCAAACGCGCAGGCGCAGATGGCATCCTGACCTACTTCGCCAAGCGCGCCGCACAACAATTGAAAAGCGGGGGCTAACCCCTCCGACGATGAGACCCGCGATGAATACCGAAGGCATTAGCGAAACCGAAGTTATCGAAGCTGACACCACCGCTGAAATCACCGAAGTCGTCGTGGATGAGGTCGCCGAGGCGACGCCGCCGCCCGTCGAACCGGCAGTTCCGGCGATCAACGTGGACGACAGTGCCCTCTACATTCATCGCGAGCTCTCGCAGCTGCAGTTCAACATCCGCGTGCTGGAACAGGCGCTGGATGAGTCGTACCCGCTGCTGGAACGCCTGAAGTTCCTGTTGATCTTCTCCAGCAACCTCGACGAATTCTTCGAGATCCGCGTCGCCGGCCTGAAGAAGCAGATCACCTTCGCCCGTGAACAGGCCGGCGCCGACGGCCTGTTGCCGCACCAGGCGCTGGCACGCATCAGCGAGCAGGTGCACGAGCAGGTCGCCCGCCAGTACAGCATCCTCAACGACATCCTGTTGCCGGAGCTGGCCAAGCACGACATCCGCTTCATCCGCCGCCGCTACTGGACGCCGAAGATCAAGGCCTGGGTTCGTCGCTTCTTCCGCGACGAGATCGCGCCCATCGTCACCCCGATCGGCCTCGATCCAACGCACCCGTTCCCGCTGCTGGTGAACAAGAGCCTGAACTTCATGGTCGAGCTCGAAGGCCTGGACGCCTTCGGCCGCGACTCCGGCCTTGCGATCATCCCGGCGCCGCGCTCGCTGCCGCGGATCATCCGCCTGCCCGAAGACGTCGCCGGCCCCGGCGACAACTACGTGTTCCTCTCGTCGATGATCCACGCCCACGCCGACGATCTGTTCCACGGCATGAAGGTGAAGGGCTGCTACCAGTTCCGCCTGACCCGTAACGCCGACCTCTCGGTGGATGCCGAGGACGTCGAGGACCTGGCCCGCGCACTGCGTGGCGAGCTGTTCTCGCGCCGTTACGGCGACGCCGTGCGTCTGGAGGTGGTGGATACCTGCCCGGTGCCGCTGTCCAACTACCTGCTCAAGCAGTTCGGCCTGTCCGAGACCGAGCTGTACCGCGTCAGCGGACCGGTCAACCTGACCCGCCTGTTCAGCGTCACAGGCTTGGCCAGTCATCCGGAGCTGCAGTCCCCGCCGTTCACCCCGGCGATTCCCAAGCTGCTGCAAAAGAAGGAAAACCTGTTCAACGTGCTGGGCAAGCTCGACGTGCTACTGATGCACCCGTTCGAGTCCTTCACCCCGGTGGTCGACCTGCTGCGCCAGGCCGCCAAGGATCCCAGCGTGCTGGCGATCAAGCAGACGCTGTACCGCTCCGGGGCCAACTCGGAGATCGTCGACGCACTGGTGGAAGCCGCGCGCAACGGCAAGGAAGTCACCGTGGTGATCGAGCTGCGGGCGCGCTTCGACGAAGAATCCAACCTGCAGCTGGCCAGCCGCCTGCAGCAGGCCGGTGCGGTGGTGATCTACGGCGTGGTCGGCTTCAAGACCCACGCCAAGATGATGCTCATCCTGCGTCGCGAGGACGGCGAGCTGCGCCGCTACGCGCACCTGGGCACCGGCAACTACCACGCCGGCAATGCCCGCCTGTACACCGACTACAGCCTGCTGACCGCCGACGTGGCGCTCTGCGAGGACCTGCACAAGCTGTTCAACCAGCTGATCGGCATGGGCAAGACCCTGCGCATGAAGAAGCTCCTGCACGCGCCCTTCACCCTGAAGAAGAACCTGCTGGAGATGATCAACCGCGAGGCCGCCCAGGCTGCCGAAGGCAAGCCGGCGCACATCATGGCCAAGGTCAACTCGCTGACCGACGCCAAGGTCATCCGCGCGCTGTACAAGGCCAGCCAGGCCGGCGTGAAGATCGACCTGGTGGTGCGCGGCATGTGCTGCCTGCGTCCGGGCGTGCCGGGCGTGTCGCACAACATCCAGGTGCGCTCGATCATCGGCCGCTTCCTGGAACACAGCCGGATCTACTACTTCCTCAACGGCGGCGAGGAGAGGCTCTATCTCTCCAGCGCCGACTGGATGGAGCGCAACCTCGACATGCGCGTTGAGACCTGCTTCCCGGTGGAAGGCAAGAAGCTCGTGCTGCGCGTGAAGAAAGAGCTGGAGTCCTACCTGACCGACAACACCCAGGCCTGGGTACTGCAGTCCGACGGCAGCTACGTGCGCCAGAGCCCCAGCGGCAACCAGAACGCGCGCAACGCCCAGGCGACGCTGCTGGAGCGCCTGTGCACGCCGGTGATCAGCGTTCGCTGATCCGTCCGCGTGGCGTGAAAGCCCTGCCTCGGCAGGGCTTTTTCATGGCTGCACGAATGCTCTTCGTAGGACCGAGGGGACGCCCAGTCGTTGCTCACGAGCCGGTCCCGCAGCGGAGCAGGGGGTCGCGAGCAAGCTCGCTCCTACAGGGCCTGGCATTCGAAATGAAAAGGCCCCGGCGTTTGTGCGCCGGGGCCTTCGTCTGTCGCGGGGCGATCAGCTCACGCTGAGCGAGTAGCCCACGCGCTTGAGCCATTCGGCTTCCTGCTCGAAGTCCGCCTGGGTCAGCGGATTGGCGGCCAGCCAGCCGTCGGGGAAGCGCACGTCCAGCGACTTGCCGGAAGCCTTCAGGGTCACGGCCGGCATTTCCTGGGTGCCACGGATGTGGTGGAAGAGGATGGCGAAGCGCAGCACGATGCACAGGCGGATCAGCTTGTCGCCCTCGTCGCCCAGCTCGTTGAACTTGTCCACCGGGATGTTGCGGCGGTGGCCGCGCACCAGCAGCGCCAGGGTCAGTTGGTCCAGGCGCGAGAAGCCGGCCAGGTCCGAGTGCTCCAGCAGGTAGGCGCCGTGCTTGTGGTAGTGATAGTGGGCGATGTCCAGGCCCAGTTCATGCACGCGCGCCGCCCACATCAGCAGCTCGCGGTGACCCTCGTCGTTCAGGTCCCAGGCCTTGGCGACTTGGTCCAGGGACGCCAGCGCCTTGGCCTCGACGCGCGCGGCCTGTTCCGGATCGACGTGGTAGCGCTCCATGAGGGCGCCAATGGTGCGTTCGCGGACGTCCTCGTGGTGGTGGCGGCCCAGCAGGTCGTAGAGCACGCCTTCGCGCAGGGCGCCTTCGGAGTGGGTCATGCGGGTCAGCTCGAGGGCGTCGAACAGGGCCTCGAGGATCGCCATACCGGCCGGGAAGATCGGTCGGCGGTCCGGCTTGATGCCGTCGATGTCGAGCTTCTCGACCTCGCCCAGCTTGAACATCTTGCGTTTGAGCCAGGCCAGGCCCTCGGGGTTGATCTCGCCGTTGCCGTGGCCGCCGGCCTGGATCGCCAGGCAAATTGCGCGGATGGTGCCGGAGGCGCCGACGGCCTCGTCCCAGCCCAGGCGGCGCAGGCTGTTCTCGATGCTCATCAGCTCCAGGCGCGCCGAGGTGTAGGCCTGGGCGTAGCGCGCCGGGGTGATCTTGCCGTCCTTGAAGTAGCGCTGGGTGAAGCTCACGCAGCCCATCTGCAGGCTCTCGCGCAGCTGCGATTCGAACTGCTGGCCGATGATGAACTCGGTGCTGCCGCCGCCGATGTCGACCACCAGGCGCTTGCCGGGGTTGTCCTGCAGGGTGTGGGAGACGCCCAGGTAGATCAGGCGCGCTTCTTCACGGCCTGAGATGACTTCCACCGGGTGACCGAGGATGCGGTCGGCTTCGCGGATGAATTCGGCGCGATTGCGTGCTTCGCGCAGGGCGTTGGTGCCTACGACGCGCACCGAACCCGGGGGCATGCCGTTGATGAACTGGGCGAACTGCTTCAGGCAGTCGTAGCCGCGCTGCATCGCTTCCTTGGTGAGCATGCGGTCCTCACCGATGCCAGCGGCCAGCTGGACCTTCTCGCCCAACCGCTCGAGGATGCGGATCTCGCCGTGATCGGCCTTCGCCAAAACCATGTGGAAACTGTTCGAGCCAAGATCAATGGCCGCGATCATGGGAAAGGTCTTGGCAGGTGTATGGGGCATAGGGGCGGGTCCGGATAAATACGGGAGACATCCTGCCATTTTAGGCAGGTAGTGCCAATGAAGGGGTTGTCACCGATCAGAAGTCACCGCGGCAGCGATAGATACACTCAATCGGCTGCGCCTTTCGGTGTGGGCCGAGGCGGGATATGATGGCGGACACTTTTTCGCATCCGATTGACGGAGAGAATACATGAGCGAACATATCGTCAATGTTACCGATGCCAGCTTCGAGCAGGACGTACTGAAGTCCGATAGTCCCGTGCTGGTCGACTACTGGGCCGAATGGTGCGGCCCGTGCAAGATGATCGCCCCGGTACTCGACGAGATCGCCAAGGACTATCAGGGCAAGCTGAAAGTCTGCAAGCTGAACATCGACGAGAACCAGGACACCCCGCCGAAGTACGGCGTGCGTGGCATTCCGACCCTGATGCTGTTCAAGGGCGGCAACGTCGAAGCGACCAAGGTCGGCGCACTGTCCAAGTCGCAACTGGCCGCCTTCCTCGACAGCAACATCTAAGTCGAAGAAGCCCGAAAAACCCCGCCAATGCGCGGGGTTTTTTCGTTATTGCCCCTAGACGCTCCGAAACTCGGGTGTTAAATTCGGGCGCACAACGATTGTTTCGTTGTCCCCTGCAAGCCGTCGCCGACGCACTTCCCATTCGAATTCCAAGCGATCCTGTCCGTCATCTACGGCGCGGCTCTTCAAGCATCACGCTTGTTCCCTTTTCCCCTTTCAGCGTATTTACGTCCCTTCTATGAATCTGACCGAACTCAAGCAAAAGCCGATTGCCGAATTGCTGGAAATGTCCGATGCCATGGGCCTGGAAAACATGGCTCGTTCGCGCAAACAGGACATCATCTTCGCACTGCTGAAAAAGCACGCGAAAAGCGGCGAGGAAATCTCCGGTGACGGCGTGCTGGAGATTCTCCAGGATGGCTTCGGCTTCCTGCGCTCCGCCGATTCCTCGTACCTGGCCGGCCCGGACGACATCTATGTCTCGCCCAGCCAGATCCGTCGCTTCAACCTGCGCACGGGCGATACCATCATCGGCAAGATTCGTCCGCCGAAGGAAGGTGAGCGTTATTTCGCCCTGCTGAAAGTCGACTCAATCAACTTTGATCGTCCGGAGAACGCGAAGAACAAGATTCTCTTCGAGAACCTGACGCCGCTGTTCCCGACCAAGCGCCTGACCATGGAAGCCGGCAACGGCTCCACCGAGGACCTCACCGGCCGTGTGATCGACCTCTGCTCGCCGATCGGCAAGGGCCAGCGCGGCCTGATCGTCGCCCCGCCGAAAGCGGGCAAGACCATCATGCTGCAGAACATCGCCTCGAACATCACCCGCAACAACCCCGAGTGCCACTTGATCGTCCTGCTGATCGACGAGCGCCCGGAAGAAGTGACCGAGATGCAGCGCACCGTGCGCGGCGAAGTGGTCGCCTCCACCTTCGACGAACCGCCGACCCGCCACGTGCAGGTCGCCGAGATGGTGATCGAGAAGGCCAAGCGCCTGGTCGAGCACAAGAAGGACGTGATCATCCTGCTGGACTCCATCACCCGTCTGGCCCGTGCCTACAACACCGTGATCCCCAGCTCCGGCAAGGTGCTCACCGGTGGTGTCGACGCCCACGCCCTGGAGAAGCCCAAGCGCTTCTTCGGCGCCGCGCGCAACATCGAGGAAGGCGGTTCGCTGACCATCCTCGCCACCGCGCTGATCGAAACCGGCTCGAAGATGGACGAAGTGATCTACGAGGAATTCAAGGGTACCGGTAACTCGGAACTCATCCTCGACCGTCGCATCTCGGAAAAGCGTGTGTTCCCGGCGATCAACATCAATCGCTCCGGCACCCGTCGCGAAGAGCTGCTCACCGGTGAGGAAGAGCTGCAGCGCATGTGGATCCTGCGCAAGATCCTCCACCCGATGGACGAGATCGCCGCCGTGGAATTCCTCCTGGACAAGCTGCGCCAGACGAAGACCAACGATGAGTTCTTCGATTCGATGAAGCGCAGCAAGTAAGCGCCTCTCGAACCGCACAAGGCCGGGGAAACCCGGCCTTCGTGTTTCTGCAAGGCGCTGATAGGCGGTAGACTGTCGCATCATCCTGCCGCCATCGAGACCCTCATGCAGTATCGCGACCTGCGCGAGTTCATCGCTGCCCTGGAGCAGCGCGGACAGCTCAAGCGCATCCAGGCGCCGGTATCCCCGGTGCTGGAAATGACCGAGGTGTGCGACCGCACCCTGCGCGCCAGGGGCCCGGCCCTGCTGTTCGAAAAACCCACCGGCTATGACATCCCCGTACTGGGCAACCTGTTCGGCACGCCCGAGCGCGTGGCGCTGGGCATGGGCGCCGAGGACGTCTCCGAACTGCGCGAGATCGGCAAGCTGCTGGCCTTCCTCAAGGAGCCCGAGCCGCCCAAGGGGTTGAAGGACGCCTGGTCCAAGCTGCCGATCTTCAAGAAGGTCATCAACATGGCGCCCAAGGTCCTCAGGGACGCGCCGTGCCAGGAAGTGATCGAGGAGGGCGACGACGTCGACCTGTCGAAGCTGCCGGTGCAGACCTGCTGGCCCGGAGACGTCGCGCCGCTGATCACCTGGGGCCTGACCGTCACCCGCGGGCCGAACAAGGAGCGGCAGAACCTGGGCATCTACCGCCAGCAAGTGATCGGCCGCAACAAGGTCATCATGCGCTGGCTCAGCCACCGCGGCGGCGCGCTGGACTTCCGCGAGTGGTGCCAGAAGCACCCTGGCCAGCCCTATCCGGTGGCTGTGGCCCTCGGCGCGGACCCGGCGACCATCCTCGGCGCCGTGACCCCGGTGCCGGACACCCTCTCCGAATACGCCTTCGCCGGCCTGCTGCGCGGGCACAAGACCGAACTGGTCAAGTGCATCGGCAACGACCTGCAGGTGCCGGCCAGCGCCGAAATCGTCCTCGAAGGGGTGATCCATCCCGGCGAGATGGCCGATGAAGGCCCCTACGGCGACCATACCGGCTACTACAACGAGGTAGATCGCTTCCCGGTGTTCACCGTCGAGCGCATCACCCGCCGGCAGAAACCCATCTACCACAGCACCTACACCGGCCGCCCGCCGGATGAGCCGGCGATCCTCGGTGTAGCGCTGAACGAAGTCTTCGTGCCGATCCTGCAGAAGCAGTTCCCCGAGATCACCGATTTCTACCTGCCGCCCGAAGGGTGCTCCTACCGCATGGCGGTGGTGACCATGAAGAAGCAGTATCCCGGCCACGCCAAGCGCGTGATGTTGGGTGTCTGGTCGTTCCTGCGACAGTTCATGTACACCAAGTTCGTTATCGTCACCGACGACGACATCAACGCCCGCGACTGGAACGATGTGATCTGGGCCATCACCACGCGCATGGACCCCAAGCGCGACACGGTGATGATCGACAACACCCCGATCGACTACCTGGACTTCGCCTCTCCGATCTCCGGCCTGGGCTCGAAGATGGGCCTGGACGCCACCCACAAGTGGCCGGGCGAGACCAGCCGCGAATGGGGCCGGGTGATCGAAAAGGACCCGGCGGTGACCCGTCGCGTCGACGAAATCTGGGCGAGCCTGGGCATCGACTGATGTCTGGGGCACCCTGTAGGAGCGAGCTTGCTCGCGAACAGGCGAGATCAACAGCCCCTCACCCTGACCCCCTCCCGCAAGCGGGAGAGGGGCCGTTCGGTGCAGGATGACGCCATGGTGTCAGCCGGCACGGTCTAACCCCTCTCCCTCAGGGAGAGGGTTGGGGAGAGGGGGGAAGTGCTGGCGCGGAGTATCCAGGAGGAATCGGCTACTCCGACGAAATCAGAAGAACGAGAACATCGCTTGAAAGTGACCTTGCAACCTTCCGGTGCCCAGCTCGACCTGCGGCCCGGGGAACGTATCCTCGACGGTGCGCGGCGCCTGGGCTACGAGTGCCCGCAGAGCTGCCGCAACGGCAATTGCCACATCTGCGCGGCGCTGCTGGTGGAAGGCCGCGTGCGCCAGGACGGCGAGGTGCGCGACCACGGCGAGCTCTTCACCTGCCTGGCCGAGCCGCTGGAGGACTGCGTGCTGCACTGGGACGGTGTGCTGGCCCCCGGCGAGCTGCCGGTGCGCACGCTGTCCTGCCAGCTGACCCTCTGCGAGCCGGTAAGCGGTGACGTCTGGCGTGTGCGCCTGCGTGCCCCGGCCGGCAAACCCCCGCGCTACCACGCCGGGCAATACGTGCTGATCGAGCGCGAGGGCAGCGACCCGGCGGCCTTCTCCCTGGCGTCCGCGCCGCAGGAAGGACGCGACCTGGAGCTGCATATCCTGGCCCGCGAGAACAGCGCCATCGACCTGCTGACCCAGTTGCAACGCGACCGCTTTGCTCGCGTGCAGATGCCCTTCGGTGATGCGCACCTGGCCGACCTGCCGGACGGCCCGCTGGTGCTGATCGCTGCCGGCACCGGCATGGCGCAGATGCACAGCCTGATCGAATTCTGCCGCGCCACCGGTTTCGCCCACCCGGTGCACCTTTACTGGGGGGTGCGGCGCCCGGAGGATTTCTACGAGCTGCCGCACTGGGAACAGTGGGAGAGCGTACCCAACCTGCATCTGCACAAGATCGTCAGCGACCTGTGCGGTTGGCAGGGGCGTTGCGGCCTGCTGCATGAAGCGGTGTGCGAGGACTTCGCCGATCTGTCCGGCCTGCGCGTCTACGCCAGCGGCTCGCCGGCGATGGTCTACGGCACGCTGGACGCGCTGGTGGCGGCGGGCATGGACCCGCATCAAATGCGCGCCGACGTCTTCGCCTACGCGCCGCGCGGCTGATTCAACCGCCTGGCGTCGTTGGGGCGCCTCGCCGTGCTGGTCGCACTGTCCTCGGCGCTCCGCCTAGCCATGCGGCTGACTCAGTCACGCGGCCCTGCGCTGGGCGAGAATTCCTCTTGCAGCGCCGCACGAATCCAGTCCTCGAACCAGGCCACATCGGCGCTCACCGCGCCGGGCGGCAGCAGCAGCTGGTAGCTCTCCAGCGGCACCTCCTCGGGCAGTGGTCGCACCAGCGTGCCGGCGGCCAGCTGGTGCTTCACCAGCACCAGGTTGGCCAGGGCGATGCCGTGGCCGGCCTCGGCCATGGACAGCGCGTGGTCGTTGCTGACGTAGAGCACGTCGGAGTTCACCCGCAGGTCCAGCCCGATGGTGGACAGCCAGAGGTTCCACCATTCGCCGTCGTCGACGTGGATCAGCTTGTGCTGCGCGAGCTCGTGAACGCTGGTCAGTGGGCCGTGCTCCTCAAGGTAAGAGGGCGAGCACACCGGGAACACCGCCGGTCGCACCAGGGTGCTGTGGCACTGCGGATAGACGCCGGGAAGCCCGTAGACAATACCCAGATCGGCGCTTTTACCGTCCACTTCGGTGAAAGTCGGGTTCGGCTCCACTGCCACTTTCAGGCCGGGGCGCTGCTGGCGCAGGGTTTCCAGGCGCGGCATCAGCCAGCGCTTGGCGAAGGCCGGCACCACCAGAATCTTCAGCCAGCGTGCGGTGCCGCCGGGTGCCAACTCGTGGCCGGCGTCGGCGATCTGCTGCAGGGCGGTGGATATCTTCGCGTAGTAGCGCTGCCCGGCTGGCGTCAGGCTGACCCCGCGCGGGGTGCGCTCGAACAGCTGCACGCCCAGCCAGTCCTCCAGCAGCTTCACGTGACGGCCGATGGCCGGCTGCGTCACATGCAGGTCTTTCGAGGCGGCGACATAGCTGCCCAGCCGGGCGGCGGCCTCGAAGGCGCGGACGGCATTGAGCGGCGGAAGACGCTGGATGGACATGGCGAGGCCTCGGGGGTATCAACTTTTTAGCTGTTAAATTATTTAATATCGAATGTAAGAAAATTGAGCTTTCCGCTCAACTACCTTTCTTCGAATATCCGCCTCAACAACATCACAACTTGGGCCTGACCCAAGGCCAGCGCTGCACCCCAGCGTCTCTAGTCCTGCCAGAACAACTACAAGATCCCCCGACCACCTGCTGGTGGCGGAAGGGAAGGTACGGAGGTTTCACCATGAGTGCCCTGCACAGCCTGCAGACGGCGGCGGTCTCCATCCGCTCCGTGCGCAAGGTCTACGGCGACCCGGCGAGTGGTCCCGTCGCTCTGAAATGCGTCGACCTGGACATCCGCGACAACGAGTTCTTCACCCTGCTCGGCCCCTCCGGCTGCGGCAAGACCACCCTGTTGCGGATGATCGCCGGCTTCGAGTTCCCCACCTCCGGGGAAATCCAGCTCTACGGCGAGAACATCGCCGACCGGCCGCCCTTCGAGCGCCCGGTGAATACCGTGTTCCAGCACTACGCGCTGTTCCCGCACATGACCATCGCCGAGAACCTGGCCTTCGGCCTGGAGTCCCACCCGATGGGCCAGCGCATGAGCAAGGCGCAGGTTGCCGAGCGCGTCCGCGAGATGCTCGCCCTGGTGCAGATGGAACGCTTCGCCCAGCGCAAGCCGACCCAGCTTTCCGGCGGCCAGCAACAGCGCGTCGCCCTGGCCCGCGCGCTGGCGCCGCATCCGAAAGTGCTGCTGCTCGATGAGCCGCTGTCCGCACTCGACCTCAAGCTGCGCCAGGCCATGCGCGAAGAGCTCAAGGCGATCCAGTCCAAGACCGGCATCACCTTCATCTTCGTCACCCATGACCAGGAAGAAGCCCTGACCATGTCCGACCGCATCGCCGTGCTCTCCGAGGGCGAGGTGCAGCAGGTCGGCCGCCCGGACGACATCTACGAAAACCCGCGCAACCGCTTCGTCGCCGACTTCATCGGCGAGACCAACTTCCTCCCGGCGCGGGTCGAGAACTTCACCGGCGACTGCGCGCAGTACCGCGTTCCCGGCGAGCAACTGATCGAAGCCCAGGCCCGCGAAGGCCTCAAAGTCGGCGCCGAGGTCACCCTGTCGATCCGCCCCGAGCGCTTGCAACTGGTGGCCGAGGACACTCCGTCCGCCACGCCCTGCACCGTGGTCCAGCAGATCTACCTGGGCACCGACCTGCAGTACCAGATCAGCCTTGCCGACGGCACCCGCCTGACGGTCCGCGCGCCCAACAGCGCCGGCCAGCGCGGGCGTCTGGCAGCCGGGCAACGCGCCGGGCTGCTCTTCGAAAAAGGCAGCGCCAGCGTCCTGGTGGACTGAGCGGAGGTGAGCATGAACCGGTTATCCACAACCGCCGGCAATTCGCTGGAGCGGCGCCAGGCGCTGCGCAGCTTCCTCGGCGTGTCGCCCGCACTGGTCTCCATCGGGCTGTTCCTGATCGTGCCGATCTTCATCGTGGTCGGTTACTCGCTGATGCAGGCCAACCCCTATGGCGGAGTGAACCCGCACTTCAGCATCGACGCCTATGTCTCGCTGCTGTTCGAGCGCCAGCTCGACGACAGCCTGGCCTTCGCCGACTCCTACGTGATGATCGCCCTGCGCTCCATCGGTATCGCCGCGGCGACCACCGCCATCACCCTACTGGTGGGCTTCCCGGTGGCGGTGTGGCTGGCGATGCAACCGGCGCACCGTCGCGGCCTGCTGATCTTCCTGATCACCGTGCCGTTCTGGGCCAACCTGCTGATCCGCACCTACGCCTGGATCCTGCTGCTGCGCGGCACCGGCGTGGTCAACGGCACGCTGATGAGCCTCGGCATCATCCACCAGCCGCTGAACATGCTCTACACCGACGGAGCCGTGCTGCTGGGGCTTGTCTACACCTACGCGCCCTTCGTGGTGCTGCCGATCTACGCCACCCTCGAGAAGATGGACATGCGTCTGCTCGAAGCGGCCCAGGACCTCTACGCCGGGCGTATCCGCACCCTGCGCAAGGTGGTCCTGCCGATCGCCCGTCCGGGCATCCTGGCCGGCGCCATCCTCACCTTCGTGCCTTGCCTGGGCGCGATGATCGCCCCCGAGCTGCTCGGCGGCGGCACCAAGATGATGCTCGGCAACCTGATCTTCCGGCAGTTCAGCGACTCGCGGAACTGGCCCTTCGGTGCGGCGCTGTCGCTGGTGCTGATGGGAGCCGTGATGCTGGTGCTGATGTTCTACGCGATGCGCGCCGAACGCCTGCGCATCGCCCGGGGAGGTGAATGATGCTGTCGCTGCTGACTAAACGTCGCTTGGGTGTGCAGGATTTCCGTGGCTTCGGCGCGCTGAGCTTCCTGTTCTACCTGTACCTCTACGCGCCCATCGTGGTGCTGGTGGTGCTTTCGTTCAACGCCAACCAGTCCGCCACCGTGTGGACCGGCTTCAGCCTCGACTGGTACCGCAGCGCCTTCGCCAACCAGGCGCTGCGCCAGGCCGCCGGCAACAGCCTGCTGATCGCCGTGTGCGCCAGCGTGATCGCCACCGTGATTGCCACCCTGGCTGCGCTGGGCACCTCGCGCGGGGCAAAATTCAAGGGTCTGCGTCTGTCCATGGGGGCGATCATGTTGCCGCTGGTGCTGCCCGAGATCGTCGTCGGCGTCGCCACCCTGGCGCTGTTCTCCACCCTCGGCCTGTCGCTGGGCTACGGCAACCTGATCATCGCCCACACGGTGTTCTGCATCCCGTTCGCCTACCTGCCGATCCGCGCCCGTCTCAATGACATGGACCTGTCCCTGGAGCAGGCCGCCGCCGACCTCTACGCCGGCCCCTGGCGGGCCTTCCGCAAGGTGACCCTGCCGCTGCTGATGCCGGGGATCTTCTCCGGGCTGATGCTGGCCTTCATCGTCTCGCTGGATAACTTCGTGATCTCGATGATGGTCTCCCAGGCCGGCGCCACCACCTTGCCGATCTTCATTTTCGGCCTGCTGCGCATGGGCGTGACGCCTGATGTGAATGCAGTGTCGACCCTGATCCTCGGCGTTTCCGTGCTGTTCGTAACCCTGTCCTTCCTGCTTGGCAAGAAGAAAGCCTGAGCCCACATACCGGAGTAGAAGATGAGCAAACTGATCGCTGCTGTAGGGGCCTCGCTGGCCATGGGGCTGGTGGCCAACGTGCACGCCGCCGAGCAACTGAACGTGGTGAGCTGGAGTGGCTATTTCACGCCGCAGATCCTGGAGAAGTTCGAGATGGAAACCGGCATCAAGGTGACCGTGGACTCCTACGACTCTAACGAAACGCTGCTGGCCAAGCTCAAGCAGGGCGGTACCGGCTACGACGTGGCCATTCCCTCGCACCAGTTCGTGCCGATCCTGATCCAGGAGAAGCTGCTGGAGCGCTTCGACCCGGCCAGCCAGCCGTACTACGCCAACGTCGAGGACAACCTGAAGAAGCCCACCTGGGACCCGGAAGGCGCCTACGCCGTGCCCTTCATCTGGGGGACCACCAGCGTGGTGCTGGACAGCGCCAAGTACAGCGGCCCGGCCGACAGCTACTCGGTGCTGTTCACTCCGCCGGCGGAGTTGCAGGGCAAGATCAACATGTTCGACTCGGCGAGCGAGGTAATCGACACCGCCAGCCTCTACCTGGGCATCCCGCTGTGCAGCGAGGACCCCAAGCAGATGCAACAGGTGCTGACCCTGCTGAAGACCCAGAAGCCCTTCGTGAAGACCTACAGCTCCAAGGCCGGCTCGATCCGCGAGAACCTGGCCTCGGGCGAAGTCGACATGTCGATGTTCTGGGGCGGCTCGTCGATGCGTGCGCGTGAGATGAAATCCAGCCTGAAGTACCTCTACCCGAAAGAGGGCGTGATGGCCTGGGTGGACAACCTGGTGATCCCGGCCGGCGCCAAGCACCCGGAGAACGCGAAGAAGTTCATCGCCTTCCTCAGCCAGCCTGAGAACTCGGCGATGACCCAGAACTTCCTCAAGCACCAGAGCCCGATCAAGGGTGTTGAACCCTTCCTCGACGCCAGCCTGAAGGACGCGCCGGAACTGCACATCCCCGAGGGCACCAAGGTGGTGTTCAGCAAGACCTGTGGCGAAGGCGCGATCCGCCTGGCCGACCGTATCTGGACCAACCTGATGCGCTGATCCCCGACCGGGAAAGCCACAGACCGTTGCTGCTCGCGTCCACTTTGGTGGGCGTGCCGGCAGCGTGCGGCCCGGCGAACGCGCTATTCGCTACAAGCCCCATCAGCGTATGGGGCCGTTGAACCCGACTGAACCTTCCCGTTGCGGGAAATCCTGATGAAAAAAGGCCTCGTTCCATGAGCCAGAAGAACAAGCAAAACGAACTCGTCCAGCTCCAGGCCTTTGAGCTGGCCCAGCGCATCCGCCTGCGCGAAGTTTCCTGCCGTGAAGTGATGCAGGCGCACCTCGAGCAGATCGAGCGCTACAACCCGGCAGTCAACGCCATCGTCAGCCAGCAGCCGGACGACCTCCTGCTGGCCGAAGCCGACCAGCGCGACGCCGACCTGGCCCGCGGCGAATACCGCGGCTGGATGCACGGCCTGCCCCACGCGGTAAAGGACCTGTCGCTGACCCAGGGCATACGCACCACCCTCGGCTCGCCGCTGTTCAGCGACTACCTGCCCGAGCGCGACGGCATCATGGTCGAACGTATCAAGGCGGCCGGCGCGATCATCATCGGCAAGACCAACACCCCCGAATTCGGCCTCGGCTCGCACAGCTACAACCCGATCTTCGGTGTCACCGGCTGTGCCTACGCGCCCGACCGTACCGCCGGCGGCAGCAGCGGTGGCGCGGCGGCGGCCCTGGCGCTGCAGATGGTCCCGGTGGCCGACGGCAGCGACATGATGGGCTCGCTGCGCAACCCGGCAGCCTTCAACAACATCATCGGTTTCCGTCCGTCCCAGGGGCGCGTGCCCTTCGACGACAGCGCCGACCTGTTCATCGACCAGATGGGCTACGAAGGCCCGATGGGCCGCAGCGTGCGCGACGTGGCGCTGCTGCTGTCGGTACAGGCTGGTGGCGATGCCCGTGCGCCGCTGTCCATCGCCGAGAGCGGTGAGCAATTCGCCGGCCGGCTTGAGCGCGACTTCAAGGGTGCGCGCCTGGGCTGGCTGGGCGACCTGGGCGGCCACCTGCCGATGGAAAAGGGCGTGCTGGAGCTGTGCCGCAAGTCCTTCGCCGACTTCGAAGCCATCGGTTGCCACGTCGAAGCGACCGCCATGGGCTTCTCCCCCGAGCGCCTCTGGGATACCTGGCGCACCCTGCGTCACTGGATGGTCGCCGGGTCTCTCGGCGCGGCCTACACCGACCCGGCCAAGCGCGAGCTGCTCAAGCCCGAGGCGATCTGGGAAGTGGAGAACGGCCTGAAACTCTCCGCCATGGACGTGTTCCGTGCTTCCGCCGCGCGCAGCGACTGGTACCGTGCCATCAGCCGACTGTTCGAGCGCTACGACTACCTGCTGCTGCCCAGCGCCCAGGTGTTCCCGTTCGACAAGACCTGGGACTGGCCCAAGGAAATCGCTGGCCAGGCCATGGATACCTACCACCGCTGGATGGAAGTGGTGATCCCGGCCACCCTGTCTGGGTGCCCGGCAGCCAACGTGCCGGTGGGCTTCAATGAGCAGGGTCTGCCCATGGGTATCCAGATCATCGGCAGGCACCAGGCCGACATGGCCGTGCTGCAACTGGCCCACGCCTACGAGCAGGCTTCGCGCTGGTACCAGCGCTGCCCGCCGCCGATGCTGGCGGGGGATTGAGTTACTTATCCACAAGCTGAGGGGGACGCATGAACATCAGCTTCTTCCAGGAACTGCTGCAAAGCATCACCGAGCGCGGCCGGCAATTGCTGGAGTCGCGCGAGCCGGCGCCGGGCAATGCCCAGGCGCTGGCGCAGGCTTGCCACAAGCTGATCTCCAGCCATGGCGAAGCCTCGGGCGTGGCCCTGGCGAAGCAGGTCCTGTGCGCCTATCGGGACTGTCCGCAGGACCAGCAGAAGGCCTTCTTCGACACTCTGCTGACGGACTTCGCACCGCCCCACGACGCGCTGGCGCAAGCCTGCCAGCGCTACCTCGACGAGCCGTCGTCGGCCAACACCACCGCATTGTTCGAGGCCAGCGAGCCGCCGCGCCAGGAGCTGTTCCGCCGCCTCAACCAGGCGCCCGGCGGCACCGCCGAGCTGATCGCCATGCGCCGCCTGCTGCTGCAGGAACTCAAAGCCAATCCCGAGCTGGCCGCGGTGGACCACGACCTGCAGCACCTGTTGGCATCCTGGTTCAACCGGGGCTTCCTGGTGCTGCGGCGTATTGACTGGTCGACCCCGGCGTCGATCCTGGAAAAGATCATCCAGTACGAGGCCGTCCACGCCATCAAGGACTGGGACGACCTGCGCAGCCGTCTGCAGCCTGCTGACCGCCGCTGTTTCGCCTTCTTCCACCCGGCGCTGGCCGACGAGCCGCTGATCTTCGTCGAGGTGGCACTGACCCGTGCGATGCCCGGTGCCATCGCGGACATTCTGGAGCCCGGTGCGCAAGCGCTGCCGGCGGAGGAGCCGGACACCGCAGTGTTCTACTCCATCAGCAACTGCCAGGACGGCCTGCGCGGCATCTCCTTCGGCAACTTCCTGATCAAGCAGGTGGTGGAGGAGCTGGCGCGGGAGATTCCCGGCCTGCGCCAGTTCGTCACCCTGTCGCCGGTGCCTGGCTTCCGCCGCTGGCTCGACAGCCTGGGCGACGACCCGCAACTGGGCGCGGCCACCGCCGAGCTGCTCAAGGCGCTCAAGCCCGATGCAGCACCGCCGCCGCGCACGGAGCAACCGATGCTGGCGCTCGCCGCCGAGTACTTCCTGCATGCCCGTAACGGAGCGGGTTTCCCGCTGGACCCGGTGGCGCGCTTCCACCTGGGCAACGGTGCCCGCCTGGAACGCCTGAACTGGCGCGGCGACCTTTCCGCCAGCGGCCTGCGCCAGGCTGCCGGGCTGATGGTCAATTACCGCTACGAACTGCGCCAGATCGAAAAGAACCACGAAGCCTACGCCAACCAGGGCGCGGTCACCGCCTCACCCGAGGTGCGCAAACTGGCCACCCTGTCGGCGAAAACAAAACGCTAGGACCTCACCATGAACCAGAGTCTTTTTGCCGAAGTCGGCAAACACCTGCCCAGCGACCTTTCCAAGCCGTTCATCCGTACCCCGGATGGCGGCGGCTACAGCTACGCCGACATGCTGCGCAGCACCTCGCAGTTCGCCCATGCGCTGGTGGAGCTCGGTGTACAGCCGGGCGACCGCGTCGCCGTGCAGGTCGACAAGAGCCCCGAGACGGTGATGCTCTACCTCGCCGTGCTGCGCGTCGGCGCGGTCTACCTGCCGCTCAACAGCGGCTACACCGGCGAGGAGCTGCGCTACTTCCTCGACGATGCCGAGCCCTCGCTGTTCGTCTGTGCACCGGCCTTCGAGACCCAGGCCCGCGAGCTGGCGAAAGTCAGCGGCGTGGCGCACGTGGAAACCCTGGGCGATGCCGGCGACGGCTCGCTGATGGCGCGTGTTCACGGCAAGCCGGGGCGCTTTGCCGATGTCGAGCGTGCCGCTTCCGACCTTGCCGCGATCCTCTACACCTCCGGCACCACCGGGCGTTCCAAGGGCGCGATGATCAGCCATGGCAATCTGGTCTCCAACGCCCGCGCTCTGGTGGATGCCTGGAAGATCACTGCCGAGGACTGGCTGCTCCATGCGCTGCCGATCTTCCACATCCACGGCCTGTTCGTGGCCTGCAATAGCCTGCTGATGGCCGGCGGCTCGATGCTTTTCCTGAGCAAGTTCGACGCGGCGCAGATGCTCAAGCTATTGCCTCAGGTGAACCTGCTGATGGGCGTGCCGACCTTCTACACCCGTCTGCTCGACCAGCCCGGTCTGACTCGCGAGGCGGTGGCGCACATGCGCCTGTTCATCTCCGGTTCCGCACCGCTCACCGCCGAGACCCACAAGGCGTTCTCCGAGCGCACCGGCATGGCCATCCTCGAACGCTACGGCATGACCGAGACCGGCATGAACACCTCCAACCCGCTGGACGGCCAGCGCATCGCCGGCACCGTTGGTTTCCCGCTGCCGGGCGTCGAGCTGCGCATCACCGACCCGGCCCAGGCCGAACCGACGCTGCTGCCCCAGGGCGAACCGGGGATGATCGAAGTGCGCGGGCCGAACGTGTTCCAGGGCTACTGGCGGATGCCGGAGAAAACCGCCGAGGAACTGCGCGCGGACGGCTACTTCATGACTGGCGACATCGGCTTCGTCGACGACCGCGGCTACGTGCAGATCGTCGGCCGAAACAAGGACATGATCATCAGCGGCGGCTTCAACGTGTATCCCAAGGAGCTGGAGGAAATCCTCGATACTCTGCCGGGCGTGGCCGAATCGGCGGTGATCGGCGTGCCGCACCCGGACTTCGGCGAAGGCGTGACCGCGGTGCTGGTGGCCAGCAAGGGCGAGGCGCCGAGCGAGGCGCAGGTGCTCGCTGCGCTGGACGGCAAGCTGGCGCGCTTCAAGCAGCCCAAGCGGGTGATGGTGGTCGACGCGCTGCCGCGCAACGTGATGGGCAAGGTGCAGAAGAACGTGCTGCGCGAGCAGTTCAAGGCGCTGTATTCCTGAGCCTCCGGAGCAAAAGAAGCCCCGCTCACGCGGGGCTTTTGCTTCTGTATGAGCGGAGCTCCTCCGCGAAATCCTTCGCGGCGTAATCCGTTCCAACCGGAGATCTACGGTGCATCGAGTTCGCGTAGGAGCGGACTGCGTCCGCGATGTGCCTGCGTCGCGCTGGGTTTTCCCGCGCCGCTTCGGCGTGCGCTGGGACTCTTTGTTTCGCCCCCTCGGGCGACCTTCTTTGGCAAACGCCCCAAAGAAGGCAGAGGTCTTGCCCCGGACATCCGGTTTTTCGCTTAGGCGAAAAATACCCTCGTTGAAGCGAAGTTTCAGGGGCACGAACTAGGCGTCCCCCTCGACGGGCCATCCCTGACCCGACAACGCTCTCGCGGCATCCATGCCGCTCAACCCCTGAAACTCCGCTTCAACGAGGCCTCCTGAACGGGGCACTCGGCGTGAGCGGACATTTCTCTGGAAGCCAGAGACAGAGCCTGTACGTAGGGCGCATAACCCGGAACGGGTTATCCGCCGATGCCACCGCGGCGGATAACGCTGGCGCGTTATGCGCCCTACGATCCAGATGGCCCGGTGTGGCCGGTTGTTCGCGAGCAAGCTCGCTCTTACAGCTTCACCCCGCGCCGAAGTGCTTATTTGTAGGAGCGAGCTTGCTCGCGAACCGCCCAGCGCCGGTGCTCACTCGTAGGAATGAAAAAGCCCCGCATCAGCGGGGCTTTTTCATGGTGCGGGAAGCGCTCAGCGAACGGTCACCACCACCTTGCCCACCGCCTTGCGCTGGCCCAGGTGATTGATCGCGTCGGCAGCTTTTTCCAGTGGATAGGTCTGCGACACCAGCGGCTTGATCTTGCCTTCGGCGAACCAGGCGAACAGCTGCTGGAAGTTCGCGGCGTTGTCCTGCGGCTGGCGCTGGGCGAAGGAGCCCCAGAACACGCCGACCAGGGAGGCGCCCTTGAGCAGGGTGAGGTTGGCCGGCAGCGCCGGGATGGTGCCGCTGGCAAAACCGACCACCAGCATGCGGCCGTTCCAGGCGATGGAGCGGAAGGCTTCCTCGAACAGGTCGCCGCCCACCGGGTCGTAGATCACGTCCACACCCTGGCCGCCGGTGATTTCCTTTAGCTTGTCCTTCAGGCTGCCTTCGCTGTAGTTGATCAGCACGTCGGCGCCGGCGGCCTTGGCCACTTCCAGCTTGGCGTCGCTGCTGGCGGCGGCGATGACCTTGGCGCCCATGGCCTTGCCGATCTCAACCGCGGCCAGGCCGACGCCGCCGGAGGCGCCGAGCACCAGCAGGGTTTCGCCCGGCTGCAGGTTGGCGCGCTGCTTGAGCGCGTGCATGGAGGTGCCGTAGGTCATGCCGAAGGCGGCGGCGCTGGGGAAGTCCATGCCGTCGGGGATCGGCATGACGTTGTAGCCGGGCACCGCGACTTCCTCGGCGAAGCTGCCCCAGCCGGTCAGGGCCATCACGCGGTCACCGGGTTTCACATGGCTGACTTTTTCACCGACTGCGCCGACCACGCCGGCAGCCTCGCCACCCGGCGAGAATGGGAAGGGCGGTTTGAACTGGTACTTGCCCTCGATGATCAGCGTGTCGGGGAAGTTCACCCCGGCGGCGTGAACCTGCAGCACGACTTCGTTCTTCTTCGGCTCAGGGCTGGCGATGTCTTCCAGCACCAGGGTTTCGGCGGGGCCGAAGGCTTTGCACAGCACGGCTTTCATGAGGACGTACTCCGTTGGAGGTTCTTCTTGGTGAGTAGTGGGCCAGTGTAGGAGCGCGGGCAGAGGGGGCAAATCACCATGGCCCGGGCTTATGCCCCGATATAGCTTGGGCGGCGGCGAGAGTGTGGCTATCCTTTGCCCATCGAATCCGGAGACATCGCCTTGAGAGCTTTCCTCGCCCTGTTGCTGGCCTTTTCCTTCAGTACCTTCGTCATGGCTTCCGAATCCGAGGAAGCCAAGCCGGAAGACGCCAACAAGCCCGTGTTCATCGACCTTACCCCGGCGCTGGTGGGCAACTATGGCAGCGGTCCGCGCCTGAAGTACTTCAAGGCCGACATCGCGCTGAAGGTCATCGGCAAGGAGGCCTCCGAGAAGGTCGAACACCACGAGCCGCTGATCCGCAACCAGCTGGTGATGCTGTTCGCCCAGCAGACCGACGACTCCCTCGGCAGCGTCGACGGCAAGGAGAAGCTGCGCCAGGAAGCCCTCAAGCAGGTGCAGACCGCCCTCCAGCAGGAGGAGGGCAAGCCGCTGGTCGACGACCTGCTGTTCAACAACCTGATCGTCCAGCCCTGATCCCCTCCGGTCTTCGCCTGCATGAGTGCGCCTCATGCAGGCGAAGCGACACCCGGCTGCGGCTGCTCGCCGCAATGCCGGGCTGAAAGCCCCGCCTCACAAGGCGCGTAGGAAATTTCCGGCGCACGCCTGACCTGAATCAAACCCCGTTTGCCGCTGGTCGCCGAACATCCCCTCATGATCCGCTCGAATTCGAGCGCCTGGACAAAGGGGAAATCGGATGACAGGAAACGCAAAAAGCTGGCGCACCCGCGGTCTCGCGGTGCTGGTGGTGGCCGTGCTCGCCGCGCTGGCCTGGCAGACGTTCAAGCCGACGGGCCTGCCCGAAGGCTTCGCCAGCGGCAATGGGCGCATCGAGGCCACCGAAGTCGACGTGGCCACCAAGCTGCCCGGCCGCGTGGCGGAAATCCTGGTGGACGAAGGCGACTTCGTGAAGGCCGGCGACGTGGTGGCGAAGATGGACACCCAGGTGCTCCAGGCCCAGCTCGCCCAGGCCCAGGCGGAAGTGCGGCGGGCGCAGAATGCCCGGCTCACCGCCGAGTCCCTGGTGGCCCAGCGCACCAGCGAGGAATCCACCGCCGAAGCCGTGGTCGCGCAACGCCAGGCGGAACTGACCGCCGCACAGAAGCGCTTCACCCGCACCGAGCAACTGGTCAAGCGCAACGCCCTGCCGCAGCAGCAACTGGATGATGACCGTGCCACGATGCAGAGCGGGCAAGCGGCGCTTGCCGCGGCGCGTTCCCAGGTGGTGTCGGCGCAGGCTGGCATTTCCGCCGCGCGTTCCCAGGTGATCGAAGCGCAGTCGGCCATCGAGGCTGCCACCGCGAGCGTCGAGCGCCTGCAGGCGGACATCGACGACAGCCTGCTCAAGGCCCCGCGCAACGGTCGTGTGCAGTACCGCGTGGCGCAGCCGGGGGAGGTGCTGGCGGCCGGTGGCAAGCTGCTCAACATGGTCGACCTGGCCGACGTCTACATGACCTTCTTCCTGCCCTCGGGCCAGGCCGGCAAGGTCGAACTGGGCCAGGAAGTACGCCTGGTGATCGATGCCGTGCCCGAGTACGTGATCCCGGCCAAGGTGTCCTACGTCGCCAGCGTCGCGCAGTTCACGCCCAAGACCGTGGAGACCGCCAACGAGCGCGAGAAGCTGATGTTCCGCGTCAAGGCGCGCCTCGATCCGGGCCTGCTGGAGAAGTACATCACCTACGTGAAGACCGGCGTGCCGGGCATGGCCTACCTGCGCCTCGACCCGCAGGTGCAGTGGCCGGCTGAACTGCAGATCAAGGTCCCGCAATGAACGCCGCCGACTGCGTGGCCCGTCTGGCTGGCGTCTCGCTGCGCTACGGCGAGACCCGCGCGGTGGACGACGTCACCCTGGAGATTCCGGCCAACCGCATGGTCGGCCTGATCGGCCCGGACGGCGTCGGCAAGTCCAGCCTGCTGGCGCTGCTGGCCGGCGCGCGGAAGATGCAGGACGGCGAAATCCAGGTGCTCGGCGGCGACATGCGCGACGCACGCCACCGCCGCGCCGTGTGCCCGCGCATCGCCTACATGCCCCAGGGCCTGGGCAAGAACCTCTATCCGACGCTCTCGGTGTTCGAGAACGTCGATTTCTTCGGCCGCCTGTTCGGCCACGACAAGGCCGAGCGCGAGCGGCGCATCGCCGACCTGCTGCACAGCACCGGCCTTGCGCCCTTCGCGGAACGCCCGGCGGGCAAGCTCTCCGGCGGCATGAAGCAGAAACTCGGGCTGTGCTGTGCGTTGATCCACGACCCTGACCTGCTGATCCTCGACGAGCCCACCACCGGCGTCGACCCGCTGTCGCGCAACCAGTTCTGGGAGCTGATCGCGCGCATCCGCGCCGGCCGCGAGGGCATGAGCGTGCTGGTGGCCACCGCCTACATGGAAGAGGCCGAACGCTTCGATCACCTGGTGGCGATGGACGATGGCAAGGTGCTCGCCACTGGCACACCCGCCGAGTTGCGCGCACACACCGGCACGCAGAATCTGGAAGAGGCCTTCATTGCGCTGCTGCCCGAGAGCAAGCGCGCCGGTCACCACAAGCTGGTCATTCCCCCGCGGCCGCAGCCTGACGGCGCGCCGCAGATTGCCATCGAAGCAGAAGGGTTGACCTGCCGTTTCGGCGATTTCGTCGCGGTGGACCGCGTCAGCTTCCGCATCGAGCGCGGAGAAATCTTCGGCTTCCTCGGCTCCAACGGCTGCGGCAAGTCCACCACCATGAAGATGCTCACCGGCCTGCTACCGGCCAGCGAAGGTACCTGCGCGCTGTTCGGCCAGCCGGTGAACGCCAACGACATGGAGACCCGTCGGCGCGTCGGCTACATGTCCCAGGCCTTCTCGCTGTACGCCGAGCTGACGGTGCTGCAGAACCTCGAACTACACGCCAAGCTGTTTCACATCCCGCATGAGCAGATCGCCCCGCGCGTCGAGGAAATGCTCCAGCGCTTCGACCTGGGCAAGGTCCGCGACGAGCTGCCCGACAGCCTGCCGCTGGGCATCCGCCAGCGCCTGTCGCTGGCGGTTGCGGTGATCCACAAGCCGGAAATCCTGATCCTCGACGAGCCCACCTCGGGCGTCGACCCGGTGGCGCGCGACGGCTTCTGGGAGCTGATGGTGGAGCTGTCGCGCAACGACGGCGTGACCATCTTCATCTCCACCCACTTCATGAACGAGGCGGAGCGCTGCGACCGCATCTCGCTGATGCACGCCGGCAAGGTGCTCGACAGCGATACCCCGCAGGGGCTGATCGACAAGCGTGGCCTGCCGACCCTGGAAGCCACCTTCATCGCCTATCTTGAAGAGGCCGCCGGCAGCGCGCCGGTGCCCGACGCCACGCCCGCTCCCGAGCAGCCTGCCGCGCCCGCCCGCTACAAGGGCAGCGACCGCTTCAGCTGGCTGCGCCTGTTCAGCTATGCGCGCCGCGAGGCCATGGAGCTGCGCCGCGACCCGATCCGCCTGACCCTGGCGCTGGTGGGCACCGCGCTGCTGATGTTCATCATCGGCTACGGCATCAACATGGACGTCGAGGACCTCACCTACGCGGTGCTCGACCGCGACCAGACCACCACCAGCCAGGCCTATGCGCTGAACATTTCCGGCTCGCGCTACTTTATCGAGAAGGCGCCGATCCAGAACCCCGAGGAGCTGGAGCGGCGCCTGCGCAGCGGTGATATCAGCCTGGCGGTGGAGATCCCGCCGAACTTCGGCCGTGATCTCAAGCGCGGCGCCGATCCGGCCATTGGCGTGTGGATCGACGGCGCCATGCCGACCCGCGCCAACACCGTGCTCGGCTACGTACAGGGGCTGCACGCCAGCTACCTCGCCGACCTCGCGCGACAGAATGGCAACGCCGCCGCCAGTGCCGCGGCGAGCACCGAAGTGCGCTTCCGTTACAACCCGGACGTGGAGAGCCTCAAGGCCATGGTGCCGGCGGTGATCCCGCTGCTGCTGATCATGATCCCGGCGATGCTCACCGCTCTGGGCGTGGTGCGCGAGAAGGAGCTGGGCTCGATCACCAACCTCTACGTCACCCCGGTCACGCGCCTGGAGTTCCTGCTCGGCAAGCAGCTGCCGTACATCGGCATGGGCATGATCAACTTCGTGCTGATGCTGGCCATGGCCGTGCTGCTGTTCCAGGTGCCGCTCAAGGGCAGTTTCCTGGCCCTGCTGGTCGGCGCGCTCCTCTACGTGGTGACCAGCACCGGGCTCGGCCTGCTGCTCTCGACCTTCATGAAGAGCCAGATCGCTGCGGTGTTCGGCACCGCCATCGCCACCATGATCCCGGCGATCCAGTTCTCCGGGCTGATCCACCCGGTGTCCTCGCTGGAAGGCGCGGCGGCGGTGATCGGCAAGCTCTACCCGACCTCGCATTTCCTCATCGTCAGCCGTGGCGCCTTCTCCAAGGCGCTGGGGTTTGCTGACCTGTGGGTCTACTACCTGCCGCTGCTGGCCATGGTGGTGGTGCTGACGCTGCTCAGCGTGGCCTGCCTGAAGAAGCAGGAGGTCTGAGTTGAACAAGCTGGCGAACATCTTCAACCTCGGCATCAAGGAATTCCGCAGCCTGGGCCGCGACTACGCGATGCTGATCCTGATCGCCTGGGCCTTTACCCTGGGCGTCTACAGCTCGGCCACCGGCGTGCCGGAAACCCTGCACCACGCGCCGATTGCCATCGTCGACGAGGACCAGTCGCAGCTCTCCTCGCGCATCGTCAACGCCTTCCAGCCGCCGTACTTCCGGGTGCCGGAAATGATCGGCCACGCGCAGATGGACCGCGGCATGGACGTCGGCCTGTACACCTTCACCCTGGACATCCCGCCGGACTTCCAGCGCGACGTGCTGGCCGGGCGGCAACCGGCGATCCAGGTCAATGTCGATGCGACACAGACCGGCCAGGCATTCTCCGGTGCCGGCTACATCCAGAACATCGTCGGCACCGAGGTGCGCGAGTTCGTCAGCCGCTACCGCGCCGAGCCGGCGATGCCGGCGGAGCTGGCGGTGCGCATGGAGTTCAACCCGAACCTGACCCAGGCCTGGTTCGGCGCAGTGATGGAAGTGATCAACCAGATCACCATGCTGTCGATCATCCTCACCGGCGCCGCGCTGATCCGCGAGCGCGAGCACGGCACGGTGGAGCACCTGCTGGTGATGCCGCTGACCGCCTTCGAGATCATGATGGCCAAGGTCTGGTCCATGGGCACCGTGGTGCTGGTGGCGGCGGCGATTTCGCTGCAGCTGGTGGTGCGTGGCTGGCTGGACGTGCCGATCAGCGGCTCGGTGGGGCTGTTCCTGCTCGGCGCGGCGCTACATCTGTTCGCCACTACATCCATGGGCATCTTCATCGGCACCGTGGCGCGCTCGATGCCGCAACTGGGGCTGCTGGTGATCCTCACCCTGATGCCGCTGCAGATTCTCTCCGGCGGCACCACGCCGCGCGAGAGCATGCCGGAACTGGTGCAGACCATCATGCTGGCGGCGCCGACTACCCACTTCGTCAGCCTGGCCCAGGCGATCCTCTATCGCGGCGCGGACCTGTCCATCGTCTGGCCGCAACTGCTGGCCATCGTCGGGATCGGCGCGGCGTTCTTCGCAGGCGCCTT
This sequence comes from Pseudomonas sp. NPDC086581, assembly GCF_044746165.1. Lineage (NCBI taxonomy): Bacteria > Pseudomonadati > Pseudomonadota > Gammaproteobacteria > Pseudomonadales > Pseudomonadaceae > Pseudomonas > Pseudomonas sp. NPDC086581. Next base: position 288,897 of record NZ_JBIVBR010000006.1, on the reverse strand, counting down.
GTGGCGCTTCCGCCGGACCATCGGGCAGATGGCCTGACTTGGGTAGGTACCAGGGCGTGATTAATGCGATCACGTTTGCCCCGCTCCCTCTCCGTAACCCTCTCCCTGAAGGGAGAGGGGACTGTCCCGAGTGAGGCGGAAGTTCAGCGCTCGCCGGCTGACACCGTGATTGCAGCGAGCGCCGAACGGCTCCCTCTCTCTTCGGAGCGGGGCGCGCAGCCAGGACTGGGGAAAGGGCAAGCTTCGCACGGGTATTCAGGAGAGCGTGCGCTCGGCCATATCCACCGGCCACACGCAGGTCTGGTTTCGTCCCTTGTGCTTGGCGGCATACAGCGCCTGATCGGCCTGGGCGATCAGTTGGTCCGGCTCGGCGTCCTGCCCCGGCGTGGCGATGGCCAGGCCGATACTTACCGTCAGCCGCCCCAGCTCGCCGGCCGGATGCGCGATGCCCATCTCGGCCACGCGCTGGTGGACGCGCGCGGCAACATGGTTGGCACCTTCCAGGCCTGTATCGGTGAGGATGATGACGAACTCTTCGCCACCATAACGGCACGCCACATCGCCCTCACGTTGCAGGCATTCCTGCAGGCAGCTGGCGAGGCGGCGCAGTGCGTCGTCGCCGGCGAGGTGACCCAGGCAGTCGTTGAAGCGCTTGAAGTGATCGACGTCGAGCATCAGTACCGCCAGCGGCGCGTCGGCACGGCGCAGGCGGCGCCACTCGCTCTGTAGCTGGCGATCGAAGTAGCGGCGGTTGAACAGGCCGGTGAGACCGTCCTGCTGCGAGAGCTTGTGCAACTGTGCTTCGAGTTGCAGGCGCTCGCTGTTGTCGCGGGCCACGGCGATCAGATAGTCGTGGTCGCCCTGGTGGATCAGCTGGGTATTGATCTCCGCCGGTTGCAGGCTGCCATCGCGACGCTGCATCTCGCGCTGGAAGATCATCGACAGGTTCAGCCGGTGCGCCTGCTGGACCAGTTGGATCCAGGCGTGGAAGCCGGGAATCAGCCGCTCCGGATCATCGCGCAGCAGGTGGCGGAATTCCTCGGCGCTGTAGCCCAGGCCGTTGTAGGTCGCCCGGTTCATGTGCAGCAGCTCGCGCTGTTGCAGGTCGAAGATGAACAGCGCATCGCGGCTGGAGTCGGTGAGGTCCAGCGCCAGTTGCAAGCGCTCGCGGCTGTCGCGCAGGTTTGCCTCTACCGACTGGCGTTGCTCGGCTTCCTGGCTGAGCAACTGGTTGCTGGCGCTCAGCGCAGTGGCCCGGCGGGCGTTCTCGCGGGCGAGGAATAGCGACGCCACCAGCAATAGGCTGATGGTGACGCCGCCGCCGAATACAACCATCGGCAAGGGCGTGGACAGTGATTGCACCAATGTCGCGGTGGGACGCAGCTCCAGCTCGAAGCTGCGGTTATCGAGCAGGCGCAGTGGGACGCGCAGGGGCTGGTCGGCATCGCTGTCGGGTTGGTCGCGCACATAGAGCGGCTGGCCGTGCTCCAGCAGACGCACGCTGAACAGGTGGTTGTCAGCCTGCTTGAGCAGGTTGTCCATCAGCGGGCCGACGCGGAAGACCCCCTGCATGAAGCCGTCGAAGCGGAGCTGGTTGTCCGCGTCGCGGATGTAGACCGGGGTGTAGAGCACGAAACCGCGTCCGCCCTGGAGCAGTTCCACGCTGTCGCTCAGGCGCGCTTTGCCACTGTCGCGGGCGCCCATCGCCGTCGGGTAGTTGGGGTGCTGCTCGGTCAGGCGGAAGTTGAGCGCCGCCTCGTTCCCCTGCAGTGGTTCCAGCCAGCGAATGTTCAGGTCCGGGTCGGCCCACTGGATCGACTGGTAGCCGGGGAAGCTGCGCACGTAGAAGCGCGCATCCAGCTCCCACTCGGCACGGGGCATGCGACCGTGATGGGTCCACAGCTGGGCCAGCAGGTCCAGGCCCAGGACCTGCTCGTGGAGGTTGGCTTCCAGCTGGTGCGCCAGGCTGCGACCCTGGTAGGTCAGGCGTTCCTGCACGCGCTGCCGCTCGCTGCTCGCCAGCTCCTCGCCAAGCCAGGCGCTGGCGAGCAGGAGCATGCAGAGCAGACCGCCAAGCCCGAGGTAGGTTGCGAGTGAGGACTGAAGGCGGTGCATACGGCGAATTCCGGGGGCTTCAGTAACCTAATAGCACAGTGCCTCTACTTGTGCGCCAGGCCGACGACGATCGCCCACTGTTCGGCAGTGACCGGCATCACCGACAGGCGGCTGCCTTTCTGCACCAGGGGCATCTCTTCCAGGCCAGCCTGTGCCTTGAGTGTGCCCAGCGGCAGCACCGAGCGGAAGGCCTCGACGAAGCTCACGTCGCGGGCCGTCCAGGGATTCTTCTCGTCGCTGGCCTTGGGGTCGTGGTAGTGGCTTTGCGGATCGAGCGCGGTTGGATCGGGATAGGCTTCGCCGTCGATCTGCGCGATGCCGGCGATGCCAGGTTCCGGGCAGCTGGAGTGGTAGAAGAAGAACAGGTCGCCCGGCTGCATGCTGCGCATGAAGTTGCGTGCCTGGTAATTGCGCACGCCGTCCCAACGCGCGGTTTTCAGGCGCTGCAGGTCGTGGATCGAAAGTTCGTCGGGCTCGGATTTCATCAGCCAGTAAGCACGTGCCATCCGCGAGGGTCTCCTTGTGTGTGGCGGGATTTGACTAAGGGTAGGCGGGTGGGCGTTTCCCTGCGACAAGCTGACAGCTCGCCGGATACAAATTGTAAGAAGAAGATGTGGGATTACCGGCATGAACATTGCCTGAAAGTGCCGGGAGTTTTGGGAGCGACAGCTCCTCCGACGATCGGTTGGCGTCAGAATTGCGAGAAGCTTTTCATTGTCGGAGAATGCCGCCGTTTTTAGCTTGGCCCGCCGGACGGATAAAAAAACCACCGCCGGTCATCGTTGACAGTTTGCCTGGAAGGGGGAGGCAATCGATGAAACGCAAGCCTGATCTTTTGTGGGTGTTGGTAATACTTTTCGGTCTGGGTGTCGTCACTACCGGTTACACCCAGAGCCTGTGGGAACAACGCCAGGGCAATGCCCCGGTGCAGGTCACCCAGCAGCCCTGATCCAGTTCACCTGAGTCAGCTGCTTCCGCCACGGCTATCGCAAGGAACGCGATTCCGTCGCGAGACGGCCATACCAGCCGCCGTCCGTCACTATGCCCATCAGCGGCACATCCCAGCTCGCCAGCTCCAGCTTGTCGACCTTCTGGCACTCGTGCGCCAAGCCCAATAGCGTCGGCTTCTGCCAATTTTTGCGCATTCCCAGGTAGGCCAGGGTACGGTCGTAGAACCCCTTGCCCATTCCCAGGCGGCCGCCTTGTGGATCAAAACCGACCAGCGGTAGCAGGAGAAGGTCAAGCGCCCAGGCAGGTCGCTGGCGACGGCGGTCGGCCTGCGGTTCGGCGATGTTGAAGCGGTTGCGCACCCAGCGTTCGCCGATGCCCACCTGCTGGAAGGTCATGTGCGTACGCGGCCAGTCGGAGAGCACCGGCAGGTAGGTCGCCTTGCCGCGCTTCTGCGCAGCCTTCATCAATGGGCGCGGGTCGATTTCGCCGTCGGCCGGCAAGTACAGGGCAACGTGCTTCGCTCGGCGGAACAGCGGATGCTGCGCGAGCTGGCGATACAGGGCCTGGGCGGCGAGGCGTTGCTGAAGGGGAGTGAGCGCGCGTCTGGCCTGGCGCAACTGGCGGCGCAGGGCAGGACGAGAGAGGGAATCTGCGTGGATCATGGAAGGGTAAAGCTCCCCGGACATGCCGCTGTCGGGTTAGCCCTTGAACCCGAGAGTTCAAGGTGGTGGTTGCAGTAGGCTTTAAGGCTTTCCGTCGTGCGGACATGCACACCAGCCCAACTGGCAACCCCCGTTGTTGCAATTATCGGCTCAGGGACATCACCGACTGGCAAACACACCAGGGAGCGAGGCGATTATACCCCAAGGAAATTTCCCTGGTCAGACTTCACCCTGGTCTTTATCGGTGGTAGGGGTGTCTGTGGTCAGCGCGCGATCCACGCGTTCGAGCAGTTCGCGCACGCGCTCACGGGTGGAGCCGCTGTCGTGCTCCACGCGCTCCTGCTTGTGCAGCAGGTCGTGGGTGATGTTCAGGGCCGCCATCACCGCGACACGGTCGGCACCGATCACTTTGCCGCTGGATCGGATCTCGCGCATCTTGCTGTCCAGATAGCGCGCGGCGCTTTCCAGGTTGACGCGCTCGTCCGCAGGGCACGCGATGCAGTACTCCTTGTCGAGGATTTGGACGTTCAGGGTGTTCGACTGGCTCATGAGTCCTGCTCCAGGGCTTTAAGACGCAAAATCATCGCTTCGACCTTCTGCCGAGCCAAATCGTTCTTCTCGATCAGATGGGCGCGTTCTTCCCGCCAGCTTTTCTCGTTCGCCCGCAGCAGCCGGTTCTCGGCCTTGAGCTGTTCCAGGCGCTGGAGCAGCAGGTCGAACTTGGCGATCAGCGCGTGCAGGTCGGCGTCTTCCATGGGCTCTCGCTTGGGAGTTGCTTAAGTAATCGAGAACTATATAGGACTGCCGTGGGGGTGGGTCAACGCACGGCTGCCCGGCACGTCGTCACATGGTCTTGGGGTGTGTGCCGGTGCTAGGATAACGGACCATATTCTATGCGCGGCGCCTGATGGCGCCTAGCCGTCACCCAGGTTCGATCATGTCCACTTCCAGCTCCGCCTACACCGCCTTCGCCGCCCTGCTCGCTGAGGCTGCCCTGCCGATTTCCCCCGCCGAACTGCACGGTCACTTACTCGGTCGCGTCTGCGCCGGTTCAGGCTTCGACCAGGGCGAGTGGCTGCAGGCCGCTGGTGAGCTGCTCGGCGGCGAACCGGGCGAGCGCCTGGGCGCAGCCCTGGGCGGTCTGTTGGGCATGGTCCAGCAGGACTTCACCCAGGGCGAGATGGCCGTGGTGCTGATGCTGCCCAACGATGACGAACCGCTGCTTGAACGCGCCACAGCGCTGGGCCAGTGGTGCCAGGGTTTCCTCGCCGGCTTCGGCCTGGCGCTGCGTTCCCCCAGCCTGTCCGACGAAGCCGACGAAGTGCTGCAGGACATCGCCGCCATCGCCCAGGTTGGCGGCCAGCTGGAAGAATCCGAAGACGGCGAGGCCGACTACATGGAAGTGCAGGAATACCTGCGCGTCGCCCCGCTGTTGCTGTTCTCTGAATTCGGCAAGGTGCCGGCACCGGCCGAGAAACCCTCCCTGCATTGAGGTCGCGCATGATCCGTATCGCCAAGTCGGAATACGCCCGTCGTCGCAAGGCGCTGATGGCGCAGATGGAACCCAACAGCATCGCCATTCTCCCGGCGGCGCCGATGTACATCCGCAACCGCGACGTCGAGCACGTTTACCGCCAGGACAGCGATTTCCAATACCTCACCGGTTTCCCCGAACCGGAAGCGGTGATGGCGCTGATCCCCGGCCGCGAGCATGGCGAGTATGTGCTGTTCTGCCGCGAGCGCGATCCGGAGCGTGAACTCTGGGACGGCCTGCGCGCCGGCCAGGACGGCGCCATCAGCACCTTCGGCGCCGACGATGCCTTCCCCATCGGCGATATCGACGACATCCTTCCCGGCCTGATCGAGGGCCGCGACCGTGTGTACTACGCGCTGGGCGCCAACCAGGAATTCGACCGCCGGCTGATGGACTGGATCAACGTGATTCGCTCCAAGGCGCGCCAGGGTGCGCAGCCGCCGAACGAGTTCGTCGCCCTCGACCACCTGCTGCACGACCAACGCCTGTACAAGAGTGCCGGCGAAGTGAAGGTGATGCGCTATGCCGCGGAAGTCTCCGCCGGCGCGCACATCCGCGCCATGCAGGCTTGCCGTCCGGGCCTCTACGAGTTCCACCTGGAAGCCGAGCTGGAATACGCCTTCCGTCTGGGCGGCGCGAAGATGCCGGCCTACGGCTCCATCGTCGCCACCGGTCGCAACGCCTGCATCCTGCACTACCGGGAGAACGACGCGCAGATCAAGGACGGCGACCTGATCCTGATCGACGCCGGCTGCGAGATCGACTGCTACGCCAGCGACATCACCCGCACCTTCCCGGCCAGCGGAGTCTTCAGCCCCGAGCAGAAGGCCATCTACCAGCTGGTGCTGGACGCCAACATGGCGGCCTTCGACTACATCGCTCCGGGCCGTCACTGGAACGAAGCCCACGAGGCCACCGTGCGGGTCATCACTGCCGGCCTGGTGGAACTGGGCCTGCTCAAGGGCGACGTCGACGAGCTGATCGAGCGCGAGGCCTACAAGGCCTTCTACATGCACCGCGCCGGCCACTGGCTGGGCATGGACGTGCATGACGTTGGCGAGTACCGCGTCGGCGGCGAATGGCGCGTCCTCGAACCGGGCATGGCGATGACCGTCGAGCCGGGCATCTACATCTCCCCGGACAACACCGACGTGCCGAAGAAGTGGCGCGGCATCGGTGTGCGTATCGAGGACGACGTGGTGGTGACCAAGACCGGCTGCGAAGTGCTGACCAACGGCGTGCCGAAAACGGTCGCCGAGATCGAAGCGCTGATGGCCGAAGCCAAGACCCAGGCCGCCTGAGATGCAACGTACGCAACTGGCCATCATCGGTGGCGGACTCGTCGGCGCAAGCCTTGCGCTGATCCTCCAGGCCGGCGCCCGTGCGCGCGGCTGGCAGATCGTGCTGATCGAGCCCTTCGCCCCCGGCGATGCCTACCAGCCCAGCTATGACGCGCGCTCCTCGGCGTTGTCCTTCGGCAGCCGGCAGATCTACGAGCGCCTGGGGCTGTGGCAGCAGATTGCCCAGCGCGCCGAACCCATCACCCAGATCCACGTCTCCGACCGCGGCCGCTTCGGCGCCGCGCGCCTGACGGCGGTGGAAGAGGGCGTTCCCGCTCTCGGCTACGTGGTGGAGAACGCCTGGCTCGGCCAGTGCCTGTGGCATGCGCTCGACCCGGAAGTGGTGAGCTGGCGCTGCCCGGCCGAAGTGCGCCGGATGGATGCACTGGGCGACGGCTACCGCTTGACCCTGGACGACGACTCGCAGATCGACTGCGACCTCGCCGTGCTGGCCGACGGCGGCCGCTCCGGTCTTCGCGAGCAGTTGGGCATCAACGTGCGCTCCTCGTCCTACGGGCAGACCGCGCTGATCGCCAACATCAGCCCGTCCGAAGCCCATCGCGGACAAGCCTTCGAACGCTTCACCGAGAACGGCCCGCTGGCCCTGCTGCCGCTGCCGGAAAATCGCTGCGCGCTCGTTTGGACCCGCAATGGCAGCGACGCCGAGCGCCTGCGCGAGCTGTCCGACGCGGCTTTCCTCGCCGAGTTGCAGGTGGCCTTTGGCTACCGTCTGGGCACCTTGCGCCAGGTCGGTGTGCGCTATGGCTACCCGCTGAGCCTGACCGAGGCCGACGAGCAGATTCGTCCGCACCTCGTCGTGCTGGGCAACGCCGCACATAGCCTGCACCCGATTGCCGGACAGGGCTTCAACCTGTCGCTGCGCGATGCCAAGGCCCTGGGCGACTGCCTGTTGCAGGAAGAGGCCGCGCCGGGCGATTTCGCCGTGCTGCAGCGCTACCTGGATGGCCAGCGGTTGGACCAGCAGATGACCGTCGGTTTCTCCGACCGCGTCACCCGTCTGTTCTCCAATGCTCAGCCGTTGCTGGCCACCGGCCGCAACATCGGGCTGCTTGGCCTCGACCTGCTGCCCCCGGCCAAGCGCTGGTTCGCCCGCCAGGCCATGGGCCTGGGCGCCCGACCGGTCTGAGTCGATGCAAGTACGCAAGAGCTCCCGCCGCGCCCGCCTGCTGCGTTTCGGCCTGAACCTCTATCCGCCGTACCTCGGTGCCGGGGTGCGGGTGCGCCACATCAGCGCGGACTTCCGCGAGATCCGCGTGAAGATGGGCCTTAGCCTGTTCAACCGCAATTACGTCGGCACCCAGTTCGGCGGCAGCCTGTACAGCATGACCGACCCCTTCTTCATGCTGATGCTGATGGAGAACCTGGGGCGCGACTACATCGTCTGGGACAAGGCCGCCAACATCGAATTCGTAAGCCCCGGCAAAGGGCCGGTGTATGCCGATTTCCGTATCGACCAGCACCTGCTCGACGACATCCGCGCGCGCACCGCGGCGGGCGAGAAATACCTGCCGCGCCTGCACGCCGAAGTGCGTGACGGCGAAGGCACCCTGGTGGCGCGGGTGCAGAAGACCCTGTACGTCCGGCTCAAGCCGCGCGCGCGGCAGGCCGCTTGAATTTCGATGCCCGCGCCGAAGCTGCGCGGGCCGCTGAAGAAGGAACGCACATGCACGCGGATATGGTTATCGTCGGGGCGGGAATGGTCGGCAGCGCGCTGGCCCTGGCCCTGGAAGGCAGCGGGCTGGATATCCTGCTGCTGGACGGCTCGCCGCTGAGCGTCAAGCCGTTCGACCGCGAAGCGCCTTTCGAGCCGCGCGTCAGTGCGCTGTCTGAGGCCAGCCGACGTATTCTCCAACGCCTGCACGCCTGGGACGGCATCGCTGCACGGCGCGCCGAGCCCTACTGCGAGATGCAGGTGTGGGACGGCTCGGGTACCGGGCAGATTCACTTCAGCGCCGCCAGCGTACACGCTGAGATGCTCGGCCATATCGTCGAGAACCGCGTGGTGCAGGACGCCCTGCTGGAGCGCCTGCACGAGTCCGCCCTCGGCCTGCTGCCCAATGCGCGCCTGGAACAACTGCGCCACTCCGGCGACGACTGGCTGCTGAGCCTCTCCGACGGCCGTGAAATCCGTACGCCGCTGGTGGTCGCCGCCGACGGTGCCAACTCCGCGGTACGCCGGCTGGCCGGCTGCGCGACCCGCGAGTGGGATTACCTGCACCACGCCATCGTCACTAGCGTGCGCTGCGAGAAGCCGCACCAGGCCACTGCCTGGCAGCGTTTCACCGACGACGGCCCGCTGGCCTTCCTGCCGTTGGCGAAGGAGGGCGACGCACACTGGTGCTCGATCGTCTGGTCGACCACCCCGGAGCAGGCCGAGAAGCTCATGGCGCTGGATGACGAAGGCTTCTGCAAGGCCCTGGGCCTCGCCTTCGAACATCGCCTGGGTGCCATCGCGCACGCCGATCGCCGGTTGTGTATCCCGCTGCGCCAGCGCCACGCCAAGCGTTATGTGGAGCCGGGGCTGGTGCTGATCGGCGACGCCGCGCACACCATCCACCCACTGGCCGGGCAAGGCGTGAACCTGGGCTTCCTGGATGCCGCGGTGCTCGCAGAGGTGATCGAGCATGCCCACGCCCGTGGCGAGAATATCGCCGAGGAACGTGTGCTGAGTCGCTTCGAACGTCGGCGTATGCCACACAACCTGGCGATGATGGCGGCGATGGAAGGCTTCCAGCGCCTGTTCCAGGCCGACCCGCTGGCGGTGCGCTGGCTGCGTAACGCTGGGCTGCGGCTGGTGAATAAGCACCATGAGGCCAAGGGTGTTTTCGTGCGCCAGGCGCTGGGACTGTCGGGGGATTTGCCGAATCTGGCGCGGGTGTAACTCAAGGCGGCCTGCGGCCCCTCACCCCAGCCGTCTCCCGGAGGGAGAGGGAGCCGAACGGAGTGCCTGGATGACTCGGAGTCAGCCGGCGAGCTCCGCACCTGACTCCCCCGCGACCCCAAACCGCACCCCATCGAAACACCCCGACACAAACGCGCGGCTCGTTAGCAAATGAGGTTCCTTATCATTTGCGGGATATCTTCCCCGCAAAGGACATCCCCATGCTCGTGCGCAAAGGTCTTCTCGCCACCCTTCTGCTGGCCGCCCTCGGTAGCACCGCCCAGGCCGCCGACGAAGTGGTGGTCTACTCCTCGCGCATCGACGAGCTGATCAAGCCGGTCTTCGACGCCTACACCCAGGCCACCGGGGTGAAGATCAAGTTCATCACCGACAAGGAAGCGCCGCTGATGGCGCGGATCAAGGCCGAAGGCGCCAACACGCCAGCCGACCTGCTGCTTACCGTCGACGCCGGCAATCTCTGGCAGGCCGAGAAGATGGGCATCCTGCAACCGTTCGATTCACCGACCCTGGATGCCAACATCCCGCCGCAGTACCGCTCAGGCACCGACAGCTGGACCGGCCTGTCGCTGCGCGCGCGCACCATCGCCTATTCGACCCAGCGGGTGAAGCCCGAGGAACTCTCGACCTACGAGGAGCTGGCCGATGCGAAGTGGGAAGGCCGCCTGTGCCTGCGCACTGCGAAGAAGGTCTACAACCAGTCGCTGACCGCGACCCTGATCGAGACCCATGGCACCGAAAAGACCGAGGAAATCCTCAAGGGCTGGGTGAACAACCTGGCGACCGACGTATTCTCCGATGACAACGCGCTGCTGCAGGCCATCGCCGCCGGCCAGTGCGACGTCGGCATCGTCAATACCTACTACTACGGGCGCATGCACAAGGACAATCCGCAGCTGCCGGTGAAGCTGTTTTGGCCGAACCAGGGCGACCGTGGTGTGCACGTCAACTTGTCCGGGATTGGCCTGACCAAGCATGCGCCGCACCCGGAAGCCGCGAAGAAGCTGGTGGAGTGGATGACCGGCCCGGAGGCCCAGACGCTGTTCGCCGGCATCAACCAGGAATTCCCGGCCAACCCGAAAGTGGCGCCGTCGCAGGAAGTGGCGGCCTGGGGGGAATTCAAGGCCGACAGCATCCCGGTGGAAGTTGCCGGCAAACGCCAGGCCGAGGCGATCAAGCTGATGGACCGCGCCGGCTGGAATTGATCAGGACTCCGGTTCTGACGCTTTCGCCGCCGGTTGGGCAGCTGTCTCGCCAGCGCCAGACTGCTGCACCTGGTACTGCACCGAGAGCGGCTTGCTGCCCTCCGTCAGCAGGCAGGTGAACTGCCCGGCGACCTTCTCGCCCTCACGTATCTGCGCCTTCAGCGCCTTGCTCGCATGCTGCCCCTCGACTTCCCCATCGTAGGCTTCCTCGCGCAGTGATCCATGGTCCAGCCAGGACTGCTGCCAGCGCTCCTGCATCGTCGGATCGCCGGCAAAGGAGCGCGAGGCGAGGTCCAGGCAACCTTCGATGGGCGTTGGGGCGTCGTCGGCAAACGCCGGCCCGCAAAGGGCGACGAGGAGCAGGGCAGGCAGGGTGCGGAGGGCTGGCATGGGCTTTTTCCTTGGGCAGGGGAGTGGCAAAGTGGCGGATTCGACCGCAGTACCTTGTGCTTTATCCCTGTCTTCTGAGGATCGGGCGAATTCGAGTTCAACGTTGGAAGTTTCCGTAACCGAATCGGACGCGTCCCCCGTGAACGTCACTTGAAGTCTGGATGCACCGACGCATGCGCGCCAATCGCTGGAACCTCATCACTTTCGCCGTCGCCGCGCTGGTCCTGCTGCCCATCAGCGTCCTGTTGCTGAGCTGGGCCCAGATCGACCGCGAAATCTGGTCGCACCTGTGGGAAACCCAGATGATGCGCCTGCTGGGCAATACCCTGGTTTTGGTGGCCGGTGTGGGTGTCGGCGCGACCGTACTGGGTATCAGCCTCGCCTGGCTCACCAGCCTCTGCGAGTTCCCCGGCCGACGCTGGCTGGACTGGGCGCTGATGCTGCCCTTCGCGGTGCCGGCGTACGTTCTGGCGTTCGTCTTCGTCGGCCTGCTGGACTTCTCCGGCCCCGTGCAGACGCTGCTGCGCGAATGGTTCGGCAGCGGCTTGCGGCTGCCGCGGGTGCGCTCCACCGGTGGGGTGATCACGGTGCTGGTGCTGGTCTTCTATCCCTATGTTTATCTGCTCGCGCGCACCGCCTTCCTCGCCCAGGGGCGCGGCTTGATGGAGGCGGCGCGGGTGCTCGGGCTGTCGCCGCTGGCGGCCTTCTGGCGCGTTGCCCTGCCGATGGCGCGGCCGGCCATCGGCGCCGGGCTGGCGCTGGCGATCATGGAGACCCTGGCAGATTTCGGCACGGTGTCGGTGTTCAACTTCGATACCTTCACCACTGCGGTCTACAAGACCTGGTACGGCTTCTACAGCCTCTCCAGCGCGACCCAACTGGCCAGCCTGCTGCTGCTTTTCGTCATGCTGGTGCTGCTGGGTGAGCGCTACAGCCGTGGCCGCAGCGGCGCGCCCAATGAGCGGCCGCGCGGCTCCGCGTTATACCGGCTGTACGGCTGGAAGGCTCTCGCCGCCAGTGCCTGGTGCCTGCTGGTCTTCGCCTGCGCCTTTGTCATCCCGGTGCTGCAGCTGCTGGTCTGGGTCTGGCAGAAAGGCCGCTTCGACCTCGACGAGCGCTACTGGGGCCTGATCCTGCACAGCCTTTACCTCGGAGGCTTCGCGGCCGTGCTGACGGTGGCTGTCGCGCTCCTGCTGGCCTTCGCCCGTCGCCTGTCGCCGACGCCGGCGGTGCGCTCGGCAGTCGGCATTTCCAACCTTGGCTACGCGCTACCCGGCTCGGTGCTGGCGGTGGCGATCATGCTGGCCTTCAGCTGGCTGGACAATCACGCGGTGATCCCGCTCTCCAGCACACTCGGGGGTGCCGGCAAGCCGCTGCTGCTGGGCAGCCTCGGGGCGCTGCTGGTGGCCTACCTGATCCGCTTCATGGCGGTGGCCTACAACCCGCTCGAGGGTGCGTTGGCGAGAATTCGCCCGTCGCTTCCGGAGGCTTCTCGCAGCCTGGGTGTCGGCAGCGTCGGCCTGTTCCTGCGCGTCTACCTGCCGCTGCTGCTGCCGGGTGCGCTGAGCGCCGCGCTGCTGGTATTCGTCGACGTGCTCAAGGAAATGCCGGCGACCCTGCTGATGCGCCCGTTTGGCTGGGACACGTTGGCGGTGCGCGTCTTCGAGATGACCAGCGAAGGGGAGTGGGCCCGAGCGGCGTTGCCGGCGCTGACGCTGGTGCTTGTGGGATTATTCCCGGTGATCGGCCTGATCCGTCGGTCCGCGCGCCAGAGCGGCTCTTCGCGTTCCTGAGAATCGGCCGTCGGACAAGCTGTCCAGAGTCCTGCCATGCGACTACAATGCGCGCGTTTCGTGCGGGCCGTACTCGCGCTCCGCACCCGCCTCGCCCGGAAGGAGAACACCCATGGGACAGCGCACGCCGCTCTATGATTTGCACGTCGCCCTCGGCGCCAAGATCGTCGATTTCGGCGGTTGGGACATGCCGTTGCACTACGGCTCGCAAGTCGAAGAGCACCACCAGGTACGTCGCGATTGCGGCGTGTTCGACGTTTCCCACATGACTGTGGTCGACGTCACCGGTCCGCAGGCCAAGGAATACCTGCAGCGACTCCTGGCCAACGACGTCGAGCGACTTCAGGTTCCGGGCAAGGCGCTGTACAGCGGCATGCTCAACGAACGCGGCGGGGTGGTCGACGACTTGATCGTCTACCTCGGCGTGTACGGCTACCGCGTGGTGGTCAACGCCTCCACCCGCGACAAGGACATGGCCTGGATGCAGGCCCACACCGAAGGCTTCGACGTCACCCTGACCGAACGCCCGGACCTGGCGATGCTGGCCGTGCAGGGCCCCAACGCCCGCGAGAAGACCGCCGAGCTGGTCACGCCCTCCCGCGCCGCGCTGATCCGCGAACTCAAGCCCTTCCAAGGCAAGGCCGACGGTGACTGGTTCATCGCCCGTACCGGGTACACCGGCGAGGACGGCCTGGAAATCATGCTGCCGGCCGTCGAGGCGCAAGGCTTCCTCAACGACCTGGTCGGCGCCGGTATTGCCCCGGCGGGCCTGGGCGCACGCGATACCCTTCGCCTGGAAGCCGGGATGAATCTCTACGGCCAGGACATGGACGAAGACGTCACCCCGCTGGCTGCCAACATGGGTTGGACCATTGCCTGGGAACCCGAAGCCCGCGACTTCATCGGCCGCAAGGCCCTGGAAGCGCAGAAGGCTGCCGGCGATGCGCCCAAGCTGGTCGGCCTGGTGCTGGAAGAGCGCGGCGTGCTGCGCGCCCACCAGGTGGTTCGCGTTGCCGGCGTCGGCGACGGCGAGATCACCAGCGGCAGTTTCTCCCCCACGCTCGGCAAGTCCATTGCCCTGGCCCGCGTGCCGGCGGCCACCGGCGACCGCGCCGAAGTGGAAATCCGTGGCAAGTGGTACCCGGTCCGCGTCGTTCAGCCGAATTTCGTGCGTCATGGCAAAGCCCTGATCTAAATTGCATGATCTAACTTAGAAGAGGGCGGCATCGCCGCCCGTCGCCCAGTCCTCGAGGAACAACAAGATGAGCAATATCCCCGCCGACCTGCGTTATGCCGCCAGCCACGAGTGGGCGCGCCTGGAAGCCGACGGTACCGTGACCGTGGGCATTTCCGACCATGCCCAGGAAGCCCTGGGTGACGTGGTCTTCGTCGAACTGCCGGAAGTGGGCAAGACCCTCGCCGCCGGCCAGGAAGCTGGTGTCGTCGAGTCGGTGAAAGCCGCTTCGGACATCTACGCCCCGGTGGGCGGCGAAGTCATTGCCGTCAACGACGTGCTGGCCGACACCCCCGAAGAAGTGAACAACGACCCGTACGGTTCCTGGTTCTTCAAGCTCAAGCCGAGCAACCCGGCCGAGCTGGACAAGCTCCTCGACGCCGCCGGCTACCGCGCTGCCAGCGACGCCGACGCGTAAGACACTGCTGTAAACACAGGCCTCGACTCGTCGGGGCCTGTTCTTTTTAGGGAACGACCCTTTCGAGACCGTGGCCATGTCGAACACCCCTTCGCTTTCCCAGCTGCACCAGCCTGATGCCTTCCTCGCCCGTCACTTGGGCCCCGACGCCGCCGAGCAGCAAGCTATGCTCGAGACCCTCGGGCTCGGCAACCGCGACGACCTGATCGTGCAGACGGTGCCCCCGGCGATCCGCCTGAACCGGCCGCTGGACCTGCCGACCGCCCTCGACGAACAGGGCGCGCTGGCCAAGCTGAAGGGTTACGCGCAGCAGAACGAGCTGTGGACGAGCCTGATCGGCACCGGCTACTACGGCACGTTGACTCCGACCGTCATCCTGCGCAACGTGCTGGAGAATCCGGGCTGGTACACCGCCTACACCCCGTACCAGCCGGAGATCGCCCAGGGCCGTCTCGAATCCCTGCTGAACTTCCAGCAGATGACCATCGACCTCACCGGCCTGGACCTCGCCAGCGCCTCGCTGCTCGACGAGGCTACCGCCGCCGCCGAGGCGATGGCCCTGGCCAAGCGCGTGGCCAAGGCCAAGAGCAACCTGTTCTTCGTCGACGTGCATTGCCACCCGCAGACCATCTCCGTGGTGCAGACCCGCGCCGAAGCCTTCGGCTTCGACGTGGTGGTCGACGAGGTGGACAACCTCGGCCAGCACGCCGTGTTTGGCGCGCTGCTGCAATACCCGGACACCCGTGGCGAAATCCGTGACCTGCGCGCGGTTATCGACGCGCTGCATGCCCAGCAGGCCATCGCCTGCGTCGCCAGCGACCTGCTCGCGCTGCTGCTGCTCACCCCGCCGGGCGAGCTGGGCGCTGACGTGGTGCTGGGCAGTGCCCAGCGCTTCGGCGTGCCCATGGGCTACGGCGGTCCGCACGCGGCCTTCTTCGCCTGCCGTGACGACTACAAGCGCGCCATGCCCGGTCGGATCATCGGCGTATCCAAGGATGCCCGTGGCAACACCGCGCTGCGCATGGCGCTGCAGACCCGTGAGCAGCACATCCGCCGCGAGAAGGCCAACTCCAACGTCTGTACCTCGCAGGTGCTGCTGGCCAACATCGCCAGCCTGTACGCCGTTTATCACGGACCGCAGGGCCTGAAACGCATCGCCCAGCGCGTGCACCGCCTGACTTCGGTGCTGGCCGCCGGCCTCGCCGCCAAGGGCGTGAAGATCGTCAACCAGCACTTCTTCGACACCCTGACCCTGGATGTCGGCGCCGGCCAGCAGGCCATCGTCGAGCGCGCTCGCGCCGCCCGGGTGAATCTGCGCATCGTCGGTGAAGACCGCCTGGGCGTGAGCCTGGACGAAACCACCAGCGCCGCCACCCTCGCCGGCCTGTTCGACATCATCCTCGGTGCCGGCCACGGCCTGGACGTCGCCCAGCTCGATGCCGGCAAGATTGC
The DNA here is from genome assembly GCF_044746165.1 of Pseudomonas sp. NPDC086581. Lineage (NCBI taxonomy): Bacteria > Pseudomonadati > Pseudomonadota > Gammaproteobacteria > Pseudomonadales > Pseudomonadaceae > Pseudomonas > Pseudomonas sp. NPDC086581. Next base: position 272,883 of record NZ_JBIVBR010000006.1, on the reverse strand, counting down.
CGACGGCATCCCCGTTGACCTGCAGCGCAGCAGCGGCTACCTGAGCCACCCGGTATTCAACCGCCACCACAGCGAAACCGAGATGCTGCGCTACCTGCGCCAGCTCGAAGGCAAGGACCTGGCGCTGAACCAGTCGATGATCCCGCTGGGCTCCTGCACCATGAAGCTCAACGCCACCAGCGAGATGATCCCGATCACCTGGCCGGAATTCGCCAGCCTGCACCCCTTCGTGCCGCGCGAGCAGGCCGAGGGCTACCGACTGATGATCGAGGAGCTGGAAAGCTGGCTGTGCGCGATCACCGGTTTCGACGCCATCTGCATGCAGCCCAACTCCGGCGCCCAGGGCGAGTACGCCGGCCTGCTGGCGATCCGCAAGTACCACGAGAGCCGTGGCGATGCGCACCGCAACATCTGCCTGATCCCGTCCTCGGCCCACGGCACCAACCCGGCCTCGGCGATCATGGCGAGCATGCGCGTGGTCATCGTCGAGTGCGACAAGGGCGGCAACGTCGACCTGGAGGACCTCAAGCGCAAGGCAGCCGAAGCCGGCGAGCAGCTGTCCTGCCTGATGATCACCTATCCGTCGACCCACGGCGTGTACGAGGAAGGCATCCGCGAAATCTGCGAGGTCATCCACAGCCACGGTGGCCAGGTCTACATGGACGGCGCCAACCTCAACGCCCAGGTCGGCCTGGCGCGCCCGGCGGACATCGGCGCCGACGTGTCGCACATGAACCTGCACAAGACCTTCTGCATTCCCCACGGCGGTGGCGGCCCGGGCATGGGCCCGATCGGCGTGAAGAAGCACCTCGCGCCCTTCGTCGCCAACCACCCGGTGATCCGCATCGAAGGCCCGAACCCGCTGAACGGCGCGGTGAGCGCCGCGCCCTGGGGCAGCGCGAGCATCCTGCCGATCAGCTGGATGTACATCGCCATGATGGGCCCGCAGCTGGCTGACGCTACCGAGGTGGCGATCCTCAACGCCAACTACCTCGCGCAGCAGCTCGATGGCGCTTTCCCGGTGCTCTACCGCGGCCGCAACGAACGCGTCGCCCACGAGTGCATCCTCGACCTGCGCCCGCTCAAGGCGCAGACCGGGATCAGCGAGGAAGACGTGGCCAAGCGCCTGATGGATTACGGCTTCCACGCGCCGACGATGTCCTTCCCGGTGCCGGGCACGCTGATGGTGGAGCCCACCGAAAGCGAGTCCAAGCACGAGCTGGACCGCTTCATCGAGGCGATGCTGTCGATCCGCGCGGAGATTGCCAAGGTCGAGACCGGCGAATGGCCGGCAGAGGACAACCCGCTCAAGCGCGCGCCGCACACCCTGGCGGACGTTACCGGGTTGTGGGATCGGCCTTACCCGATCGCCGAAGCGGTGACCCCGACCGAGCACACCCGCGCCTTCAAGTACTGGCCGGCGGTGAACCGCGTGGACAACGTCTACGGCGACCGCAACCTGTTCTGCGCCTGCGTGCCGGTGGACGATTACCGCGAGTGAGCGGTGCGCTGAAGCGACTGTGCGCTGAATGAAAAAGCCGCCTTCGGGCGGCTTTTTCATTGGAGCCGGTGCGGGCCGAGGCACGTCAGAGTTCGGCGGCGATACCTGGCGTCCGCTGCAGTCGCGTTCCTGAGAGGGGCGCCGGTGTCTGCGGCGGGGCTCAGGGCTTGAGCTGCAAGCGGCCGATCAGGCGGATCAGGAACACGAACAGCAGGATCATCAGTACATTGCTGAGCATGCCGATCAGGTTGTAGACGGTCGAGGGCAGCAGCGAGTAGATCTCAAGGCCGACCACGCTGAGCAGGCGGCTGAGCAGCCAGAAGCCTTCACTGACGATCAGCAGGATCAGGGTGATCTTCAACGGCTGGATGGGATCGTTCATGGGACACTCCGTGTCGGATTGGGAGTGTCAGTAGAACACAGGCGCGGCCGCTCGGCGTGGCCCGCGGCGAACGCCACGGGCCGCGCCGGAGGGTGTCACTGGGTGGGTGCGTCATCGCGGCGGACGAGGATGGCGTTGGCCAGCTCCATGTCGCTGCGATCCTGCAGCGCGGCGTCGTCGCTGCGCAGGCGCGTGAGGGCGGCTTCCAGGTAGGGACCGCGGATGGCGCCGTCACTGGCGACGAAGGCGCTGGCGTCGTCCTGGGCGGCAACGATCAGCTTGTCGTGCTTGAAGGTCAGGTAGGTCGACGCGGTGGTGGCGCCGGACGAGATGATGTCGCGCCAGAAGCCGTCGGCCATGGCCGAAGCAACGGGCAGGGCGATCAGGGCAAAGGCCGTGGCCAGTTTCGCGGTACGCATCGGGTACACCTCGGCAAGGTCCGTGTACAGGTGAGAGGTGCGGCGCCTGGCGGGAGTTCCAAGATTCTGCGAAGAAGGTGCGCGAGCGGTCGCCCACGCACCTTGACGGGACTCAGCGCTGGGCGGCGAGGATGGCCGAGGCCAGCTCGGCGTCGCTGGCTTGCGCCAGGGTTGGGTCTGCGCTGCGCATCTGCTGCAGCGTGGCTTCCAGGTAGGGGCCGCGGATGGCGCCATCGGTGGCAATGAAACTGGCGGCATCGTCCTGGGCCGGGCCGATCAGCTTGTGATCGTCATGGCTGGTCAGGTAGCTCGACGCGGTGGTGGCGCCGGAGGTCAGGACGCTGCGCCAGAAGTCACGATCTTCGGCCATGGCGCAGGTGAGGGGGAGCAGGGTGAGGGCTACGACAATAGGGGCAGAACGGCGACGCATGATGCTTCCTTGAGTGATTTCGCGCCTCTCAGAGCATCGGAAAATTCCGCAGTTCCGTCCTGCCGTCGGAAATGTCTGTCGCCGTAGCGGTCTTTGCCGGAGTTGCCTGTCGTCTTGGCCGTCACTCGCGCTTGAGCGAGGGGTCGTCCGGGTTCTGCTGCTCCAGCTCCGCCGTCAATTGCTGCACCTTCTGGAACTGTCCGGTTTCCCTCAGGTAGTCGAGCAGTGTCAGGCGCGCGGCGCGGTTGGCCGGGTGCCGTTGCAGCAACTGCTCCAGTTCATGGCAGGCGCCATCGGCGTCGCCGGTGTCGTGCAGGGCGATTGCCAGCACGTAGCGGAACTGGTCGTCGTCCGGCGCCAGGCGCACGGCTTCGCGCAGTTCCTTCAGCGCTTGCGGTCTCTGGCCCGCGCGGACAAGGGCGAGGCCGTTGACGTGGTGCAGCAGGCCGGAGCCGGGGTGCAGGCGCAGGCTGTCTTCCAGCAATTGGCGCGCCTCGGGCGCTCGGCCGCTGGCTTCGAGCCACTGGATCAGCGTCACCGTGGCCGGGAGGAAGTCCGGATTGCGGGCGATGGCGGCGCGCAGCGCAGGCTCCACCTTTTCCGGTCGATTGGTGGCCTGGTAGAGCATGGCGAGGTTGAGGTTCGCTTCGGCGCGCTCGGTCAGGTCGTTCTGAACCTCTTCGTACTCGCTCAGGCCCTTCTCCAGCGCGGCGCTGAGGCCGGCGCGGGTCTGCGGCGGCAACTGCGCGAGTTGCCAGGCGGCGGCGATGCGGACGGCGCGGATCGGATCATTCAGCAGCGGCGCCAGCAGCGTCGGCAGCACCAGGCCCTGTTGCGGGCCGTTGGCGAGCGACAGCAGCACGTTGATGGCGGCGGTTCGTACTTGCGGGTCGGCGTCCTTCAGCGCCAGCGCGGCCAGTTCCAGCGAGCGCTGGCTTGGGTAGCTGGGCAGCTCGGCGATCAGCGTGGCGCGGCGGATCGCTGGCAGGCTGGTGTCCGCCAGCAGCAGATGCAGGGCGCGGGAGGCGCCGGGCTTGCCATTGCGGGCTTTCCACAGGGTGTCGTCATAACGCGGGACGGGGTTGCTGGAGGCGTTGGCCTTGGTCGGCAGTTCGCTGGCGTACCACTGGCGGAACTGGTCGCTGATCTTCTTCGCCGGGGTGTCCTTGTGGCAGGCCAGGCAGGCATCCGGTGCACCGATACGTCGGGCGTGCGCCGGATTGGGCAGGGTGAATCCATGGTCGTGGCGGTAGTCGTTGACCATATAGTAGCGGCCCGGCATGTGGCAGGACGTGCACTGCGCGCCAGGGGTGCCGGGCTCGTGGTGGGTGTGCTCGGGGGAGTCGTAGTTCTTCGCCTGCAGGCCCTTGCCATCAATCTGCGGGCGCACCGCCTTGCCGGCGGTGTTGTGGCATTGCAGGCAGACGCCGTTGCCCGGCGCTTTCAGTTCGCCGCTGTGGGGGTTGTGGCAGTCGGTGCACTGCACGCCCTTGGCGAACATCTTGCTCTGGGTGAAGGAGCCCCATTCGAAGACTTCGTCCTTGATCTTGCCGTCGATCTCGTAGAGTTCGCGGGTCAGGGGGCTGGGCAGGTAATCGTCCATGAAGCGGTGCTGGTTCTGGTAGCCGTCGCCCAGCGGTGCGCGGCGGGCGTGGCAGCGCGCGCAGGTCTCGACGATGGTGCTCTGGCTGGCGTTCTGCAGCGGCACGTCAAAGCCCTTCGCGACGTCGCGGTCGGGCTTCCGCGCCCACTCCAGGTGCTTCGACGCCGGCCCGTGGCAGGCCTGGCAGCCGACGCCGAGGCTGTTCCAGTGGCTGGCGAAAGTGTCGGTTTTTGCGTCGTAGTTGCGCTTGAAACCGGTGGTGTGGCACTCGACGCACATGAAGTTGGCGTTCTGCGCGGGGCGGGTCCAGTGCAGTTCGTCCTTGAAGTCGATGCGCTGGCCGGGCATCAGCTGGAACCACTGGTGCTTGCGGCTATCCCAGGCGACGCCGAGGGCCTGCAGGCGACCGCCAGGATACGCCAGAAGATACTGCTGCAGCGGTTCGAAGCCGAAGGTGTAGGCGACCTTGAAGTCCGCCGGCTTGCCGTCGGCGCCGGGGGTGTTGACCCAGTACTCACCGTCCTTGCGGAAGAAGCGGCTGGTCTCGGTTTCGCCCTTGAAGGTCACATCGGCAAAGTCGCCCAGCACGTTGCCTTCAGTGGCCGGCTTCATCGCCTGCTGGTGATGCGAGCCCTGCCAGTCCTTGAGCTGCGACTGGTGGCAGCCGGCGCAGGTGGATTCATCGACCAGTTGTGCGGGCTGCACCGCCGGTGTCGGGACAGAAGCCTTGGGCGTGGTGGCCGGGATCGGTGGATGGCCGCTGGGCAGTTGCACGCCATTGTCCTGCTCGACCCAGATCCACGCCCCGATGGTAGCCAGAAGCAGAACCCCGGCGACAGCGGCGAGCCAGGTGCGGCGAAGCCCGGTGGGCTGCGCGGCGGCGGGAGCGACGGGGCGAGGCTTCTTGGTCTTGTGAGGCATGGACATCCATTTTCCGCGGCGACTCCGTGGGTAACGGAGCTTCCGCGAGCCGGTGGGTGCTGTCAACGCGGGTAGGCTGCCTTCCTTGGGAGCTGGCGGCCCGCCACGATGGAAGAATCAGGGTTGGCGAATCTCGGCGACCCTTGCGCTGTCGACTTTCACGTCGGGATTGCCGAACTGCGCGGTGAGGTAATTCACCAGAGCGGCGATCTGCTCGTCGTTCAGCGTGCCAGCAAAGCCGGGCATGAACACGTCCTCATTGCCTACCTTGCGGTGCACGCCGCCGAGCACCACCTGCACCAGATTGTCCGGCTGCAGGGCGCCCACTGCGCTGTTCTTCAGCAACATCGGGTAGTAGCCGTCCTTCACTCCTTCGCCGCTCCAGGAGTGGCAGCTGGCGCAATTGCCGAGGTAGAGGCGGGCGCCGTCGTCGTGCTTTTGCGCGGCGAAGTCCTGGCCGCGCAGGGTGGCCACATCGTCCGCCGGTTGTCCCCAGGCGAAGCGGGCCTTGCGTTCGCCATCGCTGACCTCCGGCACACTGCGCAGGTAGCTGGCGATGGCCTGCAGGTCGGCGTCGGTCATGTACTGGAAGCTGTGTTCCACTGCCTCGGCCATGGGTCCGGCGGCCTGCGCCTTGCCCGGGAGACGGCCGGTCTTCAGGTACTGAACGATCTCCGCGTCGCTCCAGCCGCCGATGCCGCTGTGGGTGTCGGGGGTGATGTTGAAGGCGTACCAGCCGCCCAGCGCGGCGCCGGCGAGGAAGCCGGCGCCGCGCTCGTCCGTGGCCTTCTCCTGGAAGGCCATGCCGCGCGGCGTATGGCAGGTGCCACAGTGGGCCAGGCCCTGGACCAGATAGGCACCACGGTTCCAGGCTGGGCTCTGCTTCGGGTTGTTCTGGTAGACCGCGTCTTCGTGGAACAGCAGGTTCCAGATTGCCAGCGGCCAGCGCATGTTCAGCGGCCAGACGATGTCGGAATCCTGGTTGGGCTGCGCGACGGCCTGCACGCCGCCTTCGAGGAACCAGGCGTAGAGCGCCTTCATGTCCTCATCGGTGATCTTCGAGTAGGCGGTGTAGGGCATCGCCGGGTAGAGCCGTGTGCCGCCCTTGGCCACGCCTTCGCGCACGGCACGGGCGAAGTCGTCGTAGCTGTAGCTGCCGATGCCGGTCTTCGGGTCGGGGGTGATGTTGGTGGAGTACACCGCCCCCAGCGGCGTGGCCAGCGGCAGGCCGCCGGCGAAGGGTTTGCCGCCGGGCGCGGTATGGCAGGCCGCACAGTCGCCAGCGCGGGACAGGTATTCGCCGCGTTGCAGCAACTCCGTCGGCGCAGGGTCAAGGGCCTTGGCGGCATGGGCGGCCAGCGGTGCAGCCAGCAGGGCGAGCAGCAGGAAGCGCTTCATGCCTTGGCCTCCCGCTTCAGGTGGTCGGCCAGGCGCAGGGCCAGGGCGGCGATGGTCAGGGTGCAGTTCACCGAGCCGACGGTGGGCATTACGCCGCTGCTGGCGATGAACAGGTTGGGGTGGTCGTGGCTGCGGCACTGGGTATCCACCACCGAGTCCTTCGGGTCTGCGCCCATCAGTACGGTGCCGGTGATGTGGTTGTTGTTGGCGAAGCTGTCGTCGAACTGCACCTCTTCGCCGCCCAGCAGTTTGGCCGCGTGGGCATAGACCTCGCGGGTGTGCACCGCGCTCTTGCGCACGTAGTCGTCCATTGCATAGGTGAACTCGGGCTTGGGGATGCCCGCCGCGTCGCGTTCGGTGGCGCTGGGCACGATGCGGTTCTCCGGGTGCGGGAGGATTTCGTGGAAGCTGTCGAAGCGCACGAAACGCGCGGCGCGGTCGCGAATCTTCGCTTCCAGGTCATGGCCGAGTAGCAGCGGCCCGTGGCGGATCAGCTCGGCTGCCACCTGGTCGGTGCGCGAGAGGTTGGACAGGTGGATCTTCTTCGAGGCGTATTCGCTGCGGAAGGCGCCATCGCGGAAGCCCACCATGGAGGTCATCTCCTGCGGCCCGCGCCCCGGCCAGAGCTTCTCGTCGGCATAGAACTGCACGGCGGTGCCGGGGTGGTCCATGAGGTTGCGGCCGACCATGTCCGAGCTGTTGCCGACCTCGGACATCAGCATCAGCTTGGGCGTCTCGATGCCGTTGGCTGCGAGGATGAAGGTATCGCCCTCGACGCGCATCTCGTTGCCCTGCGGGTCCTTGTACAGCGCCGCGACTATCTTGCCGCCGTCGCCCTTCTCCAGCTTGAACACCACGGCGTTCTCGACCAGCCGCGCGCCAGCGGCCTCGGCCTTCTCGACGTGGACGATGCCGTTGTACATGGCGCCGATGGGGCAGATCGGCATGCAGTTGTTGTTGCCGCAGCAGGTCGGCCGACCATCGTAGGGGCGGCTGTTGCGCGCCACCGGTTCGGTGACCACGCGGTAGCCGTTGGCGTTGAGCAGGGTCTTGATGCGCTGCTCATTCCACGACAATGGCAGCGGCGGCATCGGGTAGGGCTGGCTGCGGGGCGAGTCGAGCTCTTCGTCGCCGGGGCCCCAGACGCCCAGTTCCTCCTCGGCGCGTTGGTACCAGGGCTCCAGCTCGGCGTACTCGATGGGCCAGTCGCGGCCCACGCCGTAGAGGCTGCGCAGCTTGAAGTCGTTGGGCAGGAAGCGCCAGGCGGACGCCGCCCAGTGCCAGGTGGTGCCGCCCACGGCGCGGATGTACTGCACGTCGTAGGGGTGTTCGCCCTTCTGGATCAGGTAGTGGTTGTCCGGCTTGAACTGCGGATGCGGCGCGTGCGGGCTGGATGGGTAAGGCGCCTGGTTGTCGGATTTGTCCGCCTGGTTCCGGAAGCGCTCGACGATCTCCCAGCGGCCCATGCGCGGGCCGGCTTCGAGGATCAGCACGTCCTTGCCGGCCAGTGCCAGCTGATGGGCGACCAGGGCGCCGGCCACACCGGAGCCGACCACCACGAAATCCGCGCGTTGCGTCTCGGCCATGCTCATGCCCCCCGCTCGGTGGGCTGCGCCGCCCAGAAGCCCGGCTTGTTCGGGCAGTAGCTGCGGATCACCAGTACATCGTCCACCGCGCGGAACATCAGCGCCTGCTCGTAGGTGACGACCGTGGCGCTGGTGTCATCGCCGACCTGCCCCAGGTACCAGCCGCCGAGTATCTGCCGGGCCAGCCACTGCTGGCGCTCATTCCAGCTGTCCGGCGCGTCGCCCAGCCGTTCGAGCAGCTCGGCCAGGCTCTGCTTGAGCGCGGTGTCGCGCTGCGCCAGGGCCTGGAACAGCCGCTGGCCGATACGTGGATCGAGGTTGCTGCGCCCGGTGAGGCGCTGGGAGAGGGTCATGAAGCCTTCGAGCTCCTTCTCGGCCTGGGGTGTCAGCGCGGCCCAGGTGCGCGCGGCAGGGCTGAGCAGCACGCTGCCAAGGGCGGCGCTGGCGCAGGCCACCGCCAGCAGGCGTCGGCGCGAAAGGGGAAAGGCGGGCAGTGGTGCCTCGGACATGACAACCTCTCTTGCAACAGGCGAACGGTTGGGGAGCGCGGTCTGTCGCCGCTTGAATACTGGCGCTGGATGCTTCCATCGGCCGCGTCGCCGGTCTGTCGGTCGGACTGGCGATAGCGTGCCCAGGCCCTTAGTATTGCCGCTTGTTCAGATTCTGCCGGGCGATTGGTTCTGCCGGCGGCCCACCCCGGAGCCGCGCCGCAGAGCCCATCGACTGGCTTTTGGGTGAAACCGCAGCGATGAAACAGTACCTCGACCTCATGCGCCACGTGCGCGAACACGGCACCTTCAAAAGCGATCGCACCGGCACCGGCACCTACAGCGTGTTCGGCCACCAGATGCGCTTCGACCTCGCCGAAGGCTTCCCGCTGGTGACCACCAAGAAGTGCCACCTCAAATCGATCGTTCATGAGCTGCTGTGGTTCCTCAAAGGTTCGACCAACATCGCCTACCTGAAGGAAAACGGCGTTTCGATCTGGGACGAATGGGCAGACGAGAACGGCGACCTGGGGCCGGTCTACGGCTACCAATGGCGCTCCTGGCCGGCGCCGGACGGTCGCCACATCGACCAGATCGCCAACCTGATGGAGATGCTGAAGAAGAACCCGGACTCGCGCCGCCTGATCGTCTCCGCCTGGAACCCTGCGCTGATCGACGAAATGGCCCTGCCGCCGTGCCACGCGCTGTTCCAGTTCTATGTGGCCGACGGCAAGCTCAGCTGCCAGCTGTACCAGCGTTCGGCCGACATCTTCCTCGGCGTGCCCTTCAACATCGCCAGCTACGCGCTGCTGACCCTGATGGTGGCGCAGGTTGCCGGGCTGCAACCGGGCGAGTTCATCTGGACCGGTGGCGATTGTCACCTGTACGCCAACCACCTGGAGCAGGCCGACCTGCAGCTGACCCGCCAGCCGTTGCCGCTGCCCACCATGAAGATCAACCCCGAGGTAAAGGACCTGTTCGACTTCCGCTTCGAGGACTTCGAGCTGGTCGGCTACGAAGCTCACCCGCACATCAAGGCACCGGTCGCTGTCTGACCTGTCCTCGATGAAGTAAAGGCCGGCGCAATGCCGGCCTTTTTTGTTTCCGCGCGGCCTGGCCTTGGCTGCGAGCTCTTCATAGGAGCGAGCTTGCTCGCGAACCGCTCAGGCTTTGAGCGGGACCCTGTTCGCGAGCATGCTCGCTCCTACAGGACCTTCAGCGATCCAACGCCCATAAACGGCTAAACCATTCACTCGGTGAATAACCGTTCCGCCTGGCGGTACAAGGTTCCATAGGGCTGCATCCTATTGCTATGCTCCCCCGGCTGGCCGCCGAACAGCGGCCAACGGATTTTCCGCACTACAACGACAAGACCGGGGACCGTCATGCAGCCTTTCAGCTTCGCCACCACGGCGCAGATTCTCTGCGAAAGTGGTTCCGCCGCCCGCCTGGGTGAGCTCTGCCGCGAGCGCGGAGCCCAGCGCGTGCTCATCGTCACCGACCCCGGCATCACCCGCCTGAACATGCTCGAGGGCGTGCTGCCGGGCTTCGCTGCGGCCGGCGTGGCGGTGGAAGTCTTCGATCAGGTGCTGGCCGACCCGCCGGAAAGCATCGTGCTGGAAGCCTCTGACCAGGCGCGCAGGATGGCCGCGCAGCTGGTAATCGGCTTTGGCGGCGGCAGCTCGATGGATGTCGCCAAACTGGTCGCGCTGCTGGCCCACCCGCTGGCGTCACAGGGCCTGAAGGATGTCTTCGGCGTCGGCAACGCCCGTGGCCCGCGACTGCCACTGATCCAGGTGCCGACTACCGCCGGTACCGGTTCGGAAGTCACGCCGATTGCCATCGTCACCACCGGCGAGACCACCAAGATGGGCGTGGTCAGCCCGCACCTGCTGCCGGACCTGGCCGTGCTCGACGCCGACCTCACCCTCGGCCTGCCGCCGGCTGTCACCGCTGCTACCGGCATCGACGCCATGGTTCATGCCATCGAGGCGTATACCAGCAAGCTGAAGAAGAATCCGCTGTCCGACCTGCTGGCCCGCGAGGCCCTGCGCCTGCTGGCGCTGAACCTCGACGAGGCGGTGCACAACGGTCGCAACCGCGAGGCACGCCAGGCCATGCTGCTGGGCGCCTGTCTCGCCGGGCAGGCCTTCGCCAACGCCCCGGTGGCGGCCGTGCACGCGCTGGCCTATCCGCTGGGCGGGCACTTCCACATTCCCCACGGACTGAGCAACGCGCTGGTTCTGCCCGAGGTGATCCGCTTCAATGCGCCCAACGCCGGCCCGCTTTACGCCGAGCTGGCGCCGCTGCTACTGGGTGAGCGCCTGCGCAGCAATGCTGATCGCACTGAGCAGTTCATCGCCGAACTCGCCGACCTCAGCCCGCGCAGCGGCCTGCCATCGCGGCTGCGTGATGCCGGCGTGCCGGAGGGCAGCCTGCCGCGCCTGGCCGCCGATGCGATGCTGCAGCAGCGCCTGCTGGTGAATAATCCCCGCGAAGTCAGCGAGAGCGACGCGCTGGCTATCTATCGAGCCGCCTTCTGAGAACCCGATGAGCGAACAGCACCCCAGCCACGCCGACTACGCGCACTTCCAGCCGATCACCACGCGCTGGCACGACAACGACATCTACGGCCACGTGAACAACGTGACCTACTACGGTTTCTTCGACACGGCGGTGAATACCTACCTGATCGAGCGCGGCGGCCTGGATATCCACGACGGCGACGTGGTGGGTTTCGTGGTCAGTTCCAGCTGCGACTACTTCGCGCCGGTGGCCTTCCCCGAGCGCATCGAGGTCGGCCTGCGGGTCGGCAAGCTGGGCAACAGCTCGGTGCAGTACGAACTGGCGATCTTCCGTGAGGGTGATGAACTGGCCTGCGCGGCCGGCAAGTTCGTGCACGTGTTCGTGGACCGCGCCAGCAATCGACCCGTGTCGATACCCCCGGCGCTACGCGGGGCGATAGAAGTGCTGGTTCGCGGCTGATTCGCACCGCTCTGCAAGGCCCCACCCTGCTGTCTTCTTCGGAAAGTCCGTGCCTGTGTTTCCCTCTCCCTGAAGGGAGAGGGGACTGATTGGCATCAAGCGAAGCACCGAGCTGACCGACGGCATCGGACGACTCCCTCTCCCTTCAGGGAGAGGGCGGGGGGAGAGGGGAGCCCCAGCGCGGAGTTTCCAGGTAGGGGCGGACGTCTCACCAGCCCATCGGGTAATGCTCGATGCGGCAGGGCCGGCTGTTGCCGTCGCCCTTGCAGATGCCGTCCAGGTACTGGTAGCGCATCCACACCCGTTGCCCGGCCGCAGGCCAGTGCTGGCGTGGGATGCGGCTCTGCCAGTCGGCGCTTTCCGGTTCGAAGGCGATGACCTCGCCCGGGCTCGGGCACTCGGTACCCGCCGAGCGCGGCTTGGCCGATGCGACCCGGCCTTCCAGCCCGCGCACGGGCAGCTTCAGTGCTCCGGTGATTTCCACTTCCAGCTGGCAGACCTGCCAGTCCCCGGCGTACGCGGTCTGCGCGGCGCCAAGCGTCAGCAGCAGTCCGGCGGCAGCGAGAGCTTTCACGAGTAACTCCTTGTCGGCAGTGATCCTTCCCCGGCAAGCCTATACCAGCCTCGCGGGATGACACGGGGCTTGTCCTGGGCGGCGCGTCCGGCCTATGCTGGCCGCCGGTCGGCAGTTCACCCAGGCGTCGCCGCCTCCGTATGGAGAGCGCTAAACCTGCCGCGCGGTTCCCCGCACCTTTGACGATCCGACACACTTTCCCCGTGCCGCATCGGAATGGCGACCCCCGATAACCTCCTGCGCGAGGTCTTGGCACGCAACGAGGATTGCACTGTGTCCAGGCAACGCTTGCCCTATCACGCCCCCGACATCTCTGCCCTGGCGAAATCGCTGGCGCACCAGCTCGATGAATCGCCCGAGCGGCCCGGTCATGTCGACCTGCTCAACCTGCTCGCCCGCGCGGTGGGCTTCCGCAACTACCAGGCGCTGCGCGCCAGCCATCAGGCCGAGACGCGCCTGGCGCGTGAAGCCGAGCCCGAGGCGGTGGTGGATTTCCGCCTCGTCGAGCAATGGCGGCGCTACTTCGATGACGCCGGCTGCCTGCAACGCTGGCCGAAGAAGCACAGCCACCGCGAGGCCTGCCTCTGGGTGCTGTGGTCGCGGCTACCGGCACGGCAGCGCTGGAACGAGCGCGAGCTCAACGATCGGCTGCGCGCCCAGGAATGCCTGGGTGACCACCTGCTGCTACGAAGGGCGCTGGTAGACGGTGGCTGGCTCGCGCGCACCGAAGATGGCGGCGAGTACTGGCGCATCGAGCGGCGGCCGCCGATGGAGCTGAGCGCGTTGCTGTCCTGCTTGCCGGCATGCGCCTGAGCTCTAAGCCCTAAGCCCTGAACGAAAAAGCCCGCCTATTGGCGGGCTTTTTCACACGGGCATCCGTCAGTCGTCGTGATGCTTGTGTTTGTGCTTGTAGTGGCCTTTGCCTTTGTTGTGGCTGTGGCCGCTGCTGTGGTGATCGTCGTCGTTGTTCTTGTCGGCCATGTGGTTGCCCAGCGCGCCGCCAGCCGCACCACCCAGGCCCGCGCCGATGGCGCCACCGGTGGAGCCGCCGACCTTGTTGCCAATGACCGAGCCGCCGGCCGCACCCAGGCCGCCACCGATGGCTGCCTCGGTCTTGTTGCCGTTCTTCGCGCCCATCGCGCCGCCAGCCGCACCACCTACGCCAGCACCGATGGCCGCACCGGTGGAGCCGCCCAGTGCGCCGCCGACCACGTTGCCGAGGGCGCCGCCGACGCCGCCGCCAATGGCAGATTTGGTGTCGTCAGCCATGGCATGGCTGGCCAGCAGGGCCAGTGCCAGAACAGAAAGAGTCTTACGCATGTTGCGAACCTGAATGTAGGAATTATCGGGAGAATTGTCCCGCACACAAAACAGCCGGGCAATCAGGCCCGGCTGCCAGTCGTCGTTTCCGTGGACTGATCGCGGTTAGTTATGCCGCGGATCAATCCCAGTCGCGATGATGGTGCTTGTGCTTGTACCAGCCGCGGTGGCGGCCGTTGTCGTGCCAGCGGCGATCATAATGACGATGGTCGTCGTAACGGGCGCGACGGTAGCCGCGGTAGTCGTCATCGTCGTCATCGCGGTTGCTGTCGGCGTAATGGTTGCCCAACGCGCCGCCTGCGCCGCCGCCGAGGGCCGCGCCGATCAGGCCACCGGTGGTGCCGCCCATTTTGTTGCCCAGCACCTGGCCGCCGGCTGCGCCCAGGCCGCCGCCGATGGCGGCTTCTGTCTTGTTGCCGTGGCGGGCGCCCATTGCGCCGCCTGCTGCACCGCCAAGGCCGCCACCGATGGCGGCGCCGGTGCTACCGCCGACCGCCTGGCCGACCGCAGTGCCCAATACCCCGCCCAGGGCGCCACCGACGCCGGCACGGGTGTCGCCGTCCGCAAAGGCGGTACCACCGACCAGCGCAAAAGACAACAGGAGCATCGAGGAGTACTTCATAGAGAGGATCTCTCTGTGGGGATGTTGGAAGCGATCCTCGGTTCGTGCGAAGGCTCTGACAAGGGGGTTCCGACGAGTAACACGACTTTCATCAAATATTGCAAGTATTTGATTTATGGTCAGAACTTTTTCGATTTCGGGCGGTCTGAGTGTTATTCAAGGGTTCCATTTGTGAGGTGTTTTTCTCGCAAATTGCCATTGAAATGATGGCTTTTCACGAAAATTTCCTTGGCCCTTCCGAGTTTACCTTTCATCCCTTTCTGACATGGCACCAATCCAGCGGATTTTTCGCAGGAAGAAGCGCTCGCGCGCGCCTGACAGCTTCGCGAGCAAGCTCGCTCCTACGAAGAGCATGTAAGCCGGAACCTGTAGGAGCGAGCTTGCTCGCGAACTGGAGGCAGGCGGCGCTCCCAGCGGAGCGCTGTGAGGGGCGTCAAACGATCCGCAGACTCGGCCGCGCCTTCTCGAAACGGATGGCGACGAACTTCGAGGTCGGCGTATGGCTGCCCACGCCGTGGCTGTCCAGCGGCACCAGCGGGTTGGTTTCCGGGTAATAGGCCGCGGCCTGACCAGCGGGGATGTCGTAGGCCAGCAGTGTGAAGCCGCTGACGCGGCGGTCCACGCCATCGGACCAGAGCGACACCATGTCTACCTTCTCGCCGGGCTCGAAGCCCAGGCGGCGGATGTCGGCCTCGTTGGCGAACACCACCTCGCGGTGCCCGCGCACGCCGCGGTAGCGGTCATCCAGGCCGTAGATGGTGGTGTTGTATTGGTCGTGGGAACGCAGCGTCTGCAGGATCAGGTGTGGCTCCTGGCCGGTCTCGCGGATCTTCGCGTGGATCAGGTCGGTCGGCAGCGGATGATGGTGGAAGTTGGCCTTGCCGCTGGCGGTGTTCCAGCGCCGCGAACCGGCCGAGTTGCCCAGATGGAAGCCGCCGGGATTGGCTACGCGGCGATTGAAGTCGCTGAAGCCGGGAATGGTGTCGGCGATCAGGTCGCGGATGCGGTCGTAGTTGGCGATCATCGCGTCCCAGTCCACCGGGTGGTTGCCCAAGGTTGCCTTGGCGATGCCGGCGATGATCGCGGGCTCGGAGCGCATCTGCTTCGACGAGGGCTCCAACTGTCCGAAGGACGCGTGGATCATGCTGAAGGAATCTTCCACGGTCACCGCCTGCGGGCCTTCTGCCTGGCGGTCGATGTCGGTGCGGCCCAGGCACGGCAGGATCAGCGCGTCGCCGCCGACGGTGAGGTGGCTGCGGTTGAGCTTGGTGCTGATCTGCACGGTCAGCGCGCAATTGCGCAAGGCTTGATGAGTGCGCCGGCTGTCCGGGGTCGCCTGGGCGAAGTTGCCGCCCAGGCCGATGAATACCTTCGACTGGCCATCGAGCATGGCGTTGATCGCCTCGACGGTGTTGTGGCCGTTCTCGCGCGGCACCTTGAACTGGAAGCGGCGCTCGATGGCGTCGAGCAACGCGGCCGGCGGGCGGTCGTTGATGCCCATGGTTCGATCGCCCTGCACGTTGCTGTGGCCGCGCACCGGGCACAGGCCGGCGCCGGGGCGGCCGACGTTGCCGCGCAGCAGTTGCAGGCTGACCAGTTCCTGGATGGTCGGCACCGAGTGGTGGTGCTGGGTGATGCCCATGGCCCAGCAGACGATCACGCGGTCTGCGCGGCGGTACATGATCGCGGCCTGCTCGATCTCCTCGAGACTCAGGCCCGACTGCTGGACGATGTGGTCCCAGCTGGTGTCGTCCACGGCGGCTAGGTAGGCGTCGACGCCCTGGGTATGCTCGGCGATGAATTCATGGTCGAACACTGCCGGCTCGCCCTTGGCCTGGGCTTCGCGTTCCCATTGCAGGAGGAACTTGGCCATGCCGCGAACGGCGGCCATGTCGCCGCTCAGGGCGGGGCGGAAGAACGCGGTGTTCAGCGGCTCGGAGCCGTTGGTGAGCATTTCCAGCGCATGCTGCGGGTGCTGGAAGCGTTCCAGGCCGCGCTCCTTCAGCGGGTTGAAGGCGACCACTTGGGCGCCGCGCTTTACCGCCTCGCGCAGCGGTTCGAGCATGCGCGGGTGGTTGGTGCCGGGGTTCTGGCCGAAGACGAAGATCGCGTCGGCATGCTCGAAGTCGTCGAAGGTCACGCTGCCCTTGCCGACGCCGACGCTCTGGCCCAGGGCGACGCCGCTGGCTTCGTGGCACATGTTCGAGCAGTCGGGGAAGTTGTTGGTGCCGAAGGCGCGGACGAACAGCTGGTAGAGGAAGGCCGCCTCGTTGCTGGCCCGGCCGGAGGTGTAGAACTCGGCCTGGTCCGGGCTTTCCAGCGCATTCAGGTGCTGGGCGATCAGCGCAAAGGCATCGTCCCAGGCGATCGGCTGGTAACGGTCGGTGGTCGCGTCGTAACGCATCGGCTCGGTCAGCCGGCCCTGGTATTCGAGCCAGTAGTCGCTCTGCTCGCGCAGCGAGCTGACGCTGTGGCGGGCGAAGAAGGCCGGGTCGACGCGGCGCTTGGTGGCCTCCCAGTTCACCGCCTTGGCGCCGTTCTCGCAGAACTTCACCCGGCCGTCTTCCGGAGAGTCGCCCCAGGCGCAACCGGGGCAGTCGAAGCCGCCGTTCTGGTTGGTCTTGAGCAGGGCGCGCAGGTTCTTGAACGGCTGCTTGCTGTCCAGCCAGAAGCGCGTGACGCTGATCAGC
Organism: Pseudomonas sp. NPDC086581; assembly: GCF_044746165.1. NCBI lineage: Bacteria > Pseudomonadati > Pseudomonadota > Gammaproteobacteria > Pseudomonadales > Pseudomonadaceae > Pseudomonas > Pseudomonas sp. NPDC086581. The sequence goes on along the minus strand of NZ_JBIVBR010000006.1, from coordinate 255,964 downwards.
GCGCCCCAGCCGGCGGCTGCGCCCTTGTAGGGTTGGTAGCGGGGATTCTCTTGCTGCAGGCTCATGGGATCTCTTTATCTTCGAAAGCGGGCGTTCAGGCGGCGGGCGGAGCCGGGCTGTAGACGCGCGGCGCGCTGCGGTGCGGCAGGTGGATGAGGTTCAGGTTGTGCTCGCGGGCCCACTGCACAGTGAGGGCGGTCGGCGCGGAGAGGCTGACCAGGGTCGACAGCCCGCCGCGCACGGCCTTGTGGATAAGTTCCAGGCTGCAGCGGCTGGTGACCGCGGCAAAACCGCCAGCCAGGTCCAGGCGCTGGCGCTTGAGGGCACCGATCAGCTTGTCCAGGGCGTTGTGGCGGCCGATGTCCTCGCGGCACAGGCGAATCTCGCCGGCGGCATCGACGAACAGCGCGGCGTGCAGGGCTCCGCTGCGGCGGCCGATTTCCTGCACGGCGTTGACCCGCTCACGCAGGTGCTCGAGGTGCGCGGCGGGCGGCAGCGGCGCCGGGGGCAGTACCGGCAGGTCGGGCAGCGCCTGGTCCAGTGCCTCGACGCCGCACAGGCCGCAGCCGGTATTGCCAGCAAGTTGCCGGCGCTGGTCCTTGAGGGCCCAGAAGGCGCGATTGCTGACTTGCAACTCGGCGGCGATGGCGTCGCCGTGGGGCGACAGGCGCACGTCATAGATGTCGTCGATGGAGGCGATGAGGCCGGCGCCTAGGCTGAAACCGTAGACGAAGTCTTCCAGGTCGTTCGGCGAGACCATCATGACGGCCTGGCTGAGCCCGTTGTAGGCAATCGCCAGGGCGACTTCGCCGGCCAGCGCGGCGCGACCGGTGCCGCCCTTCGGGGTGAGTTCGGCGTAGCTGTAGCCGTCGGCAGGCACGACGGTATCCCGGACCGCGGCGCTGGCCGGGCGGGTGATCAGGCAAGGCATGGGCTGAGCCCTGTGGTTCTAGTAATACGACCAGCCTATGCCTATGCCGTGGCAGCGTCTAATGGCTGCTGTCGATGTTGTGATCGACGCGGTCTATCGGTCGGTCTCGGAACCGTCCAGCAAAACCGCCGCTTCGCGGAAGCAGGCCTCGGCCAACGCCGAGCGCGGCTCGCTGCGGCGCAGGATCAGGCCCAGCGGCGCCAGCGTGCGCGCGTCCTCTATCGGGGTGAGGGCGAAGTGCTCGCCCTGGGCGTCCAGCCCGCTGCCCAGCGGCATGATCGCGCAACACAGCCCGCGCTCAACGGCCTGCACCAGTTGGTGCACGGCGTCGGTTTCCAGGCGCGCCTGGGGGGTCAGGCCGCGGCTGCGGAAGCCGTGGTCGATGGACTGGCGGAAGTGCATGCCGGCCGAGAGCAGACCCAGTGGCAGCTCCGCCAGGACATCCCAGCTCAGGGTCGGGCTGTCGATCTGGAAGTGCCGGCGGTCGTGCAGCAGGCCCATGCGCGTGGCGGCCAGTTCCAGGCTTTCGAAGTGCTCGCGGTCGAGTCGGTCGAGGTACGACAGGCCGAGGTCCAGCTGATTGCGGCCCAGGCCTTCGAGGATGTTTTCCGAGCTCAGGGCGAACAGCTGGAAGCGCAGTTCCGGGTGGCGCTGGGCGAACAGCTCGATCAGCCGCATAGGGTCGAACCCCGCCAGGGGTACCAGGCCCAGGCGCAGGGTGCCGACCAGTTGGCCACGGCACGCGGCTGCCTCGGCGTAGAGCCCGTCGTGGGCCGCCAGCAGGCTGCGGGCCCAGGCCAGCACACGTTCGCCGGCTTCGGTGAAGCCTTCGAAGCGCTGCCCGCGGCGCACCAGTTCCAGGCCCAGTTCTTCCTCCAGGCTGCGCAAGCGCATGGACAGGGTTGGCTGGGTGACATGGCAGCGCGCCGCCGCCTGGCCGAAATGCCGCGTCTCGTCCAGGGCGCAGAGGAATTTCAGCTGCTTGATGTCCATCGGCGGGAGGGCTCCGGGGCGTTCTGTCGGGTCGGGGAAGGATTAGGGCTTTTCCGTCAGGCGCTGCGGAAGTCGCCGTCTAGACTCCAGGGGCGCGCGGTCTGCCCAATGCCGGCCGCTTGTCACTGTAACCGTAGGGAGGTTGGAAATGGGCATTTTTGCGTTCGTGAAGGAAGCCGGCGAGAAGCTGTGGGAAAGCATTGTGGGCCAGGAGGCGCAGGCCGCCGAATCGCTCAAGGACCACATCGCCAAGGTGGGTCTGGGCAACCCGAACATCCAGGTCAGCGTCGAAGGCGACAAGGTGATCGCCACGGGTGAAGTGGCCAGCCAGGAAGAGAAGGAGAAGATCCTCCTCGCGCTGGGCAACGTCGCAGGTGTTTCCGGTGTGGAAGACCACATCACCGTCGCCGCCCCGGCCCCGGAAGCGCGCTTCGTCACGGTGAAGAAGGGCGACACGCTCAGCGCCATCGCCAAGGCGGAGTACGGCAACGCCAACCTCTACAATAAGATTTTCGAGGCGAACAAGCCGCTGCTCAGCCATCCGGACAAGATCTATCCCGGCCAGGTGCTGCGGATTCCGGCATAAGCGGATTTTGCAACAGGAAGTCCACGAGCCCGGCCCTGCGCCGGGCTCGCTGTTTCTGCAGCCGCGCGCCTCATAACCCGTCGAGCAGCGCCCGGTAGTCTTCCTGGGCGGCGAATTCCTCGGTGTCCTTCGGTCCCTGGCGGCTGTCCGGCTGGCGCACCGCCAGCAACTGGGCGACGCCGAAGGTCCGCGCGGCACGCAGGATCGGCAGGCTGTCGTCGATGAACAGGCTTCGCGCCGGATCGAAACCGACGTCCGCCCGCAGCGCCTGCCAGAACTGCTGGTCCTCCTTGGGGAAACCATAGTCGTGGGAGCTGATCAGCCGGTCGAACCAGGGCGACAGCTCCACCCGCTGCATCTTCAGCGACAGCGAATCACGGTGGGCATTGGTGATCAGCACCGCGCGCTTGCCATGCCGGCGCAGTTCGGCGAGGAACAGGTCGGCGTCCGGGCGCAGGGCGATGAGGTCGGCGACCTCGTGCTTGAGGTCGAGGATCGACAGCTTGAGCTCGCGACTCCAGAAGTCCAGGCAGTACCAGTTGAGCAAGCCTGCGTTGTCGCGGAACAACGGCAGCAGCTCGGCGTCGGCCTCGGCGCGGCTGATGCTGTGGTGTTCGGCATAGCGTTGCGGCAGGTGTTCGAGCCAGAAGTGGTTGTCGAAATGCAGATCGAGCAAGGTGCCGTCCATGTCGAGGAGGACGGTGTCGATCTGGTTCCAGGGCAGGCGTGACATGCTGGGCTTTCGCAAAAGGGTGTCGCAATTGCGCCGCCGGTGGACGGAATCGGCGCGATATCTGACACGGAGAATCGGAAAAGGCGGGTTATCATAGCCGACCCGGCCACCCCCAGGAGTCGCCCCATGCGTCAGAAACCCACGGTCCTCGCCCGAGAGATCGTTGCCAGAAGCCGGCTTTTCGCCGTCGAGGAGCTGCAGCTGCGCTTCTCCAATGGCGTTGAGCGTACCTACGAGCGCCTGGTGGGCAAGGGGCAGGGCTACGGCGCGGTGATGGTGATCGCCATGCTCGACGCCGAACACGCCGTGCTGGTCGAGGAATACTGCGCCGGAGTCGACGAGTACCAGCTGTCGCTGCCCAAGGGCCTGGTGGAGCCGGGGGAAGACATCCTCGACGCCGCCAACCGCGAGCTGAAGGAAGAAGCCGGCTATGGCGCCCGCCAGCTCGAGTACATCACCGAGCTATCGCTGTCGCCCGGTTACATGAGCCAGCGCATCCAGGTGGTGCTCGCCCGCGACCTCTACGAGGAATCGCTGCCCGGCGATGAGCCCGAGCCGATGGGCGTGGACAAGATCAGCCTGCGCGAGCTTTCCAGTCTTGCGCAGAATGCCCAGTTCAGCGAAGGGCGGGCCCTGGCCGCGCTCTATCTGGTACGTGACCTGCTGACCCAACGAGGGGAATTCCAGCCGTGATGAATGCTTTTCTGCCTGCCGTGATCGACCTGGTGCACAAGGCAGGCGATGTGATCCTGCCCTTCTGGCAAGGCGACCTGGATGTCCAGAGCAAGGCGGACGAGTCGCCGGTGACCGCCGCCGACCTGGCCGCCCACCGCGTGCTGGCCGACGGTCTGCGCGCGCTGGCGCCAGATGTGCCGGTGCTGTCCGAGGAGGACTGCGACATTCCGCTGGAACAGCGTGCCCAGTGGACCCGCTGGTGGCTGGTTGATCCGCTGGACGGCACCAAGGAGTTCATCTCCGGCAGTGACGAATTCACCGTCAACGTCGCGCTGATCGAGCACGGCCGGGTGGTTTTCGGCGTGGTCGGCATTCCGGCCAGCGGCCGCTGCTACTACGGCGGTGCCGGCCTGGGCGCCTGGTGCGAGGATCGCGGCAACGAGCCCGAAGCCATCGAAGTGCGCACCGAGCCGGACGACGTCTTCACCGTGGTGGCCAGCAAGCGCCACTCCAGTCCGCAGCAGGAAAAGCTGCTGGCCGGTCTCGCGCAGCGCTTCGGCGACCTGAACCTGGCCAACATCGGCAGCTCCCTGAAGTTCTGCCTGCTCGCCGAAGGCTCGGCGGACTGCTATCCGCGCCTTGCGCCGACCAGCCAGTGGGACACCGCTGCGGCCCAGGGCGTGCTGGAAGGCGCTGGCGGAGAAGTGCTGGACGTGCGCGGCGAGCCCTTCACCTATGAAGCGCGGGAGAGTCTGCTCAACGGGTCCTTCCTGGCGTTGCCCAAGGACGCGGCCTGGCGCGGTGACCTTATCCAGCTCGCCCGCGCGCTGGACTGACCCCTTACCCTATAGATAGCTCCTCAGAAATTCTGACCCATGCCCGAGTTACCTGAAGTCGAAACCACCCGCCGGGGCATCGCGCCCCACCTCGAAGGCCAGCGCGTCAGCCGCGTGATCGTCCGCGAGCGCCGCTTGCGCTGGCCGATTCCCGAGGATCTGGACGTTCGCCTGTCCGGACAGCGCATCGTGAAGGTGGAGCGGCGCGCCAAGTACCTGTTGCTCAATGCCGAGGTGGGCACGCTGATCAGCCACCTGGGCATGTCTGGCAACCTGCGTCTGGTGGAATGCGGCACGCCGGCGGCGCGTCACGAGCACGTGGATATCGAGTTGGAGTCGGGCATGGCGCTGCGCTACACCGACCCGCGTCGCTTCGGCGCGTTGCTCTGGAGCCTGACGCCGCTGGAGCACGAACTGCTGCGCCACCTCGGTCCGGAGCCGCTGACCGATGCCTTCGAGGGCGAGCGGCTGTTCCAGCTGTCGCGCAACCGCAGCATGGCGGTGAAGCCCTTCATCATGGACAACGCGGTGGTAGTCGGCGTGGGCAACATCTACGCCACCGAGGCGCTGTTCGCTGCTGGTATCGACCCGCGCCGCGAAGCCGGAACCATCTCGCGGGCGCGCTACGTTAAGCTCGCCCAGGAGATCAAGCGCATCCTCGCCATTGCCATCGAGCGCGGCGGCACGACGCTACGCGACTTCGTCGGTGGCGATGGCCAGCCTGGCTATTTCCAGCAGGAACTCTTCGCCTATGGGCGCGGTGGCGAGCCGTGCAAGGTCTGTGGTTCGACCCTGCGCGAAGTGCGCCTCGGCCAGCGCGCCAGCGTCTACTGTCCGCGCTGCCAACGCTGAAGCCCGTGGGCGGCCGTTAAGCTGCCCGATCTGCCCTCCCTCATAACAACAAAGGCCTCCGAAGAGGGGCCTTCAGGTGACTCATGTCCGGCAACTATCTGCCCCGCAACCCGTTCGCCGAGGCGCTCGGCCACAGCATGCTGCGCCTGGCCGGCTGGCGTATCGAAGGTGCGCTGCCCCCACTCGACAAGTTCGTGGTGATCGGCGCGCACCATACGTCCAACTGGGACTTCATTCTCTTTCTGGCGGTGAAGTTCGTGCTGCGCCTGAACGCCCGCTGGTTCGGCAAGCACACCATCTTCCGCGGGCCCTTTGGCGGCCTCATGCGCCGCTGGGGCGGCATCCCGATCCAGCGCCACCGCAAGCTGAATACCGTGGACCAGGCGATCCAGGCCTTTCACGATAACCGCGAGATGATGCTGATCCTCTCCCCGGAGGGCACGCGCAAGAAGGTCGAACGCTGGAAAATGGGCTTCTACCACATCGCCCGTGGCGCGGGCGTGCCCATCGTGCTGGCGGCGCTGGATTACCCCGGCCGGCGCATCGTCATCGGCGAGCCGTTCTGGCCCACCGGCGATGAAGCCGCCGACCTGCGCCGGATGCTGGCGTTCTATCGGCCGTTCGTGCCGAAAAAGCCGGAATACGCATTCTTCGGCGATTGAAGGCTGTCACGCGACAAGTCATGGAGCGCTGTTATAGTTATGGCAGTCTGCCTGCCCCAACTACACAAAAAAGGACTTCCCTCCATGACCCTGTTCCGCACCGCCGCCACTGCGATGGCACTGGTCTGTGCATTTTCGGTGCTGCCGGCTGTTGCTCAGGAAGAAGTGAGCAACGTCAGTGGCGACCCGACCTACGTCGTCTCGGCCCCACCGTTTTATTCGATGCTCGGTGACCTGCTGATCGCGCGTCCGCTGCTGATCGCCGCCACCGTAGTCGGTACCGCGGCCTTCGTGGTGACCCTGCCGTTCAGCGCGGCTGGCGGTAACGTCAAGGAAGCCGGTCAGGCGCTCGTGGTCGATCCGGGCAAGGCCGCCTTCGTGCGCTGCCTGGGCTGCACCACCAGCGGCTACAAGAAGGACTGATCGGCTGGGGCGGCGTGGCCGCCTCGCCAGCCCGGATCGCCGGGTGAACTCCTTGGGTAGCCGATGAACCTGAGCGCGCTGAAGAAGCACCTGCGTCCGCTGCTTCTGCTGCTGGTCGCCGTCGCCCTGGGCTACACCTTCTGGTCCAGCGCCGGTCTGCTGCAGTTGGGAGCGGGCCTGGCGCTGTTCCTGTTCGGCATGCAGTGCCTGGAGGAAGGCCTGCGCGACCTCGCCGGCAGCCAGCTCGAGCGCTGGCTGGAGAAGAGCACCGCAACCCGCGGCAAGAGCCTGCTGTTCGGCCTCATCGGCACCTTTCTACTGCAATCCTCGACCCTGGTTTCCCTGCTCACCATCGCCTTCATCAGCACCGGGCTGATCCAGTTGGCCGGTGGTATCGCCATTCTTTTTGGGGCAAACCTCGGTGCCACCAGCGGCATCTGGCTGCTGGCGCTGGCCGGGCAGAACCTCAGCCTCAGCCCCCTGGCGCTGCCCTTGCTGGTGTTCGGCGTGCTGATGGGGTTCAACGGCGCCAAGAGCAAGGCCGCCGGACGCATCCTGCTGGGCATCGCCTTCATCTTCCTGGGCATCGACCAGATCAAGGATGGCTTCGGCAGCTTCGGCGACGCCATGGACATGAGCGAACTGCGCTCGGAGGGCATGCTCGGCGCGCTGCTGTTCGTCACTTTCGGCATCCTCATCACCGTGGTGCTGCAGTCCAGTCACGCGACCCTGATGCTGACGTTAGCCGCCCTTGCGGGCGGCCAGCTGGAGTTGGGTCAGAGCCTTGCGATCGCCATCGGCTCCAATGTCGGCAGCAGCGTCACCACGGCCTTTGTCGGCTCCCTGGGCGGCAACCGCAGCGGGCAGCGATTGGCGCTGGCGCACGTGCTGTTCAACGTGGTGACCGGGGTGCTGGCGTTCCTCCTGCTCGCACCGCTGACCTGGCTGGTGCACTGGCTGGTGACGCCGGTGGGGCTGGCGGACAATCCGATGATCCAGCTGGCGCTGTTCCACACCCTGTTCAATGGCATGGGCGTGGTGCTCTTCTGGCCGATCCAGGGTGCATTGGCCAATGCGCTCGTGCGCTGGCTGCCGGAGGTCGAAGAGCCGACGGTGCTGATCACCGACATGGCGCCGGCTCTGCCCTCCATCGAACGCACCCATGCGCGCTACCTCAACGAACGCGCGCTGGATTCCGCTGACGCCGCCGCCAGCGCGGTGCTGCAGGAGTTGCGCCACCTGGGGCGCCTGAGCATCGAGGTGATCTGCCACGCGCTGTACCTGCCGGTGGAGATGCTCAACCAGCCGCGGGTGGACGAGAGCCAGCTGCAGGCTGCACCGGATCGCCATGCGCTGGCAGCGGAAGTGCTTTACCAGCGCCATATCAAGGGCGTGTATGGCGACCTGCTGAGCTTCATGAGCCGCCTGGAAGTGCCGCTGGACGAGGAACACCAGCGCTTCTGGCTGTCCTGCCAGGTGGTGGCGCTGCAGCTGGTGGACGCGGTGAAGGACGCCAAGCACCTGCAGAAGAACCTCGGCCAGGCACTGCTGGGTGAGCCTTCGACGCTGCGCGACACCTACGTCGAGCTGCGCCGGCACCTGATCGGTATGTTGCGTGAAGTCCGCGCGCTGGGCTCGCTGCTTGGCGGCGATCTGCCGGAGGAGGCTTTGGTGGCGCGTCTGCAGTTGCTCGACGAAAGCGCTGCGGAGTTCGACGCGGCGTTCCGCCAGCGCCTGTTCGCGGCGGTGCGCCGACAGGAGCTGGACGGCCTGCAGATGAGCTCGCTGATGAACGACCTGGGCTACGTCAGCCGGATCATCCAGAGCTTGCGCAACGTGCTGCAACTGGGCACCGAACATGGTTTGTTCGATGCTCGCGAAGAGGACGCTCCGGCCCTCATCCTGCCCTGATCAGCGCAGCGGCGCCGCCAGTTCGGTCGCCAGACCGATGCCGCGCGGATCGCTGGCGGACTGCACCTCGCCGGACTTCTTGTTCCACAGCAACACCTGCTGGTTGCCATAGGCGCGACCGACGTCCTTGAGGGTGTAACCCCGGCGCTGCAGGTCGGCCATTTCGGCGGCGGTGAAGGCGCGCGGTTCATGCTCGATCACGTCGGGCAGGAACTGATGGTGGTAGCGCGGCGAAGAGACCCAGCGCTGCACCGGCTTGCCGTCCAGGTACTCCAGTATTGCCAGCAGCACCATGCTGGGAATCCGGCTGCCGCCCGGCGTGCCGAAGGCGGCCAGTTCGGTGGGGCTTTCGATGAAGCTCGGGCTCATGCTCGACAGCGGGCGCTTGCCGGCGGCCACCGCATTGGCCTGGCTGCCGGCCAACTGGTAGGCGTTGGCGCCGCTGACGTCGGTGGCGAAGTCGTCCATCTCGTCGTTGAGCAATACGCCGGTGCCCGGCACGGTGAAGGCCGCGCCGAACGGAAGGTTGACCGACAAAGTGGCGGCGACGGCATTGCCGTCGGCGTCCATTACCACGAAGTGGGTGGTGTGATCGCCTTCGCGCCAGGCGGGTGCCGGCGGCAGGGAGGAGCTGGGCGTGGCGCGCTGCGGATCGATACCGGCGGCCAGGCGCTTCAGGTAGTCCGGCGCGAGCAGTTGGTTGACCGGGTTGGCGACGCGGTCCGGGTCGCCCAGCAGGCCGCGGTCACGGTAGGCGCGGCGCAGAGCTTCGACTACGTAATGCGCGCGCTGCACCGGTTCGGCTTTCTGCCAAGGCAGTTGCTGCAGCATGCCCAGGCTTTGCGCCAGGGCCACGCCGCCGGCGGAGGGCGGCGGGGCGCTGATCAGTTCGCGGCCGTCGGCCAGCGGGTAGCGCAGTGCCTGGCGTTCGACGGTGCGGTAGCTGGCGAGGTCTTCCAGACTCCAGACGCCGCCGGCGGCGCGCACGCCTTCCACCAGTTTCTCGGCGGTTTCGCCTTCGTAGAAACCGATGCGGCCGTAGCGCGCCAGCTTCTCCAGGGTGTTGGCCAGCTGCGGCTGGCGCATCAGGCTGTATTCCTCGGGCAGGTTGCCCTGATCGAGGAAGATGCGCGCGGTCTCGCGGTCCTTGCGCATCGCGTCCAGACGCCAGGAGGCGCGGTCGATGTAGACGCGGTCGATGGACACGCCGTCGGTGGCAAGGCGGATCGCCGGCACAAGGTTGTTCGCCAGGGTCTTGCGGCCATAGCGGCTGGTGATGTCCGCCAGGGCGGCGGGCAGGCCGGGGATGCCGGCGGCCAGCGGGCCGTTGAGCGACAGTTGCGGGTCGACCTTGCCGTTGCGCTCGTACATCCGCGCGTGGGCGGCTAGCGGGGCGCGTTCGCGGGCGTCGATGAAGTGGTAGGTCGGCGGGTTGCCGGCCTTGCGTAGCAGGAAGAAGCCGCCCCCGCCCAGGCCGGAACCATAGGGCTCGACCACCGCCAGCGCAGCAGCGATGGCCACGGCGGCGTCGAAGGCGTTACCGCCGTCAGCGAGGGTCTCCAGGCCGGCCACGGTAGCCGATGGGTGCGCGCTGGCAACGCTGGCCTGGGCCGGATGTTCCGCAGCGTGCAGGGCAAAGCTCAGCAGCAGGAGGCTACAGAAGCCAAGCAGGGAGGCGCGGGAGCGGGAATTCAACGAGGACATGGCATCTCACGAACCGCCGGCAGGGCCGGCTGGAAAACCAAACGGGGCGAAGGTGGAGGATAGACAATCCACAACGCCCCGGGTTTGTGAGAACTCAATGAAAAAGTGTCGAAACGCGCGAAGTCAGGCTTTGCCGGTGAGCTTCTTGTACTTTTCCATCAGCTGATCCTTGCTCTCGACGTTGCTTTCGTCGAGGGGGATGCAGTCGACCGGGCAGACCTGCTGGCACTGCGGCTCGTCATAGTGACCGACGCACTCGGTGCACAGGTTCGGGTCGATGACGTAGATCTCCTCGCCCTGGGAGATCGCGGCATTGGGGCACTCGGGTTCGCAGACGTCGCAGTTGATGCAATCGTCAGTGATTTTCAGGGACATCGAACAACTCCAACCATGACGGCAGCCATGGCGATCGGTAGCAACAATGGTGAAATTGTGCCGTATCGGCGCGGTTAGTGCACGCGAAGGGGAGTCAGTAGACGGAAACCGCCGTCCTTGGCGGTTGCGCGGTCAGCGCTTGAAGCGCTCGGCCAGGGCGCTGGCCACCGCGGGATGCACGAACTTGGTGATGTCGCCGCCCAGCGCCGCGATCTCGCGCACCAGGGTGGAGGAGATGAAGGAGTATTTCTCCGACGGTGTGAGGAACATGCTTTCCAGGTCGGGCGCGAGCTGGCGGTTCATGTTGGCCAGCTGGAACTCGTACTCGAAGTCCGACACCGCGCGCAGGCCGCGCAGTAGGATGTTGGCGTTCTGTTCCTTGGCGAAATGGGCGAGCAGCGTCGAGAAACCGACGACTTCCACGTTGGGCAGATGCGAGGTGACCTGGCGGGCCAGTTCTACGCGCTGTTCCAGCGGGAACAGGGGGTTTTTCTTGGGGCTGGCGGCGACGGCAATGATCACCTGGTCGAACAGTCGCGAGGCGCGTTCCACCAGATCGGCATGGCCTTTGGTGATGGGGTCGAAGGTACCCGGGTACAACACTCGATTCATCGCGGCGTCCTGGTCGGCTCTTGTTGGCAGGCTGGTGCAATAGCGGGCGGATGGTAACGCAGCATGTCCGTGGGGCCAAGCGACCTTGGTAGTGCTTCTGTGAACGGACTACCTGAGATAGCCGGCGAGAGACCGGTGAGTCACGCGCAGGGCCTGTGCCAGAGCCTGCGCGTGTGGTCTTGCCTGATGCTGCTCTGTTTCGTGGGGCGAATAACCCGGAACGGGTTATCCGCCGGCCAACCCGCGGCGGATAACGCTGGCGCGTTATGCGCCCTACGGGAGCCGGATTGCGCCTCAGGCCCTGCCCAGGCGCTTGGCCAGGGCGTCGGCCAGTTGCGCGGTGAGGCCGTAGACCGAGAGCTGCGGGTTGGCGCCGATGCTGGTGGGGAACAGCGAGCCGTCGTGGATCGACAGATTCTCCAACTGGTGGTGGCGGCCGAGGCTGTCGCACACCGACTGCTTTGGATCCTCGCCCATGGCGCATCCGCCCATCACGTGGGCGCTGCCCAGGCGGGTGCGGTAGAGCTCCAGGCTCAGGCCGTCGATCAGTTCGTGGGCTTCCTTGGCGCTCTTCACGTAGTCGGCATCGGCATGCAGCGGCAGCACGGCCTTGGCGCCAGCGGCGAACTGGATGTCGGCCATGGTGTGGAAGGCGCGGCGGATGCCGTCCCAGGTGTAGTCGGTCATCTGGTAGTCGAGCACCGGGGTGTCGTCGCCGCGCAGGCTGACCGAGCCGACCGCGCTGTCCGGGTGGAAGCCGTCGCGCATCAGCGCCAGGATCACGTTGGTGTGCGGCAGCTGCTCCATGCGCAGCGCGTTGTCCTCGCCGAAGCGGCCGAGCAGGGTGGCGCTGAGCGCCGGCTGCAGCGGCGGGACTTCGAGCTTGTAGGACATGCGCCCGGCGGCGCCATCGTCCCACTGGAAGTGGTCGGAATAGATCGACTGCGGCGCGCCGTAGAAGGGGTTGATGACCTCGTCGAACAGGGCGGCGCTGAAGTTCACCGTGTGCAGGAAGGTGCGCTGGCCGACGCGGCCGTTCGGGTCCGGCGCCTTGGAGCGCAGGAGGATCGCCGGGGTATTGATGCCGCCGCCGGAGAGCACGTAGTGACGCGCCTTGATGGTGATCTTGCGGCCGGTGGGGGCGACGCAGCGCTCGTCCATGGCCGAGCACTCCAGGCCGCTGACCTTGTTGCCGTCGTGCAGCAGGCGATCGGCGCGGGCGAGGAACAGCAGTTCGCCGCCCTTTTCCAGGGTCGCCGGGATGGTGGTCACCAGCATCGACTGCTTGGCGTTGGTCGGGCAGCCCATCCCGCAATAACCGATGTTCCAGCAGCCACGGACGTTGCGCGGGATGACCTTCCAGTGCAGGCCGAGCTTCTCGCAGCCATTGCGGATCACGTCGTTGTTGGCGTTGGGCGGCATGATCCAGGGCGCGACGCCCAGCCGCTGCTCCATCTTCTCGAACCAGGGCGCCATCTCGGCGACGCTGTGGCCCTTCACGTCGTGTTCCTTGGCCCAGTGTTCCAGGGTCGGCTCGGGGGTGCGGAAGCTGGAGGTCCAGTTGACCAGGGTGGTGCCGCCCACGGCGCGGCCCTGGAGGATGGTGATGGCGCCATCCTTGCTCATCCGGCCGATGCCTTCCTGGTACAGGCTGGGGTAGGCGTCGGACTCCTGCATCTTGAAGTCTGTGCTGGTCTTGAGCGGGCCTTCTTCCACCAGCAGCACCTTGTAGCCGGCAGCGCTCAGGGCTTCGGCGGTGGTGCCGCCACCGGCGCCGCTGCCGACGATGACGACGTCGGCTTCCAGGGTCAGGTCCTTGTCCAGGCGCGAGCCGTTATGGACTTTCCAGCCGCGGGCCAGGCCCTCGGCGAACAGATCGGGTACGGGCATCGGGAATCTCTCAGGCGAATTCTTGTTGTTCTGGCGAAATCAGATTTTCGGCGGGCCGGGGTAGCCGCAGTGGCCCCAGGATTCCGTGCGCCCGTACCAGGCCATCATCACCAGTTGCAGCAGCGAGCTGTGGCCCATCTTCAGCAGGGAGATGGAGCTGTTCTGCCAGCGGTTCAGGAAGTTCTTCACGTCGTCCGCGCTGGCGTTGTCCCAGCTGCCCCAGATGCCGGTGAGCGGCCCGCGGGTGATCGGCAGGGCGAGCACGTCGAACAGCTGCACGGTGAGCTTGAGCATCTCCGGGGAGAGGTGATTGAGGCTGTTGTCGAGGCTTTCGATGGTGCCCTTGACCGCCTCGGCCATGCGCTCGGCGGGCACTGCGCCGGCCAGCATCACCGGGATCAGCGCACGCAGGAAGGGCAGGTCGGAGTCGCGCAGCACGGCGAAACCGTTGGCCGGAGTACTGGCCGAGCAGCCGCTCAGGGTGGCGGTGACGCCCGCCGTGGCGAGGAAGGCTCCGCCCAGCAGGCCGATCTTGAGCACGCCGCGCCGGGAGAGTCCCGGCGCGCTCAGGGAGGTGTCTGTCATTCTTGTTCTGTCACCTTGGGTGGATGGGGTCGGTCAGCGGATGAACAGCTTGTAGACCAGTTTCTGCAGCGACTTGCCGTAGGGCGGGTAGATCACCCGCGCGGCGTTGAAGCGCGGCTTGCTGAACACGCCCTTGGCCTTGGAGAAGGTCAGGAAGCCTTCGTGGCCGTGGTAGTGGCCCATGCCGGACGGGCCGACGCCGCCGAACGGCATGTCGTCCTGGGCAACGTGGAGCAGGGTGTCGTTCAGGCACACGCCGCCCGAATGGGTCTGGGCCAGTACGTGGTCCTGCTCGCGCTTGTCGTAGCCGAAGAAGTACAGCGCCAGCGGGCGGTCGCGCTCGTTGATGTAGCTGAGCGCCTGGTCGAGGCTCTGGTAGGGGATCACCGGCAGCAGCGGGCCGAAGATCTCTTCCTGCATGATCTTCATCTCGTCGGTCACGTTCAGCACCAGCGCCTGCGGCAGGCGGCGGCCCTGGGCCTGCGGGAACAGCGGCACGACAGTGGCGCCACGGGCCTGGGCATCGGCGAGGTAGCCGTTCAGGCGCGACAGCTGACGCTCGTTGATGATCGCGGTGTAGTCAGGGTTGTTCTCCAGTTTCGGGAAGAAGCCCTGGACCACCTGGCGGTAGCTCTCGACGAACTCGTCGACGCGGTTCTGCGGCACCAGCACATAGTCCGGCGCCACACAGGTCTGGCCGGCGTTGAGCGACTTGCCGAAGGCGATACGCTCGGCGGCGTCCTTCATCGGCACGCTCGCGGAAACGATGGCCGGCGACTTGCCGCCCAGCTCCAGGGTGACCGGGGTGAGGTTCTCGGCGGCGGCGCGCATCACGTGCTTGCCGACGCTGGTGGCGCCGGTGAACAGCAGGTGATCGAAGGGCAGCTTGGAGAAGGCCACACCGACGTCCACTTCACCCTGAACCACGGCGACCAGGTCTTCGGGGAACACTTTGCCCAGCAGCTCTTTCAGCACGCGGGCGGATTCCGGGGTGGATTCGCTCATCTTGATCATCACCCGGTTGCCGGCAGCCAGCGCCCCGGTCAGCGGGCCGATGGCGAGGAACAGCGGGTAGTTCCACGGTACGATCACGCCGACCACGCCCAGCGGCTGGTAGATGACCTTGGCCGAGGCTGGCATGAACTGCATGCCCACGGAGCGGCGCGAGGGCTTCATCCACTTCTTCACGCGCTTGGCCGCGTAATGCACGCCGTGCAGGCTGGGCAGCACTTCGGCGAGCAGGGTCTCGTCGGCGGAGCGGTTGCTGAAGTCGGCGTTGATCGCGTCGATGATCGCCTTCTGCTCGGTCACCAGCAGGTTGGCGAGGCTTTTCAGCCACTGGATGCGCTGGCCGGCGTCGGGCATCGGGTTGGCGCGATACGCCTGGCGCTGGCGTTCGAGAAGAGTTTCCAGCTGACTGATCTGCTGCTGGGTCTGCTGCAGGTAGGCGATATCGGCAACCATGACGGGCTCCTGGCGCAAGCGTGGTGGGGAGGCTCTCGGGTGATTCGCACAGGAATCCCGGATGCCTCGCGTTTTTATGCTGTCGCTGGTTTTTTAGAGCAATTGCTCTAGAGTGTCAATCAGCATGCCGGTTCCGCGCCGCCAGGCCCAGCCAACGAAAAGTTGGGCGGACCCACCCGTTGTGTCAGGTGGTAGCAATCGGTGTACCTTTGCATCCGCGCAATCCGCTTCGACGAGTTTTGGCAATGGCACCACGCATCAACACCCGTGACCGCATCGCCCAGGCCAGCCTGGAGCTGTTCAACGCCCAGGGCGAACGCAGCGTCACCACCAACCACATCGCCGCGCACCTGGGCATCTCGCCGGGCAACCTGTACTACCACTACCGCAACAAGCAGGTGATCATCGCCCAGCTGTTCGCCGAGTACGAAAGCCACGTCGACCAGTTCCTGCACCTGCCCGAGGGGCGCGCGTTGACGGTGGAGGACAAGACCTTCTACCTCGAAGCGCTGCTCGCCGCGATGTGGCATTACCGCTTCCTGCACCGCGACCTGGAACACCTGCTGGATTCCGACCCGGAGCTGGCCGCCGGCTATCGCTCCTTCGCCCGCCGCGCCATGGACAACGCCAAGGCGATTTACCGGGGCTTCGTCGACGCCGGCATCCTGCAGATGGACGAACCCCAGCTCGAAGCCCTGACCCTCAACGCCTGGATCATCCTCACCTCCTGGGTGCGCTACCTGTGCACCACTCGTGAAGTGGCCAGCGACCTCAGCGAAGCGCTGATGCGGCGCGGTATCTACCAGGTGCTGGCGCTGGAAAGCGGGCACATCGCCCCGGCGTTCCGCGAAGCGGTGGCGGCGGTGTTCGACCGGTTATACGTTCCGCTGGAAGACTGATTCTTACAGCCAGGATGTTTCCGAGCGATCGCCTTTCCCTCACCCCAACCCTCTCCCGTAGGGAGAGGGGGCAGATCCTGCCGGCTGATAAATTGGCTTCTCCTTGCGCCGAACGGTCCCCTCTCCCCCTGGGAGAGGGTTAGGGTGAGGGGCTCTTGGGAAGGGGCTCAGGTTATGTAGGGCGGATAACGCGCCAGCGTTATCCGCCGGCCATCCCGCTCAACACGTCAGGCATCCACCTGGCGCGGCCCCGGCACCCGTGGCCGACGCAGGGCGATGCCGTGACGCAGGAAGAACTCCTCCACGCCCTCGGTGGCATCGGTGTAGAGCGTGCGGTTCGGGTGATCGGCGAGGAAGCGCGCCATCAGCGCAAGGCCGATCCCGCGGGACTGGAAGCCCGGCAGCACGGCGATTTCCGCAAGCCACGTGGTCTGCGCCGTTTCGCTTTCGGCGCGCAGCAGGCCGAGCACCTGCTCGCCGTCCACGGCCAGCAGGAAGTAGCTGGAGAATTCATAGAGGTCGCGCAGCTCCGCGGTGGTGCCGGGCGAACCCCAGCCCACGGCGCGGTACAGCGCGGCGATGCCCGCGCACTGGGCATCGCTCAGCGGTTCGTTGTGCAGAATCGTCAGCGGCGTGTCGTGCATCGCGGCGCTCCTTCCTGGCGTTTCCTTCCTGGTGCAGTTCCAGTCTGCCTCATTCCGGCGCCCAGTGGCTGACCCAGCGCAGTCAGGACTCTCGCTGTTCGCGCAGCCACTGCGGGATACGGCGCTCCAGGTAGTAGTCCGGGCGCGTTGGCGAGCCGCCGATGAAGCCGACATGGCCGCCATGGGGCAGCAGTTCCATTTGCGTCGAGGCCGATAGCTCGTCCAGCTGCGGCACGCTGTGGGCGTGGATGAACGGATCGTCGCTGGACTGGATGATCAGCGTCGGCACGCGGATGCCGCCCAGGTAATAGCGACTGGAGGCACGCCGGTAGTAGTCGTGTACATCGGCGAAACCGTGCAGCGGTGCGGTCACCCGGTCGTCGAAGTCCCAGAAGGTGCGCATGCCATCCAGCGGCCCGAGGCGTTCCAGTGCAGCGAGGTTTTCCGCGTGGCCGCCGGCGGCGAAGGCCTGGCGCTTGGTCTGCACATAGGCCACCAGCTCGCGCATGAAATGCGCCTGGTAGACCCTGGAGAAGCCGATGCCGATGCGATCGGCACACTGGTCCAGGCGGAAGGGTACCGAGACCGCCACTGCGCCTTTCAGTGGGCAGCTGTCCGAGGCTTCGCCCAGGTATTTGAGCAGCACGTTGCCACCCAGCGAATAGCCTACGGCATAGAGCGGCGCCATCGGCCGCCTGGCGCGGACGTGGGCGACCACCGAGGCCAGGTCTTCGCTGACGCCTGAGTGATAGCCGCGCGGCAGCAGGTTCGACTCGCCCGAGCAGCCGCGCCAGTTCAGCGCCACGCTGGCCCACCCCTGCGCCGCCAGCTGTTGCTGCAGGCCGAGGATGTAGTGCGAGGACGACGAGCCGGTCAGCCCGTGCAGCGCCAGCACCAGCGGCGCATCCGCCTCGTGCGGGCCGTGCCAGTCGAGGTCGATGAAATCGCCGTCCTCCAGCCACAGGCGCTCGCGAGTGCGCTCGAGGCTGGGCGCCTTGCGTGCGAGCGAGCCATAGAGGGTTTGCAGGTGCGGGCCGGGTAGCCACCAGGCGGGTTTGAACGGGGAGGGTATAGTCATCACGGATCGAATGGGGCCGACGAGTCGTGATAGTAACGCCAAGTCGGCCGTGCGATGGATGCCTCATGCATCCATCGTCAGGAAAACCCACGCAAAGGAGCGGATGGAATGTGGAAGAAAATCGCGGCGTTGAGCCTGCTCGTGTGGCTGGCCGCGTGCGGCGAACCGGTGCCGCAGGAGCACAAGTCATACGTCGGCTTGTGGACTGCGCCGCAGATGAGCCTTCTGGTCACCGCCGACGGGCGCGTCGTCTACAAGCGGGTATCGGGCAGCACTTCGAAGTCCATCGAGGCGCCGATCAAGCGTTACGAGGCCGACGGCTTCACGGTTGGATTCGGTCCGTTCGACACGCACTTCAAGGTCTCCAAGCCGCCCTATCAGGACGGTAACCAGTGGAAGATGGTGGTCGATGACGTGGAACTGGTGCGTACCAGCACCGTCGATATCGGCAAGTCCATCTGAGGGCTTGCTGCACCAGCAGCATCAAGGTGTCGGCCCGGATGGCCGACCGATTCAACCGACATGAGGATTGTCCCCTATGTTCAGCCGCTGGCTGTTCCTCTCCGCACTCACCGTAGCCTTGCCCGGTTTTGCCTGGGCCGAGGGCGCTTCTTCCGACTTCAGTGACGACGCGCCCAGCGCCGAGCAGAGTGATTCACGCGGCGAAGAACTGTTCGCCGAATTCACCCGCCTGCAGCAGGCCGCCGCAACGGGCGAGCCGCAGGCGCTGTTCGATTTCGGTGCCTATTTCTACCACCAGCAGAACTACGCCGGTGCGCGCAAATGGTGGGGCAAGGCTGCCGAGGCCGGCATGGCTCGCGCGCAGGTCCAACTGGCCATGCTCTATCGCGATGGCGACGGGGGTCCGGAGGACAAGGTCGAGGCGGCACGCTGGTTCGCCAGGGCGGCGGAGCAGGGTGATGCCGGCGCGCAGAACGAGATGGGCGTCCTCTACTGGGGCGGCGAAGGCGTCGACAAGGACCGGGTCAAGGCCGGCACCTGGTTCGAGCGCGCCGCCAAGGCGGGCAGCGAGGATGCCGAGACCAACCTGGGGTGGTTCTACCTCGACGATTCCCAGGGCGTCTACGACGCCGCCAGTGAGGAGGAAGCCGCCCTGCTGGACCGCTACGCCGCCAGCCGCGAAAGGGCCTTCCAATGGTTCTGCAAGGCGGCGACCCAGGGCAATGCCCGCGCCCAGTTCAAGGTCGGCGAGGCCTACTGGAATGGTTCCGGCGCGGGCATGAACAAGCTGCAGGCGCGGCTCTGGCTGGAAAAGGCCGCGCAGCAGCAGGACGCGGAAGCCATCGCCTGGCTGAAGACTGGCGAGGACACCGCCTGGTACACCCGTCTGGAAAACTGGACCCACGCTGCGCTGGATGGCGAGCTGTCCGGTACTGCGGACTGCTCGGGTGCGGCGGATCGCCGACACGCCAATCGCGCTGTGGAGAATGCATCGTCCGAGCCCGAAGCCGTGGAAGCCAGCTCGGCTGATGCAGCAGAGGCGGCAGACGCCGCGGAATCAGCGAGCCAGTGAGGCTCGCTACCAGCCGAACTCGTCGGCCAGGCTTTCCGCGCGGCGGGCGTCGCCGAGCAACTGCGACAGCTCGCCGATCAGTTCGCGGCGGTAGAGCGGATTGACGCTGTAATCCTCGGCGAAGATGTCCTCGCCGGCCCCACGCCACACTTGGGCGAAGGTGGCGAGGCAGGCGGTCATCTGCCAGATGTTGTCGAACATCGGCGCGGGATCCCAGGGACCTCCGTGCTGGTCGAAGAGGATGCGGCCGCTGGAGCATTCGAGGATGAAGGGATCGGAACCCTGGTCCGCCACCACGATCCAGTCATCGATCCACCCCGCCAGCCGCTCGCCGGTCAGGCCGTGCCAGCGGTAGCCGGCCTGCTGTTTCCACAGCTTCGCCAGCGAAGGGATGAAGAACGGATTGCCGGCGGTATCCAGGGTGCAGTCGCACGGGCCGACTTCGCGGTAGAAGCGTTCCAGCTCGGCGGGCAGGGCGATCTCACCGGCCCAGTCGCTGGCCGGCTGTTCGAAACAACGCTCGTCCAGCGCCAGCAGTTGTTCGCGGATCGAGAGCGGGAAGGTGGTCATGATTCAGCCGTCCTTTGCTGCCAGTTGATGGGGCTACTTCCTGTCGGGAGTCGCTCCTGCGACTCCTCAAAAGCGAACCGTTGCAATGGCTGCAACGGTTCGCTGCTGCTCAGGACTCTTGTCGCTGCCAAAGCGCGTAATGCACCGAACCCGCCTTCTTCTCCCGGTGCAGCCGCCAGTTGCCCGGCAGGCCGAGGCTGGAGGGCACGGCTTCGCTTTCGGTGTAGACCCACGCGTCCTTGGCCAGCCAGCCACGCTCTTCAAGCAGACGGCAGGCGTTCTGCAGCAGGTCCTGGTGGAAGGGAGGGTCGAGGAAGACCAGGTCGAAAGGCTGCGCCGCCTGGTTATCGAGGTAGCGCAGCGCGTCGGTCATCACCAGCTGGCCGGTGGCGCACTTGAGGGTGTCGAGGGTGCCGCGCAGCGCCGCCACGGCTTCACCGTTGGTGTCCAGCGCAAGGCCCGCGCTGGCGCCACGGGACAGCGCTTCGAGGAACAGCGCGCCGCTGCCGGCGAAGGGGTCGAGCACGCGGGCGCCAGGAACGTAGGGCGCGAGCCAGTTGAACAGGGTCTCGCGCACCCGGTCGGGTGTAGGGCGCAGGCCCGGGCCGTCGGGGAACGCGAAGCGCCGGCTGCGCCATTCCCCGCCGATGATGCGCAGCTGGCCCTGGCCGCCGTGGGGCTTCTGTGCGGCACGCGGGGCGCCACCGGGTCGTTTGCTCATCAATGCTCCGGTACGCCGGCAGGTTGCGCGGCGGGTTTGTCGGTGGGCGGGGGCAGCGGTTGCTGCGGCACGGTGGGGCCGGCGGTGACGATGACGAAGGCGTCCGGGTCGAGGTGGCGGCGCATGGCTTGTTTCACCTGTTCCACGCTCAGGCCCTGGACCTGGCTGAGGAAGGTCTCCAGGTAATCCAGCGGCAGGTTGTAGAAGCCGATGGCGCCCAGCTGGCCGACGATGTCGGCGTTGCTCGCGGTGGACAGCGGGAAGCTGCCGGCCAGCTCGCGCTTGGCGTCGTCGAGTTCCTTCTGCGTCGGGCCCTTGTCGAGGTAGTCGCGGACGATGTCCTGGACCAGCTTGAGGGTGCCTTCGCTCATTTCGGCGCGGGTCTGCAGGCCGATGGTGAATGGCCCGCGCGACTGCATGCCGGTGTAGCCGGAGTACACGCCGTAGGTCAGGCCGCGCTTCTCGCGCACCTGGTCCATCAGGCGGGTGCCGAAGCCGCCACCGCCGAGAATCTGGTTGCCCAGGTAGAGCGCGGCGTAGTCCGGGTCGTTACGGGTGATGCCCAGCTGCGCCAGCATCAGCTGGGTCTGCTTGGACGGGAACTCGATGTGGGTGACGCCGGCCTTGGGTGTCCGCGGCTCGCCCGGCGCTGGCAGGGCAGGGCCCGTGGGCAGGGATTTGGAGACGCTGCCGGCGATGGCTTCGGCCTGCTCGCGGGTCAGGTCGCCGACCAGTGCGATGACCACGTTGCCGGCGGCGTAGGCCTTCTGGTGGAAGGCGCGCAGCTGGGCGACGCTGATCTTTGGCACCGACTTCTCATTGCCGTCGCTGGAATGGGCGTAGGGATGGTCGCCATAGAGCCGCTTGAACAGCTCAAGGCCAGCCAGTTTGCCGGGGTTCTGCTTCTGGTACTCGAAGCCGGCCATGACCTGGTTCTTGATGCGCGCCAAGGCGTCCTCGGGGAAGGTCGGCTGGCCGATCACCTGGTCGAACAGCGCCAGCGCGGCGTCGCGCTTGGTTGGCTCGCTGAGGCTGCGCAGGCTGGCCACCGCCATGTCGCGGTAGGAGCCGTTGCCGAAGTTGGCGCCCAGGTCGTCGAAACCGGCGGCGATGGCGCTGGTGTCCTTGCCGGGTACGCCTTCGTTGAGCATGGCGTTGGTCAGCATGGCCAGCCCGTAGGCGTCGCCATCCTGGCTGCTGCCGGCGGCGAAGGTCAGGCGCAGGTCGAACATCGGCAGCTCATGGGCCTCGACGAAGAGCACGCGGGCGCCTTCAGCAGTCTGCCATTGCTGGATGTTCAGCTTGCGGTGGCTGGGCGCCTTGCCGGCAGCTTCGGCGAGCGATTGCAGGCCGGTGGGGGCGGCGGTCTCGGCGGCAGCCGGTTGCGCGGGCGCAGGGGCGGCGGTGGCGGTCTCGGCGGCGGGGCGGGAAACGAACAGCACCAGTCCGGCGATCAGCGCGATGACGATCAGCCCGACCAGGCCGTAGCGCAGGCCATTGCGTTCACTCATGGCTCGGCTCCTTGTCGGTGGCGACTTCCGGCAGGACCTGGGCGAGGGTCAGGCGGGAGCGGGTGAAGTAGGTGCGGGCGGCTTGCTGGATATCTTCGGCGGTGACGGCCTGGATGGCTTCCAGGTCCTTGTCCGCCAGGCGCCAGCCGAGGCCGACGCTTTCCAGTTCGCCAATGGTGCTGGCCTGCCCGGCGATGGAATCGCGCTCGTAGACCAGCCCGGCGATGACCTGGGCGCGCACGCGCTCCAGTTCTTTCTGGCTCGGCGGGTTCTTCTTCAGGTCCTCCAACTGCTTCCACAGCGCGGACTCGACCTGGTCGAGGGTCTTACCGGTCTGCACGTTGGGGGTGGCCGAGAGGAAGAACAGGCCGTCGCCGCGGGAAAAGGCGTCGTAGGAGGCCGAGGCGCCGGCGACGATTTCCTCGCCGCGCTCCAGGCGCGCGGACAGGCGCGCGCTGTAGCCGCCGTCGAGGATCGCCGAGATCAGGCGCAGGGCGTTGATCTGTTTCGAGTCATCGCTGCTGCCCAGGGTCGGCACGTTGAAGCCCATGATCAGGCTGGGCAGCTGGGTGCGCACGTGCAGCTTCAGGCGGCGTTCACCCGGCTCGGCCAGTTCCAGTGGTTTGCGCGCGGCGGGCAGGTCGCGCTTGGGGATCTCGCCGAAGTACTTCTCGGCCAGGGCCTTCACCTCGTCGCCGCTGACGTCGCCGACCACCACCAGCGTGGCGTTGTTCGGCGCGTACCAGGCCTGGTACCAGTGGCGCAGGTCGTCGATGGTCATGCGCTGCAGGTCAGCCATCCAGCCGATGGTCGGCGTGCGGTAGCCACTGGCGGGGTAGGCGGCGGCCTTGAAGCGCTCGAAGGCCAGCGCGCTGGGCTTGTCCTCGGTGCGCAGGCGGCGCTCTTCCTTGATCACCTCGATCTCGCTCTTGAACTGGTCGGCCGGCAGGGCGAGGTGCGCCATGCGGTCGGCTTCCAGCTCCAGCGCCACCGGCAGGCGGTCGCGGGCGAGTACCTGGTAATAGGCGGTGTAGTCGTCGGTGGTGAAGGCGTTCTCTTCCGCGCCGAGGTCGCGCAGGACCAGAGAAGCCTGGCCGGGGCCGAGCTTGCGGCTGCCCTTGAACATCATGTGCTCCAGGGCGTGGGAGAGTCCGGTGAGGCCGGGCGTCTCGTAGCTGGAGCCGACCTTGTACCAGAGTTGGGAGACCACCACGGGGGCGCGGTGGTCCTCGCGGACGACGACCTTCAGGCCATTGTCCAGGGTGTATTCGTGGGTGGGCTGTGGTTCCGCGGCGCTCGCCATCAGCGGCAGCAACAGGGAACCGAGCAGCAGGCCGGCGTGACGGCGTGCAAGGGTTTTCATCGTGGACTGAACCTTTCGGGCTGTCCGCGGGGTCTATGCAGGCTGGCGGCCAGCCTCTTAACCCCGGCGGGCGAGGAGATGCTAGGATACCCATCCGTTTTCCGGGCGGCCACGTTCAGGGCTTCGCAAAGCTGTTTCGAGGCTTTTTTCTGCCTGGCTCTTTGTTGCCTGCCTGTGTGGCGCCCCCTAGAGATTCGATCCCTACATGTTTGGTTCCAACGACGACAAGAAGGCCCCGCCAGCCGGGGAGAAGAAGGGTCTGTTCGGCTGGTGGCGCAAGAAGCCCCAGGCCGAGGAACAACCCGCCGAGCAGGCCGAGTCCCAGGCTGAACAGCCTGTTGCCGCTGAACCGGCTCCCGCCCCCGAGCAGGCTCCCGCCGTCCAGGCCGAGCCGGTCGCCTCGCGCGCCGAGCCCACGCCTGAGCCCGTGATCGACGTGGTGCCCGCCAGCGTGCCGGTCGAGCCGCTGGCGCAGCCCGCACCGCAACCTGAGCCGCAACCCGTTGCGCCGATCGTTGTCGAAGCGCCGCAGCCCGTCGTCCAGCCAATCGAGGCGCATGCGATTGCGCAGCCGGTCGAGCCCGCGCCCGTCGCTGCGCCCGTCCAGCCCGAACCCGTCGCAGTAGCCCAGCCGGAGCCCGAGCCTGAGGTTGCCCCGCAGCCTGAGCCTGAGCCGGAACCCGAACCGCAGGCCAAGCCTGCCGCCGGAGAACCGGCCAAGATGGGCTTCTTCGCCCGCCTCAAGCAGGGCCTGTCGAAGACCAGCGCCAGCCTCGGCGAAGGCATGGCCAGCCTGTTCCTGGGCAAGAAGGCTATCGATGACGACCTGCTGGACGAGATCGAGACCCGCCTGCTGACCGCCGACGTCGGCGTCGAGGCCACCACCACCATTGTGCAGAACCTGACCAAGCGCGTGGCGCGCAAGGAACTGGCCGACAGCGAAGCGCTGTACAAGGCCCTGCAGGAAGAACTGGCCGGCCTGCTGCGTCCCGTCGAGCAGCCTCTGACCATCCCCACCGACAAGCAGCCCTACGTGATCCTCGTGGTCGGCGTGAACGGCGTCGGCAAGACCACTACCATCGGCAAGCTGGCGAAGAAGCTGCAGCTCGATGGCAAGAAAGTCATGCTGGCCGCCGGCGACACCTTCCGCGCCGCTGCCGTCGAGCAGCTGCAGGTCTGGGGCGAGCGCAATAACATCGCCGTGATCGCCCAGCACACCGGCGCCGATTCCGCTTCGGTGATCTTCGACGCCGTGCAGGCCGCCAAAGCCCGTGGCGTGGACGTGCTGATCGCCGACACCGCCGGTCGCCTGCACACCAAGGACAACCTGATGGAAGAGCTGAAGAAGGTGCGCCGCGTCATCGGCAAGCTGGACGAGACGGCTCCCCACGAAGTCCTGCTGGTGCTGGACGCCGGAACCGGGCAGAACGCCATCAACCAGGCCAAGCAGTTCAACAACGCCGTGGAACTCACCGGCCTGGCCCTGACCAAACTGGACGGCACCGCCAAGGGCGGGGTGATCTTCGCCCTGGCCAAGCAGTTCGGCCTGCCGATCCGCTACATCGGTGTCGGCGAAGGGATCGACGATCTGCGAACCTTCGAAGCCGATGCCTTCGTCCGTGCACTCTTCGAGACCCGGGAAATCGCATGATCCGTTTCGAGCAGGTTGGCAAACGCTATCCCAACGGCCACGTCGGCCTGCACGAGATTTCGTTCCGCGTGCCGCGCGGCGAGATCATGTTCGTCACCGGCCACTCCGGTGCGGGCAAGAGCACCCTGCTGCGCCTGATCCTGGCGATGGAACGGCCCACCTCCGGCAAGCTGCTGCTCGGCGGCCAGGACGTCTCGCGCATCTCCACCGCGCAGATTCCCTTCCTGCGTCGGCAGATCGGCGTGGTGTTCCAGAACCACCAGTTGCTGGATGACCGCAGCGTGTTCGAGAACGTTGCGCTGCCGATGCAGATTCTCGGCTTGCCCAAGGCAGACATCGCCTACCGCGTCGAAGCGGCGCTGGACCGGGTGAACCTCAAGGAGAAGGCCGAGGACCGTCCGTCCGATCTCTCCACCGGCCAGCAGCAGCGCGTCGGCATTGCCCGCGCGGTGGTGCACCGTCCGGCCCTGCTGCTCGCCGACGAACCCACCGGCAACCTCGACCCGCGCCTGGCCTCGGAAATCATGTCCGTGTTCGAAGACATCAACCGCCTGGGCACCACCGTGCTGATCGCCAGCCATGACCTGGCGCTGATCGCGCGCATGCGCCACCGGATGATCACCCTGCAGCGCGGCCGCATCATTGCCGACCGTGAGGAGAACGCCTGATGAGCGCCAATGACCTGCCCCGCGGTGACGAAGAAGGCACCCCGACGCGCAACACCCGCGAGCGCCCGGACGATAACGAACACCAGGACCACAGTGCGTCCCTCTCGGCCTACGCGGAAAACCACCGCGCCAGCCTGATGGACAGCCTGCATCGCCTGGTCAGCCACCCCTTCGGCAGCTTCTTCACCTGCCTGGTGATGGGCATCACCCTGAGCCTGCCCATGGGGCTTTCGCTGCTGCTGAACAACGTCGAGCGCCTCGGCGGCTCCTGGCAGCGCGCCGCACAGATTTCCTTGTTCCTCGACCTGAAGGCCAGCGAGTCCCAGGGCCAGGACCTGCGCGAACAGATCGAGAAAATGCCCGATGTGATCGAGGCGCAACTGATCAGTCGCGAAGATGCACTGAAGGAGTTGCAGGAGCAGTCCGGCCTTGGCGAAGCGCTGAAGGAGCTGCCTGACAATCCGCTGCCCGCGGTCATCTCGGTGACGCCCAAACAGATCGACAAGGCCCAGCTGGATGCCTTGCGTCAAAGGTTGTCGGAGCTGCCGGGTGTACAACAGGCGCAACTGGACCTGGTCTGGGTCGAGCGGTTGTCGGCGATCCTCAAGCTGGGCGACCGTTTCGTCTTCGGCCTGACCATCCTGCTGGTGCTGACCCTGTTGCTGGTGATCGGCAACACCATCCGCCTGCACATCGAAAACCGCCGTAACGAAATCGAAGTCATCAAGCTGGTCGGCGGGACGGACGGTTACGTACGTCGCCCCTTCCTCTATATGGGCGCGCTGTATGGCCTGGGCGCGGGAATCCTGTCCTGGGCGCTGCTGGCCTTCGGTCTGGACTGGCTGAACAGCTCCGTGGTCAACCTGGCCGGGCTGTACGGCAGTGATTTCGGCCTGGCGGGCGTACCGGTCGACGACGGCCTGTCGCTCACCATCGGCGCTGTGCTGCTGGGCTGGATCGGTGCCTGGCTGGCCGTGGCGCGCCACCTGCGCGAGTTGGCACCGCGCTGAAACCCCTGATTATGCAGGGGTTAAGTGGGTGTAAAGGAACTTTTACACCCGCTTGCAGTCAGATTTCGCAGTGCTACACTGCGCGAGTTTCGTGAATCGGAGGATTCGCATGACCACTTCTCTGCAACCTGTTTATGCCCTGGCTCCCGGTGCGAACCTGGAAGCCTATGTGCACTCGGTGAACAGCATTCCGCTGCTGACGCCGGAGCAGGAGCGCGAACTGGCCGAACGCCTCTTCTACCAGCAAGATCTGGAAGCGGCACGGCAAATGGTTCTGGCGCACCTGCGCTTCGTCGTGCATATCGCCCGGAGTTATTCCGGGTACGGCCTGGCCCAGGCCGATCTGATCCAGGAAGGCAACGTCGGCCTGATGAAGGCCGTGAAGCGCTTCAACCCGGAAATGGGTGTGCGCCTGGTGTCGTTCGCCGTCCACTGGATCAAGGCCGAGATCCATGAGTTCATCCTGCGCAACTGGCGGATCGTGAAAGTCGCGACCACCAAGGCGCAGCGCAAGCTGTTCTTCAACCTGCGCAGCCAGAAGAAGAAACTGGCCTGGCTGAGCAACGACGAAGTGCACCGCGTCGCGGAAACCCTCGGTGTCGAGGCCCGCGAAGTCCGCGAGATGGAAAGCCGTCTCACTGGGCATGACATGGCCTTCGACCCGGCGGCGGATGCCGACGACGAAAGCGCCTACCAGTCCCCGGCGCATTATCTGGAAGACCATCGCTACGACCCGGCGCGCCAGCTGGAGGAAGCGGACTGGAGCGACAGCTCCACCGCCAGTCTGCACGAGGCGCTGGAAGGCCTGGACGAGCGCAGCCGCGACATCCTCTACCAGCGCTGGCTGGCCGAGGAGAAAGCGACTCTGCACGACCTCGCGGCCAAGTACAACGTATCCGCCGAGCGGATTCGTCAGTTGGAAAAGAACGCGATGAACAAGCTCAAGGGTCGCATCGAAGCCTGATCGGCTTCGACGCACCCTGCGAGTCGCGAACCGCACCCTGGTGCGGTTTTTTTCTGTCCGCATTCAGCGTCTGGAGAGTCCCATGCCGCGCCTGCGTCCCGTCCACGGGATGTTTTTCCTGGTCATCGCCCTGCTGGCCTTCGGGCTGGGAACCTGGGTCGCCCGCACGTCGGCGCCGCCCAAGCCGCCGCAGTGGTTCAGCGACTGGAAGGAAAAGGTCTTCGAGCCGCTGGCCGATGACCAACTGACCCTGAACGAGCTGCAGGACCAGCAGCCAGGCGAGCTATGGCTGACTGCCAGCCAGGATGGCCCGCAACTGCATTACCGCGGCCGGCTGGTGACGGAAGAGGGACCCTGGCATGTCGAGGCGGAGCTGGCGCTGAGCGAGGCCGAGCACGCCAGCCTGGCCAAGGCCACCGGCATGCAGCCGGGCAGCAAGGACCAGCCGCTGAGCGCCGAGCTGATGGGGCAGTTGGGCAACAAGCCGGTTTCCGAGCTGGCGCTGGCGCCGCAGGAAGACCTGGCGGTCGGTCGTCTGGCGGTGAGCCTGGGCGATCCACGCCTGCGCCTGCAGGTCGATGGCGGCGAAGCCTGGGTCTATCCGGAGAAGGGCATGACCCTGCTGCACCGCGACGGCAGCCTGCAATGGGTGCGGGTGGTGCCGCGCAGTACGTTCAAGGCCGGCGAGACGCCTTAAAGGCGTTCGAGATAGTCGCTGCCGCCCAACTGCCACATCTGCTGGCGAATCCAGGAGGCGCGCTGGCGCACGTAGGGACCGGGCTTGCCGGCGCTCCACTTGCGCGGGTTTGGTAGCACGGCCGCCAGCAGGCTGGCCTGCTGTTGCGACAGGCGTTTCGCATCGACGCCGAAGTGATGTTGGGCAGCGGCCTGGGCGCCGAATACGCCGGCGTCCCATTCCACGCTGTTGAGGTAGACCTCGAGAATCCGCTGCTTGGACCAGAAGGTCTCGATCAGCAGGGTGAACCAGGCCTCGAAGCCCTTGCGCACCCAGCTGCGCCCGGTCCAGAGGAAGACGTTCTTCGCCACCTGCTGGCTGATGGTGCTGCCGCCGCGCACCTTGCCGCCCTGCTCGTTGTGCGCCAGGGCCTTCTGGATCGCCGGCACGTCGAAGCCGTGGTGTTCGGCGAACTTCTGGTCCTCGCTGGCGATCACCGCGAGCTTGAGGCTGTCCGGCAATTCATCCCAGGAACGCCAGCTGCGCTGCAGGTCGATGGGTTGGCCGTTGAACCAGGATTCGATCTTGCGCTCGACCATGACCATGGTCCCCGGTGGCGGCACCCAGCGCAGGATGATGACCAGCGCCACGCTGATGGCGACGAACCAGAGCGCGATCTTGAGCAGGCGGCGGAGCAGCATGGGCATTCGAGGCTTTGCCTGGGCGGATGAGCGGGCCATTATAGCGGCACTCACCTGTCTGGAGCTTTCCGATGCTGCGTACTTTCCTGATGCTCGCCGCCTTCTTCGGTTTCACCGGAGTCGCCCTCGGCGCCTTCGCTGCCCACGGCCTGAAGAGCAAGCTCACCCCCGAGTATCTGGCGGTGTTCCAGACTGGCGTGCATTATCAGATGTTGCATGCCCTGGCGCTGTTCGGTGTGGCGCTGCTCTCGGCGCACATCGGCGGCACCCTGGTCAGCCTCGCCGGCTGGGCCTTTACCGTCGGCATCCTGCTGTTTTCCGGCAGCCTCTACCTGCTGACCCTGGCCGGTCTGGGTGTGGGCATCATCACCCCGATCGGCGGGCTGTTCTTCCTGATCGGCTGGGCGCTGCTGCTGGCCGCGGCCTTCCGCCTGGGTTGACCCGGGCGTCAGAAAAGCCCGAGTGCGACGCTCCGGTAACTTGGTCATCGAGCGCGATCGGGCTAGAATGCCGACCCCCTCCAGCAACGACCGTCCCGCCCATGCGTATTCAGTTGAATGGCGAACCTTTCGAGCTGCCCGACGGCCACAGCGTCGCCAATCTGCTCGAGCGTCTCGACCTCACCGGCAAGCGTGTCGCGGTCGAGCTCAACCAGGACATCGTGCCGCGCAGCCAGCACGCCGCCACCGCCCTGAGCGAAGGCGACCAGGTGGAAGTGGTGCATGCCATCGGCGGCGGCTAGCAGCCGCCTCCCAGACTTTCAGGCCCCGCCCGCCTTTCCTTCAGGAGTGATTCGATGAGCCAACCCAACTCCAACCTGCCGGTCGACAAGCCCTTCACCCTGGCTGGCCGCACCTACAATTCGCGGCTGCTGGTCGGCACCGGCAAGTACAAGGATCTCGAGGAGACCCGCGTCGCCATCGAGGCCTCGGGCGCCGAGATCGTCACTGTCGCCGTGCGCCGCACCAACATCGGCCAGAACCCGGGCGAACCGAACCTGCTGGACGTGATTCCGCCGGATCGCTACACCATCCTGCCGAACACCGCCGGCTGCTACGACGCCGTCGAGGCCGTGCGCACCTGTCGCCTGGCCCGCGAGCTGCTCGATGGCCACAACCTGGTCAAGCTGGAAGTCCTGGCCGACCAGAAGACCCTCTTCCCCAACGTCGTGGAAACCCTCAAGGCCGCCGAAGTGCTGGTCAAGGACGGCTTCGACGTCATGGTGTACACCAGTGACGACCCGATCATCGCGCGCCAGCTGGCCGAGATCGGCTGCATCGCGGTGATGCCGCTGGCCGGCCTGATCGGCTCGGGCCTGGGCATCTGCAACCCGTACAACCTGCGGATCATTCTCGAAGAAGCCACCGTCCCGGTGCTGGTGGATGCCGGCGTGGGTACCGCCTCCGACGCCACCATCGCCATGGAGCTGGGCTGCGAGGCCGTGCTGATGAATACCGCCATCGCCCATGCGCAGAACCCGGTGATGATGGCCGAGGCGATGAAGCACGCTATCGTCGCCGGGCGCCTGGCGTACCTGGCCGGCCGCATGCCGCGCAAGCTGTACGCGAGCGCATCGTCGCCGATGACGGGCCTGATCAATTAACGATCTGCTGCGCGTCGGCGGAACGTCGTTGAAAAGTGGTTCGGGATGCTCATTTACTGCGTGTAAACTCCGCTCCCGCCCCACTTTTCGCCTAGTTCCGCTCTAGCTCGCGAGATCGTTGGCAGGCATTTAATAGACACCGACGCGCGGGCCGGTTTGCCAAAGGCAGCCGGCCCGCGCGTGCATTTACCCGCAAGGTCCGAGTCATGAGTGACATTCCCGAGAATCAGCCCGAGAATCAGCCCGACGCCGATAACCGTCCGATGCGCGCCATCAAGAGCTTCGTGATGCGCGCCGGGCGCATGACCGAAGGCCAGCAGCGCGGCCTCGACCAGGGCTGGCCGAAGTACGGCCTGGAGCTGGCAGACGGGCTGCGGGATTTCGACCAGGTATTTGGGCGCCAGGCACCGCGTACCTTCGAGATCGGCTTCGGTATGGGCCACGCCACCCTGGAGATGGCCGCTGCCGCGCCGGAGCAGGACTTCATCGGCGTGGAAGTGCACCGTCCCGGTGTCGGCGCGCTGCTCAACGGCATGCTGACCCAGGACCTGAGCAACATCCGCGTCTACAGCTGCGATGCCCTTGAAGTGCTGCGCGACTGTGTGGCCGATGCCAGCCTCGACCGCCTGCTGCTGTTCTTCCCGGACCCGTGGCACAAGTCGCGTCACCACAAGCGTCGCATCGTGCAGCCAGCCTGGGCGGAGCTGGTGCGGCAGAAGCTGAAGGTCGGCGGCGTGCTGCACATGGCCACCGACTGGGAACAATATGCCGAACACATGCTGGAAGTGATGAATGCCGCACCCGGCTATCGCAACCTTTCAGCGGACAATACCTATGTGCCGCGCCCGGAAGAGCGCCCGGTCACCAAGTTCGAACGTCGCGGGGAGCGACTCGGGCATGGCGTCTGGGACCTGAAGTTCGAGCGCGTCGACTGATGTACGGAAAAGGCCTGCACAGCAGGCCTTTTTCACGCAGAAACACCCTACAGACCGGGACCACCCGGCAGGCCGCAAAGGCCACCCTCACCTCCTGAATAAAAAGCGGCATCCGCCGCGGACGAAAATAAGAGTGACGGACAGGAGTCCGTCGCAAAGGAGTCTGCTGTGTTGAAGAAACTTGCTGTACTGCTGATGGCGGGGGCGTGGGCACTGCCGGCGCAGGCGAAAGTCGATGCCACCGAGGCCGCTCGACTGGGCCGCGACCTGACGCCGATGGGGGCGGAAATGGCCGGCAACGCCAGTGGCACCATCCCCGCGTGGACCGGCGGCATCACCAGCGCCCCGGCGGGTTACCAGCCCGGCACTCACCACCTCGATCCGTACGCTGCCGATGCCGTGCAGTACAAGATCGACAGCAAGAACCTGGCGCAGTACCAGGCGCTGCTCACCCCGGGCACCCAGGCGCTGCTGCGGGAAAACCCAGACTACTACCTGCGCGTCTTCCCGAGCCGCCGCAGCGCATCCTTGCCCCAGCGCATCTATGACGCCACCCGCTTCAACGCCGAGAACGCCGAGCTGATCGCCGACGGTAACGGAGTGCAGGGCGCCGCCGCCGGCGTGCCGTTCCCGATGCCGAAGACCGGCCTGGAAGCCATCTGGAACCACATCATGCGTTACCGTGGCGAGCAGATTCACATGGTGACCAACCAGGCCGCCGTGCTCGCCAGCGGCAGCTACAACCTGCTCAAGCTCGACCGCTACGTGTACTTCAACTACGGCCGCGAGGGCATGACCCCGCAGGACCTGAACAACACGCTGTTCTACTACAAGTACAACATCGTCGCCCCGGCCAAGCTCGCCGGCTCTGCGCTGGTGGTGCAGGAGACCATCGACCAGGTGCTGTCGATCCGCAAGGCCTGGCGCTTCAACAGCGGCGAGCGCCGCGTGCGCCGTCTGCCAAGCCTGGCCTACGACACTCTGCAGCCGGACACCAACGGCCTGGCCACCGCCGACACCGTGGACGTCTACAACGGCGCGCCGGATCACTACGAGTGGCAGCTGCTGGGCAAGCGCGAGATGCTGGTGCCGTACAACAGCTACGCGGTGCACCAGAAGGGCATCCCCTACGCCGACATCCTCAAGACCAAGACCCTCAACCCCGAGTTGCTGCGCTACGAGCCGCACCGCGTCTGGGTGGTCGAGGCGACCCTGCGCAAGGGCATGGGCCATCCGTTCGCCAAGCGCCGCTTCTACCTGGATGAAGACAGTTGGCAGATCCTCGCCTCGGACATCTACAACGCCGACGGCAAGCTGATCCGCGCCCAGGAAGTGCACCCGATCAACTACTACGACGTGCCCATGGTGCTCAGTACCCTGGAAGCGCTGTACGACTTCGAAGGGGCGCGCTACTTCGTCGACGGCCTGGACAACAACGAGCCGATGTACGACTTCAAGGTCCCGCTGGGGCCGCGCGACTTCACTCCGCAGGCGTTGCGCCGCGAGGGTAACTGAGTCCAGCAGAGGCCGCCGCGAGGCGGCCTTTGTCTATCCGCAGTGTGGCCGAGCTGAATTGTAGGAGCGAGCTTGTTCGCGAACCGCCCCTGCATCGGCGCCGCCAGGGAGCCTGTTCGCGAGCAGGCTCGCTCCTACGAAGGGCATCGAATCCGGTGCAGGATCTATTCGATGAGTTCGGCGCCCAGCACGGTGGTCTCCGGCATGCGCATCGGCGCCGGGCTGATCTGCAGGTACTTGATGCTGGTGCGCGGAATGATCAGCAGGTCGCCGTCCACCTCGATGCTGATGACCGGTGATTCCATCTGCTTGCGGATGCCGCGGGCCACTTCGGCGGGGTCGTCGCTCTGTTGCGGGAAGCGCAGCGCCAGGCGCTGGCCATCGGAGAAATGCAGGTACAGATGCTTGATCGGCTTCATGTGTCCTCCGGCGGGTTTGTGGCCAACCGCCGGAGGAACGCAGGTCAACTGCGGTCGGCGATCATGCCAATCACGAAGAACACTAGCAGCAGGACGGGCGCCAGGGTGTAGTTGTTGAAGTAACCCAGGCCCTTGGCCAGCCACGGGGTGACGAAGACCATCGCCAGGCCATAGCCGACGGCGCAGATCAGCACAAATAGCAGGGTGCGGAAGACGAAGTTCAGGCTGCCGATGCGCTGCTGTACCCAGGCGTTGATCGCCGGGCCGAACAGCACCAGCACGGTCGCCATGATCGCCAGGGCGATGTCGGACAGGTGGCCGCGGCACCAGCGGGAGACGTTGGCAATCAGGTCGAGCGCGAAGTCCATGGGGGCTCCTTGGGATTCAGAGTCGCTGGCGAGTGTACACGCCGGACGACGATGAAGTCGCCCGGCGCTGCTGGTGTCGGAGACTCAGGGCAGGAAGCGCTGCAACAGGTCGTTGAGGAACAGCTGGCCGCGCTCGGTGGGGGCCAGGTGCTGCGGGTCGTCCAGCAGCAGGCCGTCCTGGCGCGCCTGGCGGCAGGCTTGCTCGATGGCGGCCAGCGGCAGGCCGGTGCGCTCGGCGAAGGTCGCCGCCGATACGCCCTCGGTGAGGCGCAGGGCGTTCATCATGAACTCGAAGGGGAGGTCGTCCGCTTCCAGGTCGCGCTCGCCGGCCTGGAAGGGCTTGTCCGGGTTCAGGTAGTCCTTCGGCAGGCGTGTCTTCCAGGTGCGCAGGATGCGGCCTTGCGGTGTGCTCAGCTTGGCGTGGGCGCCGGCGCCGATGCCGAGGAAATCGCCGAAGGACCAGTAGTTCAGGTTGTGCCGTGCGCGCTTGCCTTCGCGGGCATAGGCCGAGGTTTCGTACTGGGCGTAGCCCGCCTGGGCGAGCAGCGCCTGGCCGGCTTCCTGGATTTCCCACAGCTGGTCGTCCTCGGGCAGCTCCGGCGGCTGGCTCCAGAACACCGTGTTCGGCTCCATGGTCAGTTGGTACCAGGACAGGTGCGTGGGCGCCAGGGCGATGGCCTGCTGCAGGTCGACCAGCGCGTCGGCGACGCTCTGCTCCGGCAGGCCGTGCATCAGGTCCAGGTTGAAGTTGTCGAAGCCGGCGCGGCGGGCCATCTCGGCGGCGCGTACTGCTTCGTCACCATCGTGGATGCGCCCCAGAGCCTTGAGTTTCTCCGCCTGGAAGCTCTGGATGCCGATGGACAGCCGGTTTATGCCCAGTGCCCGATAATCGGCGAACTTGGCCTGCTCGAAGGTGCCGGGGTTGGCTTCCAGGGTGATCTCGATGTCGCTCTCGAACCCGACTTGCTGCTCCAGGCCTGCGAGGATGCGGCCCAGCGCCTTGGCCGAGAACAGGCTGGGCGTGCCGCCGCCGAAGAAGATCGAGGTCAGCTTGCGACCGTGCACGTAGCCGCGATCCGCAGCCAGGTCGGCCAGCAGCGCCTCGACGTAGGCGTCCTCGGGCAGCTCCGGGCCGGCGGCGTGGGAGTTGAAGTCGCAATAGGGGCATTTGCGCACGCACCAGGGGATGTGCACGTACGCGGACAGCGGTGGCAGGCGGAAGCCGGAAACCACCGGCCCTGCGTCGAGCCCGCGGCTTCCTGCCTGGCTCATAGACCCAGCCGCTGCTTCAGCAGGGCCATCGCGCGGGCGCGGTGGCTGATCTGGTTCTTGCGCTCGGGCGGCAGTTCGGCGCTGGAGCATTCCGCTTCCGGCACCCAGAACAGCGGGTCGTAGCCGAAGCCGTGTTCGCCGCGGGCTGCGCGCAGGATGCTGCCGTGCCAGAGGCCTTCGCAGAGGATAGGCAACGGGTCGTCGGCATGGCGGACCAGGGCCAGCACGCTGAC
This sequence comes from Pseudomonas sp. NPDC086581, assembly GCF_044746165.1. Taxonomy (NCBI): domain Bacteria; kingdom Pseudomonadati; phylum Pseudomonadota; class Gammaproteobacteria; order Pseudomonadales; family Pseudomonadaceae; genus Pseudomonas; species Pseudomonas sp. NPDC086581. The sequence goes on along the minus strand of NZ_JBIVBR010000006.1, from coordinate 220,397 downwards.
GAACTGGGCGCCGCGCTGTTCGTCCGGCACGTCCTTCAGGGCGTCCAGCAGCTTGGCGTTGTTCGCCGCGTCACCCTTGCCGTCGGCGTAGCGCGCGGAGTAGATGCCCGGCGCACCGCCGAGGAAGTCCACTGCCAGGCCCGAGTCGTCGGCCAGCGCCGGCAGGCCGGAGATGCGCGCGGCGTTGCGGGCCTTGAGGATGGCGTTCTCGACGAACGACAGGCCGGTCTCTTCCGGCTCCACGTCGCTGAACTCGCCGATGGAGCGCACCTTCACGTGGGCGCCGAGCATGGCCTGGAGTTCCTTGAGCTTGCCGGCGTTGTGACTGGCCAGCACCAGTTGTTCGAGCTTGATCATTCGTCTGGGAAGATTTCCTGCATGAAATCGAAGCTTTGCGGGGCTTCGTTTCCGGACTGGACCTGGATGGAGAAGGTCAGGGTTTCGCGGCCTTCGATGGGGAACTGCGCCAGGTTGTAGACGGCGCCTTCCTCGACCACGCGCTTGAAGGTCAGGGGGACGGTCTGCCCCATCAGGTTCTTCGCGGAGCCGGCGACAGTGACGTTGGCCGGCTTGCCGCTGGCGTCCAGCGGCACGATGTTGACCACGCCCTGGGCCTTGCTGCGCACCACGCCCACCGCTTGCGCGACGTTGGGTTGGAGGAAGCTGGAGTTGAATACGCTGTAGTGCACCTGCAGGTCGCCCAGGCGCTTCACCTGTTCGGCGAAGGCGGGCAGGGCGAGGACCAGGCAGGCGAGGAAGGTAAGCAGGCGGCGCATGATGTTTCTCCCGGGCTCTATCAGATAGCCGCGATCAGACGGCGATGCGATGGTCTTGCACGCGAGCGCCGCTGATCCGGTAGATGCCGATCTCACCCAACAGATTAGGCCAGATTCGCGAGGCCCAGCCATGCTGGTGCTCGTGGTCTACCGCCAGGCGGTCCAGCACCTTCGCGTGCTGCTCGTGGCAGAGCGCCTCGAAGTCACGGAAGGTGCAGAAGTGGATGTTCGGCGTGTTGTACCAAGTGTACGGAAGGAAATCCGACACCGGCATGCGGCCATTGCGCGCGAGGTACCAGCGGCAGCGCCAGTGGCCGAAGTTGGGGAAGGTGATGATGCAGGTCTTGCCTACACGCAGCATCTCCGCCAGCACCTTGTCGGGGTAGCGCAGGGCCTGCAGCGACTGGGTCATCACGACCACGTCGAAGCTGTCGCTGGCAAAGTTGCCCAGGCCCTTGTCCAGGTCCTGTTCGATGACGTTGACCCCGCGTTCGATGCATTTCGCGATCTTGTCGGCGTCGATCTCCAGGCCGTAGCCGCCAACCTGCTTGTGGTCGCGCAGCCAGGCGAGCAGCTCGCCGTCGCCGCAGCCCAGGTCGAGCACGCGGCTGCCGGCGGGGATCCAGTCTTGGATGATTTCCAGGTCGGCGCGCATGGTGATCCTTATACGCTGATGCGGTTCATGTAACCGCTGAAAGCTTGCAGGTAGCGTGGAATCGGCATCAGGAAGGCGTCGTGGCCTTGCGGTGCGTCGATTTCCAGGTAGCTGACGTTCTTCTTCGCTGCCAGCAGCGCGTCGACGATCTCCCGCGAACGTGCCGGGGAGAAGCGCCAGTCGGTGGTGAAGGACATCACGCAGAAGTCCGCCTTCACGCCCGACAGGGTTCGCGCCAGGTCGTCGCCGTGGGCGGCGGCCGGGTCGAAGTAGTCCAGCGCCTTGGTCATCAGCAGGTAGGTGTTGGCGTCGAAGCGGGTGGAGAACTCCTCGCCTTGGTAGCGCAGGTAGCTTTCTACCTGGAACTCGACGCTGTGCAGGTCGTAGTTGAGCTTCTCCGACTTCATGTCGCGGCCGAACTTGGCGCCCATGGCGTCATCGGAGAGGTAGGTGATGTGTCCGACCATCCGCGCCAGGCGCAGGCCGCGCTTGGGGATCACATCGTGCTCCTGGAAGTGGCCGCCGCAGAACTCCGGGTCCGAGAGAATGGCCTGGCGGGCAACTTCGTTGAAGGCGATGTTCTGCGCCGACAGTTTGGGTGCGCTGGCGATGCACAGGCAATGGCGCACACGCTCGGGGTAGCTGATGGTCCACTGCAGCGCCTGCATGCCGCCCAGACTGCCGCCGACAATGGCGGCCCAGCTATGGATGCCGAGGCGGTCGGCCAGGCGTGCCTGGCTGTGCACCCAGTCTTCCACGGTGACCACGGGGAAGTCCGCGCCATAGGTCTTGCCGGTGGCGGGGTTGAGGCTGGTCGGCCCGGTGGAGCCGTTGCAGCCGCCCAGGTTGTTCAGCGCGACGACGAAGAACTTGCGGGTGTCGATGGGCTTGCCCGGACCGATGCAGCTGTCCCACCAGCCCGGCTTGCGCTCATCCTCGCTGTGGTAGCCGGCGGCGTGGTGATGGCCGGAGAGCGCATGGCAGATCAGCACGGCGTTGCTCGCCGTGGCGTTCAGCTCGCCGTAGGTCTCGATCACCAGCTTGTATTCGGGCAGCGTCTTGCCGCAGGCCAGGGGCAGCGGTTCGTTGAACTGCAGCGTCTGGGGGGTGACCAGACCGACGGAATCTTCGGGGAAGACTGTAGGCATCGACCCAGCTCATGAATAAAAAAGGACGGCCAGTCTAAAGAGCGCTGCCCCTTGCGGCAAGCGCACTCGGAAGGGGCAGGGCGGGCGCGGCGCGGGGTTCAGGCGCGCTGGGAGGTGGGCAGGGTGACGACCTTGGCCTGGCGCTGCAGCGGTGCCGGGCGGCGCAGCTGACGGAGGATGTCGGTAGCCTCGGCGAGCTGCTGTTCCAGCTCCTCGGTGTAGCGCCCCAGCAGCAGCGAGCGTTGCCGCGCCTGCTGGGTTTCCTGGGCCAGGGCCTTGAGGCGCAGCATGTGGGTTTCCAGCATCTGCTTGTGTTCCAGGCTGTACTGCATCAGCGGCATCAGGGCGTCGGCGGCCCATTGCTCGGCCTCCTCGCGCAGGCGCTGATGCAGGCCGATGACTTCCTGGGCGACGGTGGCGAAGAAACGCCGGGTGAGCAGGCGCTGCTCGGTGAGCAGGGTCTTCAGGTGAAGGCGGAAGCGGTCGGCCTTGTCCTGTAGCTTGGCGAGGTCACGCAGGTAGCGCTGGACGCGGAACTGCGGGGCGTCCAGGGCATTGAGCGGGTTTTCCTCGTTGTGCCGCTGGTAGATGGCCGCGACCATGCGGTTAGCGGTTTCGGCTTCGTGGCCGAGGGCGACCAGGTCGCCTTCCACGGTGCGGAAGAACTGCAGGATGGCCTGGTTGATGCCGACCGTGGTCCAGCTGCCGCGCAGCTTGTCGTGGACCTTCTTCAGGTGCTGTTCCAGGCGCTCGGCGCGCACTGCCTCGCGCAACTGCTCGCCCTGGTGGCGCAGCAGGCGCTGGTTGGTCTTCAGGCTGAGCAGGCGCTTGTGGTGCAGGTTGTGGTCGTCCTTGGTCCGCGCGGTCAGTTCGAACAGCAGCTGGCCACTGTCCTGCTGCTGGTCGTTGAGCAGCGCCTGCTGCTCCTTCACCTTGTCCAGGCGCACGCGCAGGCTGTGCTGGCTGTTGTTGACCAGCGCCAGCACCTGGCCGACCACGGCACTCTCCAGCAGACGTTCCTTCTGCGCGACGATGCGCTCGCAGAGCAGCTCCTCCAGGGACTCCATCTGGCTGCGCGCAAGCAGTTCGCGGTCGCCGCGCACCTTGGCCAGCAGCGCCTGCTTGGCCGACAGCGGCAGCACGTCCTCCTTGGCGATGCCCAGCTGGCGCGCCGTGGTGTCCCGGATGTGGCGGATGGCGTTCTGCACGAAGGCTTCGCCGGCCAGGTCATCCCAGAGCACGTCGATCTTGTTCAGCACCGCATAAAGCGTGGTGTGGCCATCCTCGCCGAGCTGACGCACATGGTCCTGCCAGATCGCCATGTCGGAAGCGGTGACGCCGGTATCGGCGGCCAGCAGGAAGAGGATCGACTGCGCGCTGGGCAGCATCGACAGGGTCAGTTCCGGCTCGCTGCCCAGTGCGTTCAGGCCGGGGGTATCGAGGATGCGCAGGCCCTGGCGCAGCAGCGGGTGGTCGAAGTTGACCAGCGCGTGGCGCCACGCCGGCACCAGCACGATGCCGGGCTTGTCGGTGGCTTCGAGCATGTCCGGGTGGAAGCCCAGCTGGATTGCCTGTTCCACCGGCAGCGGCTTGGTCTTGGCAACCTGGGCGAAGGCCTCGGCCATGTTCGCCGGATCGGAAGTGTCGAGGGGGATATTCACCCAGTGCCGCGGGATGCGCTTGAACTGCGCCACGCTGGCATCGGCGACGCGTGTCTCGATGGGCAGTAGGCGGATGTAGGGTCGCTCTGAGCGCGGGTCGAAGAACAGCTCGGTAGGGCACATGGTGGTGCGCCCAGCCTGGGAAGGCAGCATGCGGCGGCCGTAGCCGGAGAAGAACAGGCTGTTGATCAGCTCGGTCTTGCCGCGCGAGTACTCGCCGACGAAGGCCAGGGTGATGTGGTCGACACGTAGCAGGCGCAGGGTGCGTTCGAGGCGGTTCTCGATTTCCGGGGTGTTCAGCCGGGCGCGCTCCAGCCAGCTGCGATAGCGGGTGATCTCGCGGACCAGCTCGCGCTTCCAGGTGACGTAGGCATCAATCTGCTGACTGAGACGTTCCATGCTCATCCGGGCGTTCCTTGGGCTGGCGCGTCCTGCGCGGGGATTGGATGGCGTGGATTATGCGACGGAGTGGGGGAATAGCAATTGGCCTACAGCACATTCCTACGCGTAAGGTCAGCCAAGGTTACCGAGCGGCTATCCCGAGCTCTGTCGGAATTTTCGTCGGACGAGGGATCCGCACGCGCTTCTGGCGGTTCAGCTCACCGCTTTCAAGCTTCACCGCACTTTTCGGTACGCCGAAGGCCTTGCCGAGGAATGCCAGCAGGTGAGCGTTGGCCTTGCCTTCGACCGGTGGCGCGGTGAGGCGGATCTTCAGGCGCTCACCATGCAGCCCGGCGAACTCGTCGCGGCTCGCCTTGGGCTGCAGGTGGCAGTCGAGGATCAGGTCCTCGCCGTCCCAGAAATAAAAGCTCATCTGCCTAGCGGACTCTTGGAGCTAGCGAGCTAGAGCGAGACAAGGCGTAAACAGCCGGGGATGCGCAGTTTACGATCTGTAAATGAGCAATCCCCGGCTGTTTTCAACGCAGTATCGCCGACGCGCAGCAGCTCCTCTGCAATTACATGAAGGGCGAAAGAATCTGCGGCATCCCGGTCATTGCCGCCAGGTTGCCGATCACCAGCATGTCGATCAGCTTCAGCGCGATGAACGCGAAGATCGGCGATATATCCAGCCCGCCGAGGTTCGGCAGCAGCTTGCGGAACGGCGCCAGGAACGGCTCGCAGATCTGGTTCACCAGTTGGGCGCCGGGATTGTGGCTGCCCGGGGCAACCCAGGAGAGGATCACGCTGATGATCAGGGCGAAGAAGAACACCTTCAGGAACAGCGAGGTCACCGCGATGATCGACCACACCAGCAACTGCAGAATGTAGCCGCCCACGCCATAGCCCATCAGGGTCAGCGTGACGACCATCAGCACCAGCTGGACCAGGATCGCCAGCACCAGCGAGGCGAAGTCGATGCCGCCGAAGCCGGGAATGATGCGGCGCAGCGGGTTCAGCAGCGGCTTGGTGGCGCGCACGATGAACTGGCTGAGCGGGTTATAGAAGTCGGCGCGGACCAGTTGCAGGATGAAGCGCAGCAGCACGATCAGCAGGTACAGGCTGCCAAGTGTCTGGATCACATAGATGGCGGCTGTGGAAAGTCCGGTCATTGGGCGGTCCTTGGTGAACGTTGGGCGCCGGCGCGCAGGGCCGGGCGAATCGGGCGGTCGGTCAACGACGGCGCTGTAACGCCATACTGTAGGGAATTCATCGTCGCCGGTCGCGTGTAAGTGTGTTTCGTTACGTGCAAATTCAACCCCGCCTGGCGATCAGGGGTTGTCCGTCACAGGCGGGAGCGGGGCGACCGTCCCAGGTCGCCTGCGACGCGGCAATTAGCGGCCCAGTTGTTCGGCCAGTTCGGCGGAGCGATGGTCGGCGGCGCCCACTGCCTTCTCCACCAGCGCCTCGAAGCCGTTGGCCTGGAAGGTGGTGATGGCGGCTTCGGTGGTGCCCTTGGGCGAGGTCACGCGGCGGCGCAGCTCGGCCGGGTCGACATCGCTGATGGTGGCCATCTGCGCGGCGCCCAGGGCGGTCTGGCGGGCCAGTTGGCCGGCGACTTCGCGGGACAGGCCGAGCTTCTCGCCTGCGGCGGTCATGGCTTCCATGAGCAGGAAGAAGTAGGCCGGGCCGCTGCCGGAGACGGCAGTGACCGCGTCGATCTGACGCTCCTCGTCCAGCCACAGGGCGATGCCCACGGCGCTCAGCAGTTGCTGCGCCTGCTCGCGCTGGGCGGCGCTGACGCTGGCGTTGGGGTACAGGCCGCTGGCGCCCAGGCCGACCAGTGCCGGGGTGTTGGGCATGCAGCGGACGATGGCGCGCGGCTGGCCGTTCACCTCGCCGAGCCAGCGTTCAAGGCTGGCGCAGGGAATGCCGGCGGCGATGGAGACGATCAGCGCGTTCTCGCTCAGCGCCGGCGCCAGCGCCAGGCAGACATCCTTCATGACCTGCGGTTTGACCGCCAGGACCACAACGTCGGCGCCGACCACGGCGCTGGCGTTGTCGCCGACCACTTCGATGCCGTGCTCGGCGGCGATCTTCGCACGCTGCTCGGCGCCCGGATCGCTGGCGCGGATGTCGCTCGCGGCGACGCCCTTGGCGCGCAGGCCACCAATGAGACTGGCGGCCATGTTGCCGGCGCCGATGAAGGCAATGCGGGTGCTGCTCATGGAGTCTCTTCCTTTATTAGTGCGAGGCGCCGTAGTCGCGGGCGCCGAACAGGGCGGTACCGATCCGCACCCAGGTGGCGCCTTCGCCGATGGCGGCTTCGAGGTCGTGGCTCATGCCCATGGACAGGGTGTCCAGGCCGAGATTCAGGGCTTGCATCAGCTCGCGCAGGCGGGCGAACGCGGCGTGCTGCGCGGCAACGTCCTCGGTGGGTTCGGGGATCGCCATCAGGCCGCGCAGTTTCAGGTGCGGCAGTTGCGCCACGGTCTGGGCAAGGGCGGGCAGCTCGGCAGGGGAACAGCCGGACTTGCTGTCCTCGCCGCTGACGTTCACCTGCAGCAGCACGTTGAGCGGCGGCAGGTTCGCCGGGCGCTGCTCGGAGAGGCGCTGGGCGACCTTCAGGCGGTCCACCGAGTGCACCCAGTCGAAGTGCTCGGCAATCGGCCGGGTCTTGTTCGACTGGATGGGGCCGATGAAATGCCAGGTCAGCGGCAGATCGGCCAGCTCGGTCTGCTTGAGCAGCGCTTCCTGCAGGTAGTTCTCGCCAAAATCGGCCAGGCCGCAGGCAAACGCTTCGCGGATCGCGGTGGCGGGTTTGGTCTTGCTCACGGCCAGCAACTGCACCGAGTCAGGCGTGCGATTTTTCGCTTGTTCCGCCTCACGGATTCGTACGCGAACCTTTGCAATATTCTCTGCTATCGTGGACATTACCGTCGCTTTTCCGCCCGGCTGCTGCGTGTTCTGCGGCATTCTACCTGCTTGCTCTTGATTGGGGAGTCCCATGGATATTACCGAGCTGCTCGCCTTCAGCGCCAAGCAGGGCGCTTCGGACCTGCACCTCTCGGCCGGCCTGCCGCCGATGATCCGCGTCGACGGCGATGTTCGCCGCATCAACCTGCCGCCGTTGGAGCACAAGCAGGTTCACGCGCTGATCTACGACATCATGAACGACAAGCAGCGCAAGGATTACGAGGAGTTCCTGGAAACCGACTTCTCCTTCGAAGTGCCGGGCGTCGCCCGCTTCCGGGTCAACGCCTTCAACCAGAACCGCGGCGCCGGCGCCGTGTTCCGGACCATTCCCTCCAAGGTGCTGACCATGGAAGACCTGGGGATGGGCGAAGTGTTCAAGCGCGTCTCAGACGTGCCGCGCGGCCTGGTCCTGGTGACCGGCCCGACCGGTTCGGGCAAGTCCACCTCACTGGCGGCGATGCTCGACTACCTGAACAACACCAAGTACAGCCACATCCTCACCGTCGAAGACCCCATCGAATTCGTCCACGAATCGAAGAAGTGCCTGGTCAACCAGCGTGAAGTGCACCGCGACACCCTGGGCTTCAACGAGGCCCTGCGCTCGGCACTGCGTGAAGACCCGGACATCATCCTGGTGGGCGAGATGCGTGACCTGGAGACCATCCGCCTGGCGCTGACCGCCGCGGAAACCGGTCACCTGGTCTTCGGCACCCTGCACACCACCTCCGCGGCCAAGACCATCGACCGTATCGTCGACGTGTTCCCCGCCGAGGAGAAATCCATGGTCCGCTCCATGCTCTCCGAATCCCTGCAGGCGGTGATTTCCCAGACCCTGCTGAAGAAGATCGGCGGCGGGCGGGTGGCGGCCCACGAGATCATGATCGGCACCCCGGCGATCCGTAACCTGATCCGCGAGGACAAGGTCGCGCAGATGTACTCCGCCATCCAGACCGGCGGCGCGATCGGCATGCAGACCCTCGACATGTGCCTCAAGGGCCTGGTCGCCAAGGGCCTGGTGACCCGCGACGCGGCGAAAGAAAAAGCCAAGATCCCGGAAAACTTCTAACCCCACCGGGCCCCTGCGGCCCGGCGCACGGAGCGCGCCACACGCACCCGCTTCGTGATCCGACAGCCCTGTCGTAGTCAGCGTGAACTCGGCGAGAAAGATCATGGAATTCGAGAAGCTGTTGCGCCTGATGGTGGAAAAGGGTGCCTCCGACCTGTTCATCACGGCGGGCGTGCCGCCTTCGATGAAGGTCAACGGCAAGGTACTGCCGGTCACCAAGACCGCCCTGTCGCCGGAGCAGACCCGCGAGACCGTGCTGTCGGTGATGAACGAGCAGCAGCGCCGCGACTTCGCCGAGAACCACGAGTGCAACTTCGCCATCAGCGCCCGTGGCGTCGGTCGCTTCCGTGTCAGCGCCTTCTACCAGCGCAACCTGGTGGGCATGGTGCTGCGCCGCATCGAGACCAACATCCCGACCATCGATGACCTGAAACTGCCGGAAATCCTCAAGAAGCTGGCGATGACCAAGCGCGGCCTGGTGATCTTCGTTGGCGCCACCGGTACCGGTAAATCCACCTCGCTGGCGGCGATGATCGGCTACCGCAACAAGAACTCCACCGGCCACATCATCTCCATCGAAGACCCCATCGAGTACATCCACCAGCACCAGGGCTGCATCGTCACCCAGCGTGAGGTGGGCCTGGATACCGATACCTTCGAGGTGGCCCTGAAGAACACCCTGCGCCAGGCGCCGGACGTGATCATGATCGGCGAGGTGCGCTCGCGCGAGACCATGGACCACGCCGTGGCCTTCGCCGAAACCGGCCACCTGTGCCTGGCGACCCTGCACGCCAACAATGCCAACCAGGCGCTGGAGCGGATCATCCACTTCTTCCCGGCCGACCGGCATGGCCAGGTGTGGATGGACCTCTCGCTGAACCTCAAGGCCATCGTCGCCCAGCAACTGGTGCCGACCCCGGACGGCAAGGGCCGCCGCGCGGTGATCGAGGTGCTGCTGAACACCCCGCTGGCCGCCGACCTGATCCGCAAGGGCGAGGTCCACGAGCTCAAGCCACTGATGAAGCGCTCCACCGAGCAGGGCATGCAGACCTTCGACCAGGCGCTGTACCAGCTCTACACCCAGGGCGAGATCACCTACGAAGATGCGCTGGCCTACGCCGACTCGGCGAACGACCTGCGCCTGATGATCAAGCTGGGCTCGGAGACCGATGCCGACCACCTGACCACCATGACCCAGGGCCTGACCCTGGAGATGGGCGACGACGACCCCAATCGCCGTTTCCGCTGATCCCGCTCCTTGAGAAGCCCGCCCCGTGCGGGCTTTTCGTTTATGCTGGTTGCCTTGTAACGCAACGGGAGAAAGGCATGTCCGCCAACCCTGACACCCACAGCAAGGTCATCGGCTACCTGCTGTGGATCTTCGGCTTCACCGGCTCGCACCGTTTCTACTACGGCCGACCGATCACCGGCACCATCTGGTTCTTCACCCTCGGCCTGTTCTTCATCGGCTGGATCATCGACCTGTTCCTCATTCCCTCCATGGATGACGCGGCGGACCAGCGCTACCGTTCCGGCGGCGTGGACTACAACGTCGCCTGGATCCTGCTGACCTTCCTCGGTGTGTTCGGCGTGCACCGCATGTACATGGGCAAGTGGCTCACCGGCATCCTCTACCTGTTCACCGGCGGGCTGTTCTTCATCGGCGTGCTGTATGACTTCTGGACGCTGAACAGCCAGATTTCCGAGCGCAACGGGCCGCAGCGGATCTGACCCTTCTTTTGTAGGAGTGAGGGGGCCGCCCAGTCCTTGCTCGCGAACATCCCGAGCGCCGACGTTGGGCGGTTCGCGAGCAAGCTCGCTCCTAAAGATGAACGCTCTGCGCACCGCTTGCTCCTACGCACGTCCACCCTCGTCTTTCGTCGCGCCGCCTGGCGCGACCTGTGCCTCCCGCCTAAGGTCAGGAGGACAGTAGCAGGCGTCGCCGGGCGATCCCCGTGGCGCCGCAGAAGGAGTGGCTGCCATGAGCAACGAATCCCGCCCCGCCGTACTCGACCTGATCGGCAATACCCCCATGGTCCGCGTGACGCGCTTCGATACCGGACCCTGTACGCTGTTCCTCAAGCTCGAATCACAGAACCCCGGCGGCTCGATCAAGGACCGCATTGGTGTCGCCATGATCGAGGCCGCCGAGCGCGACGGCCGGCTAAAGCCCGGTGGCGTGATCGTCGAAGCCACTGCCGGCAACACGGGCTTGGGCCTGGCGTTGGTGGGGCGCGCCAAGGGCTACCGGGTGGTGCTGGTGGTGCCGGACAAGATGTCCACCGAGAAGGTCCTGCACCTGCGCGCCATGGGTGCCGAGGTGCACATCACCCGTTCCGACGTCGGCAAGGGCCACCCCGAGTATTACCAGGACGTCGCCGCGCGGCTGGCGAAAGACCTGCCCGACGCCTTCTTCGCCGACCAGTTCAACAACCCCGCCAACCCACTGGCCCATGAGACCGGCACCGGCCCGGAAATCTGGGCGCAGACCGGCCATGACCTCGACGCCGTGGTGGTCGGTGTCGGCTCCGCCGGCACGCTCACCGGCCTCACGCGCTTCTTCCAGAAGGTCCAGCCCGAACTGGAAATGGTCCTCGCCGACCCCGTTGGCTCGATCATGGCCGAGTATTCGCGCTCCGGCGCCATCGGTACGCCCGGCTCCTGGGCGGTGGAGGGCATCGGCGAAGACTTCGTGCCGTCGATTGCCGACCTCTCCAGCGTGCGCCACGCCTACTCGATCAGCGACCAGGAAAGCTTCGCCACCGCCCGCGAGTTGCTGCGCAATGAAGGCATCGCCGCCGGTTCCTCCACCGGCACGCTGCTGGCCGCCGCGCTGCGCTTCTGCCGCGAGCAGAATGAACCCAAGCGCGTGGTCAGCCTGGTCTGCGACACCGGCACGCGCTACCTGTCGAAGATCTACAACGACCAGTGGATGACCGACCAGGGCCTGCTGCAGCGCAAGCGCTACGGCGACCTGCGCGACATCATCGCACGGCGCTTCGAGGAGGGCCGGGTGGTCAGTGTCGGCCCCGGCGACACCCTGCTCACCGCCTTCCAGCGCATGCGCCTGGCGGACATCTCTCAGCTCCCCGTACTCGACGGCAAGCGCCTGGTGGGCGTGATCGACGAGTCCGACATCCTCATGGGCGTGCATGACAACCCGGCGCACTACCGTTGCGAAGTCTCCAGCGCCATGAGCGACGCCCCGGAAACCCTGGCCCCCGGTGCCAGCCTCGCCGAACTGGAAGCGGTGCTTGGGCGCGGTCTGGTGGCGATCATCGCCGACGCCTCGGGCTTCCACGGCCTGATCACAAGATTCGACCTGCTCAACCACTTGCGGAGGACCCTGCCATGAGCCAGCACGACGACCGCCTCGGTTTCGCCACCCGCGTGATTCACGCCGGGCAGGAGCCGGACCCATCCACCGGGGCGATCATGCCGCCGATCTACGCCAACTCCACCTACCGCCAGGACAGCCCCGGCGTGCACAAGGGGCTCGACTACGGCCGCTCGCACAACCCCACGCGCTGGGCGCTGGAGCGCTGCGTGGCAGACCTGGAAGGCGGCAGCAAGGCGTTCGCCTTCGCCTCGGGGCTGGCGGCGATCTCGGCGGTGCTGGAGCTGCTCGACGCCGGCTCGCACATCGTCTCCGGCAACGATCTTTACGGCGGCACCTTTCGCCTGTTCGAGCGGGTGCGCCGGCGCAGCGCCGGGCACGATTTCCACTTCGCCGACCTGGCCCAGCCCGGCGCCCTGGAAGCGGCGCTGACCGACAAGACCCGCATGGTCTGGGTGGAAACCCCGAGCAACCCGCTGCTGCGCCTGACCGACCTGGCCGCCGTCGCCCGCACCTGCCGCGAGCGCGGCATCCTCTGCGTGGCCGACAACACTTTCGCCAGTCCCTACGTGCAGCGCCCGCTGGACCTGGGCTTCGACATCGTCGTGCACTCCACCACCAAGTACCTCAATGGCCACTCCGACGTCATCGGCGGTATCGCCATCGTCGGCGACAACCCCGACCTAGCCGAACGCCTGGGCTTCCTGCAGAACTCGGTGGGCGCCATCGCCGGCCCGTTCGACGCCTTCCTCACCCTGCGCGGGGTGAAGACCCTGGCGCTGCGCATGGAGCGCCACTGCGCCAACGCTCTCGACCTGGCGAAATGGCTGGAGCAGCAGCCGCAGGTCAAACGCGTCTACTACCCCGGCCTGCCATCACACCCGCAGCACGAACTGGCGCGCACGCAGATGAAGGGCTTCGGCGGGATGATCTCGCTGGACCTGGACACCGACCTCGCCGGCTCACGGCGCTTCCTGGAGAACGTCCAGTTGTTCGCCCTGGCGGAAAGCCTGGGCGGCGTGGAGAGCCTGATCGAACACCCGGCGATCATGACCCACGCCAGCATCCCGGCGGAGAACCGCGCGGCGCTGGGCATCGGCGATTCGCTGATTCGCCTGTCGGTGGGGGTGGAGGACGTGGAAGACCTGCGCGCCGATCTGGCCAAGGCCCTGGCGATGATCTGAAGCACGAGACGCATTTGTAGGATGGTGTGGAGCGCAGCGATACCCATCACTTGCAGCATCCTGTAGGAGCGGGCCATGCCCGCGATCGCGCGCTCCTGCACGGGATTCGCCGTATGAAAAGAAAAAGCCCGCCAATCGGCGGGCTTTTTCATGGGACGGCGGAGCGTCACACCGCGTGGACGATATGTCCGTCCACCAGGGTGCAGCGCACCACGCCCGGCAGGCAGTGGCCGAGGAACGGGCAGTTCTGGCCGCGGGAGTGCCAGGTCTCGCCCGCCAGGGTCTGGCCGTCGGCTTCGAACAGCACCACGTCCGCTGCCGCGCCGATGGCCAGCTTGCCGGCCGGCAGGCGCAGGGCGGCGGCCGGGCCGCTGGAGAGGCGCGCGAGCAGGGTCGGCAGGTCGAGCAGGCCGTCCTGCACCAGGGTCATGGCCAGCGGCAGCAGCAGTTCGACGCTGCTGATGCCCGGGTCGGTCGCGGCGAACGGGGCGTTCTTGGCGTCCTGCTCGTGGGGCTGGTGGTGGCTGGCGATGGCCTGGATCACGCCGCTCTTCACCGCTTCGCGCAGGGCGTCGCGGTCCTTGTGCGAGCGCAGCGGCGGCTGCACGTGGTACAGGCTGGAGAAATCCGCCAGCGCCTCGTCGGTGAGGATCAACTGGTACAGCGCCACATCGGCAGTGACCGGCAGGCCACGGGCCTGGGCCTGGGCGATCATCTCGACGCCACGGGCGCTGGTCAGCTGGCTGAAGTGCGCACGCACGCCGGACTGCTCGACCAGCAGCAGGTTGCGGGCCAGGGCCACGGTCTCGGCGGTTTCCGGGATGCCGGCCAGGCCGCGGAAGCTGGCGGTCGGGCCTTCGTGGGCGATGCCGTCGGCCGCCAGTTCGGCGTCCTGGGAGGTGAACACCACGGTCAGGTCGAAGGTCGCCGCGTATTCCAGCGAACGCAGCAGCACGCGGTTGCTCGCCATCGGCGCCAGGCCGTTGGTGAAGGCCACGCAGCCGGCGTCGCGCAGGGCGACCAGCTCGGACAGTTGCTCGCCGGCCAGGCCCTTGGTCAGCGCGCCGATGGGGAAGACCTTGGCGTTGCCGGCCTCGCGGGCGCGGTCGAGGATCAGCTCGGCGACGGCGGAGGTGTCCAGCACCGGCTTGGTCTGCGGCGGGAAGCACAGGCTGGTGACGCCACCGGCAGCGGCGGCGCGGGTTTCGCTTTCGATGCTGCCCTTGCGGCTGTAGCCCGGCTCGCGCAGGGCGACGCTCAGGTCCACCAGGCCGGGTGCGGCGATCAGGCCGGCGGCGTCGATTTCCTGGGCGGCGTGGAAGCCTTCGGGGGCGTCGCCGATGGCGACGATGCGGCCAGCCTCGATGTGCAGGTCGCAGACTTTGTCCAGGCCGCTGGCCGGGTCGATCAGGTGGGCGCCACGAATACTGACGGTCATTGCGCGTCCTCCTGTTCCAGCTGGCGTTGGGTGTTCTGGCCGCTCATGGCCATGGACAGCACGGCCATGCGGATGGCGATGCCGTAGGTGACCTGGTTGAGGATTACCGACTGTTCGCCGTCAGCCACGGCGGAATCGATCTCCACGCCGCGGTTGATCGGGCCGGGGTGCATGACGATGGCGTCGGGCTTGGCCAGCTGCAGGCGCTTGCCGGTCAGGCCGTAGAGCTTGAAGAACTCGCCTTCGCTGGGCAGCAGGCCGCCGGCCATGCGCTCGCGCTGCAGGCGCAGCATGATCACCACGTCGACGTCCTTCAGGCCTTCGTTGGCGTCGGTGAACACCTTCACCCCGTACTGGTCTTCCAGGCCCACCGGCAGCAGGGTGCGCGGGGCGATGACGCGGATGTCCGGGCAGCCGAGGGTTTTCAGCGCCAGCATGTCCGAGCGCGCCACCCGCGAGTGCAGAATGTCGCCGACGATGGCCACCGAGAGGTTCTCGAAGCTGCCCTTGTGGCGGCGGATGGTGAGCATGTCGAGCATGCCCTGGGTCGGGTGGCCGTGGCGGCCGTCGCCGCCGTTGATCACGGCGACGTTGGGGCTGACGTGCTCAGCAATGAAGTGCGCGGCGCCCGAGTCGCTGTGGCGCACGACGAACATGTCGGCGGCCATGGCCTCGAGGTTGCGCAGGGTGTCGGTGAGCGTCTCGCCCTTGCTGGTCGAGGAGGTCGACACGTTCAGCGAGATGACGTCGGCGGACAGGCGCTGGGCGGCCAGTTCGAAGGTGGTGCGGGTGCGTGTGGAGTTTTCGAAGAACACGTTGCACACGGTCTTGCCGCGCAGCAGCGGGACTTTCTTCACTGCGCGGGCGCCGACTTCGAGGAAGGAATCGGCGGTATCTAGGATTTCAGTCAGCAGTTCGCGGGACAACCCGTCGAGCGAGAGGAAGTGGCGCAGCTGGCCCAGGTCGTTGAGCTGCAGCGGGCGCTTGGCGTCGGTCGGCATGTGGCAGGCCCTGAAAGTTGGGGGTGGAGGTCCGGGCGCGCGGAGTTACAGCGCGGTGCTGAGAAGCGTGCGCTCGAGGACAAGTGGTGCGGGACCGCGCAATTTTACCCGCTCGTTGGGTGCCAGGGACAGGGTTTCGCCGACGATATCCGGGCGAATGGGCAGCTCGCGCTTGTTCAGGTCCACCAGGCTGACCAGGGTCACGCTGGCCGGGCGGCCGTAGTCGAACAGCTCGTTGAGCGCGGCGCGGATGGTCCGGCCGCTCATCAGTACGTCGTCCACCAGGACCAGGTGCTGGCCGTCGATCTCGAAGGGCAGTTCCGACGGACGGACCTGCGGGTGCAGGCCGCTGCGGCTGAAATCGTCGCGGTAGAAGGAGACGTCGAGGATGCCGAGGATCTCGTCGCTGCCCAGTGCCTTGAGCAGTTCCTGGGCGACCCAGATGCCGCCAGTGTGGATGCCGACGAAGCGCGGCGAGTCGATCCCGCGCTGCGCCAGATAGTTGCGCAGGTCGGTGGCCATGCGGGGGATGAGTTCGGCGGGGCTGGGCAGGGTCATGACGTCTCCGGTTCGGTTGGCGAGGCCACCCGGCACGGGCGGCCATCGGGGCGGACCGTTCCGGGAAGGAGTGGTCCGGCAAGCTTAGTGGCTTTCGCTGCGCTGGCGCTGCCTCAGGTCAAGGACGCTGCAGCAGGGCCGCGTGGATCAAGCGGGGGCGTTGTCGGCCAGCCAGCCCTCCAGCAGCAGGGCGGCGGCCAGGGCGTCCACTGGGCGCTCGCGGTAACCATCGCGCTGGCCCTGGGCCAGGCGCTCGCCCTTGGCGGCGTAGGTGGTCAGGCGTTCGTCGTGGGTGTGCACCGGCAGGTTGTAGCGGCCGTGCAGGCGGCGGGCGAATTTCTCGGCGCGCTCGCTCATGTCGCTGGGGGTGCCGTCCATGTTCAGCGGCAGGCCGACGACGATAGCGTCGGGCTGCCATTCCTTGATCAGGGCTTCGACGCGGTTCCAGTCCGGCACGCCGTTCTGTGCCTTGAGCACGCACAGTTCGCGAGCCTGCCCGGTGATGGCCTGGCCAACGGCGACGCCGATCTGCTTGGTGCCGTAGTCGAAGCCTAGAAGCAGGCGCAGGGGTTTGCTGTTCATCAGGCGTGCCCGGCCTGGGCGGTGAGCAGGCTGAGGTTTACCCCCAGGCGCTCGGCGGCCGCCGACAGGCGCTGCTCGGTCGGCACCTCGAACAGCACCGCCGGGTCGGCGGGGCAGGTCAGCCAGGCGTTGTCGGCGAGTTCGGCTTCCAGCTGGCCGGCTTCCCAGCCTGCGTAGCCGAGAGTGATCAGGTGCTGCGCGGGGCCGCTGCCATCGGCGATGGCGAACAGTACGTCCTGGGAGGTGGACAGCGACAGCTCGCCCAGCTCCAGGGTGGCCTGGTAACTACGTCCGGCGGGGTGCAGGACGAAGCCGCGGTCCGTCTGTACCGGGCCGCCGGTATAGATGGTCATGCCCTGGCAGCGCACTGGCGGCAGTTCGTCCGGACGCAGCTGTTCGAGCACGTCGGCGAGACTCAGGCCGCTGGGGCGATTGATGATCAGGCCCATGGCGCCCTGCTCGTTGTGTTCCACGAGGTAGGTCACCGTCTGGGCGAAATTGGAGTCCGCCATGTGCGGCATGGCGATCAGGAAGTGGTGCTTGAGATAGCTGGCAGCTGTGCTTTTCATGCCGGCTAGTTTCAGGCCTGGGGACCAAAGGGACAAGACTTGAAAGCGTCAGTAGACGCTTCGGGCGCGCTGGCTTAGTTGCTGGACAGGCGGTCGCCGCGCTCGAAACGCCAGGTGCGGATGATTTCCAGGCGATCGATGTCGTTCAGGTCGCCGGAGAAGGGCGCGAAGGGTGCGGCCAGGCGCACGATGCGCTGGGCGGCCTGGTCGAGCAGGGGCTGGCCGGAGGATTCCAGTACCTGTACTTCATACAGGGAGCCGTCGCGGTTGATCGACACCAGCAGCCGCAGGTTGCCGTAGATGCGCTGGCGGCGGGCTTCGTCCGGGTAATTGAGGTTGCCGATACGCTCGATCTTCTTGCGCCATTCCTCTTTATACCAGGCGCCCTTGTCGCGCATGGTCGAGGCGGCGCTCAGGCGGTGGATGCGCGGGCGCTTGGCATAGGCCTGCTGCTCGCGGGCGAGGTCGGCTTCGAGGCTGGAGATTTCCGCTGAGAGCTGGGCGGAGTCGAACTGCGGCGCGGGCTTGGCGACGGTCTCTGCCTTGGGCGTCTGCTGCTTGGTCTGCACCTTGTCCGGGCGCGGGGTGCGGGTGGCGACGGCGGCCTTGGGCGCTTCGGGGCTCTTGGCCTGGCGCGGGGTGGCCGGCGGGGAGACTTTCTTGACTTCGGTGTCCTGGAACGGCGCCTGCTCGGTGGTCTTGGGGATTGCCTTGTGTTCCAGGGTGCCGCTGCCCTGCTGATTCATCTGGGCGAGGTAGTCGGCCTTCTCAGGGGCTTTGTCGCTCTTGAAACTGGCCAGGGTGATTTCCAGGGTTTTGCTCAGCTGGCTGGGCGAGGGCATGGTGAAGCCGACGCCCAGCAGCACGGCCACGTGCAGGATGGCCGCAATGAACAGGGTGAAACCCAGACGGTCCGCCGGACGTACGCCGGAGGACACGGGGAAGTCTTGGTGGGTTGCAGCGTTCATTGCGGATCGCACGGGCCAGGGTGGGGCGGAAGTCTGCCGACGAGGCTTATAAAAGTCTATGACGCACTGCGCGCCTTGAGCTTTTCGTCGATGACTGCCATCAGTCTCTCACCGATGCGCGTGTCGTAGGCCGCATCGATCTCGCGGATGCAGGTCGGGCTGGTGACGTTGATCTCGGTAAGGTTCTCGCCGATCACGTCCAGGCCGACGAACAGCAGGCCGCGCTTGCGCAGTTCCGGGCCGACCTGCGCGGCGATCCAGCGGTCGCGCTCGGTCAGTGGCTGGGCCACGCCGCGGCCGCCGGCGGCGAGGTTGCCGCGGGTCTCGCCCTGGGCGGGGATGCGCGCCAGGCAGTATTCCACCGGCTCGCCGTCGATCATCAGGATGCGCTTGTCGCCATCCTTGATGGCCGGCAGGTAGCGCTGCGCCATGACCTGTTCCTGGCCGTGGCGGGTCAGGGTCTCGAGGATCACCGAGAGGTTCGGGTCGCCTTCGCGGTGGCGGAAGATCATCGATCCGCCCATGCCATCCAGGGGTTTGAGAATGATGTCACGATGCTCCGCGGCGAATTCGCGGAGAATGTCTGACCGGCGGCTCACCACCGTCGGCGGCGCGCACTGCGGGAACAGCGTGGCGAAGTACTTCTCGTTGCAGTCACGCAGGCTCTGCGGCTTGTTGACGACGAGCGTGCCGGCGGTTTCGGCCTGTTCCAGCAGGTAGGTGGAGTAGACGAATTCGTTGTCGAATGGCGGGTCCTTGCGCATCAGGATCACGTCCAGGTCCGACAGCGGCTGGTCGACTTCGTCTTCCAGCTCGAACCAGTGGGCCGGATCGTAGAACACCTTGAGCGGGCGCATGCGACCGCGAGCGACGTTCTCTTTCTGGTAAAGATCCTGCTGTTCCATATAGAAGAGCTGCCAGCCACGGGCCTGGGCGGCCAGCAACATGGCCAGCGAGCTGTCCTTCTTGAAACTGATCTGCGCGATGGGGTCCATCACGATCCCGAGGCGTACGCTCATGGGATGTCCTCCTGGGGGGAATTCGTCGGCTTGGGGCTGCGACTCTGGGCCGCGCCGCAAAGGCTGAAAATGGACGCTCAGGGTGGCGCTGGATGTGCGCTCGGTCAAGGAAAAAGCCTGCGCGTTCGGGGTCTTATGGCCTGAATTTGCTGGGCGTGGTAAAGATTCTGACGATTGTGGTAAAAGGTTCCCACGATTGGGTCGCAGCCCGACGGTGGCAGGGCGCTAGCGCACTGATATAAAAAGCGGAAAAAACGACTCACCGAGATGGTAAGGGCGAACATGGAACAGCATTCCGACGGTTTGAAAGTAATGGTGATCGACGATTCCAAGACGATTCGTCGCACGGCTGAAACCCTGCTGAAGAAAGTCGGCTGCGATGTCATCACAGCCATCGACGGCTTCGACGCGCTGGCCAAGATCGCCGATACCCATCCCAGCATCATCTTCGTCGACATCATGATGCCGCGCCTGGATGGCTATCAGACCTGCGCCCTGATCAAGAACAACAGTGCCTTCAAATCCACGCCGGTGATCATGCTGTCCTCCAAGGACGGCCTGTTCGACAAGGCCAAGGGTCGCATCGTCGGTTCCGATCAGTACCTCACCAAGCCCTTCAGCAAGGAAGAACTGCTCGGCGCGATCAAGACCCATGTGCCCGACTTCACCCCGGTGGAGCACGCTTCCTGAAGTCCGGCGCAAGCGCCGGTGACGCCTATTCCGTATGGGGACCACAATGGCTCGAATTCTGATTGTTGATGACTCGCCGACCGAGATGTACAAGCTGACCGCGATGCTGGAAAAGCACTCGCACCAGGTACTGAAGGCCGAAAATGGCGCCGATGGCGTGGCCCTGGCTCGCCAGGAAAAGCCCGACGTCGTCCTGATGGACATCGTCATGCCCGGCCTGAACGGCTTCCAGGCGACCCGTCAGTTGTCCAAGGACCCGGAAACCAGCGCGATTCCGGTGATCATCGTCACCACCAAGGACCAGGAGACCGACAAGGTCTGGGGCAAGCGCCAGGGCGCTCGCGACTACCTGACCAAGCCGGTGGATGAAGACACACTGCTCAAGACCATCAATTCGGTGCTGGCCGGCTGATACAGCCGTCCCTGCACACCAGAACATAATTATTAGAGAAGGCCAGGGCCGGCATGGCGGAAGTCCAGAGTCCTTTCGAGGTTCTCGTCCAGATCGATCAGCGCTGTCGTCAGCTGGCCGCGGGTCTGCCCGCGCAGCGCGAGGTAGTGCAGAGCTGGAACGGCATCGGCTTTCGCATGGCTGGGCGTCTGTTCGTGGCGCCCATGGGGGAGGTCGGCGAGGTTCTTCACGAGCCGCGCTACACACTGCTGCCCGGTGTCCGTGAGTGGGTGAAGGGGGTCGCCAACGTGCGCGGTCGCCTGCTGCCGATCATGGATCTGTGCGGTTTCCTCGGCGCGGAGCTTTCGCCTCTGCGCAAACAGCGGCGCGTGCTCGTCGTGGAATATCAGGAAGTCTTCGCGGGCCTCATCGTCGATGAGGTGTTCGGCATGCAGCACTTCCCGGTGGACACCTTCTCCGAGCAGTTGCCGCCGCTGGAAGCGGTCCTGCAGCCCTTTATCCATGGCGTCTTCCACCGGGAGCAACCCTGGCTCGTGTTCAGCCCGCATGCGCTGGCTCAACACCCGGGGTTCCTGGACGTCGCCAGCTAGAGTTTGACCGGTTGGGCCGGCGTTGCCGGCCCTTGTTGTGACATGGAAACCGTAATCGTGGTGGGTCCAGGCGGGGGCCGAATATGAAAAATATAAAGGCAGGCAGTCTTTTTTCGGGTGCGCGTAGCAGCTCGCTGATCCTTGGGCTCTTCGTGGTCCTGATCGTGGCGATCGTTCTGCTGTTCGCGAACTTCGCTTACCTCAACACCCAGGCGAACCACGATAAGCAGTACATCGGCCATGCCGGCGAACTGCGCGTGTTGTCCCAGCGTATCGCCAAGAACGCCACGGAAGCCGCGGCGGGCAAGGGCGAGGCGTTCAAGCTGCTGAAAGAGGCGCGCAACGACTTCGAGAAGCGATGGAACATCCTCTCCAAGGGTGACGAGACTACCGGCCTGCCGCCGAGCCCGGAATCGGTACAACCGCAGATGGCGGACGTACAGAAGGACTGGGATACCCTGCGCAAGAACGCCGACTCCATTCTCGCCAGCGAACAGACCGTACTGTCCCTGCACCAGGTAGCCGCGACCCTCGCCGAAACCATCCCGCAGCTGCAGGTGGAGTACGAAGAGGTCGTCGACATCCTGCTGGAGAACGGCGCCCCGGCCGACCAGGTTGCGGTAGCCCAGCGCCAGTCGCTGCTGGCCGAACGTATCCTTGGCTCGGTGAACAAGGTGCTCGCCGGTGACGAGAACTCCGTGCAGGCAGCCGACAGCTTCGGTCGTGACGCCAGCCTTTTCGGCCGCGTACTCAAGGGCATGAAGGAAGGCAACGCGGCGATGAGCATCTCCAAGGTGACCAACGCCGAAGCGGTGGACCGCCTCAACGAGATCGCCGAGCTCTTCGAATTCGTTTCCGGCTCGGTGGACGAGATCCTCGAGACCTCCCCGGAACTGTTCCAGGTCCGTGAAGCCGCCAACACCATCTTCGGTGGCTCGCAGACCCTGCTGGACAAGGCTTCCAGCCTCGCCGCCGGCTTCGAGAACTTGACTGAAGGCCGTGTCTTCAACCAGGTTGCCAGCGCCGCGCTGGGTATCATCGCCTTGGGCGCGATCATTCTCATCGGCCTGGTGATGGTGCGTGAAACCAACCGCCGGCTGGCCGAGACCGCCGAGAAGAACGAACGTAACCAGGCGGCGATTCTGCGACTGCTCGACGAAATTGCCGACCTCGCCGACGGTGACCTGACGGTGGCCGCGACGGTAACCGAGGACTTCACCGGTGCGATCGCGGACTCCATCAACTACTCCATCGACCAGCTCCGAGAGCTGGTGGAAACCATCAACCTGACCGCCGTGCAGGTGGCCGCCGCCGCCCAGGAAACCCAGGCCACCGCCATGCACCTGGCCGAGGCTTCCGAGCACCAGGCCCAGGAAATTGCCGGCGCCTCCGCCGCGATCAACGAAATGGCCGTGTCCATTGACCAGGTATCGGCGAACGCCTCCGAGTCCTCGGCGGTGGCGGAACGTTCCGTAGCCATCGCCAACAAGGGCAACGAAGTGGTGCACAACACCATCACCGGCATGGACAACATCCGTGAGCAGATCCAGGACACCTCGAAGCGGATCAAGCGCCTCGGTGAATCGTCCCAGGAGATCGGTGACATCGTAAGCCTCATCAACGACATTGCCGACCAGACCAACATCCTCGCACTGAACGCCGCGATCCAGGCGTCCATGGCGGGTGACGCGGGCCGCGGCTTCGCCGTGGTAGCGGACGAAGTACAGCGCCTGGCGGAACGTTCCTCCGCTGCGACCAAGCAGATCGAAGCGCTGGTGAAGACCATTCAGACCGACACCAACGAGGCGGTGATCTCGATGGAACAGACCACCTCCGAGGTGGTCCGTGGTGCCCGCCTGGCGCAGGACGCCGGTGTGTCCCTGGAAGAGATCGAGAAGGTATCCAAGACCCTGGCAGCGTTGATCCAGAACATCTCCAACGCCGCCCGTCAGCAGGCCTCCTCCGCCGGCCACATTTCCAACACCATGAACGTGATCCAGGAGATCACCTCGCAGACCTCTGCCGGTACCACCGCCACCGCGCGCAGCATTGGTAACCTGGCCAAGATGGCCGGCGAGATGCGTCACTCCGTATCCGGCTTCAAACTGCCGGACACCGCCGAACAGGCCTGAGCAGAGGAGGTGCGCGGCTCGTAGCCGGGTAGCGCACGACAATCTTGAGCGAGGGGCGCGACATGCAGGCAAGTGGCGTCTGGTCGTTGCAGCCGTTGGCCGACATGTCGGCCGCGGATTTCCGCGACTGGCAGGCATTGTTGGAAGACCGCACCGGCGTTGTCGTCAACGAACAGCGCCGCGCCTTCCTGCAGACCAGCCTAGGCGCGCGGATGCGCGAACTGGGCATTGCCGACTATGGCACCTATTACCGCCAGGTCACCGATGGCCCGCGCGGTGCTGTCGAGTGGTCGAACCTGCTGGACCGCCTCACCGTTCAGGAAACCCGTTTCTTTCGCCACAAGGCATCCTTCGACGTGCTGGAAAGCTTCCTGCTCCAGCGCCTCGAGCAGGTCGGCCCGAACCGGCCGCTGGCGTTGTGGAGCGTCGGCTGTTCCAGCGGCGAGGAGCCTTACTCCCTCGCCATGGTGGCCGCCAAGGTACTGGAAGACGCAGGTCTTGCGCCGCTGTATGGCGTGACCGGCACCGACATCAGCCTCAATGCCCTCAACCGGGCGCGCGAGGCTACTTATGCGGCACGCAAGCTTGAGGATATCGACCCGGAACTGGCCACGCGCTACTTCAGCGCGCAGGATGACGGTCGATACCGTGTGATACCCGATCTCGCCGGGCGCGTCTGTTGCGCGCGGCTGAATGTGCTGGAACTGGCCAAGGCGCCAATGTCCGGCATGGACGTGATTTTTTGCCAGAACCTGCTGATCTATTTCCGCCGCTGGCGGCGGCGGGAAATCCTCAATCGCCTGGCCGAGCGGCTGGCGCCTGGGGGACTGCTGGTGATCGGAGTGGGCGAGGTTGCCGATTGGCACCACCCGCTGCTCGAACCGGTCGCCGATGAGCGCGTTCTGGCTTTTACCCGGAAGGGATGACACAGACACATGAGTGGAGTGGCTATGGGTGATCGGCACGACTATGTCGCCCTGGAATGGGTAAAAGGCGAGATTGCCGAAACGCTCAAGCAGGCGCGGCAAGCCCTCGAATCCTACGTCGAGAATCCCCAGGACCCGACGCGGATGGGCTTTTGCCTGGCCTATATCCACCAGGTGCGCGGCACTCTGCAGATGGTGGAGTTCTACGGCGCGGCCCTGCTCGCCGAGGAAATGGAATACCTGACGCAGGCGCTGATCGACGGCAAGACTTCCAGCCAGAGTGAAGCGCTGGAAGTGCTGATGCAGGCCATCCTGCAACTGCCGGCGTACCTTGAGCGCATCCAGAGCGCCCGCCGCGACCTGCCGATGGTCGTGCTGCCGCTGCTCAACGACCTGCGCACCGCCCGTGGCGAGAAGCTGCTGTCGGAAACCAGCCTGTTCTCCCCCGACTTGTCCCAAGAGTCCCCGGTCCTGCCGGTAGATGCCCTGGCGCGCCTGCGTACCGCCGAACTGCCGGCACTGCTGCGCAAGCTGCGGCAGATGCTGCAGGTCGCCCTGGTCGGCGTCATCCGCAACCAGGACCTGCCGACCAACTTGGGCTACCTGGCGCGCGTCTTCGCCCGCCTCGAATCCCTGTGCAAGGACGCCCCGCTGGGCCGCCTGTGGGTGATCGCCTCGGCGATGATCGAAGGCCTGGCCAACGGCAGCATCGCCAACGGCACCTCGGTGCGTAACCTGCTGCGCCAGGTCGATCGCGAGTTCAAACGTCTGGTCGACCAGGGCGCCGACGCCATGAACCAGCCGGCGCCGGACGAGCTGATCAAGAATCTGCTGTTCTATGTGGCCAAGGCCTCCGACCAGTCGCCGCGCGTGCGTGCGGTGAAGGACGAATACCGCCTGGACGACGCCCTGCCCGGCGCGGCCCTGGTGGACGAGGAGCGCGCCCGTCTCGCCGGCCCCGACCGCGACGCCATGCGCTCGGTCGTCGGCGCGCTGTGCGAGGAGCTGGTGCGGGTCAAGGACAGCCTCGACCTCTTCGTGCGCAGCGACCGCAGCGGCGTGAACGAGCTGGGCAGCCTGCTGGCGCCGCTCAAGCAGATCGCCGACACCCTCGCCGTGCTGGGCTTCGGCCAGCCGCGCAAGGTCATCCTCGACCAGATCGATGTGGTCAGCGCGCTCGCCCATGGCCAGCGCCAGCCCAACGACGCCACCTTGATGGATGTCGCCGGTGCGCTGCTGTATGTCGAGGCCACCCTGGCCGGCATGGTCGGCCCGAGCGAAGAGCCGGGCAGCGAAGAGAACGTCCTGCCGACCACCGACGTCGAGCAGATCCACCAGGTGGTGATCAAGGAAGCGCGTAACGGCCTGGAACTGGCCAAGGACGCGATCATCGAGTTCATCGCCTCGCAATGGAACCACGAGCACCTGGCCCGCGTGCCGGAATTGCTGACGCAGGTTCGCGGCGGCCTGGCGATGATCTCCCAGGAACGTGCGGCGAAACTGCTGGAAAACTGCAATCGCTACATCCAGGAACAACTGCTGGTGCGCCAGGCCGTGCCGGACTGGCACAGCCTGGACACCCTGGCCGACGCCATCACCAGCGTCGAGTACTACCTCGAGCGTCTGTCGGAAGACCACAACACCCAGGGCGACCTGATCCTCGACGTGGCCGAGGAGAGCCTGGACAGCCTGGGCTACTCGCTCAAGCCGCGTCCGTCGATCCTCGACGCCGAGCCGGAAGCTCATGCCCCCGTGCCGCTGCCTGCACCTCTGGATAATCCGCTCGACGAGATCGACGTGCTGGCCGCCCAGCCGCTGGCCGAGCCGACCGAAGCGGTGCCGGTGGAAGGCGTCCCGGAACTGGCCGCTCCTGTGGAAATTGCCGACAGCTTCGAGGTTGCGCCGCTCGAAGAGCTGTCGTTCGAACAGCCCTCTCAGCTGGCGCCTCTGGAAGAGCTGGCTCCTTCAGATGAGGCGATCCTCGACCTGGCCGGCTTCGACGCGCCGCAACCCGTCGTCGAAGGCGAAGAGACCTTTACGTACGAATCCCTGGAGCCGGTCGTCGAACCTGCTGCAGTGGATGAAGCCGCGCCGCTGGCCGACTTCGACCTGCCAGCAGAGCCCGGAAGCCAGGCTGTCAGCGAAGCCGAATCGAGCTTCACCTTCGAGCCCCTGGAGCTGGACTCCGGTCTGCCTGCTGCCGAGCCCGTTGCTGAGCTGGGCGCCTGGACCCTGGACGAGGTCGAGCCGCTGGCCGCCTCTACCGAACCGAGCGCGCCGGCCGCCACCCTGGAGCCGGAAAGCCTCAGCTGGGACATCGAGCTGGAGCCGGCTGCACCGATCACCGACACCACCCTGGCCGACGAAGGCTGGTCGCTGGACGACAGCCACAAAGCCGATAGCATCGAGTTCAGCCTCGAAACGCTGGAAGAGTCCCCGGCGCAGCCGCTGGCTGAAGAGCTGAGCTGGAGCCTGGACGAAGCCTCTCCGCTGGCCGAGGCGTCGCGCTTCGACGAGCCGGCTCAGGCTGAGCCCGATATTGCCGAACAGTCCTGGGAAGCTCCGGACTTGTCCACAGCGCCGGGCGAAACCCCGGCAACGCCCGAGCTGCTCGAAGACTTCGCCAGCCTGCCGTCGCTGGAGGCCACTCCGGCCCCGGTGGACGAGCTGAGCTGGAACATGGAATCGCTCGAACCGGCCGGTGAGAAGCCCGCCGAGGAAGACTGGTTCAGCATCGACCTGAGCCAGCCGGCTGCCGAGTCGCCCGCGCCGTCCCTGGAACTGGACGAAAACTTCGCCAGCCTGGAAGCGCTCGAACCCGCGCCACTGGCGAGCCTGGAACCCCTGGAAGACCTGAGCTTCGATGTCCAGCCGTCCGCCGAAGAGCCGTCCGCAGCGCAAGCCTCGTTGGTCAGCGATGACAACTGGACACTGGGCGAGCTGAGCGAACCGACCGCGCTGGATGCCGGCGTCGACCTCAGCCTCGACGCACCGCTGCAGCTGGAATCGCTGGAGTCGCTGGCCGAAGCTGAAACGCCTGCCCTCCAGGCCGAAGCCTGGAGCGACGAGAACATCGCCGACCTGGACCTGCCGGAAGTCGAGCTGCCCAGCCCGCCGGCCGAACCCGAGCCGGTCGCCGAGGCACCGGCCAAGCCGCTGTCCCTCGCCGAGGTCATGGCTGCCCCGGTCCAGGCGATCAACCCGCCTGCCCAGGACGTGCCGCCCAGCCTGCTGCCGCCGCCCGCCGACGAAGAACCGATCGACGAAGAGCTGCGCGAAGTCTTCATCGAAGAAGCCGGTGAAGTGCTGGAAACCATCGGCGAGCACCTGCCGACCTGGATGGCCAGCACCGACGACCGCGACTCGCTGACCGAAATCCGCCGCGCCTTCCACACCCTCAAGGGCAGTGGCCGGATGGTCCGCGCGCTGGTGATCGGCGAGCTGGCCTGGTCCATCGAGAATCTGCTCAACCGCGTGCTCGACCGCAGCATCGCCGCGTCGCCTGCTGTGCTGCAGGTGGTCCAGGACGTGGTCGCGCTGATGCCCGAACTGGTCGACGAGTACGCCGCCAGCGCCCAGCGCCAGCGCGACGATGTCGACCGCCTGGCCGCCACTGCCCACGCCCTGGCCAAGGGACAGCCGGTGCCGCCGCCGAGTGGCGGGCTGCCCGAGTCGGTGCCGCAGGTCGAGGACATCACCCCCGAGCTGGCGGATGTCGAGGAGATTGCAGCGCAGGCCGCCAACGAAGGACTCGACGAAAGCCTCGACCCGCAGTTGCTGGAGATCTTCCGCAATGAAGCGGAAGCCCATCTGGAAACCCTGGTCGGCTTCCTCGCCGATTGCGCGCAGCAGCTGCCGCAGCCGGTGACCGACGACCTGCAGCGCGCCCTGCACACGCTCAAGGGCAGCGCACACATGGCCGGCATCCTGCCGATCGCTGAAATCGCCACGCCGCTGGAGCGGCTGGTGAAGGAATTCAAGACCAACCTGCTGCAGGTGGACCTGCGCGAGGCCGAGCTGCTGCACGCCGCCGAAGGCCTGTTCCGCGTCGGTCTCGACCAGCTCGTCCAAGGCCGCCCGCTGGCGCCCATCGAAGGCAGCCCGGAGCTGCTGGCGCGCATCGCGCAGATCCACCAGGAGCGCCTTGACGCTGCCGAGGCCAAGCGTCGCGGTGAAAGCGGCGAGGGAAGCGGCAACGACCCGCAGCTGATCGGCATGTTCCTCGCCGAGGGCATGGATATCCTGCTCGACGCCGAGGACCTGCTGCGCCGCTGGCGTGAACACCCGCAGGAGCGCCATGAGCTGGGCGCCCTGTATGACGAGCTGGAAACCCTCAGTCGTGGCGCGCAGATGGCGGAGCTGCCGCAGATGGCGGAACTCGCCGATGCGCTGCTGGCGGTCTACGGTGCCGTACGCCAGGGTCGCCTGGAAACCGGGGACGCCTTCTTCTCTGCTGCCGAGACCGCCCACGAGGCGCTGATCGGCATGATGGACCAGGTGGCTGCGGCCCTGCAGGTCAGCGCCCGCCCGGAACAGGTCGAAGCGCTGCATCGCTTGCTGGACGCCCCGGTCGCCGCACCGGACGAGCCGGAGAACGACCAGCAGGACGCCACCGACATCGAGTTCGTCGACCTGGAAAGCCTGACTGCAGAAGACTTCCCTGCCGAGGACGAGGAGTTCCTCCTCGACAGCCGCCCGGTGGACGACGACAACCTGCCCGACGGCCTGAGCTGGTCGCCACGCAACGAAAATGACGGCGCGCCGCGAGGCGCCGCCGACGATGACGACGATGACGTCATCACCGCCGAGACCCCGCATGCCCATCCCGCCCCGCAGCAACCGCCGCGGGCGCTGGACGAGGAAATGGTGGCGATCTTCCTCGAAGAGGCGGTCGACATCCTGGACAACGCCGGCCAGGCGCTGGATCAGTGGCTGGCCTCGCCCGAAGGCCTCGCCGCGCTCTCGACTCTGCAGCGCGACCTGCACACCCTCAAGGGTGGCGCGCGCATGGCGGAAATCCGCGAGATCGGCGACCTGTCCCACGAACTCGAATCGCTCTATGAAGGTCTGCTGGACCACCGCTTCCAGCACAGCCAGCCGCTGGGCGACCTGTTGCGCACCTGCCACGACCGTCTGGCGACCCAGCTCGACCAACTGCAGGCCGGCCAGGCGCTGACCGACCCGGCCGACCTGGTGCAGACCATCCGCACCTTCCGCCAGAACCCGGCCGCCGGCTTGAGTCTGCCGCAGGCCCTGGCCGCGCAGCAGGGCGCCGTGGCCGAGCAGGACGAAAGCCTCGAACTGCCGCCCGTCATCGAAGACGACATCGAGCTGGAGCTGCCCGCCGAGGCAGCGCCGGAAGCCGAAGCCGCCGACGAGCACGCAGTAGCTGAGTCTGAGGCCGGCGATTTCGAAAGCATCGACCTGGAAACCGTCGATTTCGAAAGCATCGAGCCGGATCTGGAAGCCACTGCGCAGGATCTCGACCTGCAGGCGTTTCTCGAAGCCGCCGACACCGAGGTTGCCGGAGCGCAGCCGGCCGAGCCGGACGCTGCTGTCCCTGAAGCCTCGGGCGTGCAGGACAGCGAGTACGAGCTGGACGAAGACCGCGACCAGGAACTGGTGGAAATCTTCCTCGAGGAAGGTTTCGACATCCTCGAAAGCTCCTCCGCTGCTCTGCACCGCTGGATGGAAAACCCCGACAACAGCGTCGAGCTGGAAGCGCTGCAACGCGACCTGCATACCCTCAAGGGTGGCGCGCGGATGGCCGAGATCCGCCCCATCGGCGATCTCTCCCACGAACTGGAGTTCCTCTACGAAGGGCTCTGCGGCGGACGCCTGCGCGCGAGCCCGACCCTCTTCGAACTGCTGCAGCGCTGCCACGATCGTCTCGCCGAGATGCTCGAAGCGGTCCAGCAGCATCGCCGGGTTCCGGGAGGTGAATCGCTGATTGACGCGATCCACCGATTTCGTGCCAACCCCGACGAACAACTGAGCATCCCCAGCAGCGTCAGCCTGCACGCGATCAGCTCCGCCCATGCCGCGCCGGAAGGCCCGGAAGCCGACATCCTGGATATTTTCCTGGAAGAGGCCGATGACCTGCTGGAAGCCATGGAACAGGCCCTGGGCCGCTGGGACGCCGAGCGCGAGAACGGTGCGCTCGACGAGCTGCTGCGCATTCTCCACACCCTCAAGGGCGGTGCGCGCCTGGCTGGCCAGACCAGCCTGGGCGACCTGGCCCACGACCTCGAACAGCACCTGGGCGAAGCCCAGCAGCAGGGCGCGCCCTGGCCGGAAAGCCTGTTGATGGACGCGCAGTCCGGCTTCGAAGGCCTGCAGGCCGAAGTCGACCAGCTGCGCCTGCACCTGGGTGAAGTCGAAATCGCCGAAAGCCAGCATGAAGACCTCGCCGAGGAGCCGGTTGCCGAACAGCCGGCCCCGGTGAACCTGCCGGTATTGCCCGAAGCCATCATGGCTGCGGCCGTACCGCAGCGCATCGATGCGCCGGTAGTGCTGCCCTTCGTCCGCCGTGCCCAGGAAGCCGCCCAGGAAGCCGCTGCGCGCCGCGCGCCGCAGGAACTGGTGAAGGTGCCCGCGCAACTGCTCGAAGGCCTGGTCAACCTCGCCGGTGAGACCTCCATCTTCCGCGGTCGCGTCGAGCAGCAGGTGAGCGACGTCGGTTCGACCCTGGGCGAGATGGACGCCACCATCGAGCGGGTGCGCGATCAGCTGCGCCGCCTCGATACCGAAACCCAGGCGCAGATCCTCTCGCGCCACCAGGCCGACGCCGAGCGCGCCGGCTACGAAGAATTCGACCCGCTGGAAATGGACCGCTACTCGCAGCTGCAGCAGCTCTCGCGCGCACTGTTCGAGTCTGCTTCCGACCTGTTCGACCTCAAGGAAACCCTGGCCGCCAAGAACCGCGACGCCGAGACCCTGCTGCTGCAACAGGCGCGGGTCAACACCGAGCTGCAGGAAGGCCTGATGCGCACCCGCATGGTGCCCTTCGACCGCCTGGTGCCGCGCCTGCGCCGGATCGTCCGCCAGGTGGCGAGCGAGCTGGGCAAGCAGGTCGAGTTCGTCGTCAGCAACGCCGAAGGCGAGATGGACCGTACCGTGCTCGAACGCATCGTCGCGCCGCTGGAGCACATGCTGCGCAACGCGGTCGACCATGGCATTGAGTCCGGCGAGGCACGCCGCATCGCCGGCAAGCCCGAGCAGGGCACCATCCGCCTGACCCTGGGCCGTGAGGGTGGCGACATCCTCCTGACCCTCGCCGACGACGGTGCCGGCATCCGCCTCGAAGCGGTGCGCCGCAAGGCCATCGAGCGCGGCCTGATGACCGACGACAGCGAGCTGAACGACCACGAGGTGTTGCAGTTCATCCTCGAGGCCGGCTTCAGTACCGCCGAGAAGGTCACGCAGATTTCCGGCCGTGGCGTGGGAATGGACGTGGTGAACTCCGAGGTGAAGCAGCTCGGCGGCTCCATGAGCATCCACTCCAGCATCGGCGAAGGCACCCGCTTCGACATTCGCCTGCCGTTCACCGTGTCGGTGAACCGCGCGCTGATGGTGCTCTCCGGCGAAGACCTCTACGCCCTGCCGCTGAACACCATCGAAGGTATCGTGCGGGTCTCCCCGTACGAGCTCGAAGCCCTCTACGAGCAGGCTGCCGCCGACGAGACCGGCGCCGCGCCGAGCTTCGAATACGCGGGCCAGAGCTATGAACTGAAATACCTGGGCGACCTGCTCAACAACGGCCAGCATCCCAAGCTGGTCGGGCAGTCGCTGCCGTTGCCGGTGATCCTCGTGCGCTCGGCGGACCACGCCGTGGCAGTGCAGGTGGATGCCCTGGCGGGCTCGCGCGAGATCGTGGTGAAGAGCCTCGGTGCGCAGTTCGCCGGCGTCAGCGGCATCTCCGGTGCGACCATCCTCGGTGACGGTCGCGTGGTGGTGATTCTCGACCTGCTGGCGACCATCCGCGTGCTCCATGCCCAGCTCATCCAGCACGCCCCGCGCCGCCAGCTGGCCGGCCCGGCTGCCGCGGAAATCGAGCACCAGCGCCCGACCCTGGTCATGGTGGTGGACGACTCGGTCACCGTGCGCAAGGTCACCAGCCGCCTGCTCGAGCGCAACGGCATGAACGTGCTCACCGCCAAGGACGGGGTGGACGCCATCGCCCAGCTGCAGGAACACAAGCCCGACATCATGCTGCTGGACATCGAGATGCCGCGCATGGACGGCTTCGAGGTGGCCACCCTGGTGCGCCACGATGAACAGCTGAAGGACCTGCCGATCATCATGATTACCTCCCGTACCGGCGAGAAGCACCGCGACCGTGCCCTGGCCATCGGCGTCAACCAGTACCTGGGCAAGCCGTACCAGGAATCCGAGCTGCTGGAGAACATCCACAAGCTGGTGAAGGCCCATGTCTGAGCAGAGCACGCCGCGGATTGCGGTGATTGCCGATACCTCCTTGCAGCGCCACGTGCTGGCGCAGGCCCTGGCCGGCCATGGCTACCAGGTGGTGCTCAACGCTGACCCGGCGCGCCTTGAAAGCGACCAGTTGGACGCCTGCGAGACCGACCTGTGGCTGGTGGACCTGGCGCAGCAGGAAGATTCGCCGCTGGTGGACAACCTGCTGGAACAGTCGCGGGTGCCCGTGCTGTTCGGCGAAGGCCACGCGCCGGAGCGGCATTCCGAACATTACCCGCGCTGGGAACGCCGGCTGGTGTCCAAGCTGCGCAAGCTGGTAGGCGACCCCAGCGCCGGCGTTGGCTGCAGCCTGGCTGCGCTGCTCGACGAAGCGCAGCGCCCGACCCGCGTGGCGTTGCCCGATGACCTAGCGGCCTCCCCGCTCAAGGCCGGCGAACCGGCTGCGCAGGTCTGGCTGCTGGCCGCCTCGCTGGGTGGTCCGGCGGCGGTTAAGACTTTCCTCGATGCGCTGCCCGGCGGCCTGCCGGTTGGCTTCCTGTATGCCCAACACATCGACGCTTCCTTCGAGGCCAACCTGCCACAAGCAGTCGGCCGTCACAGCCAGTGGCACGTCAACCCCGTGCGCGACGGCGACCCGGTGCGCTGCGGTGAAGTCGTGGTGGTGCCGATCTCCCGCGAACTGGGCTTCGACGGCTCGGCGCGCATGCGCATAGAAGATCGCGGCTGGCCGGAGCCCTACAGCCCGTCCATCGACCAGATGATGCTCAACCTCGCCCAGCAGTACGGTGATCGTTGTGGCGTGATCGTGTTCAGCGGCATGTGTAGCGACGGCAGCGCCGCCGCGGCCTACGTACGCCGCCAGGGCGCGCCGATCTGGACCCAGCGCGCCGACAGCTGCGCCTGCTCCAGCATGCCCGACAGCCTGCGCGAAGGCGGCTACAGCACCCTTTCCGGCGACCCGCGCGAACTCGCGGCGGCGCTGGTCAATCACCTTGCCGAGCAATGCGTCGGCGTAGTCACGCAGTGAGATAAGGCCCGATGAGTGATCTTCCCGTCGCCAATGCCGGCGTTGCCAATACCGCCGTTGCCAATGGTGCCGCGGCCAACGCCGCTCCCAACAGCCTGACCGCGCTGCTGGTGCCGCTGGCCGACCGTAACCTGCTGCTGCCCAACGTGGCGGTGGCCGAGCTGATCACCTACCGTGCCCCGCACCCGGTGGACGGCCTGCCTTCCTGGTACCTCGGCCAGGTGGCCTGGCGCGACCTGCGCCTGCCGCTGCTGTCCTTCGAGGCGGCCTCCGACGGCCAGGCCGAAGTCAGCCCCGGCGCGCGGGTGATCGTGGTCAACGCCCTCGGCGGGCGGCCCAACGTGAAGTTCTTCGCCCTGCTGGTGCAGGGCATCCCGCGTTCGGTGAAGGTCGGCAGCGACCTCAAGCGCGCCGACGTGCCGCTGGCGCCGCTGGAGCTGGACGCGGTGGACCTGGGAGACGCCCAGGCGCGCATCCCCGACCTGGCCGCGCTGGAGCAGAAGCTGGCCGACTCCGGCCTGATCTGAGCCCGCCATGACCGCCGGTCTGCGCCTCGCCCAGCTCGGGGGGCAACCCGGCTTCGAGGTCGCCGGCGCCACCCTCGGCGGCCACCGTTTCGAACGCCACAGCCACGACGAATTCGTCATCAGCGCCAACCTGCACGGCGAGGAAAGCGTGTGGCTGGATGGCCGCACCTTCGACGCCGGCCCCGGCGCCATCACCGCCTACAACCCCGGGCAGATTCAGGGCGGCGGCGTCGACGAAGGCCAGCCCTGGCAATTCGTCAGCCTCTACGTTGCGCCAGACCAACTGGCCGCGATGCTGGGACTGCAACGCCTGGAGTTCGAACGCCCCACCGACCGCCTGCCCGTCCTGGCCGCTGCCATGGCCGATGCCGTGGAGCGCGCGCTGGGCGAAGACGCCTTCGTTCGCCTGCACGGAGAGGAACGCCTGACGCTGCTGCTGGCCGAGATCATCCGCGCCATGGGCGTGCGGTTGCCGCAGGAGGCTACCGGGAACGGTGGCCGGATTGCCGACCTGCAGGAGTGGCTGGCCGCCGATCTGGCGCGACAACCCAGCCTCGATGAAATGGCGACTTATCTCGGCCTGTCGCGCTTCCACCTGCTGCGCAGCTTCCAGAAGCAGGTCGGCCTGAGCCCGCGGCAGTGGGCCATGCAACTGCGCACCCGGCGCGCCCAGGCGTTGCTGCGCGCGGGGCTGCCGGCCACCGACGTGGCGCACACACTGGGCTTCGCCGACCAGAGCCACCTGAACCGGCACTTCCGCGCCGCCTATGGCGTCTCGCCGGGAAACTTCCAGCGCGCCCTGCGCTGAGCAATCCGGTTCAAGTGCGGCGGCCTTCGTCCAGGCAGAATCACACCATCGCCATCCTGTTCGAGAGCTGATCCATGACCCTGTTCTTCGCCGCCCTGCTGTTCGGCATCGTCTTCTGCCTGTCCCCCGGCGCGGTGCTCGCCGAAACCCTGCGCCGGGGCCTCAAGGGCGGCTTTCGCCCGGCGCTGCTGGTGCAGTTCGGCTCGCTGATCGGCGACGCGGTGTGGGCGCTGATCGGCCTCACCGGGCTGGCGCTGCTGCTGGGCCACGAGACCTTGCGCCTGCCCCTGACACTGGCCAGCGCGGCCTATCTGGCCTGGCTGGGTGTGCAGAGCCTGCTGGATGCTCGCCAGGTTGGCCTGGCGGAGGAGGGCGATAGCGGCGAGCACAACGCCGGGGCTTTCGCGTCTGGGGCCATGCTGTCGCTGTCGAACCCGAAGAACATCGTCTACTGGGGCGCGCTGGGCGGTGCCATGGCCGGACTGGTGAACGGCGTGCCGTCGCTGGCGGACTCGCTGGTGTTCTTCGCCGGCTTCATGACGGCTTCGGTGCTCTGCTGCTTCCTCTGCGCGGCACTGGTGGACTGGCTGCGGCGCAACGCCTCACCGCGCTGGCACCGGGTCAGCCATGCGTTGTGCGGGTTGGTACTGCTGGTGCTGGCGGGGTTGGCGTTGCGGGGAATCTGATTCGCTCGCGAACCCGCCTAACATCGGCGCCGTCGGTTTACCCTCCCCCAGCCCTCTCCCAGAGGGAGAGGGAGCCGAATGTGCCGGCTGATGGTTAGGTTTCATCTTGCTGAGGACAGTCCCCTCTCCCTCAGGGAGACGGGCTCTTCAAGCGCAGAGGCTCTAGAAATCACCCCAAAGCTGCTGCGCCACGCTCAGCGCAACCACCGGAGCAGTCTCGGTGCGCAGCACCCGCGGCCCCAATCGCGCGGCATGGAATCCGGCGCACTTGGCCTGTTCCACTTCCGCATCGCTCAAGCCGCCTTCCGGGCCGATCAGGAAGGCCAGGCTGGCCGGCTTGTCATGGCTGCTCAGTGGTTCGGCGACTGGGTGCAGCACCAGTTTGAGTTGCGCCTCGCAGCTCGCCAGCCATTCGGCAAGGGTGAGCGGCGCGTTGAGCACCGGCAGCACCGAGCGGCCGCATTGTTCGCAGGCGCTGATCGCTATCTGGCGCCAGTGGGCCATGCGCTTGTCGGCGCGTTCGTCCTTCAGGCGCACTTCGCAGCGTTCGCTGACGATCGGGGTGATTTCGCTGGCGCCCAGTTCGGTGGCCTTCTGGATCGCCCAGTCCATGCGCTCGCCGCGGGACAGGCCCTGGCCCAGGTGCACGCGCAGCGGCGGTTCGGCCTGGCCGGCGAAGACTTCGCGCAGTTCCACGCGGAC
Source organism: Pseudomonas sp. NPDC086581 (assembly GCF_044746165.1). Classification (NCBI taxonomy): domain Bacteria; kingdom Pseudomonadati; phylum Pseudomonadota; class Gammaproteobacteria; order Pseudomonadales; family Pseudomonadaceae; genus Pseudomonas; species Pseudomonas sp. NPDC086581. Next base: position 184,145 of record NZ_JBIVBR010000006.1, on the reverse strand, counting down.
GTTCTTCTTGCCGACCTCGATCAGTTCGCCCAGGTATTCCTGGCCGGAGCCGTCGAACAGCTGCACGGCGTCGCCGACCGTGTGCCGGAGCACGCGGCCGATGTAGTGGGCCTGGGCTTCGGGCAGTTCGTGCTGGCCGAGGGAGAGCGGGGCGTCAATGAAGAAGCGGGAAAGGCGCATGGCAATGTCGAACTGATGGGGGAAAGCGGCAAGCTTAAAGCTTTCGGCCTGCCGCTTGTAGCCGATCAGCCCGGATCGCGATGCTCGGGGAAGCGTTCGCTGACCGCCACGCTCACGCTGTCGCGGGTGGCAATATCGATGCCTTCGCTGGCGACCTCGGCAAGGAAGTCGATCTGCTCGGGGGTGATGATGTACGGCGGCAGGAAGTACACCACGCTGCCCAATGGGCGCAGCAGCGCGCCGCGCGCAAGACCATGCTGGAAGACCTTCAGGCCGCGGCGCTCCTGCCACGGGTAGGGCGTCTTGCTGGCCTTGTCCTGAACCATCTCTATGGCGAGGATCATGCCGGTCTGGCGGATTTCCGAGACGTGCGGGTGGTCGGCCAGGTGCGCGGTGGCGCTGGCCATTTTTGCGGCGAGGGCCTTGTTGGCCTCGATGACGTTGTCCTGTTCGAAGATGTCCAGGGTCGCCAAGGCGGCGGCGCAGGCCAGCGGGTTGCCGGTGTAGGTGTGCGAGTGGAGGAAGGCGCGCAGGGTGGCGTAGTCGTCGTAGAAGGCCTGGTAGACCGTGTCGGTGGTGAGCACTGCGCTCATCGCCAGGTAGCCGCCGGTCAGCGCCTTCGATAGCACCAGGAAGTCGGGGGTGATGTCGGCCTGTTCGCAGGCGAACATCGTCCCGGTGCGGCCGAAGCCGACGGCGATCTCGTCGTGGATCAGGTGTACGCCGTAGCGGTCGCAGGCCTCGTGCAGCAGCTTTAGGTAGACCGGGTGGTACATGCGCATGCCGCCGGCGCCCTGCACCAGCGGCTCGACGATCACCGCCGCGACTTCTGTATGGTGCTGCTCCAGCGCCTGCTCCATGGCGGCGAACATCGTCCGCGAGTGCTCTTCCCAGCTCACGCCTTCGGGGCGCAGGTAGCAGTCGGGGGTCGGCACCTTGATGGTGTCCATCAGCAGCGACTTGTAGGTCTCGGTGAACAGCGCGACGTCGCCCACCGACATCGCCGCCACGGTTTCGCCGTGGTAGCTGTTGGTCAGGGTGATGAAGCGCTTCTTTTCCGGCTGGCCGAGGTTGTGCCAGTAGTGGTAGCTCATCTTCAGCGCCACTTCGATGCCGGCCGAGCCGCTGTCGGCGTAGAAGACACGGGAGAAGCCGGCCGGCGCCAGGCGCAGCAGGCGCTCGGACAGCTCGATCACCGGTTGGTGGCTGAAGCCGGCGAGGATCACGTGCTCCAACTGGTCGACCTGGTCCTTGATGCGCTGGTTGATGCGCGGGTTGGCGTGGCCGAAGACGTTGACCCACCAGGAGCTGACCGCGTCCATATAGCGCTTGCCTTCGAAATCCTCCAGCCAGATGCCCTCGCCGCGGCGGATCGGGATTACCGGCAGGCGCTCGTGGTCTTTCATCTGGGTACAGGGGTGCCACAGCACCTCGAGATCGCGCTGCATCCACTCGGCGTTCAGGCCCATGGTCTGCTCCTTGAAATGATGGCTCGTCAGACGGTCGACTCGCCCGGATCGGGCAAGCCTATTCAATGCACCTGAGATGAACAAGGATGCGTCCCACGGCACATGTTGCGGGCAGCCGACCAACACGGCTATTCGGCTTTCCGGCGCTCACGTATGCTTCGCGCCTTTGCACCAATTCGGGGAAGTCTGGCGATGAAAATGGGATGGCTGCGCGCTGCCGCGTTGCTTGCTCTGGGGGTGTTCAGCGTAGTGGCGCTGGGCAAGGACAAACAACCGACCGCCATCGTGGTCGGCGGCGGTCTCGCCGGTCTTTCCGCAGCCTACGAGCTGCAGCAGGCGGGCTGGCAGGTCACCCTGCTCGAAGCCAAGCCGCAGGTGGGCGGCCGTTCGGGCCTGGCGACCAGCGAGTGGATCGGCAACAAGAAGGTCCAGCCGACCCTCAACGGCTACCTGGAAACCCTGAAGGTGAATTCGGTGCCGGCACCGGAGTTCGTCCGTACCCCGAGCTACCTGATCGACGGCGTCTACTACACCAGCGCCGATCTGAAGACCAAGATGCCGGCCGTCGCCGCGGACCTCGAGCGCTTCGAGAAGTCCCTGAACGAGCTGTCCGCCTCCATCGACGACCCGCTCAACCCGCTGGCGAACAAGACCCTGTTCGCCCTCGACCAGCTCACCGCCGCGCGCTGGCTGGACAAGCTGAACCTGTCGCCGACCGCGCGCCTGCTGGTCAACCAACGCATTCGTTCGCATTACGACGAACCGTCGCGCCTGTCGCTGCTCTACCTCGCCCAGCAGGGCCGTGTGTACCGCGGCGTCGACGACCGTGATCTGCGCGCGTCGCGTCTGCCCGGCGGCAGCCAGGTGCTGGCCCAGGCCTTCGTCAAGCAGATCAAGACCATCAAGACCAACGCCAAGGTCACCGCGATCAGCCAGGACAAGGACGGCGTGACCGTCAAGGTCGGCCCCACCGGCTATACCGCGGACTACCTGGTGCTGGCCGTGCCGCTGCGCGCCCTGGGCAACATCACCCTGACTCCGGGCCTGAACGAGAAGCAGCTGGCGGCCCTCAAGGGCACCAACTACGGCTGGCGCGACCAGATCCTGATGAAGTTCAAACGCCCGGTTTGGGACGACAAGTCGCGCCTGTCCGGCGAGATCTACAGCGACCAGGGCCTGGGCATGATCTGGGTCGAGCCTGCGACCAAGGGCGGCGCCAACGTGCTGATCAACCTGTCCGGCGACAACGCCCGCGTGATGCAGGCTTTCGGTGACCGCCAGCTCTCCGAGCAGGTGCTGATCCGCATGAACAAGTACTACCCGAAGATGCGCGGCGCCTACGACGGCTACGAAATGCGTCGCTACAGCACCGACGCCGGCACCGGCGGTTCCTACCTGGCCTTCGGCCCGGGCCAGATCAGCCGCTTCTGGCGTGTGTGGGAGACCCCGGTGTCCCGCGTGGCCTTCGCCGGCGAGCACACCGATGCGCTCTATCCGGGCACCATCGAAGGCGCCCTGCGCAGCGGCAAGCGTGCCGCCAGCCAGGTCCGCGACCTCTACGCCGGCAAGACGCCGGTGCTCGAAGGCGCGTCCCTGGTGGCCGACAACAAGCCGGCGGCCAGCGAAAAGCCGGCCGATGCCAAGGGCGAGAAGAAGGGCATCATGTCCTGGCTGCCGTTCTGATCGCACCCGTTCCATCCACAATGCCGGCGAAAGCCGGCATTGTCGTTTCTGGCTCTGGGACGGGTGTTTCAGCCCCTGACCTATCTTGTCAGTCGATGTTTCAAAGCAGATTTTTCTGCTTTTCTTCGATGGATTAACCGCTAGTCTTGAACTCCCGTTTTCAAGGAAGTCGATCGATGCAATGGCGTAATTCCCCTGCTCGCTACGGACTGGTCAGCCTGTTCCTGCATTGGGGCAGTGCGCTGGTGATCTTCGGCCTGTTCGGCCTGGGCCTGTGGATGCGTGAGCTGGATTACTACGACACGTGGTACCACCGCGCGCCGGAAATCCACAAAAGCATCGGCATCCTCCTGGCCATCGCGCTCATCGTGCGCGTTCTGTGGCGTTTCATCAGTCCGGCGCCGCCGACCCCGGCCAACCACGGCCAGATGACCCGCCTCGCCACCAAGCTCGGCCACCTGGCGCTTTACGCGCTGCTGTTCGCGGTGATCATCGCCGGATACCTGATCTCCACCGCAGAAGGCAAGCCCATCAGCGTATTCGGCTGGTTCAACGTGCCCGCCACCCTGAGCGGCATCACCGACCAGGCCGATATCGCCGGCGCCATCCACCTTTACCTGGCCTGGACCCTCGTGGTGCTGGCCGCGCTGCACGCCCTGGCGGCGTTCAAACACCATTTCTTCGACCGTGATGAGACCTTGGTCCGCATGCTCGGTCGTGCCGCGAAATAACACCTCACCTCAAAGGGAGATTGCTTCAATGCTGAAGAAGACGTTCGCCGCTCTGGCGCTGGGTACCGCCCTGTTCTCCGCTGGACAGGCCATGGCCGCCGACTACAAGATCGACAAGGAAGGCCAGCACGCCTTCATCGAGTTCCGCATCAAGCACCTGGGTTACAGCTGGCTGTACGGCCGCTTCGACGACTTCGACGGTGCCTTCACCTTCGACGAGAAGAACCCGTCCGCCGACAAGGTCAAGGTGACCATCAACACCAACAGCGTGAACTCCAACCACGCCGAGCGTGACAAGCACCTGCGCAGCCCGGACTTCCTGAACGTCTCGAAGAACCCGACCGCGACCTTCGAATCCACCGGCGTGAAGGCCGAGGGCAAGAATGCCGAGATCACCGGCAACCTGACCCTGAACGGCGTGACCAAGCCGGTCACCATCAAGGCTGAACTGATCGGCCAGGGCGATGACCCGTGGGGCGGCTACCGTGCCGGCTTCCTCGGCACCACCACCCTCAAGCTGAAGGACTTCAACATCCAGCGCGATCTCGGCCCGGCTTCCCAGGAAGTCGAGCTGACCCTGTCGGTAGAAGGGGTGCGTCAGTAAGACGCAGGATTGCGAAAACGCCGGCTAATGCCGGCGTTTTCGTTTGTGCTGTCAGTCGGTGTGGCCCTGCAGGCACTGCCGCAGGAGCTGGGTAAGGGTGCGTTGCTCCTCGTCGTCCAGCGGCGCGAACAGACTGTCATGGGTGCGTGCGAGGATGGCCTGGGTGCGCTCGTCGATGCGGCTCCCGGTTTCGGTAAGGAATAGCTGGAAGCTGCGCTGGTCGTCAGGGTTGCGTTCGCGCCGCACCAGGCCCAGTGTCTCCATCTCGCGGATCTTGCGGGTTACCAGCGCCTTGTCGCGGCACATCTTGCGACCGAGGCTCTGCAGGCTCTGGCCGGCATCGGCGCCGATCAGTTCGAGCAGGCGGATATCCGGCGGCGTGAGATCGATGCCCTCCGCGCACAGTTGGTCCTGGAGGCTCTCGCGCAAGTGTTCGAGGACCTTCATCAGGGTCTGCGGCAGGTCGGGATTCACGCTGTGGGTCATTGGCTCGGTCACGGTAAGTGTTGTGTAAATCAGGTTGATTGGCTCAACCATTTTTTCGTATTTTAGTTGATGTTATCAACTTTGTACGCCGCCGCGACTGCCTTGCGGGAAACCTACTGCGATATCAGCCTTTGGCTAAAACGTTTCAGTAGGTTTCCCTCAGGGCTTTCGGACGTTTACAAACACAGCTGAATGTAAGTATTTTTGCCAGCTTTTCCGGACCGGTAAGCCCACAGCCAAACCGGATGCTTTGCTCACGAGGACAACGATATGCAACGAAAGCCAGCCATGCGCGCCCTGGTCCCGGCCCTGCTCGTCGCCATGGCCACTCTTGCCGGCTGCGACAAAGCCCAGGCGCCGCAGGAGAAGCAGATCCCCGAGGTCGGTGTAGTGACCCTGCAGCCGCAGGAAGTCACCCTGAGCACCGAACTGCCGGGCCGTACTACCGCGTATCGCATTGCCGAGGTTCGCCCGCAGGTGAACGGCATCATCCTCAAGCGCCTGTTCAAGGAAGGCAGTGACGTCAAGGAAGGCCAGCAGCTGTACCAGATCGACCCGGCCACCTATCAGGCGACGCTGCAGAGCGCCCAGGCCAACCTGGTATCCACCCAGCAGCAGGCCGAGCGCTACAAGGAACTGGTCAAGGACGAGGCAGTGAGCAAGCAGCAGTACGCCGACGCCCAGGCTGCCTACCTGCAGGCCAAGGCCACTGTAGACAGCGCGCAGATCAACGTGCGCTACACCAAGGTCTACTCGCCGATCTCCGGCCGCATCGGCCGCTCCAACGTGACCGAAGGCGCCCTGGTGCAGAACGGCCAGAGCACCGCACTGGCCACCGTGCAGCAACTGGACCCGATCTACGTCGACGTCACCCAGTCCTCCACGTCGCTGATCCGCCTGCGCCGCGAGCTGGCCGCCGGACAGCTGGAGAAGGCCGGCGACAACGCCGCCAAGGTCAAGCTGTACCTGGAAGACGGCTCCGAATACCCCGTCGAGGGCAGGCTGGAGTTCTCCGAGGTCTCGGTTGACCAGGGCACCGGCTCGGTGACCGTGCGCGCCATCTTCCCCAACCCGAACAAGGAGCTGCTGCCGGGCATGTTCGTCCATGCGCAGCTGGAAGAGGGCATCAAGAAGCAGGCCATCCTGGCGCCGCAACAGGGCGTGACCCGTGACTTCCGTGGCATGGCGACCGCACTGGTGCTCAATGCCGAGGACAAGGTCGAGCTGCGCACCATCAAGGCTGACCGCACCGTCGGTGCCTACTGGCTGGTCAGCGATGGCCTGAAAGCCGGCGACCGCCTGATCACCGAAGGCCTGCAGTATGTCCAGCCGGGCGCCCAGGCCAAGGCCGTACCCGCGAAGAACGTGGCGCCCACCGCGGGTGCCGCCGACAAGCCCGCCGCCGCTCAACCGGCCAAGCAGGGTTAATCAAGGGGATTCGTAATGTCGAAGTTTTTCATTGACCGGCCCATCTTCGCCTGGGTGATCGCCCTGGTGATCATGCTGGCGGGCGGTCTGTCGATCCTCAAGTTGCCGGTGAACCAGTACCCGGCCATTGCGCCGCCGGCCATCGCCATTCAGGTGAGCTACCCGGGCGCCTCCGCCGAGACGGTGCAGGACACCGTGGTGCAGGTGATCGAGCAGCAGATGAACGGTCTCGACCATCTGCGCTACATCTCCTCGGAATCCAACTCCGACGGCAGCATGACCATCACCGTGACCTTCGACCAGGGCACCAGCCCTGACATCGCTCAGGTCCAGGTGCAGAACAAGCTGCAGCTGGCCACACCGCTCCTGCCGCAGGAAGTCCAGCAGCAGGGCATCCGCGTGACCAAGGCGGTGAAGAACTTCCTGATGGTGGTGGGCGTCGTCTCCGAAGACGGCAGCATGACCAAGGAAGACCTGTCGAACTACATCGTCTCCAACATCCAGGACCCGCTGTCGCGGACTGCTGGTGTGGGCGACTTCCAGGTGTTCGGTTCGCAGTACGCCATGCGCATCTGGCTCGACCCGGCGAAGCTCAACAGCTTCCAGATGACGCCGGGCGACGTGAAGACGGCGATCCAGGCGCAGAACGTGCAGATCTCCTCCGGCCAGCTGGGCGGCCTGCCGGCGGTGAAGGGGCAGCAGCTCAACGCCACCATCATTGGCAAGACCCGCCTGCAGAGCGCCGAGCAGTTCAAGGACATCCTGCTCAGGGTCAACGCCGACGGCTCCCAGGTTCGCCTGAAGGACGTCGCCGACGTCGCCCTGGGTGGCCAGGACTACAGCATCAACGCCCAGTTCAACGGCAAGCCGGCCTCGGGTATTGCGATCAAGCTGGCCACCGGCGCCAACGCGCTGGACACCGCCAAGTCGATCCGCGCGACCCTGAGTACCCTGGAGCCGTTCTTCCCGCAGGGCATGAAGATCGTCTACCCGTACGACACCACCCCGGTGGTCTCCGCCTCCATCCATGAGGTGGTGAAGACCCTGGGCGAAGCGATCCTGCTGGTGTTCCTGGTGATGTACCTGTTCCTGCAGAACTTCCGCGCCACGCTGATCCCGACGATTGCCGTGCCGGTGGTGCTGTTGGGCACCTTTGGCGTACTCGCCGCCTTCGGCTTCTCGATCAACACCCTGACGATGTTCGGCATGGTGCTGGCGATCGGCCTGTTGGTGGACGACGCCATCGTGGTGGTGGAAAACGTCGAGCGGGTGATGGCCGAGGAAGGCCTGTCACCCAGGGAAGCCGCGCGCAAATCCATGGGCCAGATCCAGGGCGCGCTGGTGGGTATCGCCCTGGTGCTCTCGGCGGTATTCCTGCCGATGGCCTTCTTCGGCGGCTCCACCGGGGTGATCTACCGCCAGTTCTCCATCACCATCGTCTCGGCCATGGCCCTGTCGGTGCTGGTGGCCCTGGTGCTGACCCCGGCGCTCTGCGCCACCATGCTCAAACCCATCGAGAAGGGCGACCACGGCGAACACAAGCGCGGCTTCTTCGGTTGGTTCAACCGTGCGTTCCTCTCCACCACCCACGGCTACGAGCGCGGTGTCACCTCGATCCTCAAGCACCGCGTGCCGTACCTGCTGATGTACGTGCTGATCCTCGGCGGCATGATCTACCTGTTCACCCGCATCCCGACCGCGTTCCTCCCCGACGAGGACCAGGGCGTGCTGTTCGCCCAGGTGCAGACCCCGGCTGGTTCGTCCGCCGAGCGCACCCAGGTGGTGGTGGACTCCATGCGTGAGTATCTGCTGGACAAGGAAAGCAGCTCGGTGGCCTCGGTGTTCACCGTGACCGGCTTCAACTTCGCCGGCCGCGGCCAGAGCTCGGGCATGGCGTTCATCATGCTCAAGCCCTGGGAAGAGCGTCCTGGTGCGGAGAACAGCGTGTTCGCGCTGGCCCAGCGTGCGCAGATGCACTTCTTCAGCTTCAAGGACGCGATGGTGTTCGCCTTCGCCCCGCCGGCGGTACTCGAACTGGGTAACGCCGTGGGCTTTGACATCTTCCTCCAGGACCAGGCCGGCGTCGGCCACGAAGTGCTGATGCAGGCGCGCAACCAGTTCCTCGGCCTGGCCGCGCAGAACCCGGTATTGCAGCGCGTGCGTCCCAACGGCCTGAACGACGAACCGCAGTACAAGCTGCTGATCGACGACGAGAAGGCCAGTGCGCTGGGTATCTCGCTGGCGGACATCAACAGCACCCTCTCCATCGCCTGGGGCTCGAACTACGTCAACGACTTCATCGACCGCGGTCGGGTGAAGAAGGTCTACCTGCAAGGCCGGCCGAATGCGCGGATGAGCCCGGAAGACCTGGACAAGTGGTACGTGCGCAACAGCGCCGGCGAGATGGTGCCGTTCAGTGCCTTCGCTACCGGCGAGTGGAGCTATGGCTCGCCGAAGCTGGCGCGCTACAACGGCGTGCCGGCCATGGAAGTCCTCGGTGAACCGGCCCCGGGCCGCTCCACCGGTGAGGCCATGGCGGCGGTCGAGGACATCGTCAAGCAACTGCCCAAGGGCGTCGGCTATGCCTGGACCGGTCTGTCCTACGAGGAGCGCCTGTCCGGTTCGCAGGCCCCCGCCCTCTATGCCCTGTCGCTGATCGTGGTGTTCCTCTGCCTGGCGGCGCTGTACGAGAGCTGGTCGATCCCGTTCTCGGTGATGCTGGTGGTGCCGCTTGGCGTCATCGGTGCGCTGCTGGCGACCTCCATGCGCGGCCTGTCCAACGACGTGTTCTTCCAGGTGGGGCTGTTGACGACCATCGGCTTGTCGGCGAAGAACGCGATTCTGATCGTCGAATTCGCCAAGGAACTGCACGAGCAGGGCAAGGGCATCGTCGAGGCGGCCATCGAGGCGTGCCGGATGCGTCTGCGCCCGATCATCATGACCTCCCTGGCCTTCGTCCTGGGCGTGCTGCCGCTGGCGATTTCCACCGGCGCAGGCTCGGGCAGCCAGCACGCGATCGGTACCGGCGTGATCGGCGGCATGGTCACCGCGACCGTCCTCGCGATCTTCTGGGTGCCGTTGTTCTATGTGGTGGTCAGTACCCTGTTCAAGGACCCGGCGTCCAAGGAGCAGGAATCCACCGAGAAGGGGCATTGATATGAGAAAGTCCTTACTGTCCCTCGCGATAGCAGCCGGCGTGTTGTCCGGCTGCTCGCTGATCCCCGACTACGAGCGCCCCGAGGCGCCCGTGGCCGCGGCCTATCCGCAGGGCGAAGCCTACGATGCGGGGCAGCCGGCCACGGCCGGTGCCGACATCGGCTGGCGCGAGTTCTTCAAGGACCCGCAACTGCAGCGACTGGTCGAAGTGTCGCTGGAAAACAACCGCGACCTGCGCGTCGCCGCGCTGAACATCGAAGCTTACCGGGCGCAGTACCGCATCCAGCGGGCCGACCTGTTCCCGGCGGTGGACGCCAGCATCACCGGCTCCCGCCAGCGCCTGCCGGCCGACCTGTCGACCACTGGTAGCTCGATGATCAGCAGCCAGTACGGCGCGACCCTGGGCGTTACCTCCTGGGAGCTCGACCTGTTCGGCCGCCTGCGTGCCCTGCGTGACCAGGCGCTGGAAACCTACTTCGCCAGCGAAGAGGCCCGTCGCAGCACCCAGACCAGCCTGGTGGCCAACGTCGCCAACGCCTACCTGACGCTGCGCGCCGACCAGGCCCAACTGGAGCTGACCCGCAACACCCTGGCTACATACCAGAAGAGCTACGACCTGACCAAACGCAGCTACGAAGTCGGTGTCGCCTCTGCCCTGGACCTGCGCCAGTCGCAGACCTCGGTGGAAAGCGCGCGGGCTACCCTGGCGCAGTACACCCGTCTCGTCGCGCAGGACCAGAACGCGCTGGTCCTGCTGCTGGGCTCCGGCCTGCCGGGCGATCTGCCCCAGGGCCGCCAGCTGTCCGACGAGCTGCTGGCCACGGTGCCGGCGGGCCTGCCTTCCGATCTGCTGCAGCGCCGCCCGGACATCCTCCAGGCGGAGCACCAGCTCAAGGCGGCCAACGCCAACATTGGCGCGGCGCGGGCGGCGTTCTTCCCGAACATCAGCCTGACCGCCAACGCCGGCAGCCTCAGCCCGGACCTGTCCGGTCTGTTCGACGGCGGCTCCGGCAGCTGGCTGTTCAAGCCTTCGATCACCTTGCCGATCTTCAACGCCGGCAGCCTGCAGGCGAGCCTGGACCTGGCCAAGGTGCAGAAGGACATCAACGTGGCGCAGTATGAGAAAGCCATCCAGACGGCCTTCTCCGAGGTTGCCGACGGCCTCGCCGCACGCGGTACCTTCAATGAGCAGCTGCAGGCGCAGCGCTCGCTGGTGGACGCCACCAGCGAGTACTACCGCCTGGCCGACAAGCGCTACCGCACCGGTGTGGATAACTACCTCACCGTGCTCGATGCGCAGCGCTCGCTGTTCAGTGCCCAGCAGCAGCTGATCACTGACCGCCTCAACCAGCTGACCAGCGAGGTCAACCTGTACAAGGCCCTCGGCGGCGGCTGGCAGGCGACGGCGGCGCAAGCCAAGCCGATCTCCAGCGAGGCGCCCAAGGGCTGACCCTCTTCGGTTGGAAACAACAACGCCGCCCCTCGGGGCGGCGTTTTCGTTGGTGCGCCGTGTTGGCGGCGCATAACGCCTTAGGCGTTATGCGCCCTACGGGTTGCCTCGGTGTTCGCGAACCTGCGAACTACAGCATCGCGCCGCGCCCGGCCGGCTGGATCTGGTTGTCGGCCAGCCAGTCCAGCGCGCATTCGCGCAGGCGTTCTCCCTGGTAGACGTACCATGCCTGTAGCAGCTCGGGGTAACCCATCAGCACATGGCGGAAAGCCTTGAACGGCTTGCGCCCCTCGATGGCATTGGCCAGGGCGGAATAGGCGTGGGGTTCGGACACTTCGCGCAGGAAGTCGCGCATCAGGTCCAGCGACTGGCCGCTGCTCAGCGGGTCGATGGGCAGTAGGCGTTCCGGCTCGCGGTGCAGCAACTCGGCCAGTTCCGGGTCCGGGTCTTCTTCGGGGATCAGCAGCACCTGGCCGCTGAACAGATCGAGGTAGTGATCGATACCCTGGGTATCAAGCGCGAAGGCCAGTTCGTCGAGGTCGATGGTCAGCGGGCGCATGGTCACTCTCCCTATATGGCGAGTGACCGATCCTACGCCATGCGCATGACAGCTGTCCTGCCAATGTCGGCCGGCGCGGGCGCACCGACCGACTGGCGCCTCACAGGCGGAACCGGCCCACCTGCAATTGCAGCTCGTTGCCGAGGCGCGCGAGCTCGGTGCTGGAGCTGGCGGTCTGCTCGCTGGCGGCGGCGGACTGGTCGGCAATCTCGCGCACCTGCACCACGCTGCGGTTGATCTCCTCGGCGACGCTGCTCTGCTCTTCGGCGGCCGAGGCAATCTGCAGGTTCATACCCTGGATGTCGGCCACGGTGCGGGCGATCACACCCAGCGCCTCGCCGGCACGGCGGGTCAGTTCGACCGAGTTGCCGGTCAGGCGGCGGCTGTCGTCCATGCGCGTCACCGCTTCCTGGGCGCCACGCTGCAGTCCGGCGATCAGGCCCTCGATCTCGGCGGTGGAAGATTGCGTGCGCTGGGCCAGGCCGCGCACCTCATCGGCGACCACGGCGAAACCGCGCCCGGCCTCGCCGGCGCGGGCGGCCTCGATGGCGGCGTTGAGCGCCAGCAGGTTGGTCTGTTCGGCCACCGATTTGATCACGTCGAGCACGCTGCCAATCTTCTCGCTTTCCTTGCGCAGCAGCTCCATGGCCTCGGCAGAGCGATCCACCTCGGTGGCCAGGCGGCCGATCTGGTTCACCGCGTCCTGCACCACCTGGTCGCCCTCGCGGGCCTGCTGGTCCGCCTGCTGGGCGGCGGCGGAAGCCTGCTCGGCGTTGCGCGCGACTTCCTGCACGGTGGCGGCCATTTCATGGATGGCGCTGGCGACCTGCTCGGTCTCCACGCGCTGGCTGTTTACGCCGTCACGGGTCTGCTCGGTGACGGCGGAGAGTTCGTCGGCCGCGGTGGCCAGCTGCCTGACGCTGCCGCCGATGTGGCCGAGCAGCTGCGCCAGGCTTTCGCGCATGCGCAGCATCACCCGCTGCAACTGGCCCAGCTCGTCGCTGCGCTGCAGGTTGAGGTCGCGTGACAGACCCTGGGAGAGGTCGCCCTGGGCAATGCGCTCGGCCAGTTCCAGGGCCTCGTGCAGAGGGCGGACGATCTGGCGGTTGATCGCCCAGCCGGAGAGCAAGCCAAAGGCCAGGGCAAGCACGGCGATGAGGATTTGCCGGGTCTTGGCCGCGGCCGTCTCGGCATCGTTGCGCGCCAGGGTGTCATCGTAGAGGTGGCTGGCGGCAGCGAGCAGCGCTTCGCTGGCGCCGCTCAGAGCCTTGCGTGCCTGCTGGGTGGCGTTCACCCCTTCGCGGAAATGCTCGATGCCGCTGCGGTAGTTCTGCAGGTCCTTGAGCGCAGTGCCCAGGCCGTCGGCGGCGATGGCCGGCAACTGGCTCTGCAGGCTCGTGCCGGTGTCGCGCAGCTTGTCGAAGGCGGTAAACGCGGCCTGCTCGGCGCTGGCCGATTGTTCGAAGACGTAGCCGCGCACCTGGTAGCGCACCACGAGTAGTTGCTGGTGCAGCTGGCCAACGGCCTGCGCGCCATGCAGCAACTGGGCGTCGCCGGGTTGTTCGGCGAGCAGCTCGAAGAGTTGCTTGTCCAGAGCTTCGAAAGCCTGCAGGGCGCTCTGCGCGCTTCCCACCAGGGTGCCGCGGGCCTGCGTGCGCTGATCGACGGCGCGGGTCAGGGCGGTGAAGGCTTCGCGGTACTGGCTGACGGCCTGGCGTGCAGCCTCCAGCTGTTTGGCGTCGATGTCGCTGCCTTTCAGGCGCTGTTCGATCAGCTCCAGCATCTTCGTGCTGTGCTGCTCCACGCGTTCGGCCTGGCTGTGGTCGCCGCCCAGTTCGAACTGCAGGCGGGCGAGGTTGGCCTGCTGGCTGAGGTCGTTGAGTTCGGTGATGGTCGCCATCTGCCCGCCGCGCTCGGCCTGGTTGTCCAGGCTGTGCAGGCCGCTGAGCAGAACCAGCAGGGTGAGGAAGAGGAGGATGCCGAAGCCCACTACCAGCTTCAGGCTGACGTTCAGGCGTCCCAGCTGTACCACTAGCCAATCGTACATGTCGAAAACTCCAGGCAGGCGTCGCCACGGGATCGACGGCCCGTGGCTGGCAAGAACGAGTGTGCAGAGGCGAGGCGGAATTGTCGGGACGCATCTTCGTGCGTCAGAGGCTATCGGCGGCGAAATAGGAAACTGAAGCGGGAATTAGTAGCGATGTTTCCAGTGTGCGGGCTCTTGTAGGAGCGAGCTTGCTCGCGAGCCGGCCCCGCAGCGGAGTAGGTTCGCGAGCAAGCTCGCTCCTACGAAAAGCCGCTGGGCGGTGTCCGGGAGTGTCGGTGAATAAAAAAGGCCCGCAGTGCGCGGGCCTTTTTCGTGGTGGGGCCGGATCAGACGCGGAAGCGGCTCACCAGTACCTGCAGCTCGTTGCCCAGGCGTGCCAGCTCGACGCTGGAGGCGGCGGTTTCCTCGCTGGCGGCGGCGGTCTGCTCGGAGATATCGCGCACGTTCATCACGCTGCGGTTGATCTCCTCGGCTACCGCGCTCTGCTGTTCGGAAGCGGCGGCGATCTGCTGGTTCATCGACTGGATGGTCGACACGGTGCGGGTGATGGCGCCCAGGCGCTCGCCGGCGCGGCGGGTCAGGTCGACGGTGCTGACGGTCAGGTCGCGGCTGGTTTCCATCATCTGCACGGCCTGTTGGGTACCGCTCTGCAGGCCGGCGATCAGCTCCTCGATCTCTTCAGTGGAGGATTGGGTGCGCTGCGCCAGGCCGCGCACCTCATCAGCCACCACAGCGAAACCACGGCCCGCGTCGCCCGCGCGGGCGGCTTCGATGGCGGCGTTGAGCGCCAGCAGGTTGGTCTGCTCGGCGACCGCCTTGATCACATCCAGCACGCTGCCGATCTTCTCGCTTTCGCGCTTGAGCTTGAGCACCGATTCGTTGGTACGGCCAACTTCACCGGCCAGGCGATCCATCTGGGTCACCGCTTCGGTCACTGCGCCTTCGCCGTCGCGGGCCTGGCGGTCGGCGGTGGAGGCGGCCTCGGAAGCCTCCTCGGCGTTGCGCGCGACTTCCTGCACGGTGGCGGCCATCTCGTTCATGGCGGTAGCGACCTGGTCGGTCTCGACCTTTTGATTGTTCACCCCGGCGCTGGTCTGCTCGGTCACCGCGGACAGCTCCTCGGCGGCGCTGGCGATCTGGGTCACGCTGTCATGGATGCGGCCGATCAGCTCGCGCAGAGACAGGTTCATGCGCTGCATGCTCTTCTGCAGTTGGCCCAGTTCGTCGCGACGGTTGGTGGGGATGTCGCGGCTGAGGTCGCCGTCGGCGATGCGCTCGGCATGGCTCAGCACGTCGCGCAGCGGATTGACGATCTGCCCGGTGATGATCCAGGCAGCAATGCTGCCCAGCACCAGGGCAATTGCCGCGGCCAGCCCCAGCAGCGTTTTGGCCTGGGCAACGCCGGCGTCGCGCTTGGCGGTCTGGGTGGTGGTCAGCTCGGCGCTGAGCTTCTCGATCTGCTGGCCGGCGTCACGCATGCGGTCGCGGGCGGCCTGACTGTCGTTGACCTCGTTGCGGTAGTTGGTCAGCGCGTTGCGGTAGCTCTCCAGCGCGTCGAGGGTGGCACGGAACTCGCCGTTCAGCTCGGCCGGCGAAGTGCTCATATCGCTCTTCACGCCGTCGATCAGTTTCTGCAGGCCGGCGAAGGCGGGCTGCTCGAGGTTCTGCGCATCGGTGCTGGTGTAGGCCATGACCTGCAGGCGCGCCTGCATGACACTGCGACCGAGGCCGGCGAGGTCCTGCAGGTGTTGCAGGCCTTCCGCGCTGGCACTGTTGACCAGCTTCTGCTCGGCCTTCTGCATGCCTTCGCTGACCGCGCCGGCAGCCTGGATCAGCACCTGCTTGGCGGCGTCGCGCTCTTCATAGGACTTCAGCAGTTGGGTATACAGCTTGCGGTACTCCACGCTCAGCTCGTGTTGCTGGTCGATGACACGACGATCCTCGGCCTCGGTGAACCGCTCGTTCAATGAACGATGGCGTGCATCGAGCTGGTCCAGCGTATCGACCACTGCCTTGGCATCCTCCGGTGCGCGGGTGGACTGGAATTTCAGGCGGGCGATGCGCAGGTCCTTGGCGATCGCGATCAGCTCGGAGATCTCGCCGAGCTTGTCGCCCCGTTCGATCACGTTGCCCAGGTTGATCCAGCCGGTCAGGGCGATCAGCAGGGTGAGCAGCAGCACCAGGCCGAAGCCCGAGGCGAGTTTGAGTTTGACAGTCAGGTTGTTGAACCAGCGAAACATGAAGGCGGCGCTCCAGCGATGAACAGGGCCGGTACGCATGGCTGAGCAGGAAATGCGCAGAGTGGGGACGACCGGTACCGCTGATATCGGCTTCGCTGCGGGGAACTGAAGGGTTTTGCGGTAATTTTCTGACTGGTGGTTCACGCTGGAGGCCGCGTGGTTACTGGCCTCTAGCCATTTCCCGTTAGTACAGGCGTGCCAAAAGCGCGGTCACGGCGGTCTCGACGCGCAGGATGCGTTCGCCCAGTTGCACGGGGTTCAGACCGGCTTCGCGCAACTTGTCGACTTCGTAGGGAATCCAGCCACCTTCCGGGCCGATGGCCAGGGTTACCGGCTCGCTCAGCGCCCTTGGGCATTCGGGCCAGGGGCCAGGGTGGCCGATCAGACCGAGGCTGCCGGCGGCCAGCGCGGGCAGGCGGTCTTCGACGAAGGGCTTGAAGCGCTTCTCGATGATCACTTCGGGCAGCACGGTGTCGCGGGCCTGTTCCAGACCCAGGACTAGTTGCTCGCGCACGGCCTCGGGGTCGAGGAAGGGGGTCTGCCAGAAGCTCTTTTCCACCCGGTAGCTGTTGAGCAGCACCAGGCGCGGCACGCCCATGGCGGCAACGGTCTGCAGCACGCGGCGGAGCATCTTCGGGCGGGGCAGGGCAAGCAGCAGGGTGAGCGGCAGCTTGGCCGGCGGGGCCTGGTCGAAACTGACCTGCAACTCGGCCTCGTTGGCTTCCAGGCGCAGCAGGCGGCCTTCGCCCATCAGACCGCCGAGGCGGCCGACGCGCATCCGGTCGCCGTTTTCGGCGCGGTGGACTTCCTGCATATGGGTCAGACGGCGGTCGCGCAGGATCACGCGGTCCGCCGCCACGAAGTCGGCGTCGTCGAGCAGCAGCAGGTTCACGAGCGGGTGGCCGGAGGCTGGTCGCCCTTGGACTCTTCTTCCTCTTCCGGGCCGCGCTTGCGGATCAGGTGGCTGAACAGCACGCCGGCCTCGAACAGCAACCACATCGGCACGGCCAGCAGGGTCTGCGACAGCGGGTCCGGCGGGGTGAGGATCATGCCGACGACGAAGCAGCCGATGATCACGTAGGGGCGGATCTTCTTCAAGTAGGCCACGTTGACCACCCCGATCCACACCAGCAGCACGGTGGCCACGGGAATCTCGAAGGCCACGCCGAAGGCGAACAGCAGGGTGAGGAAGTCCAGGTAGCTGTTGATGTCGGTCATCGGCGTCACGCCTTCCGGGGCGGAGCCGAGGAAGAAGTGGAACATCAACGGGAACACCAGGAAGTAGGCGAAGGCCATGCCGGCGTAGAACAGCACGATGCTGGAGGCCAGCAGCGGCAGGGCAACGCGCTTCTCATGCTTGTACAGGCCCGGTGCGATGAAACCCCAGACCTGGGCGAGGATCACCGGCATGGCGAACAGCACGGCGACGATCATGGTCAGCTTCAGCGGCGCGAGGAAGGCCGACGCCGGGTCGATGGCGATCATGGTCGCGCCTTCGGGCAGGAAGCGGCGCAGCGGCTCCGAGGCCAACGCGTAGATCTTCTGCGAGAAGTACAGCAAGCCGATGAAGATCACGAAGATCGCGACTACGCAGCGCAGAAGGCGCGTGCGCAGCTCGGTCAGGTGCGAGACCAGGGGCATTTCCTGGTCGTGTTCGGGCTGGTCGGGTTTTTCGGCGCTCATGGGGTACGCGGCGTCTCGGACGAAGCGGGCGGCTGGCTCGCGCCAGTCGGTTCAGTCGGTTGGCTCGGGCGGCCGGCTTCCGGTGCCTGCGGTGCGGCGGCCTCCGCGGGGGCAGGCGCGAGGCCCGCGCCCGGCAGGCTGTTCAGGCGGCTGTTGGGCGCGATGCTCGGCGCCGCAGGCGGCTCGACAGGCGCGTTCTGGCCGTCGGGCTGGGCCGGCTGCTGCGGGTTGAAGGTTTCCCGCGCCTGGTCCTGAAGGTCGGTCAGCGGCGCCATCAGCTTCTTGGCTTCCTGTTCCATCTGCAGGATGTGCTCGTTGTGCAGCTGGCGGCGGATTTCATCCGCGCCCAGCTCGCGCTCCACTTCCGTCTTGATGGCGTTGAAGCTGCGCTTGAGTCGGCCGATCCACAAGCCGGCCGTGCGTGCGGCACCCGGCAGCCGGTCGGGGCCGAGCACCAGCAGGGCGACGAGGCCCACCAGCAGCAGTTCGCTGAAGCTGATACCGAACATGAATCAGTCCTTGCGCGCCGGCTCTTCGACCTTCTGCGCCTGGGCATCGATGGTGTGCGGCTGATTCAGCGGCGGGGTACCAGCGGCAGCGTTCGGGTCCTTCTTCTCGTCTTCCTCGGTGTTCATCGCCTTCTTGAAGCCCTTGATGGCTTCGCCGACGTCCGAACCGAGGTTCTTCAGGCGCTTGGTGCCGAAGACCAGGACCACGACGATCAGGATGACGACCCAGTGTTTCCAGTCAAAGATGCCCATCTTGTTTTCCTCGCAAAGTTGTCGGGTTCAGGCAGACGGTTGGCGCGCGGCTTTCTCGTCGTGCCCGGAAAGGCCGAAGCGGCGATCCAGCTCGTCCAGTACCGCCTGAGGGTGCTGGCCGAGGGCGGAGAGCATCACCAGGGAGTGGAACCAGAGGTCGGCCGTTTCGTAGATCAGGTCCGTGCAGTCACCGCTGGTGGCGGCGTCCTTGGCGGCGAGAATGGTTTCCACCGACTCTTCGCCAACCTTCTCCAGGATCTTGTTCAGGCCCTTGTGATACAGGCTGGCCACGTAGGAGCTGTCCGGTGCGGCATTCTTGCGCGCTTCGAGGACTTCCGCTAGACGGGCGAGGGTATCAGTGCTCATGGGGTTTTCCTGTACCTACGTGGGAGTAGATGGCATCCGGGTCCTTCAGGACCGGGTCGACGGTCTGCCAGGCGCCGTTTTCGAACACCCGGTAGAAGCAGCTCTCGCGGCCGGTGTGGCAGGCGATGCCACCCAATTGTTCGACCATCAGGATCACCACGTCGGCGTCGCAGTCCAGGCGCAGTTCGTGCAGCTTCTGCACGTGGCCGGAGTCCTCGCCCTTGCGCCAGAGCTTGCCGCGTGAGCGCGACCAGTAGATGGCGCGATTCTCGGCGGCGGTGAGGGTGAGGGCTTCGCGGTTCATCCAGGCCATCATCAGCACGCGGCCGGTTCGATGGTCCTGGGCGATCGCCGGCACCAGTCCATCGGCATTCCAGTTGATTTCGTCCAGCCAGTCTTTCATCTCGGGTTCCGTACAGCGGGCATGTGGGATGCCCGGAGCCACTTCGTATAGCGGTCAAGTGTGCCAGCCACCGCGGCGACTGGCTATCGGCGCAGAATCAGATATAGACCGCCGGCCAGCATCGCCCAGGCCGGCCAGGCCGCGAGGCTGTGGGTGGCCAGGCCGGTCTCGGCGGCGCCGGCGACCAGTACCGCGCCTATCAGCCGCGCCGGCCAGGCGGCGGTGCCAGCGCCCTGCGTCTCGATGACCAGGCGCTTGTTCGGATCGGGGTCATGGGACAGCCGCTCCAGTGTTTCGCGGGTCATCTGAGCCAGATGCGGCAACTGTTCGATGTGCTGCTGGGCATTGCGCAGCAGGGTGCCGGGGCTCATGCGCTCGCGCATCCAGCGCTCCAGATAGGGCTGCGCGGTGGTCCACAGGTCCAGCTCCGGGTAGAGCTGGCGGCCGAGGCCCTCGATGTTCAGCAGGGTCTTCTGCAGCAGCACCAGTTGCGGCTGCACTTCCATGTTGAAGCGCCGCGCAGTCTGGAACAGGCGCAGCAGCACCTGGCCGAAGGAAATGTCCTTGAGCGGCTTCTCGAAGATCGGCTCGCACACGGTACGGATCGCCGCTTCGAAATCATTGACCTTGGTTTCCGCCGGCACCCAGCCCGAGTCGATGTGCAATTGGGCGACCTTGCGGTAGTCGCGCTTGAAGAAGGCGATCAGGTTGCGCGCCAGGTAGTCCTGGTCCTCGTCGGTGAGGCTGCCGACGATGCCGCAGTCCACCGCGATGTACTGCGGGCTCCAAGGTGTGCGGGTGCTGACGAAGATGTTGCCGGGGTGCATGTCGGCGTGGAAGAAGCTGTCGCGGAACACCTGGGTGAAGAAGATCTCCACGCCGCGTTCGGCCAACGCCTTGAAGTCGGTGCGCTGGTCGCGCAGGGTTTCCAGGTCGGTCACCGGGATGCCGTAGATGCGCTCCATCACCAGTACCTTGGGGCGGCACCAGTCCCAGTAGACCTGGGGTACGTAGAGCAGCGGCGAGCCTTCGAAGTTGCGGCGCAGCTGCGAGGAGTTGGCCGCTTCACGCAGCAGGTCCAGCTCGTCGTAGATGGTCTTCTCGTAGTCGCTGACCACCTCGGCCGGGTGCAGGCGGCGGGCGTCGGCGGAGATGCGCTCGGCGGTGCGGGCGAGGATGTGCAGCCAGGCGATGTCGGAACGGATCACCGGCTCCAGGTTCGGGCGGATGACCTTAACCACCACTTCTTCGCCGCTCTTCAGCTGCGCGGTATGGACCTGCGCCACCGAAGCGGAAGCCAGCGGTTCACGCTCGAAGCGGGAGAACACCTGTTCGATCTTCGCGCCCAGCTGCTGCTCGATGAGCGCCACGGCCTGTTCCGGCGGGAAGGGCGGCACCTTGTCCTGCAGGAAGGCCAGCTCCAGGGCGATGTCGTCGGGGAGCAGGTCGCGGCGGGTGGAGAGTATCTGGCCGAACTTGATGAAGATCGGCCCGAGGTCCTCCAGCGCCAGGCGGATGCGCGCGCCACGGCTGAGGTCCAGCGGCTTGCGCGGCAGCCAGCGCCAGGGCAGCAGCCCGCCGAGCAGGCGCAGCCACCAGGGCAGGAAGGGCAGTTCGAGGACCATGTCGTCCAGTCGGTAGCGGATGGCTACGCGCTGGATGCGCAGCAGGCGGCGGATGGCGAGCAGCTTCATGCGTCAGGCTTGATCTTCTGGGTCAGGCGGTTGATCCGCGCGTCGAGGCGGTCGAGGGACATCTTCAACTGGTCCAGCTCGGCGAAGCGCGCTTCGGCTTCGTGCTGGCCGACCAGGCTGCGGCTTTCCTCGGCGAGGTAGTCGGCGAGGCTCAGGCGCAGGCTTTCCAGGCTGTCGCCGGCCCAGGCCATGCCGCCGCGCAGACGCGCGCCGAGCAGGTGCGCGGGCACCGGGCCGAGCCAGCGGGAAACTTCGTATTCCCAGTCCAGCTCCAGGCTCTGGAGAATGTCGGCCAGCTCCAGCAGCATCGCGCTGTCGCCGCCCATGGTCACTTCCGGGCTGTGCAGGACGCGGGTCTTGTCCTTGGCCAGGGCCAGTTGCAGCAGGCTGCCGGCGGGCGCGACCAGGGTGCAGTCGGCTGGCGCCTCATGGTGCGCGGCCAGGTGCAGGCCGTCGGCGTCGGGCAGGATGAACAGCCGCAGCGCGGGCGCCTGGCAGTCCACTTCCAGCACCTTGCCGGCGAGCCGGCCGAGACGCCGCAGGGCCACGCCGTCGAGCCGCAGCACGCGGTTGACGGTGGCTTCGGCGCTGGCCAGGGCGGCCTGCAGGAGCAGGCTCATCAGGGCTTGATGCCGCGGTGCAGGGCGACCACGCCGCCGGTCATGTTGTGGTAGGTAACGCGGTCGAAGCCGGCCTCCACCATCATCGACTTCAGCGTTTCCTGGTCGGGGTGCATGCGGATCGATTCGGCGAGGTAGCGGTAGCTCTCGGAATCGTTGGTCACCAGCTTGCCCATCAGCGGCAGCAGTGTGAAGGAGTAGGCGTCGTAGGCCTTGGACAGCAGGCTGCTGGTGGGCTTGGAGAATTCCAGCACGAGCAGGCGGCCGCCGGGCTTGAGCACCCGCAACATGGAGCGGATGGCTGCGTCCTTGTGGGTGACGTTGCGCAGGCCGAAGGCGATGGTGACCGCGTCGAAATAGTTGTCGGGGAACGGCAGCTTCTCGGCGTCGGCCTGGACGAAGTTGACGTTGCCGGCCACGCCGCTGTCGAGCAGCTTGTCGCGACCGACCTTGAGCATCGAGGCGTTGATATCGGCCAGCACCACTTCGCCGGTCGGGCCGACCAGGCGGGAGAACTGGCGGGTCAGGTCACCGGTGCCGCCGGCGATGTCCAGCACCCGATTGCCGGCGCGCACGCCGGACAGCTCGATGGTGAAGCGCTTCCACAGACGGTGGATGCCGCCGGACATCAGGTCGTTCATCAGGTCGTACTTGGCGGCGACCGAGTGGAATACTTCGGCGACCTTCTCGGCCTTCTCGCTCTCACGCACGGTCTTGTAGCCGAAGTGCGTGGTGGGATCGGCGCCGTCCTGGCCGGCTTGGGGCTTGCGCGGTTCGCTCATGGCGTTTGTACCCTGGAAGTCAGTGGCGGGCATTCTAACAGGAAGCACGGAAAACGCCGCCCCGGTCACCCGGGCAGCGGGGTGCGGCGATACGGCGCGGCGCGTATGATCGGCAGGGTCAGTCAATCGCGGAGTTCCAGCATGTCCCGTATCCACGTCGAACGTTCCCACTCCCTCGGCCTCGAAGCCGCTCGCGCCAAGGCGGAAAAGCTTGCCGACAAGCTCGGCCGCGAGCACGGCGTGAGCAGCGAGTGGCAGGGCGACACCCTGCTGTTCAAGCGCAGCGGCGTGGATGGGCGCATTGAAGTGGGCGCGGACAAGGTCGCGGTGGACGTGAAGCTGGGCCTGATGCTCTCGGCCATGGGCGGCCTGCTCAAGGGCGAGATCGAGCGCGCGCTGGACAAGGCCCTGGCCTGACTCCCTACCGGCCCCGTTCCCCGCGGGGCCTTGCCGTTTTCGGGTGGCGCCAGTCTTCCTGCAAAGCCTGGTATGTGTTTTCTAATTTTCCCCGATACCTTGGCTCACAGTCCCGCCTGATGCGGGCAGCTTTCGACATCATCGAATCTGAACCCTGTGAGGTGCCACCATGGCCAAGGCTGTCAGCAAGAAGAAAGTCGCAGAACTCGAATCCTCCCTCTACTCCGATGCCAAGCACTACGCCCGGCAGATCTGGCTCGCCGGCCTGGGTACCTATGCTCGCGTGGGCGCCGAAGGCAGCGAGTACTTCAAGGAGCTGGTCAAGTCCGGCGAGTCCGTCGAGAAGAAGGGCCGTAACCTGGTGAGCACCCAGATCGATGCCGCCAACGACACCGTCAAGGGCCGTCTGCACAGCGTCAAGGCCAAGCTGAACTTCGAGAAGATCGAAGAAGCGTTCGATGCGCGCGTGTCCTCCGCCCTCAATCGAATCGGGATTCCCTCCAGGCGTGATGTGGAGGCGCTCTCTGCTAAGCTGGATGAGCTGAGCGCAGTGCTCGAGCGTGTCGCGAGAACCCAATAAGGAGAGCAGGATGGCTGGCAAAAAAACTACCGATAAAAAAGAGTCCAGTTGGATCGGCGAGATCGAGAAATACTCGCGGCAGATCTGGCTGGCTGGCTTGGGGGCCTACTCGAAGGTCAGCAAGGACGGCAGCAAGGTGTTCGAGACCCTGGTCAAGGACGGCGAGAAGGCTGAAAAACTGGCCAAGACCGAAGTCGAGGGTGCGGTGAAGACTTCCACCCGTTCCGCGAAGGCGCGCGTCGATGCCGTCAAGGGCGCCGCGATCGGCAAGTGGGGCGAGCTGGAAGAGGCTTTCGACAAGCGCCTGAACAGCGCGATCTCGCGCCTAGGCGTACCGAGCAGCCGTGAAGTGAAGGACCTGCACAGCAAGGTCGACAGCCTCACCAAGCAGATCGAGAAGCTCACTGGCGTCAGCGTCGCCAAATCGGCCGCCAAAGCCGCCGCCAAACCCGCAGCGAAAGCCGCCGCCAAGCCGGCCGCGAAACCCGCTGTGAAGACCGCGGCTTCCAAACCGGCTGCCAAGGCTGCTGCCAAACCTGCAGCGAAGCCGGCCGCCAAGCCCGCTGCCAAAGCCGCCGCCAAACCGGCTGCCAAGGCTGCCGCAAAACCCGCTGCCAAGCCTGCTGCGAAGCCGGCTGCCAAGGCTGCGGCCAAGCCCGCCGCGAAACCGGCCGCCAAGCCCGCTGCAGCGAAAGCCGCCGCGAAGCCTGCTGCCAAACCCGCTGCAAAACCGGCTGCCGCCGCCAAGCCTGCCGCTGCGAAACCTGCAGCCAAGCCTGCCGCGGCGAAGAAGCCTGCCGTGAAGAAGCCCGCCGCGCCCAAGGCCGCCGCCAAGCCGGTAGCTCCGAAGCCGGCAGCCGCTCCGGCCGCCACTCCGGCACCGTCGGCTCCCGCCGCCGCACCGGCTGTGACGCCGTCCGCCGCTGCTCCGGCGACGCCGCCGCTGTCCCAGGCCTGATCGGTCTGCTGCAACACCCACGCCCGGCCTCGCGCCGGGCGTTTTCATTCTCTCAAGACAAAAGCCTGCAGGGATAAGTCAGGGCGCGAGGTAGCGCCTGGCGAGCCGCTCGGCGATCAGCTGCGAGTCCGGACGCAGGTGCGGCGCCACCAGCATCATCACCTGGAACACCACCTGGCGGACGTCACCTTCGTGGCCGAGGATGCGCTGGTAGTCGAGAGAGAACAGCAGCGTCAGGGTGATCTGCTCCACCAACTGGCCGAGGGCCTCGGTATCGCTGGCCAGCTCGTCCTGCGCCTTGAGTTGCGCCAGCAGGGTGGCCAGGGTGCGCTTGAGCTGGTTGAGCCAGGCGCGCACGCCTCGGGCGAGCTTGGGTAGGCGCCCGGCTAGGTTGGAGAGGTCCTGGAAGAGAAAGCGGTAGTGCGCCAGGCGCTCGACGATCAGGTGCAGGAACAGCCAGTAGTCCTCGGCACCCAGTCGTACGTCTTCCGGTGGGTCGAGCAGCGGCGCCAGTTCGTCCTGGAAGCGCTCGAACAGCGCCAGTACCAATGGCTCCTTGCCGTGGAAATGGTAGTAGAGATTGCCGGGGCTGATGCCTAGTTCGGTGGCGATCTCCAGGGTTGAAACGTTGGGCTCGCCCTGCTCGTTGAACAGCTGCAGGGCGCATTCGAGAATCCGGTCGCGCGTTTTCATCCGTGTTCAGTTTCCAGCCGCAGTGGGGCCGACGATAGCTTCGCTGAGCGGTGGCCCGCAATTGCCGACGCGCAAACTTTCGAGGTGTTGGCAGGCCTGTAGGAAATCAGAACAGTGCCAGTGGGGGCGCGGAGCGAACAACCCGCAACGGGTTGCCCGCTCCATGCTGGCCTCAGCGCACGTGCACGTAGGTGCCCGGTGCGGCCTCCTTGGGCGGGTAGTCGGCGTTGCCCAGTTCGAAGCTCACCGGCCGGCGCTCGCCCGAGCGCTCCTGGATCCACTCCAGCCACAGCGGCCACCAGCTGCCTTCCTGGCGCTTGGTGTCGTAGTACCACGCGCGCGGATCGGAGCTGATCTTGCCGTTCTCGAAGTAGCAGGCCTTGGAGTTGCCCGGCGGATTGAGGATGCTCTGGATATGCCCGCTGTTGGACAGCACGAAGCGGGTCTCGCCGCCCAGCAGCTGGGCCGAGCGGTACACCGCGTCCCACGGGGTGATGTGGTCGGTGATGCCGGCGACATGGAAGTTGTCCACCGCCACCTTCTTCAGGTCGATGGCACTGCCGTTGACTTCCATCGCGCCGGGGCGGGCCAGCGGGTTGTGCTTGAAGAAGTCGAGGAAGTCGCCGTGCAGCGCGGCGGGCAGCCGCGTATTGTCGTTGTTCCAGTAGAGGATGTCGAAGGCTGGCGGCTGCTTGCCCAGCAGGTAGTTGTTGACCCAGTAGTTCCAGATCAGGTCGTTGGGGCGCATCCAGGCGAATATCTTCGCCATGTCGCGGCCGTCCAGCACGCCGTGCTGGTAGGAGCGGCGCTTGCTGCTCTCCAGGGTCTGTTCGTCGGCGAACAGCGCGGCCGGGGTCTCCACCTGGCTGTCGAGCAGGCTCACCAGGTAGGTGGCGCTGGCGACCTTGCGCAGCTGCCGGCGCGCCTGCAGGTGGCCCTGCAGTGCGGCGATGGTCAGCCCGCCGGAGCATGCGCCCATCAGGTTGACGCTGCGGCTGCCGCTGATGGAGCGGCAGACGTCGATAGCTTCGTCCAGCGCGGTCACGTAGGTCGACAGACCCCACTCGCGGTGGCGTGCGTCGGGGTTGCGCCAGCTCACCATGAATACCTGCAGATTGTTCTTCAGGGCGTACTGGACGAAGCTCTTCTCCGGCGATAGGTCGAAGATGTAGAACTTGTTGATCTGCGGCGGCACGATCAGCAGCGGCTTGGCATGTAGGTGCTCGCCCATCGGCTTGTACTGGATCAGTTCCAGCACCTCGTTGCGGAACACTACCGCGCCGGGCGTGGTGGCCAGGTTCTGGCCGATCTCGAAGGCGCTGCGATTGACTTGGCTGGGCATGCCGCCGTTGTGCATCAGGTCGTCGAGCAGGTGCTGCGTGCCCTTGAGCAGGCTCTGCCCGCCGGTATTGAACAGCTCCTTCACTGCCAGTGGGTTGAGCAGGGTGTTCGACGGCGAGGCGGCGTCGGTGAGGATCGACAGCAGGAAGCGCGCGCGGGCGCGGTCGTCACTGCTCAGGTCGCTTTCGTCGACCCAGGCCAGCAGTTGCTTCTGCCAGGCCAGGTAGGCCTGTACGGTGCGCCGGTAGAACGGGTTCAAGCGCCAGGACGGATCCTGGAACCGTGCGTCCTGCGGGTTGGGTTGCAGCGGCGAGTCGCCAATCAGCACCTTGCCCACCTGCTTGCCGAAGGCCGCCAGGTGCTTCGCCGAATGGACTGGCCGGCGCACGCCCTGCAGCGCCAGCATGCGCAGGGTGGACAGCACGTCCTTGCCGCGCAGGCCGACCATCGCACTCTGCACGTTCATGTACTGGGTGGGGGCAGGGACGCTACCAGGCTCTGCTTTCTCTCGCATGAACAGCACTCCGTAAAGTTCCGACCTGTGAAGGGCGAAGCAAGGGCTGTACCGGAGTCGGGAAACTCCCGGTCCAGACGCCTGTCGCCGGTTCGAGGGGGATGCACGGGTATCGACGCGAGAGGACCACTGCACGAAAACAGGGCAGTCGATCAGCAGCGGGGTTGCCCTGCGGTCACCAGAAGGTAGCCGCAGCGCCGTTCCCGAGTCAGGCGTTACGTGTCGATACCCGTGAACACGCCTGTTTGTTGTTCGGCTCTTTAAAAAAGTGCCTGCGCAGCGATCGGTCAAGGCAGGATGCCTAACGACTGTGACGAAGCGGTGATGCTTGAGGTGGCCTCAGCTGGCTTTCGGAGCGAAAGGTCGGGGGTGGATGATCGCGCGCTGCCGTTCCTCCTGGAGGAATTTCATGATGATCGGCGCCACGGTTTCCGCGCGGGTCACCAGGAACAGGTGGCCGTCGTCGATCACGTGCAGCTCGGAGTTGGGGATGCGCCAGGCGATCATGCGCATGTTGATCAGCGGGATGATCGGGTCGTCGTCGCCGGCCAGGATCAGCGTCGGCTGACGGATCTTGTGCAGCCAGTGGATGCTGGTCCAGCCAAGGCCGGCGAACAGCTGCCAGTAGTAGCCCATCTTGCCGGACGAGCGCACCTTGCTGGCGAAGGCCATGGCCAGCTTCGGATCGCGGCGGAAGGCGCCGCCATAGATGTCCGGGGCGATATGCACGCCATAGGATGGCTGGATATAGCGCCGCGGGCTGGCCATGCGCCAGAGTACCCGCGGCTTGCCCGGTACCATCACCGCACCGGCGGCGGTGGCGGCGAGGATCAGCTTCTTGCAGCGCTCGGGGTAGTCATGGGCGAACTGCTGCGCCAGGGCGCCGCCCCAGGACACGCCGATGGCGGTCACTTGGCCGTAGTCCAGGTAGTCGAGCATCCGCGCGGCCAGCTTCGCCAGGCCGGGGAAGCGGTAGGGCGTGCTGGGCGTGGATGAGCCGCCGACGCCGGGGACGTCGAAGGCGATCACCTCCAGGTCCGGGTCCAGCGCGGCGACGAAGGGAAAGACCAGTTCCAGGTTGGCGCCGATGCCGTTGAAGATCAGCAGCGGCGTCATGTGTTTCTTGCCCGGACGCACGGCGGTGCGGATGGTCTGCCCGTCGAGTTCGATGGTGCGGAACTCGAAGCGCTGCGCCGCCGGCGCCTTGCTCGGCAGGATCTCCTCCGCGCTGGCTTTGTTGCGCGCGCGCCGGCTCGTCGGCGCAGCCACTTCCACGGCCAGCGACGATTCTGGGGTATTGGCGTCGTCCACGGCGCCAGCTTGCGGGAGGAGTTCTGTTTTCATCGTTCGTGCACGTAGGTTCCGGGGGAAGCTTCGCCAGCCGGATAGGTTTTGTTACCCAGGGCAGTCGGCGCCTTGCGCGTCTTGCCCGAGCGCTCGGCGAGCCAGTTCTGCCAGTGCAGCCACCAGGAGTCGGCGTGCTTGCTGGCGTTTTCCTGCCAGGTCTTCGGATCGACCGAGAGTTCCGGGCCGGTCATGAAACGCGCCTTGGGGTTGCCCGGCGGGTTGAGGATGCTCTGGATGTGCCCGCTGTTGGAGAGGACGAATTCGCACTTGCCGCCCAGCAGGCGCGCGGAGCGGTAGCAGGCTTCCCAGGGGGTGATGTGGTCATTGAGACCTGCCAGGCAATAGAAGTCGCACGTCACCTGCTTGAGATCGATCGGCGTACCACCCACCTCCAGCGCGCCGGAGCGGCTCAGCGGGTTGGTCTTGAACATCTCCACCAGCTCGCCGTGCAGCGCAGCGGGCAGGCGCGTGGTGTCGTTGTTCCAGAACAGGATGTCGAAGGCGGGTGGCTCGTTGCCCAGCAGGTAGTTATTGACCCAGTAGTTCCAGATCAGGTCGTTGGGGCGCATCCAGGCGAACACCTTGGCCATGTCCTTGCCTTCGAGCACACCGGCCTGATAGGAGCGGCGCTTGGCGGCTTCCAGGGTCTTCTCGTCGGCGAACAGGGCGACTTGGGTGTCCAGCTCGAAGTCCAGCACGCTGACCATCTGGGTAAAGGCATGCACTTTGTTCTCGCCCAGGGCGGCGTAGTGGCCGAGCAAGGTGACGGTGGTGATGCCGCCGGAGCAGGCCCCGAGCATGTTCAGGTCCTTGCTGCCGGTGATCTTCAGGACCACATCGATGGCTTCCTTGAGTGCCTCGATGTAGGTAGTCAGACCCCACTCGCGCTGCGCTTTGGTCGGGTTGCGCCAGCTGACGATGAAGGTCTGCACCTGGTTGCGCAGGCAGAAGCGCGCCAGGCTCTTCTCCGGCGACAGGTCGAAGACGTAGAACTTGTTGATCTGCGGTGGCACCACCAGCAGCGGGCGCTCGTGCACGCTCTCGGTGATCGGCTTGTACTGGATCAGCTCCAGCACGTCATTGCGGAACACTACCGCGCCGTCGGTCATGGCCAGGTTCTTGCCGACCTCGAAGGCGTCCATGTTCACCTGGCTGGGCATGCCGCCGTTGTTCACCAGGTCCTTGGCCAGATGGGTGAGACCGTCGAGCAGGCTCTTGCCGCCGGTCTCGAAGAAGCGTTTGACCGCAGCCGGGTTGGACAGCGTGTTGGTCGGTGCCATGGCCTCGGTCATCAGGTTGATGACGAACTGACCGCGGCTGATGTCCTGGGGCGACAGGTCGCTCTCGCCCATCCAGGTGTGCAGCTCCTTGCGCCAGGCCAGGTAGGTCTGCAGGTAGCGGCGGTAGAGCGGGTTCTGGCTCCAGGCCGGGTCGTTGAAGCGACGGTCGTCGTCCGAGGGCTTGAGTTCGGAATTGCCGAGCAGCACGTTCTTCAGCTCCAGGCCGAAATGGGTCACGTGCTTGGCACTGTGGAAGGGCTGCTTGATCGCTTGCAGCAGCACCATCCGGGCAGAAGTGAGCAGGTCCTTGCCGCGAATTCCGATCACCGGATTCAGGGCGAGTGTGTTTTCCGCGGCTTGCTGGGGTAGATCGCTGTTGTTCTTCTGGGTCATCGGCGACGCTCCATTGTCCTGAGACACATACTGGCGGGGCTCACCTTTCGTGACGTATGGCCAAGTACTTCTCGGGGTTGCGGAACGTGGAGAGGGCTCCACGCGATTCATCTACTTGGCGGTATCACTGGAAGATCAGGAAACCACGCTCTATGCACTGTAGCTCCGTACATTGCACTGCCTTGGTTACCCGAGTTTCCTTCGCCGCGCAAGCTGGTGCAGCGTGGGCCAACTCCTCGGAGTATGTCGGGAAAAGTTAGAAAACGCGCCCTAGAGCGGGGGCATCTCGCCAATCCCCTGACGGCAGCCACGCACGCGACAGTCTGCAACGGGAATGTTGCAAATGGCGTGCCCTGGAGCGATTGCCCGACGAAGGTTGGTGTGGAGGGAGAGGCGGGGAACAACTTGTAGGAGCGAGCTTGCTCGCGAACCGAACCCCTTTGCGGGGCTGTTCGCGAGCAAGCTCGCTCCTACAGAGAAGCAGTGGGCGGGGAGGTTTACAGCATGAGTTTGACGACGGACTCCGACGGATCGCGTGACTTGCCGGCCTTCTCCAGCTGCGCCAGGTAGTCGGCCCACATATCGTCGTGACGCACGCACAGCTCATAGAGATAGTCCCAGGTGAACAGGCCGCTGTCGTGGCCGTCGTCGAAGGTCAGCTTGAGCGCGTACTGCCCGGCCGGCTCCAGGTCGCTCAGGCCGACATTCAGCTTGCCCACCTGCAGTACCGGATTGCCGTGGCCCTGAACTTCCGCCGATGGCGAATGTACGCGCAGGAACTCGGCGGACAGATCAAAGGACTGTTCCCCGTAGGTCAGCGAAAGCTTCTTCGAGGCCTTGTGCAGCTTGATGGCGGAAGGGATGCGCATGGACGGCTCCTGAACGGCGATTCCGGCATTGTAGCGCCGGCGGAAAAACAGCGGGGCGCCCAGAGGCGCCCCGTCGCAGCGATGTGGATCGCTTAGAGGATGTAGCGGGACAGGTCTTCATCCTGGGCCAGTTCGCCCAGGTGGCCGTTGACGTAGGCCGCATCGATCACGATGGCCTTGTCGCTGTGCTCGCTGGCGAGGTCGGCGGCGTCGAAGGACACCTCTTCGAGCAGGCGCTCGAGCAGGGTGTGCAGGCGACGGGCACCGATGTTCTCGGTCTTCTCGTTGACCTGGAAGGCGATCTCCGCGAGGCGCTTGATGCCGTCGGCGGCGAACTCGATGTCCAGGCCTTCGGTCTTCAGCAGCGCGGTGTACTGCTCGGTCAGCGAAGCGTGCGGCTCGCTGAGAATGCGCTCGAAGTCGCTCGGGCTCAGGGCTTTCAGCTCGACGCGGATCGGCAGGCGGCCCTGCAGTTCCGGCACCAGGTCGCTGGGCTTGGACAGGTGGAATGCGCCCGAGGCGATGAACAGGATGTGGTCGGTCTTCACCATGCCCAGCTTGGTGTTCACGGTGCAGCCCTCGATCAGCGGCAGCAGGTCACGCTGCACGCCCTCGCGGGAGACGTCGGCGCCGCCCACGTTGCCGCGCTTCGCGATCTTGTCGATCTCGTCGATGAAGACGATGCCGTTCTGCTCCACCGCTTCCAGGGCGCGGGCCTTGAGGTCTTCTTCGTTGACCAGGCGCTGCGCTTCCTCGTCGCGGATCAGCTTCATGGCCTCGGCGACCTTCAGCTTGCGGCTCTTGCGCTTGCCCTTGCCCATGTTGGAGAACAGGCTCTGCAGCTGGTTGGTCATCTCTTCCATGCCGGGCGGGGCCATGATTTCCACGCCCGAAGGAATGTCGGCGACCTCGATGTCGATTTCCTTGTCATCCAGCTGGCCTTCGCGCAACCGCTTGCGGAACAGCTGGCGGGTATTGGAATCCTCGCGCGCCGGTTCGTCACCGAAGCCGGTGGTGCGCGCGGGCGGCAGCAGGGCGTCGAGGATGCGCTCTTCGGCGGCGTCTTCGGCGCGGTACTTCACCTTCTGCACTTCCTGCTCGCGGAGCATCTTGATCGCGGCATCGGCGAGGTCGCGGATGATCGACTCGACGTCACGGCCGACGTAGCCGACTTCGGTGAACTTGGTCGCTTCCACCTTGATGAAGGGGGCGTTGGCCAGCTTGGCCAGGCGACGGGCGATCTCGGTCTTGCCGACGCCGGTCGGGCCGATCATCAGGATGTTCTTCGGCGTCACTTCGGCGCGCAGCTCGGCCGGCAGCTGCATGCGCCGCCAGCGGTTGCGCAGGGCGATGGCGACGGCGCGCTTGGCATCGTCCTGGCCGATGATGTGACGGTTGAGTTCGTGGACGATCTCGCGGGGAGTCATGGACATTTGACGTGCTACTCCGGAACGACAGCGCTCAGACAGCGCTGTCGAGCTCCTCAAGGGTCAGGTTCTGGTTGGTGAACACGCAGATGGAGCCGGCGATGTTCAGTGCGGTCTCGGCGATCTCGCGGGCGCTCATGTCGTCGCTGCCTTTCTGCAGCAGAGCCAGGGCCGCCGCCTGGGCGAAGCCGCCGCCCGAGCCCATGGCGATCAGGCCGTGCTCGGGTTCGACCACATCGCCGTTGCCGGTGATGATCAGGGAGGCGTCCTTGTTGGCTACCGCCAGCATGGCTTCCAGACGGCTCAGGGAGCGATCGGTACGCCAGTCCTTGGCCAGCTCGACAGCGGCGCGCACCAGGTGGCCCTGGTGTTTTTCCAGCTGCTGCTCGAAGCGTTCGAAGAGGGTGAAGGCATCGGCGGTGGCGCCGGCGAAGCCGGCCAGTACTTCACCGTGGTACAGGCGGCGGACTTTCTTCGCGTTGCCTTTCATCACGGTGTTGCCCAGGGAAACCTGGCCGTCGCCGCCCATGACGACTTTGCCGTTACGGCGGACAGATACGATGGTGGTCAAGGGTCTTACTCCACACTAGCGGGGCGATGTGCCCGAATGCAGAGTCAGATGGGGACTGGAAAGGCGGGGTTCAAGTCCTGCGCCGGACGAGTAGCGCGCATTTCGCGCGCCGCCCGTCGGCGCAAGCCTTGGAGTGGCCGGGGTTCAGCGGGTCTGGCGCTGCTGTAACAGCAGGTTGCTGAAGCCGTTGCCGGCGAGTTGTTTCTGCGCGGCGGAGGCCTTGGCGCGGTCGCCATAGGGGCCGACCATGACGCGGTACCAGGTTTCGTCGCGGACGGTGCCGGACTCCACGCGGGCGTTCTGGCCCATCATGATGATCTGCGCGCGCAGGTGGTCGGCGTCGGTCTGTTTGCGGAACGAGCCGGCCTGCAGGTAGTACTGGGTTGCGGCCACCGCCGGTGGCGGCGTCGGCTTGGCTGGCACGGTATCGCT
Organism: Pseudomonas sp. NPDC086581; assembly: GCF_044746165.1. Classification (NCBI taxonomy): domain Bacteria; kingdom Pseudomonadati; phylum Pseudomonadota; class Gammaproteobacteria; order Pseudomonadales; family Pseudomonadaceae; genus Pseudomonas; species Pseudomonas sp. NPDC086581. Next base: position 150,981 of record NZ_JBIVBR010000006.1, on the reverse strand, counting down.
GGCCGGGGCCTGCGGCAGCGCCTGCTTCTGCGCGCTGGCCACCTGGGTCGCGGGCGGCGTGGCGGGCGTTGCCGGCTTGACCACTGCGGGCGGAGGCGGATTCTGCCCACTCAGCGCCGCCAGGGCGCGCTGGGTGTCGATCTTCTCGGCTTCTTCCTTGGTTGCAACCACGGTCGCCGGTTGCTGCGGCTTGGCCGGCGGCGGCACGGCTTCGGGCGGCACGGCGACTTCCGACCCCGGCAGCAGCGTGTAGAAGTCGTACTTGGGCTTCACGCCGGTGGGCGCGGCCGGTTGTTGCGGCTGCACGGTGCCGGAAGGCTTGTTGGAGCCGACCATGGTCTTGGGCGCTTCCGGCTTCTCGCGTTTGACGTCGTTGCGACCCGGCTCCAGCTTCATCAGAAACATGATGAAGCCGCCGATGGCCAGGCCGGCGACTAGCCAGACCCAGCCGGGGACCGACGTCTTCTTGGCCGGGGCCTGGTAGCGGCTGGCGCCGCGCTTGGGAGCGGGTTTCTTCTTCGCCATGGGTGCTTACATACGCTCCAGGGTTTCCAGGCCCAGCAGCTCCAGGCCCTGCTTGAGGGTACGGCCGGTCAGCGCGGCGAGGCGCAGGCGGCTTTCCTGTTGCGCCGGGTCTTCGGCGGTGAGGATCGGGCAGTGCTCGTAGAAGCTGGAGAACAGGCCGGCCAGCTCGTACAGGTAGGCGCAGAGGATGTGCGGGACACCCTTTACGGCGACGTTGTTGAGCAGATCGGTGAACTGCGCCAGCTGCGCGGCCAGGGCGATTTCCTGGGGCTGCTGCAGGTGGATGCTGCCGCCCACTTCGTCATAGGTCTTGCCCAGCTTGCGGAAGATGCTCGCCACGCGGGTGTACGCATATAGCAGGTACGGCGCGGTGTTGCCCTCGAAGCTCAGCATCAGGTCGAAGTTGAAGCTGTAGTCGCTGGTGCGGTGCTTGGACAGGTCGGCGTACTTCACCGCGCCGATGCCGACTGCATGGGCGATCTGGCGCAGGTCCTGTTCGCTGAAGTCGGGGTTCTTGCCTTTCACCAGGGTATAGGCGCGCTCTTCGGCTTCGATCAGCAGGTCGATCAGCTTCACGGTGCCGCCGTCGCGGGTCTTGAACGGCTTGCCGTCGGCGCCGTTCATGGTGCCGAAGCCCATGTGCTCAAGCTCCATGCTGGCCGGGACGAAACCGGCGCGGCGGGCGACTTCGAACACCTGCTGGAAGTGCAGGGCCTGGCGCTGGTCAACGAAGTACAGCACGCGGTCGGCGTGCAGCACCTTGTGGCGGTAGCGCATGGCGGCGAGGTCGGTAGTGGCGTAGAGGTAGCCACCGCCGGCCTTCTGCACGATCACCGGCAGTGGTTCGCCTTCGGCGTTCTTGAACTCGTCGAGGAACACGCACAGCGCGCCGTCGCTCTCGACCAGCAGGCCCTTGGCGGTCAGGTCGGCCACCACCTGCGCGAGGTCGTCGTTGTAGGCGCTCTCGCCCTTCACGTCGGCCATGGTCAGCTTCACGCCCAGCAGGTCGTAGACCTTCTGGCAGTGCGACAGGGAGATGTCGTTGAAACGGGTCCACAGGGCAATGCACTTGGGGTCGTTGGCCTGCAGCTTCACCACCAGCTCACGGGCGCGGTCGGCGAATTCTGGGGATTCGTCGAAGCGCTTCTTGGCGGCGCGGTAGAAGACTTCCAGGTCGTGCAGTTCCGCCTGGGCGTCCACCGGTTGTTCTTCCAGGTAGGCCAGCAGCATGCCGAACTGGGTGCCCCAGTCGCCCACGTGGTTCTGGCGGATCACGGTGTCGCCGAGGAACTCCAGCACGCGGCTGACGGCGTCGCCGATGATGGTCGAGCGCAGGTGGCCGACGTGCATCTCTTTGGCCAGGTTCGGCGAGGACAGGTCCACCACCACGCGCTGGGCGGCGCCGGCCTTGCGTACGCCGATGTGGCCGTCGGCAAGGGCCTTGTCGAGGCTGGCGGCGAGCCAGGCCTGGTCCTGGAAGAAGTTCAGGAAGCCGGGGCCGGCGATCTCGACCTTGGCCACTTCCGGGCTCTGCGGCAGGGCGGCGACCAGCTTGGTGGCGAGGTCGCGCGGCTTCATGCCGGCCGGCTTGGCCAGCATCATGGCGATGTTGCTGGCGAAGTCACCGTGGGTTCGGTCCTTGGTGTTCTCCACCTGGATGTCGGGCGTCAGGCCGGCCGGCAGGGTGCCGTCTTCGGTGAGGCTGACAAGGGCTTGCTGGATCAGGTGGCGAATCGTGTCTTTCATGGTTTTCTCCGTGCTCGCGTGCATCCGGCGCGCGCGACCGGTTATCGGGCTCAGAACCGTGCATTATCCGTGGCCGGGCATGGCTTGCCAACCGCGGAGCGCTCCTTGTTCAGTCTCGCCGCTGCGCCATCCGTCGCGGCTGATGGAAGTCAATGTAGGACGGATGCGCAAGCCCGGACGGTTTTATCCGTACGGGACATCTGTCAGAAGAGGTCGATCGGGTCCACATCCAGCGACCAGCGCACCTGGCGCCCACTGGGCATGCCTTCGAGTATTTGCAGCCAGGGCGTCAGCAGGCGGTGCAGCGGCGCGCGGGCGGTGCTCATCAGCAGCAGCTGCGCGCGGTAGCGGCCGGCACGGCGTTCCATGGGCGCGGGCACCGGGCCGAGGAGGTCGACCTCGTGGCCGAGGGTCGCCTGAAGGCGCTCGGCCTCGGCGCAGGCTTCGTCGAGGAAGCCTTCGGCCTGCCCCGGTTTGTGCGCCTCGGCGCGCAGCAGGGCAAGGTGCGAGAAGGGCGGCAGGCCGGCGGAGCGGCGCTCGGTGAGGGCCTGGTCGGCGAAGGCGAAATAGCCCTGCTCGGTGAGCTGCACCAGCAACGGGTGGTCGGCCAGGTGGGTCTGGATCAGCACGCGACCCGGTTCCTCGGCGCGTCCGGCGCGGCCGGCGACCTGGACGATCTGCTGGGCCATGCGCTCGCTGGCGCGGAAGTCGGCGGAGAACAGCCCGCCGTCGGCATCGAGGATCGCCACCAGGGTGACGCGCGGGAAATGGTGCCCCTTGGCGAGCATCTGCGTGCCCACCAGGATACATGGCTCACCTTTATTGATAGTGGCGAACAAATCGCGCATGGCGTTCTTGCGCGAGGTGCTGTCGCGATCGATGCGCAGCACCGGGTAATCCGGGAAGAGAATGCGCAGGCGCTCCTCGGCGCGCTCGGTGCCGGCGCCGACCGGGCGCAGGTCTACCGTGCCGCATTTCGGGCAGTTGCGCGGCGGCCGCTCGCGGTGGTCGCAGTGGTGGCAGCGCAGCTCGCCGCTACCCTGGTGCACGGTCATCCGCGCGTCGCAGCGCGGGCACTGGCTGATCCAGCCGCAGTCGTGGCACAGCAGGGTCGGGGCGAAGCCGCGGCGGTTCAGGTAGACGAGCACCTGTTGGCCGGCGGCCAGGGTTTCCTTGATCGAACGCTGCAGCGGCATGGAGATGCCCGAGTCCAGCGGCAGGCTCTTCACGTCCAGGCGGTGGAACTTCGGCTGGTGCGCGCCGCCGGCGCGCTGGGTCAGGCGCAGCAGGTCGTAGCGGCCGCTCTGGGCGTTGTGCAGGCTCTCCAGCGCGGGGGTGGCGGAACCCAGCAGGATCGGCACGTTCTCCAGCCGCGCGCGCACCATGGCCAGGTCGCGGGCGTGGTAGCGCAGGCCTTCCTGCTGTTTATAGGAAGCGTCGTGCTCCTCGTCGATGATGATCAGCCCCGGATTCTTCATCGGGGTGAACAGCGCCGAGCGAGTGCCGATGACGATGTCCGCCTCGCCGTCGCGGGCCGCCAGCCAGGCGTCGAGGCGCTCGCGGTCGGTCAGCGCGGAGTGCAGGAGGGCGATGCGCGCGTTGAAGCGGCGCTCGAAGCGGCTCAGGGTCTGCGGGCCGAGGTTGATCTCGGGGATCAGCACCAGCGCCTGCTTGCCGGCTTCCAGGGTCTCACGGATCAGCTGCAGGTAGACCTCGGTCTTGCCGCTGCCGGTGACGCCAGCCAGGAGAAAGCTGTGAAAACTGCCAAACCCGGCGCGGACGGCCTCGAAGGCGGCGCGCTGCTCGGCGTTCAGCGGCAGTTCCGCCTGCGCCAGCCACGGGCCGTGGTGCGGCGCCACGCTGTGGACGCGCACCTCCAGCGTGACCAGCCCCTTTTCCTGCAGCAGGTCGAGGCTGTCCTTGTTGATCTGCAATTGGCTGAGCAGGTCGTGGGCGACGCCGTGGGGATGCTGCTTGAGGATCTTCAGCGTCTCGCGTTGGCGCGGCGCGCGGGCCAGACGCGGGTCTTCCTCGCGGGCGCCGGGTTCGGCATGCCAGAAGCGCTGCTGGCGCGCCTCGGCCGGGTCGCCCTGGCGCAGCAGGTTGGGCAGCGCCCAGGAAAAGGTGTCGCCCAGGCTGTGCTGGTAGTACTGCGCCGTCCAGCGGCACAGCTCCAGCAGATGCGCCGGCATCGGCGGCTCGCGGTCGAGTACGGCCAGGGCCGGGCGCAGCTTGTCTGCCGGGACCTCGGAGCTTTCCACCTTGTCCACCAGCACGCCAACCATCTCGCGACGGCCGAATGGCACGCGCAGGCGCACGCCGGGCTGCAGGCGCGCCACGTCGACCCCGCGCGGAGGCAGGTAATCGAATAGACGGCGCAGCGGCGAGGGCAGGGCGAGACGCAGGATGGACGGTGACGGCACGCGACGGATTCCGGGGCGGCGGGGAGCGTCGGATGGTAGCATGGGCGATGCGACGGTCGGTCATGCCTGATCTTGCGTTGAAAGCGTTCTCTGGTATGATCCACGCCCTTAATTTCCGTGCGGTGCCCGGTAAAAGATCCCGCCCGCGGTCCTCGATGACCGTGGCTCGGCTTCTGCCAGAGACTGGGTGGCGGCACACCACTGAGAGGAAGAGACCATGAAACCGGAAATCCATCCCGCGTACGAAGAAATCGAAGCTACCTGCAGCTGTGGCAACGTGATCAAGACCCGTTCCACCCTGTGCAAGGGCATTCACCTGGACGTCTGCTCCGAGTGCCACCCCTTCTACACCGGTAAGCAGAAAGTTCTGGACACCGGCGGCCGTATCGACCGCTTCAACCAGCGCTTCGCCATGTTCGGCGGCAAGAAGTAAGATCGATTTCCGGGAAAGGCCCACGATGGTTTTTCACGGTAATTCGAAAAAGGCGTCCCTTGTGGGCGCCTTTTTTATGGCCGTCCTTTTTCCCCTGGACACCAGCGCCGCTGCCTGCCCGCAGCCTTCGTCGCCGGAAACGGTGCGCGTGGCGCGGGTGGTGGACGGCGACACGCTCAAGCTGGCGGACGGTCGCAGCGTCCGCCTGATTGGCGTCAACGCCCCGGAACTGGCCCATCGCGGCCGCTCCGAAGAGCCCTTCGCGGTGGCAGCCCAGCGCCGTCTGCAGCAACTGGTGGCGGCCAATGACGGCGAGGTCGGCCTGGTTGCCGGCCAGCAGGGCAAGGACAAGTACGGCCGCACCCTGGCCCACGCCTATGACGCCCACGGCAACAACCTCGAATCCCGCCTGCTCGCCGAAGGCCTGGGCTACCTTGTAGCTATCGCTCCGAACACCGACCTCACTGCCTGCCAGCAGGCTGCCGAGCGGCAAGCGCGCAGCGCCGGGCTCGGCCTGTGGAAGCGCTCGCCGGTGCAGACGGCGGAACAACTTCACGAAAGCGGATTCGCAGTGGTTCGCGGACGGGTCGAGCAGGTACAACGCAATCGCGGCGGGCTGTGGATCGATCTCGACGGCCCGCTGGTGCTGCGGATCGAGGCCAGACTCGTGAAGCGCTTTGACGATGCAACCCTGCGCGATCTCAAGGGTCGACAGGTGGAGGCGCGCGGCTGGGTCATCGACCGCGCCGAGCGTGGTGGCGTAAAACCCGGACAGGCGCGCTGGATGCTGCCTGTGACCGACCCGGCGATGATGGAGGTATTGCCATGAGCTTGCGCTCGTTCGGAATTCTGACCCTGCTGGCGCTGCTGAGTGTCCTCGGCGGCTGCGCCACCAACCCGGCCACCGGCAAGTCTGACTTCGTGATGATGAGCGAGCAGAGCGAGCTGGAAATGGGGCAGAAGTACAGCCAGCAGATCTCCCAGCAGTATCCGCGCTATGAAGACGGCAAGCTGCAGGCTTACGTCCAGCAGGTCGGCGAGCGGGTTGCCCGCGCCAGCGACCGGCCGAACCTGCAATATCACTTCACGGTCATCGACACCCCCGACATCAACGCCTTCGCCCTGCCCGGCGGCTACATCTATATCCACCGCGGGCTGATGGCCTACCTGGGCTCCGAAGCCGAGCTGGCCGCCGTGCTCGGCCATGAGGTCGGCCACGTCACTGCCCGCCACAGCGTGCGCCAGCAGAGCCAGTCCAGCGCCTGGAACATCCTCGGCCAGGCCGTGGCCATCGGCACCGGCGTCGGCGCCGCCGCGGACCTCACCAACGTGCTCGGCACTGCCTTCGTGCGCGGTTATGGCCGCGACATGGAGCTGGAGGCCGACGGCCTGGGCGCCAAGTACCTGGCCCGTGCCGGCTATGACCCGACCGCCATGATCCAGGTGGTGCGGGTGCTGAAGAACCAGGAAGACTTCGCCCGCGACGAGGCGGCGCGCAAGGGCCAGGCGACCCAGCCGGTCGGCTACCACGGGCTGTTCGATACCCACCCGGACAACGACCAGCGCCTCAAGCAGGTCATCGGCCCCGCCCAGACCCTGGCCGCCAACAGCCAGCACGAGATCGGCGCCGAGCGTTACCTGAAGGCCATCGACGGCATGCCTTTCGGCGACTCAGCCTCCAGCGGCGTGCGCCGCGGGCAGAGCTTCTACCACTCCGAGCTGGACTTCACCCTGACCTACCCGTCGGGCTGGGGCATCCTCAACCAGCCGACCGCGCTGGTGGGCTACACCGCCGACCAGCAGGCCTACATCGGCATGAAGCTGGTGCCCCGCGAAGGCCAGCTGACTCCGGCGGAATACTTGCGCAAGGGCGCCGGCGGGCGGTTATCGAACGAAGAAAGTTTCCAGCAGGCCGGCCTGGAGGTGGCCACCGGTGTCGTGCCCGGCTCGCCGGCCCGCCGCGCCGCCGTGATCTACCAGAAGGACCGCGCCTACCTGTTCATCGGTGTGGTCAAAGGTCGCGCCTCGCTGGAAAGCGAAGACGATCACTTCATGCAGGTCATCCGCAGCTTCCGGCCGATGCGCGCCGACGAGCAGAAACTCGCACAACCCCGCCGGATCGCCGTCATTCAGGTCAAATCCGGGCAGACTGTCGAGCAGTTCGCGAAGGCCGAATCCGGTCCGGAATCTGACTCGATAAATCGTATACGTTTATTGAATGACTTGTATCCAACTGGTCAGCCAAAAGCTGGCGACTGGCTGAAAGTCGTACGCTAGAGGTCTTGACAGCAGGGGCTTGGGCTACCTTGGCAGGTGCGGGGTTTGTGCGTATGCTCGGACCCCCGTCTGTCCAACAAGCAACAAAAGCGGAAGTGCCCAAATGTCTGATCTCAAGACCGCTGCCCTCGAATATCACGCCCAACCCCGCCCCGGTAAACTGAGCGTCGAGCTGACCAAGCCGACCGCCACCGCCCGCGACCTGTCGCTGGCGTACAGCCCGGGCGTTGCCGAGCCGGTGCGCGAAATCGCGCGTGATCCGGAACTGGCCTTCAAGTACACCGGCAAGGGCAACCTGGTCGCGGTCATTTCCGACGGCACCGCCATTCTCGGCCTGGGCAACCTCGGCCCGCTGGCCTCCAAGCCGGTCATGGAAGGCAAGGGCGTGCTGTTCAAGCGCTTCGCCGGTGTCGACGTGTTCGACATCGAAGTCGACGCCGAGAGTCCGCAGGCCTTCATCGATACCGTCAAGCGCATCTCCATCACCTTCGGCGGCATCAACCTGGAAGACATCAAGGCACCCGAGTGCTTCGAGATCGAGCGCGCGCTGATCGAGCAGTGCGACATCCCGGTCTTCCACGATGACCAGCACGGTACCGCCATCGTGACCGCCGCCGGCATGCTCAACGCGCTGGAAATCGCCGGCAAGAAGCTGGAAACCGCGAAGATCGTCTGCCTGGGCGCCGGTGCCGCCGCCATCTCCTGCATGAAGCTGCTGGTGAGCATGGGTGGCAAGGTCGAGAACATCTACATGATCGACCGCCAGGGTGTGATCCACTCCGGCCGTAACGACCTGAACCAATACAAGGCCGTGTTCGCCACCGAGACCGACAAGCGCACCCTGGCTGACGCCCTGGAAGGCGCCGACGTATTCGTCGGCCTGTCCGGCGCCAACCTGCTGAGCCCGGACGACCTCAAGCGCATGGCGCCGAACCCGATCGTCTTCGCCTGCTCCAACCCGGACCCGGAAATCAAGCCGGAACTGGCCCACGCCACCCGCGACGACGTGATCATGGCCACCGGCCGTTCGGACTACCCGAACCAGGTCAACAACGTACTGGGCTTCCCCTTCATCTTCCGCGGTGCCCTGGACGTGCGCGCCACCCGCATCAACGAAGAGATGAAGATCGCCGCCGCCCTGGCCCTGCGTGACCTGGCCAAGCTGCCGGTACCCAAGGACGTGTGCGACGCCTACGGCGTGAGCGCCATCGAGTTCGGCCGCGAGTACATCATTCCGAAGCCGATGGACAAGCGCCTGATCACCGTCGTTTCCGACGCCGTGGCCAAAGCCGCCATCGAGACCGGCGTGGCGACCTTGCCGTATCCGAAGCACTATCCGCTGCAGTCGGTGGAAGACGTCTTCAAAGGCTGATTCCGTCTGATTCGAAAAACCCCGCCTCGGCGGGGTTTTTCTTTTTCCGCTGAAGGAAACGAAGAGTTACCGATTAATGACTGAAGGCAGGGGCCTTCAGAACGTACCGGACTATCCTTCCCCGCTCATGCATTGACGCGTCCGCTGCCCTGGAGCGGGCCGGGCGCATGGGGGAAATCATGAATCGGACTTTGCTGGCAGTCGCCACTCTTGCGGCCAGCGCCGCGCTCATCGGTTGCGCAGGAGCACCGCCAATGAGCTGGGAGCGCGTGGGGAACTCGGCGCAGCGCGCCGTCACCAGTGCTGATGTCTGGGCGCCGGTGGCCGGTGCGGCGGTCATCGCCGCGGGCGGGTGGGACCACTCGTGGCAGAAGTCGGCGAGCAACCACGACTGGTTCTTCGGCGGCGACGCCAACCAGGCGGCCGACCGCATGCTCAACCTCGCCACCGGCCTGAGCGTCGTCACCGCCCTGGTGGCTTCGCCCAAGGACGTGAGCAGCGAGGAGAAGTGGAGCTGGCGCGGGCGCAATCTGACGCTGCTGGCGGCGGACCGTTACGCGGTGACCGGCTTCGTCGAGGAGGCCAAGGAATGGTCCGGGCGTGAGCGGCCGGACGGGATTCCCGACGACTCCTTCCCCTCCAAGCACACCGCCGTGACCGCCGTGCACACCAGTTTCACCCGCCGCAACCTGGACTACATCGACATGGACCCGACCTGGCGCTACACCGCCAAGGCTGGCCTCTACACCCTTGACGGGCTGACCGCGCTGTCGCGCGTGGAAGGCGACAAGCACTATCCCACCGATGTGCTGGTCGGGATGGCGGTGGGCAACTTCTTCGCCAACTTCACCTACAACCTGTTCCTCGAAGGCCCGGAAAGCGAACGCTACAACGTGACAGTGGTGCCGGAAACCGGCGGCGGCATGAGCCTGCGCGCGGCGATGCTGTTCTGAGGTTGGCGCGACGCCGTGGGCAGCGTCTAGTCTTGAAAGCTTCTCTCTGGACGACAAACCCGATGCCGTTGCGCCTGTTGCTGATCCTCTTGTTCCTGTGCGTTACCGGCGCGGCGCGGGCCGGGGAAGTGCTGCGCATCGCGGCGGATCGCTGGCCGCCCTACGCGGATCGCCAGTTGCCCGGCAACGGCGTGGCGGTGCACCTGGTGCAGGCGGCGCTCAAGCGTGCCGGTTATGCCAGCGAGTACATCGAAGTGCCCTGGCCGCGCGTGCTGCACGGCGTGGCCAACGGTGAGTACGATCTGGTGGCGGATGCCTGGTATTCGCCGGAGCGGGAATCCTTCGGGGTGTATTCCGAGCCCTACCTGGTCAATCGTGTACGTCTGATCAAGCGCAAGGGCTCATCCATCACCTTCGCCAAACTGGCCGACCTCTACCCGTATCGCATCGCCATGGTGCGCGGATATGCCTATTCCCAGGCATTCGACAACGATCCGAAACTGCAGCGGGTACCGGTGTTCAGTTTCGTCAACGCAGCGTTGATGTTGCAGGCCGGGCGGGTGGACCTGACGCTGGAAGACGAGATCACCGCGCGAGTGCACTTCAACGGTGACCTCGCCGAACTCAAGGGGCAGCTGGATTTCCTGCCGGTGCCGCTGACCGAGAATGGCCTGCACATCCTGGTCGGCCGGCATGTGCCCGACCACGCGGCGATCATCGCGGCGTTCAACAAAGCGATCGGCGAGATGCACCAGGACGGCAGCTACGACGAGTTGATGCGCGAGCACGGGCTGTAGCGGTCGCTGCATTTCCCTGCAGAAGTGCGTCAGGCGGCTTCGATCTGTTCCGCGCCGAGATCCTTCTTCAGCAGGTGCGCCGCCAGGGTGCGCAATGGTGTGAGCTGTCGGCAAATGAGTGCCAACTGGGTCTGCACCAGTCGGTGGGCGTCGTCCTGTTCCTCCGGCAGTTCTTCCAGGCGTTTGGCCAGCGCGTCTTCCTCGTCGCTGTAGATATCCACCGGGCGTCTCTCGTTGAGGCGCGCGGCGATGTCGTCGAGGCTGCTGGTCAGGCGTTCGGCGGCTTCGGCGATGAGGTCGTCGTTGACGTCCGGCGGCAGCTGGTTGCGGTGCGCGCCGAGGGCGGAAAGGTAGCTGAGCAGGGTGTGCGACAGCACCAGGAAGCGGAAGCCGATCTCTGCGTCCTTACGGAAGTGGCCGGGCTCCAGCAGCATGTTCGACAACGTGGTGGAGAGCGTCGCGTCGGCGTTGTGCGCGTTGCGCCGGGCGGTGCGGTAGGCGAGGTCGTCGCGCTTGCCGTTGGCGTACTGTTGCATGATTTCCCGCAGGTAACGACTGTTGCACGCCAGGGTGCCGCCGACCAGGCGGTGCAGGCTGCGTCCGTGCCAGTCGGGCAGGATCAGGAATACCGCGATGCCGGCGATCAGCGCGCCGAGCAGGGTATCGAACAGGCGCGGCAGGATCAGCCCGTAGCCGTCGCCCACCTGGTTGAAGCAGAACAGCACCAGCAGCGTGATCGCCGCCGTCGCCAGGGTGTAGCGGGTACTCCGCGTGGCGAAGAAGGCGACCCCGGCGACCACCGCCAGCAGCGACTGGATCAGCGGGTTGGGGAACAGGTCGATCAATGCCCAGCCAGCCACCAGGCCGACCAGCGTGCCGAGTATCCGCTGCACCATGCGGATGCGCGTGGCGCCGTAGTTCGGCTGGCAGACGAACACCGTGGTGAGCATGATCCAGTAGCCCTGGGTCGGGTGGATCAGGTGCAGCATTCCGTAGCCGGCGGCCAGCGCCAGCGACAGGCGCAGGGCGTGGCGGAACAGCAGTGAGGTCGGCGAGACCTGCAGGCGGATGCGCTCCAGCGCGTCCTTGAATGAGCGCGGCGAGCGGTCCAGCAGCGTGCTGTCCTGCTCGTCGTCGAGCATGTCGGGGTTGCTCGCGCCGCTGAGCTTGCGGTCCAGCGTGGTGAGGTTGGCCGCCAGCGCGCCGAGGGAGCGCAGCAGCCCGCGCCAGGCCGGGTTGCCCTGCTGGCGCAGGTACTCCAGCGAGGCGTTGAGGTCGGCCAGGGCCAGTTCGCTGTCGTTGTAATCGAACGGCTGGCGCAACTGGATCGCCTTCGCCAGCGCCTTGCACGCCTTGCCCTGCTGATTGAGCAGGCGCTGGCAGCGGAACAGCACGTCACTGTGGAAGAAGGCTTCGGCCAGCTGGTTGTATGGGTAGTGCGAGGAGCTGGCGCGCTCGTGGACGTCCTGGGCGATGAAGTAGAGCTTCAGGTAGCGGCTGATCTTCGGGCTCGGCCTGCCGTGGGACAGCCGGGCGAGGATGGTTTCCTTGGCCTGGTTGAGCGCCACCACGACCCGCCCGTTCTGCCGCGCCAGCGCCAGACGCTGGGCCTCGACGTCGAGCTGACGCAGCGGCTCCAGCAGGGTCGACTTGATCTTCAGGTACTCGCCCAGTTCGAGGAACAGTTTGGCGAGGCTTTGCTGCACCGGCTGATTGGCGAACAGCGCGTTCCACAGCACCGACAGCAGCCCGTACCAGAGCGCACCGGCCACCAGCAGCAGGGGTTCGCGCCAGAAGTCGGTGGGCGTGCCGCCGCGCTGGTCGACGCCGATCATGGTGTAGATCGACAGGATCAGGGTGGCCGAGGCGATCGCCGCATAGCGCTCGCCCAGGGCGCCAAGCAGGGTCATGGCGAAGGTCGAGAGCGCGAGCCCGGCGACGAACAAGTGTGGGTAGGGGAACAGCAGTTCGACCGCCAGCGCGGCGATGGTGAAGCACGCCAGGGTCACCAGCAGCGCCTGCAGGCGGCCCAGCCAGTGGTCGTCGGTTTCCGCCAGGGCGCTGGCGATGACCCCGAGGAACAGCGGGATCACCAGCTCCGGGCGACCCTGCAGCCAGCACGCGAGCATGACCCCGCTGAGGGCGACGAACACCCGCAGGCTGTAGGCGAACTTGTCCAGCGCCCAGAGGCGCCGCAGAGACTGGAGCAGTGGGGAGGAGAACATGCGCGTGGCGGGACTTCCGGGTGTCTGCCGCTCAGACTAGCGGATCGCTCCGGGCGCGGCTATCGCGAGGGCGACACGCAAGTGTCCTGGCTGCGCAGAGAGGCTTTTTCCAGGAGCTAGCATGCTCGCGAACTCCCAATTCTGGCGCTGCCGGATGGCACGTTCGCGAGCAATAACTAGGCGTTCCCCTCGCTCCTGCAGGATGCCCCAATCAAACAGGGCATCGGTGTCAGAGAATCCGCGCCTTGAACGAGCGACCCTTGATCTTGCCTTCGTTGAAATGCTTCAGCGCCTGCTTGGCGATGTCGCGCTCGACCGCGACGAAGGCCTGGAAATCGAAGATGGCGATCTTGCCGACCTGCGTGCCCTTGAGTCCGGCGTCGCCGGTCAGCGCGCCGAGGATATCGCCGGGACGCAGCTTGTCCTTGCGCCCGCCGGCGATGGCCAGGGTTGTCATAGCCGGCAGCAGCGGAGTGTCGTTGGCCTTGAGGAAATCGATGCGCTCCCAGTTCAGCGGCTTACCCTGCAGGTCTTCGATGGCCTGCGCGCGATTGGCTTCGGCGGGAGTGACCAGCGACAGCGCCAGGCCCTTTTCGCCTGCGCGGCCACTGCGGCCGATACGGTGAATGTGGATCTGCGCATCGCGTGACAGTTCGACGTTGATCACCGCTTCCAATGCGGCGATGTCCAGCCCGCGTGCGGCCACGTCGGTGGCCACCAGCACGCTGCAGCTGCGGTTGGCGAACATGGTCAGCACCTGGTCACGCTCGCGCTGTTCCAGATCGCCATGCAGGGCCAAAGCGGAAATCTTGCGGGCGTTAAGCTGCTCGACCACTTCCATGCACTGCTGGCGGGTATGGCAGAACGCGACGCAGGACTGCGGGCGGAAATGCTGAAGCAGGCGGACGACGGCATCGAGGCGCTGCTTGGGATCGATCTCGTAGAAGTGCTGTTCGATCTGGCTGTCGTCGTGCAGTGCTTCCACTTCCACGCGCTCGGGGTTCTTCAGGAACTTCGCCGCCAACTGGTCGATACCCTCGGGGTAGGTGGCGGAGAACAGCAGGGTCTGCCGGCGCGCCGGTACCTGGCCGATGATGTCGGCGATGCTGTCGTAGAAGCCCATGTCGAGCATGCGGTCGGCTTCGTCGAGTACCAGAGTGTTCAGGCCTTCGAGCTTAAGGGTGCCGCGGCGCAGGTGTTCCTGGATGCGACCGGGCGTGCCGACCACCACGTGGGCACCGTGCTCCAGCGAGCCGATCTGCGGGCCGAAAGGCGTGCCGCCGCAAAGGGTCAGTACCTTGATGTTGTCGGCGGCGCGGGCCAGGCGGCGGATTTCCTTGGCGACCTGATCGGCCAACTCGCGGGTCGGGCACAGCACCAGCGCCTGGCAACCGAAGTAGCGCGGATTCAGCGGGCTGAGCAGGCCAATGCCGAAGGCAGCGGTCTTGCCGCTGCCGGTCTTGGCCTGGGCAATCAGATCGCGGCCCTTGAGGATCGCCGGCAGGGCGGTGGCCTGGATCGGCGTCATCTCGCGGTAGCCGAGAGAGTCGAGGTTGGCCAGCAGGTCGGCCGACAGCGCGAGGCTGGAAAATGCAGAGGTGGTCACGAAGGGAACCCGGGTGAATCCATATGGCCGCGCAGTGTAGCAGGAGAGCATCGCCAGCAGGGCTGAGAAGCCGATATGGCAAGGGTTTGAGGCCGCTCGTCCGATTTTCTCCAGGTGGTGCTCCGCGGTTTTTTCAAGAGATTCGCTTTCCTCAGATTTTTGTCGTAGAGTTTCTGCACTGTGTTTGCATGGGTCGCCGTCGATCGTGACCTGATGCGGTCGGTTCTTCCACCCCGTCCTGCTCGACTCCTTGTAACTCCTTGCAACTCAGTTCCTGGCCATTCGTGGCTAATTTCAAAAATACGTTCCAAGGAGAACACCATGTCGAATCGTCAGAACGGCACCGTCAAGTGGTTCAACGAGACCAAAGGCTACGGCTTCATTACCCCGGAAAGCGGCCCGGACGTGTTCGTACACTTCCGCGCCATTGAAGGTACCGGCTTCAAGACCCTGGCCGAAGGCCAGAAGGTCACCTTCGAAGTCGTGCAGGGCCAGAAAGGCATGCAGGCCGAGCGCGTACAGGTAGCCTAAGCGCTTCCTGGCGTCAGCCAAGAAACCCCGGGTGGAAACATCCGGGGTTTTTTATTGCCTATGTTCTGAATGCCTATAGTGCCGCCATCGTTTTTCCGGAGCCGCCATCCATGCCATCGCCCGCCTTCCGACTGCTGCTCGCCGCCCTGCTCTTCTCGGGCAGCGCCCTTGCCGCCGACGCCCCCACGCAGCCCACCACCTGGGGCTGGGTGGAAACGCTCATGCTCATGCCCGAGCAGGCGCCGCTCAAGGCCAAGCTGGATACCGGTGCGCAGACGTCGGTGATGGATGCGCGCAACATCGTCCGGATCAAGAAGAACGGCGAGCGCTGGGTGCAGTACGACGTGATGCTCACCGATCCTGCCACGGGTAAGGAGCAGCGCTTGCCCTTCGAGCGGCGCGTCGAGCGTGTGCTCAAGTTCAAGAATGAGAGCGGCGTCGAGCGCAGCCCGGTGGTGCTGATGGACGTATGCCTGGGCGGCAAGGTCTACCGCGAACAGTTCACCCTCCGTGACCGCCAGACCCTGGATTACCCGGTACTGCTCGGCCGCCGTACCCTGGAACACTTGGGCGCGGTGGACGCTTCGAAGACGCAGACTGTCGCGCCCACCTGCAAGCCCTGATCAGTGCTCGTCGACGCCATGCTCCGGCTCGACTCGGCGTGGCGTGGTACGACCGTCTTCGGCGTTGAGCTGGAAGAAGATCGCCGCCGCCAGCATCGAGAGGATGCCGACGCTGAAGTAGGTCGCGTGGAAGGCTGACAGCACGTCATCCTGCACGCTTTCCTGATCGCCAGTGAAGCCGCCCAGCAGTGCCGCCGCGCAGGCGATGCCCATGCCGATGGACAATTGCATGACCACCGAGAGCAGGCTGTTGCCCGCGCTTGCGTTGTCGTCGCGCAGGTCGATCAGGGTCAGGGTGTTCATCGCGGTGAACTGCAGCGAGTTGATCCCGCCCAGCACCGCCAGTTGCACCAGCAGCAGGATGTAGGAGGTGTTCTGGTCCACCAGCCCGAGGCTGGCGATCATCGCCCCCAGCAGCAGCGTGTTGCTCACCAGCAGCTTGCGGTAGCCGAACAGGTCCAGGAGCGGCCTTGCCAACGACTTGATCAGCATGGCCGCGAGCGCCATCGGGATCATGGTCATCCCCGCACGCGACGGCGAGAAGCCGAGGCCAACCTGTAGCAGCAGCGGCGTGAGGAAGGGCAGGGAGCCGCTGCCCAGACGCGCGAACAGGTTGCCCAGCACCCCCACCGCGAAGGTGCGGGTGCGGAACAGCGCCGGCGGGAACAGCGGCGATTCGATACGCAGTGCGCGCAGCCAATACGCCGCCAGCAGTACCAACCCGCCGACCAGCAGGAGGACCACGCGGACGTGGGGCATATGCAGCTCGCCCAGGCCTTCCAGGGCGATGGTGATCAGCACCATGGCGCCACCGAAGAGCAGGAAGCCGATCGAGTCGAAGCGCGTTGCGCGCACGCCGTGCAGGTCCGGCATCAGGCGCAGGGCGACGATGAAGCCGACCAGCCCCACCGGCAGGTTGATCAGGAAGATCCAGTGCCAGCTGGCGTACTCCACCAACCAGCCGCCCAGGGTCGGGCCGGCGAGCGGGCCTAGCAAGCCGGGGATGGTGACGAAGCTGAGGATGCGCACCAGCTCCGTCCGCGGGTACACGCGCAGGATCACCAGGCGCCCGACCGGCATC
This sequence comes from Pseudomonas sp. NPDC086581, assembly GCF_044746165.1. Lineage (NCBI taxonomy): Bacteria > Pseudomonadati > Pseudomonadota > Gammaproteobacteria > Pseudomonadales > Pseudomonadaceae > Pseudomonas > Pseudomonas sp. NPDC086581. The sequence continues at coordinate 134,389 of NZ_JBIVBR010000006.1, read as the reverse complement.
ATCAGCGCACCGCCGATACCCTGTACCACCCGCGCGCCGACCAGGGTGCCGAGGCTGGTGGAGAGCGCGCAGAGCAGCGAGCCGAGGCTGAACAGGAAGATCGCAAAGAGGAATACCCGGCGCGTGCCGAAGCGGTCGGAAATCCAGCCGGAGGAGGGGATCAGCAGCGCCACGGTGAGCAGGTAGGCGATCACCACGCCTTGCATGCGCAGCGGGTCCTCCGCCAGAGAGCGGGCCATGCTTGGCAGGGCGGTATTGAGGATGGTGCCATCCAGGGCCTGCATGAAGAAGGCGATGGCTACCAGCCAGGGCAGCAGGCGGGCCACTCGGGGCGTGAGGATGAAGGGTTCGCTCATGGTCGGTCCGTCGGGCGGGAATGGCTCTAGCTTAGGGAAACTTTGGCAGGCGTGGGGGAAATCGGCGCGCTCGCGAAACGGAAAGTAGCCGCCGTGACACCGGGAAGGATTGGACGCATGCCTCTTCATCGCCGCCATGCAGGCGCTGCGAGATCCCCCTCCTCAGGCGCTGAAACGGCTTTTCCGGCAGTTTCGTGGGGGGTACCGGATTTCTTCTGGCGGCGGCCATGGAGGAACAATGCCCTGCTCGTCCGGTCGATATGGCGTCCGGTACACCCCCAGGAGACAGCGATGTCCGTCAAACCCCGTGTCACCCTCGCACTGGCCGCCTTGCTGGCGGCTTCCTCTGCGTTTGCCTTCAACCTGGGCGACGCCGCCAAGGCGGTGTCCGGCGCGACCGGATCCGACACCTCGCGCGTTGCTTCAACGCCGCAGACCAGCGGCCTCCTCGATGCCCTGACCGGTCAGCTCGGTGTCAGTGACGAACAGGCGCTCGGCGGTACCGGCGCACTGTTGGGCCTGGCGAAGAACAAGCTGAGCACCGCCGATTATTCGCAGTTGGCGAAGACCGTTCCCGGACTCGACAAGCTTACCGGCAGCAACGCCCTGGGCGGCCTCGGCGGCCAGCTTGGCAACCTGGGCGGTGGCGCTTCCAGCGGCCTGCTGGGCAACGTCAGCAGCATGGGCGATGTGAGCAAGGCTTTCGGTGCGCTGGGCATGGACCAGGACATGACCGGAAAATTCTCCAGCGTGCTGCTGGATTACCTCGGCAAGCAGGGCCTGAACAGCAACCTGCTCGGCACCCTGGGCAGCCTCTGGGGCACCGGCGCCTGATATCCGCCGGGCGGCGCGGAACCGCCGCGCCGCGCTCCGGTCCTATCGACGATCGGGCCCCGTCCTGGGGCCGGACATCCGTTTTCCGGAGCCGTCGATGCCCCCCCGTTCCGTCGTCTTCCTGGCTGCCGCGTGGCTGGCCGCTTCCCCTGTGTTCGCCGCTACCTTCACCGACACCCGCGAGCCCGTTGCCGAGACGCAGAGCGTGCCGCCGGCGGCCAGCGCGTTGCTGGGCAATCTCACCAGGCAACTGGGCGTCAGCGAGCAGCAGGCGATCGGCGGTACCGGCGCCATGCTGGCGATGGCGATGAACAGCCTGAAGGAAACCGACACGGCGCAGCTGCAGAAATCCCTGCCGAACCTCGATCAACTCGCCGGCAACAGCTCGCTGGGCGATCTAGGCGGGGCGCTGGGCGGTTTCGGTGGACTGGGCAACGCTGCAGCGCTGCTGGGAGGGATCAACAACCTCCAGGACGTCGACCAGATATTCGGCGTACTGGGCATGGACCAGTCGATGATCGGCCTCTTCGCCGGGGTGATCCTCGACTACTTCACCGAACAGGGCCTGAGCAGCCAACTGCTGGGGACACTCGGCGGCCTCTGGGGCACTCCGATAGCCCCGCTGACGCCGGCTGCGCCGGTCGCCGGACGGGGCGCGTAGGGAGCGTCAGAACTCCTGGCGCAGCTGTTCGATTCGCGCATCCTTCTGTTCCCACAGCTGCGATACCCAGTGTTGCACGTACTGGCGGAACTCCGGGTCGTTCTCGTAATCGCCCTGCCATAGCGCGGGGTCGATCTCGCGCGCCTGGATGTCGACGATGACGCGCGGCACGCGTCCGCACAGCAGGTCCCAGAAGCCCGGTCGCGGGCCTTTCGGGTAGACCAGGGTGACGTCCAGCAGGGTATCGAGCTGTTCACCCAGCGCTGCCAGCACGAAGGCCACGCCGCCAGCCTTGGGGCGCAGCAGGTTCTGGTAGGGCGACTGCTGCTGGGCCTGCTTGGCCGGGGTGAAGCGCGTGCCTTCGAGGTAGTTCACCACGGTCACCGGCATGCGCTTGAATTTCTCGCAGGCGGCCTTGGTGATTTCCAGGTCCTTGCCCTTGAGTTCCGGGTGCTTCTCCAGGAAGGCCTTGCTGTAGCGCTTCATGAAGGGGTAGTCGAGCGCCCAGAAGGCCAGGCCGAGGAAGGGCACCCAGATCAGCTCCTTCTTCAGGAAGAACTTGAAGTAGGGCGTTTTGCGGTTGAAGGCCTGCACCAGCGCCGGGATGTCGACCCACGACTGGTGGTTGCTGATCACGAGATACGAAGTGTCGCCGCGTAGCTGGGCGGCGCCGCGGATTTCCCAGACGGTCGGGGTCATCAGGGCGAAGATGGCCTTGTCGATCTCCGCCCAGGTCTCGGCGATCCACATCACCCCGCGCGAGCACGCATCCTTAGCCCCCTGACCGGGGACGACCAGCTTGAGCAGCGCGATAAGCATCATCGGCCCGATCAGGATCAGCGTGTTGAGCAACAGCAGGAGGCTGGCGATGACGCCTTTGACTGCCGGCATGGGGTCCATTCCTTGTGCGACGGTGGCGCGGCCATGATACGCAGACAATTGGTCTGGCCCAAGCGGCGTGGGTATGGCGAACCAATGGCCGCCGTGCTAGTCCTATGCGACATATTCCACCCCCGGAGATTCCGCGTGAAACGCGTCCTCGCCCTGCTTTCCCTTATTGCGCTCCCCGGCCTCGCACTGGCCGCAGACGCCAAGCTGTACGGCCGCTACGAATGGGTCAGCCTGCCTGAACTGAACCAGACCCTGCAGGCCAAGATGGACACCGGCGCCTACACCTCGTCGCTGTCGGCCAAGGACATCCAGATATTCCAGCGCGACGGCGAGGACTGGGTGCGCTTCAAGCTGGCCACCAAGGATGGCGGCGACTCGGTGTACGAGCACAAGCTGTCGCGCATCTCGAAGATCAAGAACCGCTCTGACGGCGCGGGCGATGAGGACGAAGAAGCTTCCACTCCCGGCCTAAGCCAGCGTCCGGTGATCGAGTTGCCGGTGTGCCTGGGAGGCGACCAGCGCACCATCGAAGTCAACCTCACCGACCGCAGCCACTTCAACTACCCCTTCCTGATGGGCGCCAAGGGCTTGCGCAAGTTCCACGTCGCCGTCGACTCGGGCGAGCGTTTCGTCGCCGGCAAGCCGAGCTGCTCCTGATCCTCGATTGACGCGGCGCGGGGCATGATGGACCCTTCTGCGGACCATCCCGGGAATCGGAATCCCATGCCCCACATCCTCATTGTCGAAGATGAAGCCGCCATCGCCGACACACTGCTCTATGCCCTGCAGGCCGAAGGTTTCGAGACCACCTGGCTGAACCTCGCCGGCCCCGCCCTGGAACGCCTGCAGGGTGAGGTGTTCGACCTGGTCATTCTCGATGTCGGCCTGCCCGACATCAGCGGCTTCGAAGCCTGCAAGCAACTGCGGCGCTTCTCCGAGGTGCCGGTAATCTTCCTGACCGCGCGCAACGCCGAGATCGACCGCGTGGTGGGACTGGAGATCGGCGCCGACGACTATGTGGTCAAACCCTTCAGCCCGCGCGAAGTCGCCGCCCGGGTGAAGGCCATCCTCAAGCGCACCGCGCCGCGTGAAGCGCCGGCCACGGCACCTGCCAACAACGGCCCGTTCGAGGTGGACGAGGAGCGCTTCCAGATTCGCTACCACGCCCATTCGCTGGCCCTGACCCGCCACGAATTCCGACTGCTGCAAGCATTGCTGGCGCGCCCCGAGCGCGTCTTCAGTCGCGAGCAGTTGCTCGATGCGCTGGGCGTCGCCGCCGATGCCGGCTATGAGCGCAACGTCGACAGCCACATCAAGAGCCTGCGCGCCAAGCTGCGCCAGGTCGCCCCCGCCGCCGAACCGATCCAGACCCATCGCGGCCTGGGCTACAGCTACGCGCCGGACAAGGCCTGATGCGCCTGTCGCTGCGGATCTTCCTGGTCTACTTCTTCTTCGTCGGGCTGACCGGCTGGTTCGTCCTGCGCACGGTGATGGACGAGATCCGCCCCGGCGTGCGGCAGTCCAGCGAAGAGACGCTGGTGGATACCGCCAACCTGCTCGCCGAGATTCTCCAGGCCGACGTGAAGAGCGGCACCCTCGACCAGAGTCGGCTGCCCGACATGCTCCGCGCATACGGCGCGCGCAGCCCGCAGGCGGACATCTGGGGCGTGAACAAGACCGCGGTGAACCACCGCATCTACGTTACCGACGCGCGCGGCGTCGTCCTGCTGGACTCCCTCGGCAAGGCGGTAGGCCAGGATTATTCGCGCTGGAATGACGTCTATCGGACCCTCAACGGCCAGTACGGGGCGCGCTCCAGCCGCGAGTCGGCGGACGATCCGGAGTCCTCGGTGATGTACGTCGCCGCGCCGATCCGCGACGGCGACAAGATCATCGGCGTGGTCTCGGTCTCCAAGCCCAATCGCACGCTGCAGCCCTACATCGACCGCTCGCAGCGGCGCCTGGCCTGGCTCGGCGCCGGGCTGATCGTGCTCGGCCTGCTGGTGGGCGCGGGGCTGTCCTGGTGGCTGAGCCGCTCGCTGGATCGCCTGACCCGCTACGCCCAGGCGGTGAGCGAGGGCCGCCGCGCGGAGCTGCCGAAATACCGGGGCGGCGAGATGGCGCAGCTGGCCGGCGCGGTGGAGCACATGCGCGTGCAGCTGGAAGGCAAGGATTACGTCGAGCGCTACGTGCATACCCTGACCCACGAATTGAAGAGCCCGCTGGCGGCAATTCGCGGAGCCGCGGAACTGCTCGAGGGCGAGATGCCCGCCGATCAGCGCGCGCGCTTCGTCGGCAACATCGCCGGGGAAAGCGAGCGCCTGCAGCAACTGATCGAGCGCCTGCTGAACCTCGCCCAGGTGGAGCAGCGTCAGGGGCTGGAGGAGCATGTGCCGGTGGCGTTGCATGAGCTGGCGAATGAGCTGATCGATGAGCGCATGGCTCGTGTGCAGGACGTGCAACTGGAGAATGCGATTCCACCGCAGGCAAGCGTGGTGGGTGAGCGTTTCCTGCTGCGCCAGGCGTTGGGTAACCTGCTGGACAATGCGCTGGATTTCACCCCGGCCGGTGGCGTGATTCGCTTCGTTGCGCAGCCTGACGGCGATGGTTGGCGCGTGGAGTTGTTCAACCAGGGCGAAGCGATTCCGGAGTTTGCCCTGCCGCGCCTGACCGAGCGCTTCTATTCGCTGCCGCGCCCGGTGAGTGGGCGCAAGAGCACTGGTCTTGGCCTCAACTTCGTCGCTGAGGTGGCAGCGCTGCATGGCGGTGAGTTGCGCGTGGAGAACGTCGAGGGCGGCGTGCGCGCGAGCCTGCTTTTGCCCTTGTAGGAGCGAGCCGAAGCCACATAAAACCCACACACTCTCCACACTTCGCCCCGAGCGCCCCCACGTACGGGCCCCAGGCTTGCCCCGTCGTCCACCTACGGAGAAGCCTTCGATGAATCGCCACCTCGGCATCAAGCTCGGCGCCATTGCGCTGCTGATCGTCCTCTTGCTGATACCCCTGCTGATGATCGACGGCCTCGTCGACGAGCGTCAGAACTACCGCGACGAGGTCCTGGAGGACATCGCCCGCAGCGCCAGCTACCGTCAGCAGCTCACCGGCCCGCTGGTGGTCGTGCCCTACACCCGCACCATTCGCAGCTGGCGCCTGGACAAGGCGAGCCAGCAGCGCGTGCTGCAGGAGCGCGAGGTGCGCGGGCGGCTGTACTTCCTGCCGGAAGTCTTCAGCCTCGATGGGCAGATGCGCACCGAGCTGCGTCATCGCGGCATCTACGAGGCGCGCCTGTTCCATGCCGAGAGCCAGGTCAGCGGCAGCTTCGTCCTGCCGGCCAACTACGGCATCACCAGCGACCTGGGCAGCTACCGTTTCGACGACCCGCTGCTGGCGGTGGGCATCAGCGACGTGCGCGGCATCGAGAACGCACCGAAGCTGAAGGTCGGTGACGAACTGCGCGACTTCCAGCCGGGCACCCAGAGCCAGTTCCTCGGCAACGGCGTGCATGCGGTGCTGCCACTCAAGGCCAGCGATCACGAACAGCGATTTGACTACGCCTTCGAACTGTCGCTGCTGGGCAGCAGCCGCCTCGACATCACCCCGATCGGCCGCGACAGCCAGGTCAACCTGGTCTCGGACTGGCCGCACCCCAGCTTCGGCGGCGAGTTCCTGCCCACCGAGCGCAGCGTCAGCGACCAGGGCTTCAGCGCCCGCTGGCGCACCAGCTTCTTCGCCACGAATCTGGAGGACCAGCTGCGTGCCTGCACCGCCCCGGCCCAGGTGGATGTCGCCCGCGCGGTCGACGCGGTCGATGCGGATGCCTTCCGCGTCAACTCCGCCGAGTGCAACGAGTTCGGCCAGCACCGCTTCGGCGTGGCGCTAGTGGACCCGGTGGACCAGTACCTGAAGACCGACCGCGCGGTGAAGTACGCGCTGCTGTTCATCGTCCTCACCTTCGCTGGCTTCTTCCTCTTCGAAGTGCTCAAGCGCCTGTCGGTGCACCCGATCCAGTACGCCCTGGTGGGCATGGCGCTGGCGCTGTTCTACCTGTTGCTGCTGTCGCTCTCCGAGCATGTCGGCTTCGAGCTGGCCTACCTGCTGTCCGCTGGCGCGTGTGTCGGGCTGATCGGCTTCTACCTCTGCCATGTGCTGCGCAGCCTGTGGCGCGGAGCCGGGTTCAGCCTCGGGCTGGCCGGGCTCTACGGGATGCTTTACGCGCTGCTCAGTGCCGAGGACTACGCGCTGCTGATGGGTTCGCTGCTGCTGTTCGGCGTGCTCGGCGGCGTGATGGTCCTGACCCGTCACCTGGACTGGTACGGCATCGGCAAGCCCCGTGGCGATGAACTGGAATTTTCCCTGGAAGACGTGCGCGCGGCGCGCTGAGGAGAATGGATATGCCTAACCTGATGCGTTTTTCTCTGTGCCTGTTCGCCGGCCTTCTGGTGAGTGGCCTGTGCTTGCCGGTGCTGATGCTGCTCGGCCGCTTCGACTGGATCGCTCTGCTGGTGGCCACCGGCAAGCCGCTGGCGCACCTCGCGCTCTTGCTGCCGGGCGAACTGTGGACGCAACTCACCGGAGTCGAGGATGCGGCGAACAATCCCCATGTGCGCTCCTTCCTGGAGATGTGCATGGGCGTGGCACAGCTCGGCCTGCTGCTGGCGTTGCCGATCTACCGACTGGGGAAGAAGTGATGAGTGCCTGGAGCGGATTGCGCGAGGAGCGTGAAGTGGGGCGGCGGCTGGCGCAGCGGATCGCCGGGTTGTTCGAGCAGGGCTTGAGCGGCGAGTGGTGCGTGATGAGCGCTTTCAGCGACGAGTGGTGCGGCGCGGCTTGTGCGAGACGAAGTTCTGGCGCGCTGGCTATGCCCTCACCCCAACCCTCTCCCATAGGGAGAGGGAGCTGGGCGGTGCCGGCTGGAGAGTGTGGCCTTCGCCTGAACGTTCGATAGATCGAAGCTGGCGTTGTTCTCTGTAGCGGGAGCTTCAGGCCGGCACCGTGGCCTGCATCGAAGGCCGCTGGCTGACTTCGGCGAACCACTTGGACAGCTGCGGATACTCGGCGCGCCAGTCCCAGTGCGGCTGGCGGAAGTCCAGGTAGCCCAGGGCACAGGCCACGCCGATGGCAGCAATGTCGAAGCGCCCGGCGAGTTCGGCGTGGGCAGGGCCGTCGAAGTAGGCGAGGGTGCGGACGATCTTCAACTGCTGGTTGTCCAGCCATTTATCCCAGTGTTTTTCCTGTGGGCGCATGGCGGTTTCGTAGCGGATCAGCACGGCCGCGTCGAGCACTGCGTCGGCCAGCGAAGCAAGAGTGAGACGACGCCAGCGCGCTGCGCCCTCGCGGGGAATCAGCGGTTCGCCGGCGTGCTGTTGGTCGAGGTATTCGAGGATCACCCGGCTGTCGTTCAGGGTCTGGCCGTCGGCCAGGCGCAGCGCGGGAATCTTGCCGGCGGGGTTGTCGTGCAGTACGCCGGCGTCCGGCGCGATGGGCGTGTGGACGGCGGCGTACAGCTCCACGGAGTCCACCTGGCCGGTCTCGTGCAGCAGGACCATGACCTTGCGCACGAAGGGCGAAGCGGCGGCGTGGAACAGGACGGGGCGGGTACTCATCGGCAGCAACTCCTGGGGTTCGGTCATCGGTTCAATCGCGGATCAGCACCAGGCGATCGGTGCCGGATTCGGCCCCCCACACCTCGCCGGGCCGGCCAAGCAATTGGCGGACATTGGCGTTTGCGTGGTCGCTGGGGAAGGCCGTGAATGTCTCGCTCTGCGGGTCGAAGCGCAGCAGCGCATTCGCGGAAAAATCGCTCAGCCACACCTGGTCCATGGCATCGACGTAGACCGCATAAGGCTGCGGATGATCGCCCGGCAGTTTCCAGGTTTTCCACTGGTTGTCGCTGGGGTCGAAGCGTGCGAGGCTCCCGGCGTTCCACTGGCTGACCCAGAGCCGCCCCACGGAATCCGCCCACAGGCGGCGCGGGCCGCCATCCTTGCTCGGTGCATCGAAGGCGGTGGCGCTGCCCTGGATGCCGTCGATCTGGCCGATGTAATTGCCTGCCAGCGAGGCGTACCAGACGCCACCATCCGGAGCCACGGCGATGCCATACGGGCCCTTGCCGCGCGGCGCCGGCCAGACCTTCAGGTCGCGGCTGCTCGGGTCGAGGCGGCCGTAGAAACCGTTCTGCCCGGTGAACCACAGCACGCCGTCGTCATCGAATACCGCAGTGTTGAGGTTGGCGTCGGCCGCCTCCTTGGGCAGCGGTATGACTTCCACCCCCAGGCGTTGTGCGTCCACGTGGACGATGGCGTTCTGGCCGCTGTCGGTGATCCAGGCGTCGCCGTTGCCATCGGCGATCACGCCATGGGGACTGGAGCCCTTGCCCAGGCTGATCTGCTCGGTCTGCCCGGTCTGCGGATCGAGCCGGCCGAGCACGCCGAGCTTCTGCGCGGTGTACCAGACCTTGCCGTCCTCGGTGGGCGCCACATCGTGCGGGCCGGAGTCCTTGGGCAGGTCGAAGTATCTCACCTCGGCGGCATGGGCGCCGGTGGCCAGCAGCAGGCTGGCGAGGAACAGCGGCAGGACGCGAAGCATGGGGCTCTCCTTGGCAGAGTCCGGATTCAGGTGAGACTGTACGCCGGTCAGTGTGGCCGACGAAACGAAGGAGAGCGGCTTGTGACGACGATTTCCGTACGTGGGGCGGCCTGCCGCCAGGGTTCGCCGGTGAACGACGATGCCATCGGCTACACCGCGCAGGCGGCCTGGGTGCTGGATGGCGCGACCAGTCTCGGGCAGGGATTGGTGGGCGGCGAGAGCGATGCGCGCTGGCTGGCGCAGAGCGCCAATGCGCACCTGCAGCGTCTGCTGGAAGAGCAACCGTTTCGGCCGACCGGCGACCTGCTGGCGCAATTGCAGGCGGGCATCGCCGCGGATTTCCAGCGCGACTCCGGCGTGGCCGCAAGCCTGGATCTCAACTTGCCCACCGCTTGCCTGAGCCTGCTGCGGGTGCTGGGCGATGGCTCGCTGGAGCTGCTCAATCTCTGCGACACCAGCATCCACCTGGCCTGGGACGATGGCCGTGTGGAGAGCTTCGGCGATACGCCGCTGGAAGAGATCGATCGCCAGTCGGTGCAGCGCCTGCTGGCGCTACGCGAGGCGAATCCGGGCTGGAGCCACGCGCAACTCTGGCAGGCCAGTCGCGAATGGGTGCGGCGCAACCGCGCGCTGGCCAATACACCGGAAGGCTACTGGTGCCTCGACCCGAGTGAGCGCTGGATTCCCCACGTGCAGCGCCGGGTGCTCGACCCCGCGGGGCTGAAGGCGTTCATGCTGGTGAGCGATGGCTTCGACCGGCTGCTGGATTTCCGCCAGTACGATCTCGACGCGCTGTTCGCGGCGTTGCCCGAGCGTGGCGTGGAGGCGCTGATCGATGACCTGCGCGCGCTGGAAAGCGCCGATGACCAGGCGCTGGAGTATCCGCGGCTGAAGATCCACGACGATGCGAGCGTGGTGTGGGGAGAGGTGGTGCGCTGAGCAGGGGCCCGCATTGCGCGGGCCGTCGACACCGTAGGGCGAATAACCTGGAACAGGTTTTCCGCCGTTGTTTCGGCGGATAACGCTGGCGCGTTATGCGCCCTACGAGAGCCTGTTACGTCAGAACTTGTAATTGACGCTGGCGACCACGTTACGGCGGTCGCCGTAGTAGCAGTAGAAGCCGTCGCAGGTGGAGATGTATTCCTTATCGAATACGTTGTTGGCATTCAGCGCGACGTTCAGGCCATTGAGGCTGTTGTCGAGGCGGCCGAGGTCGTAGTGCACCGCGGCGTCGTAGACGGTGTAGGAACCTGTGTCGCCGTCCGACTTGTCACGTACGTAGCCCATGCTGCCGATGGCGATGTTGTGGGTCTCGCCGACGTAGCGGGTGCCGAAGCCCAGGCCGAAACCGTCGAGCAGGCCGTCATGCCAGGTGTAGTCGGCCCACAGCGAGGCCTGGTTTTCCGGGGTGAGCGGCAACGGACGGTTCTTATCCAGCGGGTTGGCGACCTTGGTCATCTTGCTGTTGGCGTAGGTGTAGGCGGCGGTCACCTTGAGGTTCTCGGTGACAGTGCCCACCGCCTCCAGCTCGAAGCCACGGACCTGCGCCTCGCCTACCGGGCGGCTGATGAAGTCGCTGCCGGTGAGGACGATGTTCTTGCGGGTCAGGTCATAGACTGCGGCGCTGAGCATCAGGTCGGTGCCAACCGGCTGGTACTTCACGCCCAGTTCGACCTGTTTGCCGGTGCTCGGCTCGAAGGCCGCGCCGTTGGTCCCGCCGGCTTCGGTCTGGAACGACTCGGCGTAGGACACGTAAGGCGCTACGCCGTTGTCGAACACGTAGCTGAGCGCCGCATTGCCGCTGAAGTTGCTGTCGCGGCGGGTATCGGTGGCGCCATTGGCGTTGTAGAACTTCGAGCCGGTGTGGGCCCAGTCCTGGCGGCCGCCGAGGGTCAGGCGCCAGTTGTCCAGGGCGATCTGGTCCTGGGCGTACAGACCGGTGTCACGCATCTTCTGGTTGTAGTCGTTGTACGCGGTGTAGACGACGTTGCTGAAGTCCTGGCCGTAGATCGGCTTGCTGATGTTGCTGGTCGGCGCGCTGCCGTAGAGCCACTTGTAGTTGGTGTTGGCGCGCTGGTGGTCCAGGCCCAGCAGCAAGGTGTGCTTGAGCGGGCCGGTGGAGAAGTCGGCCTGCAGGTTGTTGTCGATGGCGAACTGGCTGATGTCCTCGTCGACCACGTTGGCGCCACGGGACAGGGTGCCGTCATCGGCTACCGAGGTCGCGCTGCCGCCGGCGGTGATGCCCTGGAAGGACAGGTCGCTCTTGGTGTAGCGCAGGTTCTGGCGGAACTGCCAGACGTCGTTGATGCGGTGCTCGAAGGCGTAGCCCAGGGCGTAATAAGTCTTGTCGTAGAACTCCCAGTCCGGGTCACCCAGGTTCTCGTGGTACTTCACCTCGCCGGCGGGAGTCGACAGCTTGGTGCCCTGCAGCGGCAGGAACTGGCTGGTGATGCCGGTATCGTCGCGGTTGAACTGCGAGAGGAAGGTCAGCTTGGTGTCTTCGTCGAAGTTCCAGGTCAGGCTCGGGGCGATGTTGTAGCGCTTGTTGTCGACGTGATCGACCTGCGTGTTGCTGTCGCGCACCACACCGCTGACGCGGTAGAGCAGGTTGCCGGCGTCGTCGACCTTGCCGGTGCTGTCGAAGGAAATCTGCTTGTGTTCGTAGCTGCCGACCTGCAGCTGCACTTCGTGGCTACTCTCGGCCTCGGGACGGCGGCTGGTCATGTCCAGCAGGCCGCCGGGCGGGGTCTGGCCGTACAGCGAGGATGCCGGGCCGCGCAGCAGGGCGACGCGCTCCAGGTCCCAGGTTTCCAGCTTGGGCATCACGTAGGAGCCCTTGGGCAGCGGCAGGCCGTCGAGGAATTGTGTCGGCTCGAAGCCGCGCACTTTCAGCCATTCGGCGCGGGTGTCGTTGCCGTAGCTGCTGGCGATTACGCCGGGCATGTAGCGCACCGCGTCGTCCAGGCTCTGCACGTTGCGGTCCTGCATCTGCTCGCGGGTGGCCACGGAGATGGAGCGCGGGGCTTCCAGCAGCGGGGTATCCGTTTTGGTGCCGGCGCGGGTGCGGGTGGCGAGGTAGCCGACGGCGGGGCCGTCCGGGTCTTCCTGGGTGCCGCTGATGGTGGTCGCGGACATCGACAGCGTGTCGCTGGGTACCGGCCGCAGGCTGTAGCTGCCCGATTCGCTTTCCACCAGTTCCAGCCCGCTGCCCTGCAGCGCCTGGCGCAGCGCGCTGGCGGCATCGTAGCGACCCTGCACGGGGTGCGCGCTGCGGCCCTGGGCCAGCGCCGGGTCGAGGCTGAGCGACAGGCCGGCTTGGGCGGCGATGCGGTTGAGGGTGCTGGCCAGCGGGCCGGCGGGGACCTGGTAATCACGCACGGCTTCGGCGGCGATGGCCGAAGTGGTGGCCAGCAGGATGGCGGTGGCTAGCAGGCAGGGGCGGAGCGACAGTTCGAACGGGCGGCGCATTGAAAACGACTCCTGAATGAAAACGTTTCTCGATGCCTCCTTGCCGGACGAGATTCAAAAAGTGATAGGGCTGCGTGGAAAATTTTTTCCGGATGTACGCAGTGGTTGATGCGAACGACTTTTCGTAGGATCGAGGGGGACGCCTAGTTCTTGCTCGCGAACCCGCTTGATGCCTGTGCTTCGGGGAGACTCTGTTCGCGAGCAAGCTCGCTCCTACTGGGGCATCTCAGCGACGTGGCACCACGCGGGACCACCACTGCCCGTGCTTCTCGATGCGCACCGGCAGTGTCGGCTCCAGCGAGCTGAGCGCCAGGTCGATGTTCTTCAGCGGGAAGCTGCCGGTGATGCGCAGGTCCGCCAGCGTCGGGTCCAGCGCGAGGTAGCCGGGGCTGTAGCGCGCCAACTGGTCGATCAGTTCGCCCAGACGCACGTTGTCCACCACCAGCATGCCGTGGGTCCAGGCATCGGCGGTGGCGCTATTGGCCTCCAGCGTGCCGAAGCCATTGGCGCGCACGCGCACTTGCTGGCCCTGGTTGATCACGCGTTCGTCCGGCAGTTGCTCGGGGCGTGCGGCCACGGCCGACTGCAGGACGTTCAGCAAGGTGCTGTCGCCGTCGTCGCGTTCCACCAGGAAGCGCGTGCCGAGGGCACGCAGGCGGCCTTCGTCGGTTTCGACGATGAACGGGCGGCTGTCGCCGTGGGCGGTTTCCACCAGGATTTCGCCGCTGAGCAGGACGATGCGCCGCTGCTCGGCGTCGAAGCGCACATCGACTGCGGTGCGGCTGTTGAGCACCAGCCGGGTGTTGTCCGGCAGACGCAGTTCGCGCTGCTCGCCGGTGGCGGTGACCAGGTCAGAGAAGGCATAGCGCACCGGCGTGTAGCGGTTGCCGATACCCAGCGCCAGCGCACCGACCAGCAGCAATGATAAGCCGGTGCCGGCGAGGCGGCGGACCTTGCGCCGGGATTCGCCCGACGAGCGCAGCAAGGCGTTGCGCGCGGCCTTGGGCGTGGCGCCGGCGAGGCTGCGGTCGAGCATTCCCAACTGGCTCCAGGCGCGGGCGTGTTCGCTATGGGCCGAATGCCAGCGGGCGAAAGCAGCCTCATCGTCCGGGCGCGATTCGCCGGAGCCCAGGCGCAGCTGCCAGCTGATCGCCTCGTCCAGTATCTGCAGGGAAACCGGTCCCTTCACGTCGGCTCGCCGTACAGCGCGATGTAGCACTGGCGCAGGCCCTGGGCGATGTACTGGCGCACCCGCGGTACGGATACGCCCAGTTGCTCGGCGATCTCGGCGTGCCCCAGGCCGTCCAGGCGGTTGAGCAGGAAGGCACTGCGTGCGCGGGTGGACAGCTTGCCCAGCAGGCGGTCGATCTCGCGCAGGTCCGCAAGGATCAGGCAATGCTCCTCGGCGGAAGGCTGCACCGCTTCGGGCAGGCATTTCAGTTCGTCGAGGTAGGCCTGTTCCAGCGCAACGCGGCGCCAGTGATCCACCAGCAGGCCCTTTGCCACGGTCACCAGGAAGGCACGGGGTTCGCGCAGGGAGGGCAGCTCGCGACGACCGAGTACGCGGACGAAGGTGTCCTGGCTCAAGTCTTCGGCGCGCTGCGCACAGCCCAGGCTGCGATTCAGCCAGGCATTCAGCCAGTCGCGGTGATCGCGATACAAGGCGCCAACGAGTTCGCCGCTACCCATCTGGATGGCCGACAAGCTACTCCCCCGATGATCCCGAATGGGATCAAGTTCAAAAACGATAACTATTCGCAAATGATCGCAAAGTGCAGTCACCCGCGCAATCGGCACCCGTCGGCTTTTGCTTCCGGTCGCTCGCTTTATGGCGTCGTTCTAGAATCGGACGACCTTTGTCGCGGAACGCCTCGCCATGTCCGACCCCGTGCTGATCATCGGCTCCTTCCTCTCGCCCTATGTGCGCAAGGCGCTGGTCCTGCTGGAAATGAAAGGCGTGGATTACCGCATCGACTCCGTCGTGCCATTCTTCGGCAACGAGGCATTCGAGCGCCTGAGCCCGCTTCGCCAGGTGCCGGTTCTGGTGGACGGCGAACTGGTGCTGAACGATTCCTCGGTGATCTGCCAGTACCTGGAAGAGCGTTATCCACAGCCGGCGCTGTACCCGGCGAATATTGCCGAGCGCGCCCGCGCGCGCTGGATCGAGGAGTTCGCCGACAGCCGCATGGGCCAAGTGGTGATCTGGCAACTGTTCGACCAGTTGGTGATCGGCCGCGGCGTTTGGGGCCGCGAGCCGGACGCGGCGTTGCTGGAGAAGACCTACCAGCAGGACCTGCCGGCCGTGTTCGATTACCTGGAGGCGCAGTTGCCGGAAAGCGGCTGGTTGTTCGGCGAGCTGTCCATCGCCGACATCAGCGTCGCCTGCTTCATGCGCAACGCGCAGATCACCCGCTACGAGCTGGATGCCCAGCGCTGGCCGAAACTGGCGGCCATGCTCGCGGCGGCCTTCGCGTTGCCGGCGTTCCAGAAGCTCAACCAGTTCGAGCGTGCCATCGCCCGCACGCCCATCGCGCAGCAGCGCGAGGCGCTGATCGCCGCAGGAGCGCCGGTCAGCGAGGTCAGCCACATGCGCGAACAGCCAGTGCGCGGGCCGATGAGTCGCAGCTGATCAGGCCTGCTGAAGGAAGCTCCAGAGTCGCTGCGCGACCGGGCCGTGGGCGCGGTCGCGTAGGCGCGCGGCGACCAGCTCTTCGCGACGGCCGGGCAGGTGGGGGCCGCTGAGATCGCGCAGGCGACCGTCGGCCAGTTCCTCGGCAATCAGGTGGCGCGGCAGATGGCCCCAGGCGAGGCCGTGCAACACCAGCTCCTTCTTCATCGCCTGGTCCGCCACCGTGCATTGCGGCGCACCTTCCAGGGTGAAGAAGTCCACCGGCGGCGAGTGCCGGGCGCTGTCGCGCATCACGCATTGGGTGAGCGAACGCAGGTGCTCCGGGCGGAGGTCCGTGGTGTCCGTCAGCAGCCCCGGCGCTATCACCGGGATGAAGTCCACTTCGCCCAGGTCCAGCCACTCCAGGCGCGGGTCGGCCTTGTCCACGCGGTGCAGGATCAGCTCGGCCTCGCCATCGAGCAGCCGCTCCAGCGGGCCGCTGACACTTTCGAAGTACAGCTGTAGGCGCGTACGGGGCTGAGTGGCGAAGAAGCGCGCGAGCTTTTCCAGCAGGGCAGGGCGCGGGCAGAAGTCGCCGAGCACCACCCGCAGTTCACTTTCCTCGCCGGCTGCCAGGTGCGCAGCGTGGTCTCGCAGGCTGCCCAGTTCGCGCAGCAGGCCCTGGGCGCGGCGGTGGAAGGATTCGCCGGCGGCCGTCAGGGCGACGCGATAGCCACTGCGATCCAGCAGCTCGAATCCGAGCTGACGCTCCAGGCGGGCAACTGCGGCGAAAACCGCCGGATGCGAACGGTGCAATTGCTGGGCTGCAGCCTGGAAGCCACCGGATTCGACCACCGCGTCGAAGCACTGCAGGTCGTGAAGGGTGAAATCGTGCATGTCAGCTTTCCTGACAGAGATGGTTCGCTCTTTGTAATTTCTTCCCGAGTCCGCCGCAACTAGCCTCGTTTCACCCCACTTGGAGAGAGGCTGCCATGAGCCCGCTGCACTATCTGACTACCCACGACAACGCCCGCATCGCCTATCGCCTGGAAGGCCCCGCCGAACGGCCCCTGCTGGTGCTGTCCAACTCCATCGGTACCGACCTGCACATGTGGGACGGGCAGGTCGCTGCGTTGAGCGAACACTTCCGCGTGCTGCGTTACGACGCTCGCGGGCACGGTGCCTCCAGTGTCCCCGCCGGCCCCTATTCGCTGGCGCGGCTGGGAGAAGATGTGATCGAGCTGCTCGATTCGCTCGGCGTTCAGCGTGCGCATTTCCTCGGCCTTTCCCTCGGGGGTTTCGTCGGCCAGTGGCTGGCGCTGAATGCTCCGCAGCGTATCGGGCGACTGGTGCTGGCGAACACCTCCGCCTGGATCGGGCCGCAGGATCAGTGGGATGCGCGCATCGCCGAGGTGCTGGCAGCGGAGGATATGCTGGGCACCGCGGCGACTTTTCTCGCCAACTGGTTCCCTGCGGCCTGGCTGGATTCGCAGCGGCCGGAGGTGGAGCCGTTCCGCGCCACGCTGCTGGCGACCAACCGGCATGGGCTGGCCGGCTCCTTCGCGGCGGTGCAGGAAACCGATCTGCGCAGCGCGTTGCGCGACGTGCGCCTGCCCACGCTGGTGATCGCCGGGCAGTTCGACACGGTCACCGCCGCCAGCCACAGCGAGCTGATTGCCCAGGCGATCCCTGGCGCGCGCCTGTTCACGCTGCCGGCGGTACACCTGTCGAACATCGAGTTTCCCCGTGAGTTCGAAGGCGCGGTGCTGGATTTCCTGCTGGCGCCCTGAACGAACAAGGCCGCCCGGGGGCGGCCTTGCGGTTTATCCACAGGCGTCAGTGATGCGCCGCATCCACCGCGATGGGCTCGCCGCAGACGTCCGCGTAGCGGTGCTTGCGGTCGGCCAGGGTGTAGTGGATCAGCGCGCCGAGCCCGGCGCCGAAGAACCAGGAAAACTGCGACAGCGCCTCGAACGCCGGCACCAGCGCCAGCACGATGGCGATCAGCGCCGCCGGGACGAACGCCGCCACGGCGCGCAGGTTCACGCCGCCGCTGTAGTGGTAGCTGGCGTCGCGGCTCTCGCTGTAAAGCTCAGGGAGGTTCACCCGGCTGCGCCGCACCAGGTAGTAGTCGGTGACGATGATCCCGTACAGCGGTCCGAGCAGCGCGCCCAGGCCGCCGAGGAAATACACGATCACCGCCGGGCTGTTGTACAGGTGCCAGGGCAGGATCAGCACCGCGATGGTGGCGCTGAGCAGGCCTGCGCGGCGGAAGTTCAGCAGGTTCGGGGCGAGGTTGGTGAGCACGTAGGCCGGGGCGACGAAGTTGGCCATGATGTTCACCGCCACGGTGACGATCAGGAAGGCCAGGCAGGCCAGCACCAGGCCGAAGGTGTTGGGGATCGCGGCAACGATTTCCGTGGGGTTCTGCACCAGCTTGCCGTCGATGCTGAACTGCGCGCCGGCCAGTACCACGGCGATCAGCGCGAAGCCCAGCATGTTCACCGGCAGGCCCCAGAAGTTGCCGACGCTGATGGTGCGACGGTCCGGGCAGTTGCGGGTGAAGTCGCAGAAATTCAGGATCATGGTGCCGTACAGCGACACCCACAGCGCGGCGGCGCCCAGGACTTTCAGCCACATGGCCGAGCCGATCGGAGCGCTGCCGCTGGACCAGGCGATCGACAGGCCGGCGCGCCAGTACATCCAGCCGGCGAGGCTGGCGAAGGCCACGAGGATGATCGGGCCGGCGAAGGATTCGTAGCGCCGCACCATCTCCATGCCGTAGGCGAAGATCACCAGCTGCACGCACCAGATGCCGAGGAAGGTGATCCAGCCCAGGGTCGACAGGCCGAGGATCGAGTCCTGGTCGTAGGCCGCAAGACCCGGCGCGAGGGCGGTGAGCAGCACGCGCAGGACCACCGAGGCGAGGTAGGTCTGGATGCCGAACCAGGCGATGGCGATCACTGCGCGGATCAGCGCCGGCACCTGGGCGCCGTGGATGCCGAAGCTGATGCGGCACAGCACCGGGTAGGGCAGGCCGGTCTTCTGGCCCATGTAGCCGGACAGGTTCATCAGGCCGTAGATCACCAGTGCGCCGAGGGCGAATGCCGCGAGGATCTGCGCGCCGCTCATGCCCAGGGCGAAGAGGCCGATGGCGAAGGAGTAGTTGGCGATGTTGTGTACATCGTTGGTCCACAGCGCGAACAGGCTGTAGCGCCCCCAGCTGCGGCCCTGGGCCTTGGTCGGCGCGAGGTCGGCGCTGTACAGGCGCGGGCTCAGGGTCGGCGCTGTACTGCTCGCGGAGGCCTCGCCAGCGGCAGGTGGAACGGAGGTAACGCCGGACAGGTGCGTGGGACTGCTGGTCATGGGCTACTCGGCTTTTGTATGCACGGCTTTTTGTGGTTTGTGTGCAAAGCCAATTCCATGCCAGTGCAGTTTCCTGTCGGTCTTGGAGGTCTGTCTATCTTGCCTGCGGAATGCGCTGAAGCCCTCATTTGGTGCGGTCTTGAGACCTGTCCAGGCGGACAGGAAATAAATTTCCCAGGCCAATCATTGACTTGAGAGTCAGCTCGGCTGTGGGTGAGTAGTGTGCGAAATGGGGACTTTGTACACAATAATTGTGCACAGGCGTTACGGGGGCGATTCGGCGCGGGCGGACGTCTATCGCGGACAGAGTCCGCTCCTACGCAGGATTACCCATCGGCGTAGGAGCGGACTCCGTCCGCGATCGGGTGGGGAATGCACCGCCCCAACGTCAAACCACAATCCACGCCCATAAAAAACCGCCCCGGAGGGCGGTTTCTTCATCGCGACGCGAAGCGCTTACAGGCCGTTCTTGGCCTTGCTCTTCACCTTGAATTCGCGGCGACGGCGGTGCAGGACCGGCTCGGTGTAGCCGTTGGGCTGTTTGGTGCCTTCGAGGACCAGTTCCAGCGCGGCCTGGAAGGCCACGTTGTCGTCGAAGTTCGGCGCCATGGCGCGGTACTGGGCGTCACCGGCGTTCTGGCGATCCACCACCGAAGCCATGCGCTTGAGGCTTTCCAGCACCTGCTCCTGGGTGACCACGCCGTGGCGCAGCCAGTTGGCCAGCAGCTGGCTGGAGATACGCAGGGTGGCGCGGTCTTCCATGAGGCCGACGTCGTTGATGTCCGGCACCTTGGAGCAGCCGACACCCTGGTCGATCCAGCGGACCACGTAGCCGAGGATGCCCTGGGCGTTGTTGTCCAGCTCGTTCTTGATCTCTTCCGCGCTCCAGTTGGTGTTGGCAGCAAGCGGAATGGTCAGGATGTCGTCCACCGAAGCCGGTGCGCGCTTGGCCAGCTCGGCCTGACGGGCGAACACGTCGACCTTGTGGTAGTGCAGCGCGTGCAGGGTGGCGGCGGTCGGCGACGGCACCCAGGCGGTGTTGGCGCCGGCCAGCGGGTGAGCGATCTTCTGCTCGAGCATGGCGGCCATCAGGTCGGGCATGGCCCACATGCCCTTGCCGATCTGCGCCTTGCCCTGCAGGCCGGTGGCCAGGCCGACGTCGACGTTGTTGTTCTCGTAGGAACCGATCCACTTCTCGGTCTTCATGGCGCCCTTGCGCACCATGGCGCCGGCTTCCATGGAGGTGTGGATCTCGTCACCGGTGCGGTCGAGGAAGCCGGTGTTGATGAACACCACGCGCTCGGCAGCGGCCTGGATGCAGGCCTTCAGGTTGACGGTGGTACGGCGCTCTTCGTCCATGATGCCGACTTTCAGTGTGTTGCGCGGCAGGCCCAGCAGGTCCTCGACGCGGCTGAAGATTTCGGCGGCGAAGGCGACTTCTTCCGGGCCGTGCATCTTCGGCTTGACGATGTACACGCTGCCGGTACGGCTGTTCTTGCGGGTGGCGCTGCCGTTCAGGTTGTGAATGGCGATCAGGCTGGTGAACAGGCCGTCCTGGATGCCTTCGGGGACTTCGTTGCCCTGGGCGTCGAGGATCGCCGGGTTGGTCATCAGGTGGCCAACGTTGCGGATGAACAGCAGGGAGCGGCCATGCAGGCTCAGCTCGGAACCATCGGCCCTGGTGTAGACGCGGTCCGGGTTCATGGTGCGGGTGAAGGTGCTGCCGCCCTTGGAAACCTGCTCGGCGAGGTCGCCCTTCATCAGGCCCAGCCAGTTGCGGTAGACCACGACCTTGTCGTCGGCGTCGACGGCGGCCACGGAGTCTTCGCAGTCCATGATGGTGGTCAGCGCGGATTCCATCAGGACGTCTTTCACGCCAGCGGCGTCGGTCTGGCCGATCGGGCTGGTCGGGTCGATCTGGATTTCGAAGTGCAGGCCGTTGTGCTTGAGCAGCACGGCCTTGGGCTTCGCGGCTTCACCCTGGAAGGCGAGGAACTGAGCGGCGTTCTTCAGGCCGGTCTCGCTGCCGTTCTTCAGGGTCACGGCCAGTGCGCCGTTCTTTACCACATAGGCTGTGGCGTCGACGTGGGAGCCGGATTCCAGCGGGGCGGCTTCGTCGAGGAAAGCGCGGGCGAAGGCGATCACCTTGTCACCACGGACCTTGTTGTAGCCCTTGCCCTTCTCGGCGCCGTTCTCTTCGCTGATCGCGTCGGTGCCGTACAGTGCGTCGTACAGCGAGCCCCAGCGGGCGTTGGCGGCGTTCAGGGCAAAACGTGCGTTCATGACTGGGACGACCAGCTGTGGGCCGGCCATGCGGGCGATTTCGTCGTCGACGTTCTGGGTGCTGGCCTGGAAGTCGGCCGGCTCGGGCAGCAGGTAGCCGATTTCCTGCAGGAAGGCCTTGTAGGCGACCGCGTCATGCGGCTTGCCGGCGCGCGCCTGGTGCCAGCCGTCGACCTTTGCCTGGATCTCGTCGCGCTTTGCGAGCAGGGCCTTGTTCTTGGGGGCCAGGTCATTGATTACGGTTTCGACACCTGCCCAGAACTTGCCAGCGTCAATGCCGGTGCCGGGAATGGCTTCGTTGTTCACGAAGTCGAAAAGGACTTTGGCGACCTGCAGGCCACCGACTTGAACGCGTTCAGTCATTGCTTGCCTCACTCTGCTCAGGACCAGCTCTGGACACAGGCAAAACGCCTTGTAGTCCGAGCCGCGGAATACTACATGATGCCGTGGGAAAAATCAGTGGGCTAGCGTCGCGGTTAGACCAAAGTACGCATCTCAGTCACGTAGCAGGTCTTATGTTCGCAAATATCACCTGGATTGTTCCAGATAAATCTTAAAACTGTACACGCATTACCCGAATAGGTACCTGTGGCAGCCCGTCGCAGCTGGCTAACCTCGCCGTGCCTATACTGCTTCTTCCCTCCTGGAGAATCCCGCATGTCCGTGACGCTTGCCACCCCCACCGATCTGGATGACCTGGTTCTGCTGTTTTCCGGCTACCTCGATTTCTACGAGGTACCCGCGCCCCACGCGAAGATTCGCGAGTTTCTCGGAGCGCGCATCGGCAGCGGGCAGTCGACGGTGTTCATCGCGCGCAGCATCGATGGGCTGGCGGTAGGCTTCGTGCAGCTGTACCCGTTCTTCGCTTCCCTGGCGCTGCAGGCTTCCTGGCTGGTCAGTGACCTCTACGTGCTGCCGGCTGCGCGCCGCGATGGCTATGGCGAGGCGCTGATGAACGCCGCCCGCGCCCACGGCGAAGCCACCGGCGCCTGCGGCCTGATGCTGGAAACGGCGAAGACCAACCACGCTGGCCAGTCGCTGTACGAGCGGCTGGGCTACAAGCGGGACGACAAGTTCTACACCTATTGGCTGGACCTCACGGCCTAGCCCTTCGCGGAGACTGCTCATGGACCACCTCGTATTGACCGTCATCGCCCAGGACCAGCCCGGTCTGGTGGAGCGCGTGGCCAAATGCATCGCCGCCCACGGCGGCAACTGGCTGGAAAGCCGCATGTCGCGCATGGCCGGGCAGTTCGCCGGGATCCTTCGCGTAGCAGTGCCCGCCGAGGGCTATGACGAGCTGGTGGAAGGTCTGCAGGAGCTGAGCGAGCACGGCATCCGCGTGCTGCTGGCGGAGAGCGGCATCGAGCCGGCCTGCAACTGGAAGCCGATCCATCTCGACCTGGTGGGCAACGACCGCCCCGGCATCGTCCGCGATATCACCCAGCTGCTGGCCGAGCATGGCGTGAACCTGGAGAGCCTGACCACCGAGGTGCTCCCCGCGCCCATGAGCAGCGAGCCGCTGTTCCATGCCGAGGCGCTGCTGGCCGTGCCGCTGACCCTGCCGTTGGAAACCCTGCAGCAGAAGCTGGAAGAGCTGGCCGATGACCTGATGGTGGAGCTGAATTTCCACAGCGGGGAATGACGGCCTCGCTCTGAGTACGATTCTTGTGGAAAAACCTGTGGGCTCTCTGTTGATGGATAGACAGAGGGACCATTTTGCATGGGCTTCACGCCAATCCGTTTATCCACTTCCTGTTTCGCGGCTGTGCACAGATTGCGGGGATCGCGCCGTGGGCATTTTGTTGATAAGTCTCTGCATCCCGCTATTACCCTGGTCTTGGGCGATGTGGTCAGTTTTCGTACAGATGGCGCGCGGCGAATAGGGCGCTGCGGGCCAGGCAACCGCTGTGCACAAATATACTGGAAGAATCTGTGGAGAAGCCGTTCATGAAACGCTGCAGGGCACGTTAGCTCTGGGTTTCATAGGGTTGTCCACTTTCTGAGCGGGCGGCTCTGCTCCATCCACACGAAGCGGGGATCGGCCTGTGGAAAAGCCGGGGGAATATTCATGCAGGCCAGAGCTTGCGGGGCTTCCGAGGTGTTGATCAATTCTTGATCAGGGGCCGGCTCGCGCCTGGAGAAAGGGGCGGTGTGAAACGCTTGGCAGGACGGCCTGTGGAAGAGCTGGTCGTTATCCCCGCAATCGCGGGATAGAGCTGTGGACAATCTGCGGGTGAGTGCCTGCAAGCCACAGCTGGTGCGGCTTGCAGGCGGTGGATCAATTAATGATCAATCCCCGCGGGCGAGGCGGTACCAGATATCCACGCTGTAGACGACCAGGCCGGCCCAGATGCAGCAGAGGGAGATCAGGCGCGTGGTGTCCAGATGTTCGCCGAACAGCAGGATCGCCTGCAGCAGCACCAAGGTCGGCGCCAGGTACTGCAGGAAGCCCAGTGTCGCGTAAGGCAGGTGGCGCGCGGCAGCGTTGAAGCACACCAGCGGCACCAGGGTGATCGGGCCGGCGGCAGCGAGCCAGATGGCGTCCCTGGTGGTCCAGAAGTCCGCGTGCACGCTCGGGCCGTCGGCGAACAGCACGAGGTAGCCGATCGCCAGTGGCAGCAGGATCCAGGTCTCTACCACCAGGCCGGGCAGGGCAGCCACCGGCGCCTGCTTGCGGATCAGTCCGTAGAAGCCGAAGGTTAGCGCCAGCGCCAGCGATACCCAGGGCAGGCTGCCCAGTTGCCACAGCTGCTGCGCCACGCCCAGCGCGGCGAGGCCGACCGCGACCCACTGCAGTGGGCGCAGGCGTTCGCGCAGGATCACCAGGCCCAGCAGGACGTTGATCAGCGGGTTGATGTAGTAGCCCAGGCTGGCCTCGATCATGTGGCCGTTGTTCACCGCCCAGACGTACACCAGCCAGTTGCTGGCGATCAGCAGGCCGCTGGCGGTGAGCACCGCGATGCGCTTGGGGTTCTCGCGCAGCTCGCGCCACCAACCGGGGTGTTTCCACACCAGCAGGAGCAGGGCGCCGAACACCGCCGACCAGATGGCCCGGTGGGTGATGATTTCCAGGGCGGGGATGCGTTCGAGCAGCTTGAAGTAGATCGGGAAGAGTCCCCAGATGACGTAGGCAGTCAAGCCCAGGGCGTAGCCCCGGCGGGGGTTGGCGGTGGCCATGGAACATCCTTGGTTAGGCAGCTAATGAGTGGCTGCACAATTCTAGGGCGCGTAACGGGGCTTGTCTGTGCCGCTGCGGTGGATGTCGCGACTGCGCCGGCGATTGTGCGTAACGATGGCGTTACGGTGCACTACTGGTCGCCGTACATTTCCTTGAAGGGCACTTGACGCGATGAGGTGGTTTTCCATACGCCATTGACCAGCTCCTCGGTGCTCAGCAGAACCATCTCGGGATCGCCACTGCCACCAGCAGCATCCTCTATTTCACGTTTCACCTCGACTGGCTGATTGGCCTCTACCACGTACTCGCTCTTCTCGTGGTAGCAGCAGCCGCTCTTGGCAAAGGTCGTCAGCCTCTTGCGCACGCTATCGACTTCGAAGAAGCCCAGGTTCTCCAGTGTCAGCCCACTCAACTCCGGGCTGTAGATGAAGCGCTGTCGTCTCGCATCGAAGAGAAATACGTCATAGCTCGGCCCGCCATAGGAACCGCGGTTGCCGTTCTGCACTGCAAAGTCCGGCTGGCCATCGAAGTTGAAATCGCCTGCATTGATCACGCCCTGGTAATCGTAAAGCCTCGCCGAGTTCACCAGTGGTTCGCCGTTCTCCTGCCGCGTCAGGAAAACATTGGGCAGGTAGATGGCTTGTGCGACCTCGTGGCTGCCGGTCCGCTGGATGCCGAGGTAGGCTGGCCCCTCGCAGGTCTGCGCGGTGCAAGGTTGCATGTCGAGCAGGAAGTCATAGCCCGGTGCGGCGTTACTGATCCTTAGCGCCTTCTTCCAATCGTGGCCTTGGGCGTCGCCGCCAGTCCCGGGGCCCAATTCCTCAATACGCTCGCGGTAAGCGTCGCTCAGGCAGTTGGAAATGGCGTCGTCGGTTTCACAGCGTTGTCGGGTGTTTCGCAGCCAACTGCGCTGGGCTTTCTTCAGTTGTGCCGGGTCCAGCTCGGGGCTGCCCAAATGAGCGCGGTAAGTCAGACCCAATTGCTCATCGAGCGCGGAGAGGTCATCGCTTGCACAGATGGTTTGTTCCATCGGCGTGTTGGCTTTCTGGCAGTCAAAACTGGCGGCCAGCGCCGAAGACAGAGTGAACGACAGGCAGGCGATAAAGGGCAAGCGCAGCAGTTTCATGGCGTGTCTTCCTTGAAGAGAAGCAGTGCCGAGCACTCCTGCGTCGGCACGGAGAAATCAGAACAGCCGCAACGGCTCCTCATCCAGCGCCGCCAGTTGCTCGCGCAGCACCAGCACCTGTTCGCCCCAGTAACGCTCGGTGCCGAACCAGGGAAAGCTCGGGGGGAACGCCGGATCGTCCCAGCGGCGCGCCAGCCAGGCGCTGTAGTGCATCAGGCGCAGGGAGCGCAGGCCTTCGATCAGCGGCAGTTCGCGCGAATCGAAGTCGTGGAACTCCTGGTAGCCATCGATCAGCTCGGAAAGCTGCCCGAGGCGCTCGTGGCGCTCGCCGGCGAGCATCATCCACAGGTCTTGCACGGCCGGGCCCATGCGGCAGTCGTCCAGGTCGACGACGTGGAAGGTCTCGTCGCGACACAGGAGGTTGCCGGGGTGGCAATCGCCGTGCATGCGGATGGGGTTGTACTTCA
This sequence comes from Pseudomonas sp. NPDC086581, assembly GCF_044746165.1. NCBI lineage: Bacteria > Pseudomonadati > Pseudomonadota > Gammaproteobacteria > Pseudomonadales > Pseudomonadaceae > Pseudomonas > Pseudomonas sp. NPDC086581. Next base: position 108,563 of record NZ_JBIVBR010000006.1, on the reverse strand, counting down.
CGCGAGCATACAGGTCGTCGACCTTCTTCAGCAGGTCGCGGGCCACGGATTCGTAAGCCGGCAGCAGACTTTTCGGGATGAAGTTGCCTTGCAGCAGGGTGGCGAGCGAGTCGTGTCCGAAATTCTGCGGCGTCAGCGCCTCGCGGTGTTCGAACGGGCGGTTGGCGCCCACGGCGTGCAGGCGTCCGAGCAACTGGCCGAGGCGATACAGCTGGTCGAGGTTACCCGGCTCCGGCGCACGGCCGCCGCGGCGGGGGAACAGGGTGAAGCGAAAACCGGCGTGCTCGAAGAGGGTCTTGCCCTCGTGCACCAGCGGCGCCACCACCGGGACTTCGCATTCGGCCAGTTCAGCGGAGAAGGTGTGCTCCTCAAGGATTGCCTCGGTAGTCCAGCGGCCGGGGCGGTAGAACTTGGCAATCAACGGCTCGCTGCCCTCGATGCCCACCTGGTAGACGCGGTTCTCGTAGCTGTTGAGCGCGAGTACGCGGGCGTCGCTGAGAAAACCGATGCTTTCCACCGCATCCAGCACCAGGTCGGGGGTGAGGGCGGAAAAGGGATGGGACATGGCGACGTTCCGGCAATGGTAAAGCTGCCTAGTTTACCCAGTCCGCTTCGTTTGGGTGGGCAGTTGCCTCAGCGGTCGGCGCAGTGTTTCCTCAGGTACTCGATGAAGTCCGTGGCCAGCGCCCGGCGCTCGCCCTTCACCAGGGTCAGTTTCTGCATCGTGCGCACTTTGCATTTGACCGGCTGGGCCTGGGTGTCGGCGCGTTGCAGAGGGGTAAGCAGCAGATCGTAGGGCGTGCCCTCGCGGATCTGCTCCGCAAGTTCGCTTTCCTCGCCACCGATCAGCAGGACCTTGTTGCGGGTCTCGATCTGGTACTGGTCCACCATGGGTTCGAGGATCGGCATCAGCTCCTCGCTGGCGCCGACCCGCAGTACGTCGGGGCCGGCGTGGCTGGCAAGAGGCAGGAGCAGCAAGGTTAAAAGCAGCAGTGGGCGGCGCATGGTGAGGCTCCGATTAGCCATGGTTCCGTCCGGCCTGGGCGGAACGCTGTCAGCTATTGGAGCGCGGCGCAGCGCCGCGGGGCTTGATATGAAGCAGGGAAACGGGACTACAGCGGCGTGCCGAGGATTACCTGCGCCGGGGAGAACTGCGCGCGCACCGCCGACCCCGCTTGCAGGCCGAGGATTGCGATGCGCTCCGGGTCGGTCAGCGCGCAGAGCATCTGGCCGCTGGGCAACTGGATGCGCACCTCGCTGGGGCCGTCTTCGGCTTCGCGGATGTCATCGACGTGGCCTTCCAGTGCGTTCAGCCCTTCCGGGCAGGGAATGTGCGGCAGGTCGACGTAGAGCCAGCCGGCCTTCATCAGCGCCACCACTGGCAAGCCGTCGGCCAGTTCGAGCTTCTCAGTGCTCTCGCGGGTGACTCGCGCCTGGATGCGCGATCCACCGGGCAGCTCGATGCTCACCAGATCGTTGAGGCCGGACGGTTCCACCGCGCAGACGCGCCCGTGCAACTGGTTGCGTGCGCTGGTGCGCATCATCAGGCGCCCGATCAGCTCCAGGTCGGCCTGGTGCTCGACGTGCTCGACTATGTGTTCGCGCAACGCTTCCAGGCGCTGGTACAGCGCCAGCAGGCGATCGCCCTCGGCGGTCAGGCGTGCGCCGCCACCGCCCTTGCCACCGACGCTGCGTTCCACCAGCGGCCGGTCGGAGAGGTTGTTCAGTTCGTCGATGGCGTCCCAGGCGCTCTTGTAGCTCATCCCGGCGGCCTTGGCGGCGTGGGTGATCGAGCCGAGCTGGGCGATCTGCGCCAGCAGGGCAATGCGCTGCGGACGGCGGGTAACGTGTTGGGTCAACAGGCTGAGGGTGGTCATGGTTTCGCGGGTACTTATTGGTATGCCGCGAGGCTCCGTTGCTGGCGTGCAAAACGCAAGGGGCAGATGTCGGGAATGTGGCCCACCGGTCTTCTATTGCGGAGTCGGCGTGCGCGCCAGGCAATAGACATCGACCCGCCGCGCTCCCGCGCGCCGCAGCAAGCGGGCGATGCGCTCGGCGGTGGCTCCGGTGGTCAGCACGTCGTCCACCAGCGCCAGGTGCTGGCCTTCGACCACCGCGCCATCGTCCAGGGCGAAGGCGCCGCGCAGGTTGCGTTTGCGGGTGGCAGCGTCCAGGCCTTGCTGGGCCGGGGTGTCCTGCGTGCGAAGGATAATGCGGTTATCCACAGGCAGCCGTAGCGGCGTAGCCAACCACTCCGCCAGCAATTGCGACTGGTTGAAGCCCCGTTGCCGCTCGCGCCGGCGCGACAGCGGCACAGGGACCAGCCGGTCCGGGCGTGGCAATCCTTCCTCGTACGCGTGCAGCAGGTGGCGTTCGAGCAACTGCCCGAGCAGACGCCCGAGCGGCGCATTGGCCTGGTGCTTGAAGCGGGTGACCAGCTCATCGACAGGGAAGCCGTAGCGCAGGGGCGTTTCGACGCGGTGGAAGGCCGGCGGGCGGCGTAGGCACCCACTGCAGACCTGTTCGCAGATCAGCCCGGAGGCGGGCAGGGGGAGGGCGCACACCGTGCAACGCCCGGCTAGCCAGGGCAGGTCATCATCGCAGCCGGTGCAGAGCGGCAGGGCGGACTGTTCCGCCGTTGCGCCACACAGCAGGCATTGCACGCGAGGGCGCCACCAGATGGGGCGCCATTGAAGCAACCGCATTCCGCCCCTCCCTGGGCGGCGCTGCTCAATGGATCAGCCAGCTCAGTACCACCAGGCCCAGCACCGTCCAGATCAGCCCGCCGAAGATCGAGCGCCGCAAGAAGGCGCGGATGCCACTGTAGAGCAGCAGCAGGCCGATGAAGAGCAGGACGAAGCTGAAGATCGAGACGTCGATTCCCACAGCCCGCGCCAGGCCATGGAAAAAATCGTCCATGGCGCGCCACAGGCCGCCGAGCACGCCCGACAGCAGATCGACGATGAAGCGGATCGCCTTGCCGACCATCTGGCCAAGGCCGTCGAAGAATCCTTCTGTTCCCATCTGGGGTATGACTCCTGAATGTTCTGATTGCTTGGAGCGACGATTACCGACTTGGGTTCAGCGGCAACCGTAGGAATACGGATTGAGTAGATCAATAATTGATCACTTGTTGACCTGTGTTGCGAGAGTGGTTGACAGCGTCACAGCTCCACATATGATGCCTTGAGCCTGATTTCCCCGGTGGCGCGCCGCCGGGGCACCCTAGACAAGAGGCGCCCCAAGCGTCGAAGGACTTTGCCGATGAGTGCCACCGCAGCCCAAGTAACCCGCCACGACTGGACCCTTTCCGAAGTCCGCGCCCTGTTCGAACAGCCCTTCAACGACCTGCTGTTCCAGGCGCAGACAATGCACCGCGCGCATTTCGACCCGAACCGCGTGCAGGTTTCCACCCTCCTGTCGATCAAGACCGGCGCCTGCCCGGAAGACTGCAAATATTGCCCGCAGTCCGGCCACTACAACACCGGCCTGGACAAGGAAAAGCTGATGGAAGTGCAGAAGGTGCTGCAGGCCGCTGCCGAAGCCAAGGCCATCGGCTCCACGCGCTTCTGCATGGGCGCCGCCTGGAAGCATCCGTCGGCGAAGGACATGCCCTACGTGCTGGAAATGGTGAAGGGCGTGAAGAAGCTCGGCCTGGAAACCTGCATGACCCTGGGCAAGCTGACCCAGGAGCAGACTCAGTCCCTGGCTGAGGCGGGCCTGGACTACTACAACCACAACCTCGATACCTCGCCGGAGTTCTACGGCAACATCATCACCACCCGCACCTATAGCGAGCGCCTGCAGACTCTGGCGTACGTGCGCGAGGCGGGGATGAAGATCTGTTCCGGCGGCATCCTCGGCATGGGTGAGTCGGTGGACGACCGCGCTGGCCTGCTGATCCAGTTGGCCAACCTGCCCGAGCACCCGGAATCGGTACCGATCAACATGCTGGTGAAGGTCAAGGGCACTCCGCTGGCCGAGGAGAAGGACGTCGACCCGTTCGACTTCATCCGCACCTTGGCGGTCGCCCGCATCATGATGCCGAAATCCCACGTGCGCCTGTCCGCTGGCCGCGAGCAGATGAACGAGCAGATGCAGGCCCTGGCCTTTATGGCTGGCGCCAACTCGATCTTCTACGGCGAGAAGCTGCTGACCACCACCAACCCGCAGGCCGAAAAGGACATGCAGCTGTTCGCGCGTCTGGGCATCAAGCCCGAGGAGCGCGAGGAGCACGCCGACGAGGTGCACCAGGCCGCCATCGAGCAGGCGCTGGTGGAACAACGCGACTCCCAGCTGTTCTATAACGCGGCTTCGGCCTGATAGAGCCGCTTTTCTTCATGTACGAGCGAGTTTGCTCGCGAACGGCCCGGCACCGAAGTGTTCGGGAAGACTGTTCGCGAGCAAGCTCGCTCCTACAGGTCCTCGCCTCGCAGGACCACCGCCGACACGGGGTTGCGTATGCCTTTCGATCTCGCCGCCCGCCTGGCCCAGCGCCAGGCGGAGGACCTCTACCGCCGCCGTCCGCTGCTGGAATCGCCGCAGGGACCGGAAGTGGCCATCGACGGCCAGCCGATGCTGGCCTTCTGTTCCAATGATTACCTGGGCCTGGCCAATCATCCCGAGGTGATTGCCGCCATGCGTGCCGGCGCCGAGCGCTGGGGCGTCGGTGGCGGTGCCTCACACCTGGTCAACGGCCACTGCGGCCCGCACCACGAGCTGGAGCTGGCGCTCGCCGAGTTCACTGGCCGCCCGCGTGCGCTGCTGTTCTCCACCGGCTACATGGCCAACCTCGGCACCGTCACCGCCCTCGTCGGCAAAGGCGAGAGCGTGCTGGAGGACCGCCTCAACCACGCCTCGCTGCTGGATGCCGGCCTGCTTTCCGGTGCGCGCTTCTCGCGCTACCTGCACAACGACGCCGCCAGCCTCGCCTCCCGCCTTGATAAGGCCGAAGGCAACACGCTGGTCGTCACCGATGGCGTGTTCAGCATGGACGGCGACCTGGCCGACCTGCCCAGCCTTTGCGCGACGGCGCGGCAACAGAATGCCTGGGTGATGGTCGACGACGCTCACGGCTTCGGCCCGCTGGGCGCCACCGGCGGCGGCATCGTCGAACACTTCGGCCTGGGAATGGATGACGTGCCCGTTCTGGTCGGCACCCTCGGCAAGGCTTTCGGCACCGCTGGCGCCTTCGTCGCCGGCAGCGAAGAGCTGATCGAGACACTGATCCAGTTCGCTCGTCCCTACATCTACACCACCAGCCAACCGCCCGCCGTGGCCTGCGCCACGCTGAAAAGCCTGGAGCTACTGCGCGCCGAGAGCTGGCGCCGCGATCACCTGAATGCGCTGATCGCGCGCTTCCGCGCAGGCGCGCGGGCCATCGGACTGAGCCTGATGGACAGCCCGACGCCAATCCAGCCGATCCTCATCGGCGGTAGCGCCCAGGCCATGGCGCTGTCGGCGGAGCTGCGCCAGCGCGGCATCCTCGTCGGCGCTATCCGCCCGCCCACCGTGCCGGCCGGCACCGCGCGCCTGCGCGTGACCCTGTCTGCCTCGCACACCGAAGCACAGGTCGACCGCCTGCTGCTGGCGCTCGCCGAAAGCTGGCAGCGCGTGTCGTCTAGCCTTCTGGCAGAGATCGATGCCGAGGAGGGCGATGATGCGTGACCAATTGATCCTGCTGCCGGGCTGGGGCCTGGGGAGTGCGCCACTGGAACCGCTGCGCGACGCGTTGCTGGAGCAGGCACCGCATTTGAATGTACAGATCGAGCCGTTGCCGGCGGACGCCGACCCGAATGTCTGGCTCGACGAGCTGGACGACAACGTCGCCCATGACGCCTGGATTGCCGGCTGGTCGCTGGGCGGCATGCTCGGCGCCGAGCTGGCGGCGCGCCGTGGCGAGTCCTGCCGGGGGCTGGTGACCATCGCCAGCAACCTCTGCTTCCGCCGTCGCGAGGACTGGCCGGATGCTATGGCCAATGAAGTCTTCGAGGATTTCTTCGAGGCCTTCCTGCTGGAGCCGCACCTGGTGCGCAAGCGCTTCACGATGCTGGTCAGCCAGGGCGCCCGCGACCCGCGCACCCTCGCCCGCCAGCTGCAGGTGGCGCTGCCGCAATTGAATGTCGAAGGCCTGACCGCCGGATTGCAACTGCTGGGGCAGCTGGATACTCGCGCCGCCCTCAGTCGCTATCCCGGCCCGCAGTTGCACCTGTTCGCCGCCAACGATGCGCTGGTCCCGGCCAGCGCCGCCGACGCGCTGCTGGAATGGCTGCCGGACGTCGAAGTCAGCCTGTTGCCCAGTGCCAGCCACGGCCTGCCGCTGGAACAGCCGGACGAAGTGGCGAGCGCCATCCTGAAGTTCATCCACGAGGGTGACGATGCCTGATTGCAGTACCAGCGCGCTGCCCGACAAACGCCAGGTAGCCGCCTCCTTCTCCCGCGCCGCGTCGACTTACGACGCGGTGGCCGAACTGCAGCGTGCCGTTGGCGGCCGCCTGCTGGAGTTGCTCCCGGTGCAGGCCCCGCCGCAGCGCTGGATCGACCTGGGCAGTGGCACCGGCTATTTCACCCGCGCCCTGGCAGCGCGTTATCCACAGGCCCAGGGGCTGTCCGTCGACATCGCCGAGGGCATGCTGCGCCACGCCCGCGAGCAGGGCGGTGCGCAGCACTTCATCGGCGGCGATGCTGAGCGGCTGCCGTTGCGCGATGGCGCCACCGACCTGCTGTTCTCCAGCCTGGCGATCCAGTGGTGCGGGGACTTGCCGGCGGTTCTGGACGAGGCGCGCCGCGTGCTGCGTCCTGGTGGCGTCGTAGCGTTCAGCAGCCTGTGCATCGGCACGTTGGGCGAGCTGCGACAGAGCTGGGAGGCGGTGGATGGCTTCGTCCACGTGAACCGCTTCCGTCCATTCGAGCAGTACCAGCAGCACTGCGCGGGCAGCGGCCTGCAAGTGCTGGAGCTGCGCACCGAGGACCGTGTCCTGCACTTTCCCGACCTGCGCAGCCTGACCCACGAACTCAAGGCGCTCGGCGCGCACAACCTCAACCCCGGCCGGCCCGATGGGCTCACCGGGCGCGAGCGGGTGCGTGCGCTGATCGCCGCATACGAGCGCTTCCGCCAGCCCGAGGGCCTGCCGGCGACCTACCGGGTGGTCTACGCCGTCCTGCGCAAGCACTGACCCTTGTAGGAGCGAGCTTGCTCGCGAACGGGGCTCACCGGCAGCACCGGAGCTGGGCGAATTCGCGAGCAAGCTCGCTCCTACGAAGAGCACCAGAGGAAAACCATGTCCCACGCCTACTTTGTCACCGGCACCGACACCGAAATCGGCAAGACCACCATCGCCTCCGGCCTGCTGCATGCGGCGCGGCTGGCTGGGTTGTCCACGGCGGCTGCCAAGCCGGTAGCCTCCGGCTGCGAGCGCAGCCCCGAGGGGCTGCGCAATTCGGACGCGCTAGCGCTGCTGGGCGAGTGCAGCGTGCCGCTGGCCTATGAACAGGTGAACCCCTTCGCATTCGAGCCGGCGATTGCCCCGCATCTGGCCGCCCGCGAACAGGGTGTGAAGCTGACGGTGGAAGCGCTGAAAGGCCCGGTGCGGTCGATCCTGGAGCTGGGCGCCGATTTCACCCTGGTGGAAGGCGCCGGCGGCTGGCGCGTGCCGCTGGCTGGGGAGGAGAACCTTTCCGACCTGGCCATCGCCCTTGAACTGCCGGTGATCCTCGTCGTCGGCGTCCGCCTGGGCTGCATCAACCATGCGGTGCTCAGCGCCGAGGCGATCCAGCGCGACGGCCTGCTGCTGGCCGGTTGGGTAGCGAACATCGTCGATCCACAGACCTCCCGTCTGGAAGAAAACCTCGCGACCCTCGCCGAACGTCTGCCCGCACCCTGCATCGGACGCGTGCCGCGCCTGCACCACGCGACTGCGGCGGCAGTGGCCTCGCACCTGGACCTGGGCATCCTGGATTTGTAACCGGGCCTTGGCCTGGCGGACTCCGTCTGCTTGAATAGTGGCCACTTGCTGCTTTTTGCTGTGGAGGCGTGTCGATGGAAATTTCCGGTAATGCTTTCTCTGCGGGCCTTTATGGCGTGCAGAACGGCCAGCGCCGCGTCGATCGCGCCAGCACCGACATCGCCACCGCCGGCAGCGCGCCCAGGGAAGTGCTGAACGACCGCCTGGTCGACCTGCGCCGCGGCGAGCACGAGGTCAAGGCCAACGCCAAGGTCATCCAGGCCGCCGACGAAACGCTCGGCACCCTTATCGATATCCGCGCCTGACGGCCCTTTTCCCTTACCCGAAATGCTCTGGCGGCCGGCTGTCCTCGTGACACGCCGGCCGCTCTGCCATGGGCTTTAATGAGTCTCAGGACGTCCTTGCGAAACCACCTTGCGGACAGCTCGGCAAGCGTGACCAGGCGGTCGGTTTGCACGCTTGACAAGGGTATGGCGTAAACGTATGTTTCAAACGCCTGTTTGACTGTCCGGATGCGTGCGCGCACCGACTGGGCGGCCGGGAATGCTCCCGCACTGCGACCGCAGCAACCGGTCGCCCATTAACCAGAACCCTTCGTAGAGGTTTACCGCTATGCCTGATTACAAGGCCCCCTTGCGTGATATCCGTTTCGTTCGCGACGAGCTGCTGGGCTACGAAGCGCACTACCAGAACCTGCCGGGCGCCGAAGACGCCACCCCGGACATGGTCAATGCCATCCTCGAAGAGGGTGCGAAGTTCTGCGAACAGGTAATCGCTCCGCTGAACCGCACTGGCGACCTGGAAGGCTGCAAATGGAGCCCGGAAGGCGTCAAGACGCCGACCGGCTTCAAAGAGGCCTACCAGCAGTTCGTCGAAGGCGGCTGGCCGAGCCTGGCCCATGACGTCGAGCACGGCGGTCAGGGTCTGCCCGAATCCCTGGGTCTGGCCATCAGCGAGATGGTCGGCCAGGCCAACTGGTCCTGGGGCATGTACCCGGGCCTGTCCCACGGCGCCATGAACACCCTGCACGCCCACGGCACCCCGGAGCAGCAGCACGCCTACCTGACCAAGTTGGTTTCCGGCGAGTGGACCGGCACCATGTGCCTGACCGAGCCGCATTGCGGCACCGACCTGGGCATGCTGCGCACCAAGGCCGAGCCGCAGGCTGACGGCACCTACAAGATCACCGGCACCAAGATCTTCATCTCCGCTGGCGAACACGATATGGCCGACAACATCGTCCACATCGTGCTCGCCCGCCTGCCCGACGCCCCGCAGGGCACCAAGGGCATCTCGCTGTTCATCGTGCCGAAGTTCCTGCCCAACGCCGAAGGCAACGTGGGCGAGCGCAACGCCGTTTCCTGTGGCTCCATCGAGCACAAGATGGGCATCCACGGCAACGCTACCTGCGTGATGAACTTCGACGCCGCCACCGGCTTCCTGATCGGCCCGCCGAACAAGGGCCTGAACTGCATGTTCACCTTCATGAACACCGCTCGCCTGGGTACCGCGCTGCAAGGCCTGGCCCACGCCGAGATCGGCTTCCAGGGTGGCATCGCCTACGCTCGCGAGCGTCTGCAGATGCGTTCGCTGACCGGCCCGAAAGCGCCGGAAAAAGCCGCTGACCCGATCATCGTGCACCCGGACGTACGCCGCATGCTGCTGACCGCCAAGGCTTTCGCCGAAGGCAACCGCGCCATGCTGTACTTCGCTGCCAAGCAGGTCGACATCGTCCAGCGCAGCCAGGACGAAGAAGAGAAGAAAGCCGCTGACTCGATGCTGGCCTTCCTCACTCCGATCGCCAAGGCGTTCATGACCGAAGTGGGCTTCGAAGCCGCCAACCACGGCGTGCAGATCTATGGCGGCCACGGCTTCATAGCCGAACACGGCATGGAACAGAACGTCCGCGACAGTCGCATTTCCATGCTGTACGAAGGCACCACCGGCGTTCAGGCGCTAGACCTGCTGGGTCGCAAGATCCTCATGACCCAGGGCGAAGCGCTCAAGGGCTTCACCAAGATCGTGCACAAGTTCTGCCAGGCCAACGAAGCCAACGAAGCCGTGAAAGAGTTCGTTGCACCGCTGGCTGCGCTGAACAAGGAGTGGGGCGACCTGACCATGAAGGTCGGCATGGCTGCCATGAAGGACCGCGAGGAAGTCGGCGCCGCATCGGTCGACTACCTGATGTACTCCGGCTACGCCTGCCTGGCCTACTTCTGGGCCGACATGGCTCGCCTGGCTGCCGAGAAGCTGGCTGCCGGCACCAGCGAAGAAGCCTTCTACCAGGCCAAGCTGAAGACCGCGCGCTTCTACTTCCAGCGCATCCTGCCGCGCACCCGCGCGCACGTTGGCTCCATGCTGTCCGGCGCCAACAACCTGATGGACCTGGCCGAGGAAGATTTCGCCCTCGGTTACTGATCAGCACCCCGTACGGACGGTTCGCCGTCCGTCTGCTGAACAGGAAGAAGCCCGCCGCAAGGCGGGCTTTTTCGTATCCGAACCCACACATGACGCCGCAGAAAATGCCATCATTACGCCACTTGCCGATCCACTGGCGGCGAGCCCGGCCCCCATTCTGCGGAACCCTTTGTGCGACCCACGGCCCCTTATCGGATCAGCCATTTCCTCACGCCCCTGTTGCTGATTCCGGCCGGCATCGCCGCCGGTTCCCTGGGCGAACTGTCTGACTTCTTCATCTCCCTGTTCAACGTACTGCCGACCCTGCTGCTCCTGCTTGGCGGTGCCCTGTGCCTGGTCTATGGCCGCCAGCGCCAGCTGTTCATGCTGGCAGCGGTGTACATCGCGTATTTCCTGCTCGATACCCAGGTCGATTACTTCCAGGCACATCGCGTGGTGATGCCGGAGGCGGCGCTGGTGTTCCACCTCTGCTGCGTGCTGCTGCCGTTGCTCTACGGCCTGTACGGCATCTGGCAGGAACGCATGCACATGCTGCAGGACCTGCTCGCCCGCAGCGCCGCGCTGATCGCGGTGGTCGGCGTCGCCACCGCGCTGGCCAAGCGCTTCCCACAGGGTCTGGCGGAACTGCTCAGCGATACCTACTGGCCGGCTTTGCACGGTCACTGGATGAACCTGGCGCAGCTGTCCTACCTTGGTTTCCTCATGGCCTTCGTCGCCCTGCTTGCGGCCTACATCCGTCAGCCACGTCCGCTGCACGCCGCGCAACTGGTGGGCCTGCTCGGGCTGCTGTGGATGCTGCCCAAGGTGTTCATCCTGCCCCACGCGCTGACCGTGATGACCAGCCTGGTGATGCTCACCCTGGCCGGCGCGGTGGCCCACGAGGCGTACCAGATGGCCTTCCGCGACGAGCTCACCGGCCTGCCCGGACGCCGCGCGCTGAACGAGCGCTTCCAGCGCCTGGGCCAGCAGTACGTGCTGGCGATGATCGACGTGGACCATTTCAAGAAATTCAACGACAGCCACGGCCACGACGTCGGCGACCAGGTACTGCGCATGGTCGCCAGCCAGTTGCGTCGTACCGGTGGCGGCGGCAAGGCGTACCGCTATGGCGGCGAGGAATTCACCGTGGTCTTCGCCGGCAAGACCGTGGAGCAGTGCCTGCCTTACCTCGATGGCGTGCGCCAGGCCATCGAGGGTTACGCCATGCACCTGCGTGACCGTGGCAACCGCCCCAAGGACGACCGCCAGGGTCGCGGCAAGCGCGCCGGCAAGGAGGCGCAGACGGTCTCGGTGACCATCAGCGTCGGCGTCGCCGAGCGCGACGGCGAGCGGCGCAGCCCGGAAGAGGTCATCAAGGGCGCCGACGAGGCGCTGTACTCGGCAAAGAGCGGCGGCCGCAACCGCGTGGCCGTACATGGGCAGTCGCGTCGCGGAGCGGTACGCACCGCCTGAACCGCTTGCGTTATGACTGCGCATTCAGCGCGTGCAGCGTGATTGTCCGCATCGCCGTGCGCCGTTAGGTTCGAGGTTTCCGCGCCACGCTGGCGCCCTGAACCGAACGGAGATTCGCGATGCCCGAGTACAAGGCACCCCTGCGCGACGTGCGCTTCCTCACCGATGAAGTCTTCGACTTCACCGGCCGCTATGAAGCCCTCGGCGCCACCGACGCCACCCCGGACATGTTCGCCGCCATCCTCGAGGAAGGCGCGAAATTCTGCGAGCAGGTCATCGCCCCGCTGAACCGCTCCGGCGACGAGGAAGGCTGCCACTTCGACAACGGCGTGGTGACCACGCCCAAGGGCTTCAAGGAAGCCTTTGCGCAATACGTCGAGGCCGGCTGGAACGGTGTTTCCAGCGACCCGGAATTCGGTGGGCAGGGTCTGCCGCCGTCCCTCGGCCTGCTGGTCAGCGAGATGATCGGCGCGTCCAACTGTTCCTGGGGCATGTACCCCGGTCTGACCAAGGGCGCCATGGCCGCCATCCACGCCCACGGCACGCAGGAGCAGAAGGACACCTACCTGCCGCGCATGACCAGCGCGGAATGGACCGGCACCATGTGCCTCACCGAGCCGCACTGCGGCACGGACCTGGGCATCATCAAGACCCGCGCCGTGCCCAACGCGGACGGCAGCTACGCGATCACCGGCACCAAGATCTTCATCTCCGCCGGTGAGCACGACATGAGCGAGAACATCATCCACCTGGTCCTGGCCAAGCTGCCCGATGCGCCGGCCGGCACCAAGGGCATCTCGCTGTTCATCGTGCCGAAATTCAACCTGGATGCGAACGGCGAGGCCGGTGAGCGCAACGCCGTGGCCTGCGGCTCCATCGAACACAAGATGGGCATCAAAGCCTCGGCCACCTGCGTGATGAACTTCGACGGCGCCCGCGGCTTCCTCATCGGCGAAGCGAACAAGGGCCTGGCCTGCATGTTCACCATGATGAACCACGCACGCCTGGGCACCGGCATGCAGGGCCTCTGCCTCGGCGAGACCAGTTACCAGGGCGCCGTGCGCTACGCCCAGGACCGGCTGCAGATGCGTTCGCTGACCGGCCCGAAGGCGCCGGAGAAGCCCGCCGACCCGATCATCGTCCACCCGGACGTGCGCCGCATGCTGCTGACCATGAAGGCGTTCAACGAAGGCAACCGCGCGCTGGCCTACTTCACCGCGCAACTGCTGGACATCGAACACCTCTCCCAGGACGCTGAGGAGCGCGAGCGCGCCGCCAACCTGCTGGCCTTCCTCACCCCGATCTGCAAGGCGTTCATGACCGAGACCGGCCTGGAAGTCACCAACATTGGCATGCAGGTGTTCGGCGGCCACGGCTTCATCCGCGAGTGGGGCATGGAGCAGCTGGTGCGCGATTGCCGCATCGCGCCGATCTACGAGGGCACCAACGGCATCCAGGCGCTGGACCTGCTGGGCCGCAAGGTCCTCGGCAGCCAGGGCAAGCTGCTGATGGGCTTCACCAAGCTCGTCCACCAGCTCTGCCAGCAGCATGCCGAGCACCCGCAGCTGAAAGCTCAGGTCGCCCAGCTGGCGACCCTGAACAAGCAGTGGGGCGAGCTGACCCAGAAGGTCGGCATGGCCGCGATGAAGAACCCGGACGAAGTCGGCGCGGCCTCGGTCGACTACCTGATGTTCTCCGGCTACGTCACCCTCGGCTACTTCTGGCTGCGCATGGCGCTCGTCGCCGGGCAGAAGCTGGAGGAGGGCGCCAGCGAGGCGGCCTACTACCAGACCAAGCTGGCCACTGCCGAGTTCTACTTCAGCCGCCTGCTGCCGCGCGCGCAGGCTCACGTGGCAGCGGCGGAAGCCGGCTCCGAGGTGCTGATGCGCCTGTCGGCCGAGCAGTTCGCGCTGTAATCCCCGTGCTAGACGAGGAGGCCCGCTTCACGCGGGCCTCCTCATTTTTCGCTACATATTGTGACCAATATATAGTTGTGCGGTCACAACATGACGCTTAAAGTCTGAAAAGTTGTTGGAGTAAACTCCGGCGGCGTACCTTCGTGTACCTCCTATTCTGATACCGCTGGCTGCCAGATCAGCCGTCGTTTTCGTTCGAGGATCCATCATGGCTGACTACAAAGCTCCCCTGCGCGACATGCAATTCGTCCTCAATGAAGTCTTCGAGGTCGCCAACCTGTGGGCCGAACTGCCCGCCCTGGCCGAGACCGTCGACGTCGAGACCGCCGCGGCGATCCTCGAAGAGGCTGGCAAGGTTACCGGCGGCGTGATCGCCCCGCTGAATCGCAGCGGCGACGAAGAAGGCTGCAGCTGGAGCGCCGAGGGCGTGAAGACCCCAGCCGGCTTCCCCGAGGCCTACCGCACCTACGCCGAAGGCGGCTGGGTGGGCGTGGGCGGCGCGCCGGAATTCGGCGGCATGGGCATGCCCAAGGTGATCGGCGCCCAAGTCGAGGAAATGGTCAACTCGGCCAATCTGTCCTTCGGCCTCTACCCGATGCTGACCGCCGGCGCCTGCCTGTCGCTGCTCAACCACGCCAGCGAAGAGTTGAAAGCCAAGTACCTGCCGAACATGTACGCCGGCACCTGGGCCGGTTCCATGTGCCTGACCGAGCCGCACGCCGGCACGGACCTGGGCATCATCCGCACCAAGGCCGAGCCGCAGGCTGACGGCAGCTTCAAGATTTCCGGCACCAAGATCTTCATCACCGGCGGCGAGCACGACCTGACCGAGAACATCATCCACCTGGTGCTGGCCAAGCTCCCCGACGCGCCGGCTGGCTCCAAGGGCATCTCGCTGTTCCTGGTGCCGAAGGTGATGGTCAACGCCGACGGCTCCCTGGCCGAGCGCAATGCCGTGTCCTGTGGCTCCATCGAGCACAAGATGGGCATCAAGGGTTCCGCCACCTGCGTGATGAACTTCGACGGCGCCACCGGCTGGATCGTCGACGCGCCGAACAAGGGCCTGGCCGCCATGTTCACCATGATGAACTACGAGCGTCTGGGCGTTGGCATCCAGGGCCTGGCCACCGGCGAGCGTTCCTACCAGAGCGCCGTGGAGTACGCCCGCGAGCGTATCCAGAGCCGCGCGCCGACCGGCCCCGTCGCCAAGGACAAGGCCGCCGACCCGATCATCGTTCACCCGGACGTGCGTCGCATGCTGCTGACCATGAAGGCGCTGAACGAGGGCGGCCGCGCCTTCTCCAGCTACGTCGCCATGCAGCTGGACACCGCCAAGTACAGCGAAGAGCCGACCACCCGCAAGCGCGCCGAGGAACTGGTCGCCCTGCTGACCCCGGTGGCCAAAGCCTTCCTCACCGACATGGGCCTGGAAACCACCATCCACGGCCAGCAGATCTTCG
This sequence comes from Pseudomonas sp. NPDC086581, assembly GCF_044746165.1. Taxonomy (NCBI): domain Bacteria; kingdom Pseudomonadati; phylum Pseudomonadota; class Gammaproteobacteria; order Pseudomonadales; family Pseudomonadaceae; genus Pseudomonas; species Pseudomonas sp. NPDC086581. The sequence continues at coordinate 93,353 of NZ_JBIVBR010000006.1, read as the reverse complement.
GCGGCCACGGCTTCATCCGCGAGTGGGGCCAGGAGCAACTGGTGCGCGATTGCCGCATCACCCAGATCTACGAAGGCACCAACGGCATCCAGGCGCTGGACCTGATGGGTCGCAAGATCGTCGGCAGCGGCGGCGCCTACGCCAAGCTGTTCACCGACGAGATTCGCGCCTTCACCGCCTCGGCTTCGGCTGAGCTGGCCGAGTTCACCGGCCCGCTGAACGCTGCCGTGCAGAACCTGGACGAGCTGACCGCCTGGGTCCTGGACCGCGCCAAGGGCAACCCGAACGAAATCGGCGCCGCATCGGTCGAGTACCTGCACGCCTTCGGTTACACCGCCTACGCGTACATGTGGGCCCTGATGGCGCGCGCTGCGCTGGGCAAGGAAGGCCAGGACGAGTTCTACGCCAGCAAGCTGGGTACCGCGCGCTTCTACTTCGCCCGCCTGCTGCCGCGCATCCACTCCCTGACCGCCTCGGTGAAGGCCGGCAGCGAGTCGCTTTACCTGCTGGACGCCGCGCAGTTCTAATCGGCTGATCCAAGAAGCCCCGCTCCGGCGGGGCTTTTTCATGGCGATATTTCTTTTCCGAAGGGCGATATTTCGAATCCGTGTAAGCCAAAGCTTACAAAGAGCGGTGGTAATCGGCGTCTTTCTGGCAACGGCTTACAGCGGTAACCTTCTCCTCAGTCAGGACATTGCGCAGGAAGCGCCAAAGACAACACGGAAATATAGGGATTCCACCATGGATGGTGGCCTGCATGGACGTCAGGATATCGGTCTGCAAAACCCCGCTTCGCAAGAAGCGGGGTTTTTTCTTACCCGCGATTTCGCGAGCGCCTTGCTCCACTCCGCGATGGGGGCACCTGTAGGAAAATCAAACCGCCCCATCCAGCAGCGAGCGCAACAACTCCACGGTCGGCTGCTGCCGTTGCGCATCGCGATAGACCAACCCCACGCTCAGCGGAATACGCGGTTCGCTCAATGGCTTCCATAGCAGGTCCTTGTGCGCGTGCATCTGTCGCGCGCGCCCCGGCAGCACGGTGGCGAAGCGGCTCTGCGGCAGGCTGTCGAGGATGCCGCCCATATGGTTCAGCTCCGCCTGCACCCGTGGCCGCCGGCCGATGGCTGCCAGTTGCTCCTGCCAGATCTGCCGCGCGCGGAATTCCTCGCCGAGCAGCAGCATCGGCAGTTCCGCCGCCTGGGCCAGCGACACCTTCTTGAAGTCCTTCAGCGGATGGTCCGCCGGTATCACCAGTTGCAGTTCGTCCGGATACAGCTCCACCCCGTGCAGCGCCGGCTGGCGCGGCGGCAGGAAGCCGATGCCGATATCCAGCTGGCCGATCAGCAGGCGCCGCTCGATCTCCACCCCGGAGAGTTCGTAGATGCGCACCTGTACGTGCGGTTGCGCGGCGTGCAGGCGCTCCACCAGGTGCGGCACCAGGCTCGCGTTGACCGTCTGCAGCACGCCGATGGCCAGGCTGCGCGCACTCTGTCCACGGAAACCGCGCAACGCCTCGCGAGCCCGCTCCAGGCCTTCCAGCAGCGGCACCGCATGGTTGTACAGCGTGTGTGCGGCGGCGGTGGGCAGCAGGCGCTTGCCGCTGCGCTGGAACAGCGCCACATCGAGGTTCTGCTCCAGTTGGCGGATCTGCTGCGACAGCGCCGGCTGGGAAATCGCCAGGCGTTCGGCCGCGCGCCCGACATGGCCTTCTTCGTAGAGCGCGACGAAATAGCGGAGCTGGCGGAAATCCATAAGGTCTGCTTATCAACGAAACTGGAAAATCGAAATGGATAGTCACCTATCCAGGCCTCTACTCTAGCGCTTGTCCGCTGTCTCAGATGGGTAGACAAAGGTGGAAAGCATCGTCATCCAGGGCGTTTTCATAGGCAAAGTCGAAGAGAGCTGGGGCGGTTTGCTCAGCGAAATCGACAGGCTGGAAACGCATCAGGAAGTCTGGCTCGGCACCGAAGGGCTGCCGGGGGACGCAAGGCCTGAGCTGCGCCGCGACGGCGGCCTGGACCGCGCGCTGCACCACTACCCGGCCGAGCACTACCGCTACTGGCGCAAGCAGCACCCGCAGACGCGCTGGCGACAGCCGGCCTTCGGCGAAAACCTCTCGACCTTCGGCCTCAATGAGCAGGAGGTCTGCATCGGCGACCTGTTCCGCTGGGGCGAGGCGCTGATCGAAGTGAGCCAGCCGCGCTCGCCCAGCTATCGCCTGGCGCGGCGCTGGAATCTCCCTGGGCTGCCGCTGGAAGTGCAGGAACAGGGGCGCTGCGGCTGGTTCTACCGGGTGCGCCGCTCCGGCATGGTTGCCGCCGACGCGCCGCTGGAGCTGGTGCAGCGGCACTACCCGCAGCTCAGCGTGGCGAGCCTTCTGGACTGGTATTTCGGCCACCCGCTGGAACGTACCGGCCTGCGCCTGATGATGGCCTGTGACGCGCTTTCCCTGCGCTGGCGCAAGACCGCCGCGCAACGCCTCACCAGTGGCGTGCTGGAAGACTGGACGGCCCGCCTGGCGGGCCCTGAATGTTCGGAGCAGGGCGGCCTGCAGAGCTGAGCCGCGCTATTCCGCAAATGCCCTCGCGCCCGCCCCCGGACGTCGTCTTGGTCCTGCGGGGCGGCTTTTATTGCCGCCGCCGAGCCTGTCACAGGGGCTCGGCGGCGTTGTCATGCCGACGTAACACCGCGTTCCTAACCTTCCGCCGATAGCTTTTACTGACAACCCGAGCCGTCAGAAAGACGGCCGCGCGGAAGGAACCATCTGATGAGCGAGCGTTTCCAGGATTTCCACGACCGACTGGCCGCCTTCGACGACCAGGCGATCAACCCCTCCGGCAACCTGCCGATGAGCGAGATCATCGACACCTCGCGCCGCCGCCTGCTGAAGAACAGCCTGGTGCTGGGCGCGGTCGGCTTCCTCGGCGGCAGCCTGTTCCCCGGCCGCTCGCTGTTCGCCGCCGACGCCCCGGTGCCCACCGCGCTGCTGGGCTTCAAGGGCGTGCCGGTGCAGCAGGACCCGAAATTCGACCGGGTGATCGTCGCCGAGGGCTACAGCGCGCGGCCGTTCTTCTCCTGGGGCGACGCCGTGGTGAGCGGCTCGCCGGCCTGGAAAGGCGACGCCAGCGAGGATTGGAAAGCCCAGGAGCTGCAGGCCGGCGACAACCATGACGGCATGCACTACTTCCCCTTCCCCGACGCGCCGGACAGCCACGGCCTGCTGGTGATCAACCACGAGTACATCAACCCGACGCTGCACCCCAAAGGCCAGACCTTCGAGGACCGCCCCGATGGTTCGCGCGGCCGCCCGGAAGGCGAGGTGCGCAAGGAAATCGCCGCCCATGGCCTGAGCGTGATCGAGGTGAAGAAGGACGCTGGTGGCCAGTGGCAGCGCGTCGAGGGCTCCCGCTACAACCGTCGCATCACCGGCAGCTCGCCGTTGGACCTGTCTGGTCCGCTGGCCGGCCACGACCTGCTGCGCACCGCCAGCGACCCCGAGGCCAAACAGGTGCTCGGCACCCTGAACAACTGCTCCATGGGTGTCACGCCCTGGGGCACCTATCTGGCCTGCGAAGAGAACTGGCACCAGTACTTCGTCAACCGCGACAAGGCTGACTACGCCAAACGCATTTCGCACAAGCGCTATGGCCTGTCCAACGGCCAATTCAGCAACTACTACGCCTGGGAGGCAGTGGACGCGCGTTTCGACGCCACGCCCAAGGCCGACCAGCCTCATGGCGGCCACGTCAACGAACCGAACCGCTTCGGCTGGGTGGTGGAGATCGACCCGTTCGACCCGACCTCCACGCCGAAGAAGCGCACCGCCGTCGGCCGCTTCTGCCGCGAGTGCTCGACGCTCTCGCTGGGCGCCGACAACCGCATGGCCTTCTACTACGGCGACGACACCAAAGGTGAGTACATCTACAAGTTCGTCCCGGCCGGCCAATACGAGCCGAACAACCGCGCGGCGAACGTCGACCTGCTGGACGAAGGCACCCTCTACGTCGCGCGCTTCAAGGCCGACGGCAGCGGCCAGTGGCTGCCGCTGGTACACGGGCAGAACGGCCTGACCATCGAGAACGGTTTCGCCAGCCAGGCCGAGGTGCTGGTGAACGCCCGCGCCGCCGCCGACAAACTGGGCGCCACGCCCATGGACCGCCCCGAGTGGGTCGCGGTGCAGCAGACCACCCGCGAGGTTTACGTCAGCCTCACCAACAACGATGCCCGTGGCAAGAAGCAGCCGGTGGACGCCGCCAACCCGCGCAAGGACAACCTCCACGGGCAGATTCTGCGCTGGAACGAAGCCGGCGGCGATCCGACCGCCACCAGCTTCCAGTGGGAAATCTTCCTGCTGGCCGGCGAGCACAAGGGCGCCAGCGCGCCGGAGAACCTGATCGGCACCATCAACGGCGATATCTTCTCCTCGCCGGATGGCCTGTACTTCGATACCGCCGGCCGCCTATGGATCGAGACCGACTACGACGACGCCGAAGCGCCGATGCAGGCCATGGGCTGCAACCAGCTGCTCTGTGCCGACCCGCACAGCCGCGAAGTGCGTCGCTTCCTGGTCGGCCCGCGCGGCTGCGAGCTGACCGGCATCACCCAGACGCCGGATGGCAGGACGCTGTGGGTGAACATCCAGCACCCCACCCTCAGCTTCCCCGCCAGCGACGGCAAGAGCATCCCGCGGTCCACGACGCTGGTGATCACCAAGGATGATGGCGGTGTGATCGGTACTTGATGGCTCGCTCCTACCGGGGGATTCCGGAGCGGGGGCTCAAAGCTCTACCTCACCCCCGGCCAGTGCGCACAGCTCGGTGAAGTCGAGAATCTCGGTCTCCCGCCCGTCCACCCGGATCAGTCCGTGCTTCTGCAGGCGGGTGAAGCTGCGCGACACCGTCTCCACCGCCAGCCCCAGGTAATCGCCGATTTCGTTGCGCGACATGCTCAGGCGGAAGCGCGTGGCGGAGAAGCCGCGCTCGCGGAAGTGCGCGGAAATGTTCAGCAGGAAGGCGGCGATGCGCGAGTCGGAGTTCAGCCGCGAGAGCAGCAGCTTCATCTGCTGATCCTCGCGGATCTTGCGGCTCATCATCAGCATGATCTGGTGCGACAGCCCCGGAATCTGCAGCGACAGTTCCTCCAGCTGGCTGAATGGAATCTCGCTGCACAGCGTGCTTTCCAGTGCCTGCGCCGACACCGGGTAGCTGCCTTCTCCCATGCCGGAGAAGCCGAAGATCTCGGTGGCGAAGTAGAAGCCGGTGATCTTCTCCAGCCCTTGCTCGTTGGTCGTGAAGGTCTTGATCGAACCGGAGCGCACCAGGTACACGCTGTGGAACGGGTCGCCCTGGCGGAATACGAAGTCCCCTTTGTGCAGCAAGTGGCCTGGCTTGATGATCGCCTCCAGCTCCAGGACCTTCTCGTCGCTGAGGGTTGGCGGCGCCAGCCGGCAGTTCTTGCAGTACGGTTGCGGTTTGATCATCTGATTCATCCCTATCCCCATGCGCCACGCGCGAAGTGAAGCGGTCCTCGGGCGCATCGCCCCCACGTAAAACCATAGCAACTGAACGTGATCTGTCATCCGTCGGCCGGCGCAGAAGCGAAATTGGCCAATGGATTTTTCATGACGGCTTGACCCTTTCTTCACCGCGCCGCCCTCAGTCTCCACTGCCATGCGCCAGGAGGTTATCGGGGGAGACCGCCAACTCCGGGGTGCAGCGACGCGAGCGACAAGCGTCGATCCCGCTCATTTCCGGAGACATGTCCTTGAACAAATTGCCACAGATCACCCTGGCCTTCTGGGTGATGAAAATCTGCGCCACTACGCTGGGGGAAACCGCTGGCGACCTGCTGTCGATGACCCTCAACGTCGGCTATGCGGTCAGCTCGCTGATCCTCATCAGCCTGTTCCTCGTCACCCTGTTCGGCCAACTCGCCAGCAAGCGCTACGTGCCCTGGCTGTACTGGCTGGTGATTCTCTCCACCAGCACGGCCGGCACCACCATGTCGGATTTCATGGATCGCACCCTGGAACTCGGCTACGCCACCGGGTCGGCCATCCTCATCAGCATCCTGGCGGCGATCTTCGCGGCCTGGCGCTTCAGCGGCACTTCGCTGTCGGTGGATAACATCCGCAGCTTCAAGGGCGAGATGTTCTACTGGATCGCCATCCTCTTCTCCAACACCCTGGGTACCGCGCTGGGCGACTTCCTCGCCGACGACTCCGGCCTGGGCTTCGCCGGCGGCGCGCTGCTGATCGGCAGTCTGATCGCCGTGGTGGTGGCGCTGCACTACTTCACCAAGCTGTCCTCGGTGCTGCTGTTCTGGGTGGCCTTCGTGCTGACCCGTCCGTTCGGCGCGACCCTGGGCGATGTGCTGACCAAATCCCACGAGAAGGGCGGTCTGGACTTCGGCACCATCGGCTCCTCGGCCATCCTCGCCGGCATCCTGGTGGTGCTGGTAGTGGTAGTCAGCGTGCGGCAGAAGCGTGAAGAGCAGGATGGCGCAGCGGTGCTGTCTTCCTGACCCAGTAAAATGCTGCCCGTCCCCGTGAAAGTGATGACGGGCTAGCCTTGTGAAATTTGTTCTGTTATTTTTCATGAAAAATAATCAGAACAATTTCACGAGGTAGCGATGTTCCTGCGTTCGTCCGAACCGGTCGGCACCTACTACGCCGGCGCCAACCCCGAGCTGATCCAGCACCGTGAAGCCCTTCACGAGCCGCTGGAGTGCGAAGTTCTGGTGATCGGTGCCGGTTTCAGCGGCCTGCACACGGCGCTGCAACTGGTTGAAGGTGGCCGCCAGGTCTGCATGATCGAGGCCAGCCGCATCGCCTGGGCCGCCTCCGGACGCAACGGCGGGCAGGCATTGCCGGGCTGGTCCAGCGACCTGGGCCCCATCGAGGACGACCTTGGCCATGAAGGTGCGCTGCGCCTGTGGCAGGGCATGCTCTGGGCCGCCCACGAACTGCGCGACCTGCCGCAACGCCACGGCTTCGATTGCGACTACCGTATCGGCCACCTGTGGACCGCCGTGCTGCAACGCCGGGTCGGCTCGCTCTACGACTGGCAGGCCGAAGCCAATCGCCGCTGGGGCTACGAAGGCCTGCAGTTCATTCCCCGTGAAGACCTGCCGCAGTGGATCGCCAGCGACCGCTACCAGGCCGGGCTGTACGATCCGAACTCCGCGCACCTCAATCCGCTGAAGCTGGCCTACGGCCTGGCGGGCGCCATCGAGCGCGCCGGTGGCCGCATCTTCGAGCAGACCCGCGCGCTGAGCTTCCGCGAGACTGGCAGCGGCTATGAGGTCACCACAGAGCATGGCAGCGTGCGCTGCGCCTCCCTGGTGCTGGCCTGCAACGCCTACATCGACGGGCTGGACCGCGACGTCTCCGAACGCATCCTGCCGGTGGGCACCTACCAGGTCGCCACCGCGCCGCTGGGCGAGGAACTGGCCCGCTCGCTGTTGCCGAAGAACTGCTGCGTCACCGACAACCAGTTCGTCCTCGACTACTTCCGCCTGACCCCCGATCATCGCCTGCTGTTCGGCGGCGGCTGCACCTACCTGGGCGGCATGCCTTCGGACATTCGCGCTGCCACGCGCCCCTATGTCGAGCGGGTGTTCCCGCAGCTCAAGGGCGTGGAGCTGGAATTCGCCTGGGGCGGGCACATCGACTGCAGCATGCGGCGCACCCCGGACATCGGCCGGCGCGGCGACCTCTACTGGCTGCAGGGCTATTCCGGCCATGGCGTGCTGCCGAGCCTGGCCGCCGCCCACGCCGTGAGCGAAGCCATGCAGGGGCGCAGCGACGAGCTTGACCTCTATCAACGCATCCGCAATCCCGGGTTCCCCGGCGGCCAGCGCTTCGCTGCGCCACTGGAAGCCGTCGGCAAGGCCTGGTATCGATTGCGGGATTTCATCTGAATCGGATTTCGCCATGACCCAGACGGTTGCCAACGAACACCTTGCCACGCTGATCCGCGACCTGCGCAAGCACAAGAACCTCACCCTGGGCGAGCTGGCCGAGCAGATCGGCCGCTCGGTGGGTTTCCTTTCCCAGGTCGAGCGCGGCCTGTCGCAACCGACCGTCGCCGACCTCACCGCCATCAGCGAAGCCTTAGGCGTACCGACCACCTACTTCTACGCTGGCGACACCCGCCGCGAGCGCGACTGGGTGACCCGGCCGAACGACCGCCGCACCCTGTACTACGCCGGCGGCGTCACCGACATCCTCGCCTCGCCGAACATGTCCGGCGGCTTCTCCCTGCTCGACAGCATCCTCGCCCCCGGCGCCACCAGCGGCGAAGGCCACCTGGACGACAGCTCGGAGCAGGGCGGCTTCGTCCTCGAAGGCGAGCTGACCATCTGGTACGAGGACGACACCGTCACCCTCTACCCCAACGACAGCTTCCAGCTGCCGCCGCACAGCCAGTTCCGCTACGGCAACCTCACCGACAAACCAACCAGGGTGCTGTGGATCTTCACCTGATTTCCCAAGCCAGCCCGCGAGGGTTGGCTTGGGAAAACGATCCGGCCGCTCCCGCACAAAGGCCCCAGAGAACATCATGAACCGCCCGATGCATCCCGACCTGCTCAGCGAAGTCCGCGCCTTCCGCCAGCAATACCCGGACATCCGCTACGTCGACCTGATCTGCCTGGACATTCCCGGCCACTTCTACGGCAAGCGCTACCCCGTGGACATGCTGGAAAAAGTCGCCGCCGGCAGCCCGCTGAAACTGCCGCAGAACTGCGTGCTGCTGGGCGTACAGGGCGGCCTGCACCCCATCGGCGACTATTGCTTCAACGACGGCGACCCGGATGCGCCGCGCCGCCTGATCCCCGGCTCGCTCAAGCCGGTGCGCTGGGAGAACCAGCCGCTGGGGCAGATGCTGATCAGCTCCGACGGCACCGCGGCGCCCATCGAGTTCGAACCGCGCGAAGTGCTCGCCCGCGTCATGCAGCGCCTGGAATCCAAGGGCATCCGCCCGGTGGTCGCCTTCGAGCTGGAGTTCTACCTGTTCGACAAGAAGCTCGATGCCGGCCTGCCGCAGTACCCGCGCGACCCGCTGAGCGACGACGAGGACGACCAGCCGAACATGCACATCGAGCGCCTGTCGCGCTTCTCCGATGTGCTCCATGAGATCGTCGAAGCTTCCCGCGAACAGGGCGTGGACGCCAACGTCATCACCGCCGAGATCGGCCCGGGCCAGTTTGAGATCAACTTCGCCCACTGCGACGACGGCCTGCACGCCGCCGACCAGGCCGCGCTGTTCACCCGCGCCACCCGTGGCGTGGCACTCAAGCACGGCTACCGCGCCAGCTTCATGAGCAAGCCTTACCTGCATGCGCCGGGCAGCGGCATGCACGTCCACGTCAGCCTGTACGACCGTGACGGCAACAACCTGCTCGACCGCGACAACCAGCAGGCCCTGCGCCACGCCGTGGCCGGCTGCCTGGAACTGCTGCCGCACTGCATGCCGATCTTCGCCGCCAACCACAACGCCTATCGCCGCTACGGCTCCCGCGTGAACGCCGCGAGCAAGGCCAGCTGGGGCTTCGAAGACCGCGATGCGTGCATTCGCATCCCCGAGTCCGATGTCAGGAACCTGCGCATAGAGCACCGTCTGGCCGGCGCCGACGCCAACCCCTACCTGGTGCTGGCGGCGATCCTCACCGGCATGGAACACGGCCTGGAAGCTCGCCAGGAACCGATCCCGCCGCTCAACGAAGACCGCTCCAGTGGCATCGACTTCCCCCGCGACATGCTTGGCGCCGTCGCCGAAATGGAAGACCACCCGGTGGTGAAGGAAGGCCTGGGCAGCGAGTTCGTCTTCGTCTACTGCGAGAACAAGCGCCACGACCACCTGGACTTCATGAACGAAGTCAGCGCGCGCGAGTACCGCTGGTTCCTCTGAGAACCCGAGGCCGGCATTGATCTTCGGACTTTGTAGGAGTGAGCTTGCTCGCGAATGGCTTTGCAGCGGGGCCGGGTTCGCGAGCAAGCTCGCTCCTACGAAAAGCCGAAGCTGCCGGTGAAATTGATTCTCAGCGCCGCGCCGAACAGTTCCCTCTCCCTTCAGGGAGACGGAAACTCCAGGCACGGACCTTCACAGAACGACAGTTGCTCCTGCAGATGGCGGCGTAACCAGCCAGATTCTCTGAACCCGCTCCGCTTGCCAGCGGTCAACTCCATGCAAGAGGCAATCTCACAAGGAGCCACCGCATGGACCTCATCCGTATCCTCATCGCCATCCTTCTGCCGCCGCTGGGCGTGTTCCTCCAGGTCGGTTTCGGCGGAGCGTTCTGGCTCAACATCCTGCTGACGCTGCTCGGCTACATCCCCGGCATCGTCCACGCCGTGTACATCATCGCCAAGCGCTAACCCGCCCGGCTGCCCTCCCAGAAATGCTCCGCCAGCATCCTCAGCTCCGCCGCCAGTTCCGCCATCCGCGCGGCGCTGCGCTGGCAGGTCCCGACCTGCGCTGCGTTGCTGTCGGCCGAGCCGCGGATGGCGTGCAGGCTGCGCTGCACGTCCTCGCTGGCGGCGCCCTGTTCCTCGATGGCTTCGGCGATCTCCAGGCTCATCCGCTGGATCGCCGAGACCTGCTCGCTGATGCGCTCTAGCGTGCCCGCCGCCTGGCCGGCCTGGGCCAGGCTCGCCACCGCCTGATCGCAGCAATGCCATAGCGCCCGTACCGACTCCTCGGCGCCCTGCTGAAGGTTGCCGACCAGCGACTGGATGTCCCGCGCGGAATGCTCCGTGCGCGAGGCCAGCGCGCGAACTTCGTCGGCGACCACCGCAAAACCGCGTCCGCTTTCCCCGGCGCGCGCAGCCTCGATGGCGGCGTTCAGCGCCAGCAGGTTGGTCTGCCCGGCGACGTCGCGGATCACCTCGAGCATCCGCGAGATCGCCTCGCTGTGCTCCTTCTGTTGTTCCACCGCGGTGCTGGCTGCGCGCACGCCGGCTTCCAGCGCGGCGAGTTGCCCGCGTGTGCCGTGCACGTCCTGATGCCCGGACTGGGTGATGCGCTCGCTGCATTGCGCCGCCACCGCACTGTGCTGCGCGTGGCGAGCGACTTCCTGGACGCTCTGCGCCAGTTGCTGCATGGCGCTGGCGACCTGCTCGGTCTCGCGCTGCTGCAACTGCGAAGCCGCGCTGCCGCCGGCCATGGCGTCGGCGAGCGCGGCGGAGTGCTCGGCCAGTTGCCGGGACGCGTCGGCCATGCGCCCGACCACGGCGGCGGTCTCCGCCTCCAGCATGCGGAAGGCGAAATCCAGCTCGCCGAATTCGTCCGCGCGGCCCGAGTAGAGCTGCTGGCTCAGCGGGTTGTCGGCAATCTTGCGCGCGCGCCCGAGCAGCACGCCAAGCGGTTGCAGGCGCAGTGCCAGCCAGGCACCGGAAGCACCCAGCGCCAGCAGGAACGCCAGGGCCGTCAGCTTGGGCAGCAGCAGAGCCAGAGTGGCTGCGCTGGCCTGCGCCAGCCCCAGCCCGACCAGCAGTTGCGGCAGCAGCGGCAGGCGCGGTCGACGCAATGTCCCGCCCTGGCGCATGCGCGCATAAAGGTGCTCTGCCGCGTCGACCTGCTCGGCGCCCGGGCGTGTGCGCACCGACTGATACTCGACGACCTTTCCCCTATGGCGGATCGGCGTGACGAAAGCGCTGACCCAATAATGGTCGCCATTCTTGCAGCGGTTCTTCACCAGCCCCATCCAGCTGCGCCCAGCCTGCAAGGTCTGCCAGAGGTGGGCGAAGGCGGCGGTTGGCATGTCCGGATGGCGCACGCGGTTGTGGTTGAAGCCCACCAGTTCCTCGGCCTCGAAGCCGCTGATCCGGAGGAAATCCGGGTTCACATGACTGACCGCGCCCTTCAGATCGGTGGTGGAAAGGATGTTCGCGTTGAGCGGCACGTCCACCTGGTGGCCGGTGACCGGCATGTTGAGCTTCATCGCTGGTGCTCCAGGCGTGTCTGGAACAGTTGCTCGGGCACCACTGGCTTGCTGAACAGGAAGCCCTGGGCGTGGCGGCAGCCTTCGGCGCGCAGGAAGTCGAGGTGCTCCTGGCGCTCGACGCCTTCGGCCACCACTTCCAGGCCGAGGCTGTGGCCCAGGCCGATGATGGCGCGGCAGATGGCGCTGAGTTCCGGGTCGTCGGGTACGCGGGTGATAAAGCTGCGGTCGACCTTGAGGATGTGCAGCGGAAAGCGCTTGAGATAGCCCAGCGAGGAGTAGCCAGTGCCGAAGTCGTCCAGCGCCAGGCGCACGCCCTCGGCGGCCAGCTCACGCAGGCAGGCGAGGGTTTCCGCGCCGTCCTGCATCAGCAGGCTCTCGGTGATCTCCAGCACCAGGCTGCGCGGCGACAGCCCGCTCTCCGCGAGAATCTGCTGCACCCGCGCGGCGAATCCCGGCTGCTGCAGTTGCCGGCTGGACAGGTTGACCGAGCAGTACAGGTTGCGATGTCCCTGGCTCTGCCACAGCGCCGTCTGCCGGCAGGCCTGGCGCAGCACCCAGTCGCCGACCGGGACGATCTCGCCGGATTCCTCCAGCGCCGGGATGAAGTCCAGTGGCGAGATCGACTGGCCATCGTGCCTCCAGCGCAGCAGCACCTCCACCGCTTCCCAGTGCGGCGAGTCGCGGTCCAAGCGGACGATGGGCTGGTAATGCAGGCTGAATTCCTCGCGGCGCAGCGCCTGGGCCAGCGCGCTTTCCAGGTCCAGCCGACGCTGCGCCTCGGCCTGCAGCTCCAGGCTGAAGCGCGCGTACTGCGCCTTGCCGGCCTCCTTGGCGCGGTACAGCGCCAGGTCCGCGGCCTGCAGGGTGTCGATGGCTTGGCCGTCGGTCATCAGCCCGGTGATACCGATGCTGGCGCTGACCACCAGTGTGCGGCCGTCCACGTGCAGCGGCTGGCGCAGGCAATCGAGCATCCGCTGCGCGACCTGCTCGGCGTCGACCAGGCTGGCCAGATCGTCCAGCAGCACGACGAACTCGTCGCCGCCAAAACGCGCCAGGTGATCGCCTGGCCGCAGGCAGCGCAGCAGGCGCTGGGACACTTCCACCAGCACGCGGTCGCCCACCGCGTGGCCGAGGCTGTCGTTGATCAGCTTGAAGCGGTCCAGGTCGATGAACAGCAGGCCAGATTCGCGCGCGCCGGGGCGGCGCTGGCGCATCAGGGCCTGCTGCAGAAGCTCGTCCAGACGCAGGCGGTTGCCCAGGCCGGTGAGCGGGTCGTGCCGCGCCGCGTGGCTGAGCTGGTGTTCGCTGGCCTTGTGCTGGCTGATGTCGGTCTGCGAGCCGGCCATGCGCCCATCGGTGACCACGCCGCGCGCCAGCACCCAGAGGTAATTGCCGTCGCGTTGGCGGATACGGTACTCGTGACTGAGCAGCGCGCTGCTGCCGCGCAGGTGAGCGTCGATGGCCTTGCGCAGGCCGGGCAGGTCGTCCGGGTGCACGCGAGCGAACCAACTGGTGCTGCCTTCGCCGAGGTTGTCGCGGGTCAGCCCGAGCATGCGCGCCCAGCGCTCGGAGACGTAGAGACGGTCATTGCCCAGGTCCCAGTCCCAGATGCCGTCGTTGGCACCGCGCAGGGCGCGGGCATAGCGCGCTTCGCTGTCCTCCAGCGCCTGGCGCTGGGCCGCGCCGTAGGTGTCGATGGCCAGCGACATGTCGAAGAACACGCGCTTGAGCAGGCTGGCGTAGGTCTGGGCTTCCGGGGCATCGCCCATCAGGTCGGCGAGCATCTGGTCCAGGTACAGGCGATACGCGCCCAGGTACCACTTCAGCTCGACGCCGACCTGCTGGTGCACCAGCCCGATGCGCAGGCGGTCGCGCACGTAGTCGGCATCCTGCGGGGCGTCCCAGAGCTGGCGGTAGTATTCGAACTGGCTGCATTTAAGCCGCGCCAGCGTTGCCGGCTCGGCGAGTATCGCCCCCAGCGGCGGGTAGTTGCGCAGGTGGTCGTAGAGCTGCTCGATGAAGCGCTGGTGGCAGCCCTCCAGTTCGGCGGCGCGGCCGTGGAGATGGCTGCCATCCTCCTCGCGCCACTCCAGGTAACTCAGGCGCTGATCGACTTCCATCGTCGACAGGCCGATGCGCTCGAGCACGCTATCGAGCTTCGGTCCCAGGCCCATGTTCGGCTCCTTGCGGGTCTGCTGTTTTTGTCGGGCATGAAAAAAGCGCCGGCTCGTCGTCCAGTCGAAATCGACGGCGACCAACTCGGCGCTTTGTCTTGCAGGCCCACAAGTCCTGCCCGGCAAAGCCAGCTTCCGCAACGGCGGAACGCGGGTGGTTTGTCTTTTACACCAGAGGGCGCGGCCCCGACAACTCCTGCAGCGCCCCGCTCAAGCGCTGGCGCAACTCGCCCAGCTCGCGGGAGCGGAAGGCATGACGGGTGCGCTCCAGCACACCGATGGCATCGGCCAGCAGCGCGAGCATTCGTGCCGAATCGCTCAAGGGCGCGTCCTTGAACCAACGGCACAACGGCGCCTGCTCGCAATTGCGCGGCCCTTCCATCACTGCGCAGGGCAGCTCGTAGGCCGCCAGCAATGCACGAACCTGGCGCGCCAACGCCGGGTCCTGGGACGTGACCAGCAGTTGGACCGGATATCGGTGAAGAGTCATGGGGGCTCACTCATATCAGGAAGATGCCAATTTAATGGCTAATGGCTATCTGATATTGACCCTTGTCATAGGGCAAGACGGCTCCCGCCAGGGGCGTGTGGGCGAGTGTGAAGTGGCTCTCACTCGGCCGTGGGGGAAATTGACCCGCAGAAACGAAAAAAGCCGCGCTGAGGCGCGGCTTTTTGCTGAAAGGGTGGTGGGCCCACACGGACTTGAACCGTGGACCAAAGGATTATGAGTCCTCTGCTCTAACCAACTGAGCTATAGGCCCCCAGAAGGCGGGCGGATTATACCGGGGCGTTCTGGCTTGCGCCAACCGGATGCAGCGGGACCAGGAACCTGTTGGCAAAGGCGTCGGCCGGCAGCGGGGCGCTTAGGGCGTAACCCTGGATCTGGTCGCACCCTTCGGCTTCGAGGAATCGTTCCTGGGCTTCGCGCTCCACGCCTTCGGCGATTACCGTGAGATTCATGCTGCGACCCAGGGCGATGATGGCGCGGGCGATGGCGGCGTCATGGGGGTCGTCCGGCAGGCCGTGGACGAAGGACTGGTCGATCTTCAGGGTGTCCAGCGGTAGCTGCTTCAGGTAGCTGAGGGAGGAGTAGCCGGTACCGAAGTCGTCGATGGCCAGTTGCACGCCGAGGTGCTTGAGGCTGTGCAGGATCGCCAGGGCTTCCTCGGTTTGGTGCATGAGGAAGCTCTCGGTGATTTCCAGCTGCAGGCGCGAGGACTGCAGGTTGTAGTGGGCGAGCAGCTCGCGGATGCGTTCGACCAGGTTGGTCTGGCGCAGTTGCGCGCCGGCGAGGTTGACCGACAGCGGGCCGAAGGCGGCATGGCTGTCCTGCCAGCGGCTCATCTGCCGGCAGGCCTCGCGCAGCACCCAGTCGCCCAGCGGTAGGATCAGGCCATTTTCCTCGGCCAGGGGGATGAAGCGATCCGGGGAAATCGCGCCGAATTGCGGATGTTTCCAACGGATCAGTGCCTCTGCTCCTACAAGTTGGCCGCTGGAGAGGGACAGCTTGGGCTGGTAGTAGAGTTGCAACTGGTCGCTCTCCAGGGCGCGGCGCAGTTCGTGCTCCAGGGCCATGCGTTCGGTGGCCTGGAAGGTCAGCTCGCGGGTGTAGAACTCGACGCGGTTGCGGCCCTGGGCCTTGGCCCGGTACATGGCGGCGTCGGCGTTCTTCACCAGGGTGGCGACGTCGCCGCCGTCGCTGGGGTAGAGGCAGATGCCGATGCTGGCACTGACGAAGAACTCCTGTTCGCCGGCGATGAACGGCTTGTCGAAGCAAAGCAGCAGCTTGTTGGCGACGTGTTCGGCATCCACCGCGTGATGCAGGCCGGGCAGCAGGATGATGAATTCGTCGCCGCCCTGACGGGCCACGGTGTCGACGTCGCGTAATTGCTCGCGCAGTCGCGTGGCGATGGATTTCAGCAGCAGGTCGCCCACCGGGTGGCCGAGGCTGTCATTGATGTGCTTGAAGCGGTCGAGGTCGAGGAACATGACTGCGCCCTGGTGGTCGTCTTCCTGGGCTTCCTTGAGCGAGGCGTTCAGGCGGCTTTCGAACAGCAGGCGGTTGGGCAGGCCGGTGAGCGGGTCGTGGTGGGCCTGGTAGTCCAGCCGCGCCTGGGCGTACTTGAGGGTGGAGATGTCGGCGAACACGCCGACGTAGTGGGTCAGTTCGCCGTCGGCGTTGCGCACGGCGCTGACGGTCAGCCACTCCGGATACAGTTCCTGGTTCTTCCGGCGGTTCCAGATTTCGCCCTGCCAGTGGCCTTCGGCGTTGATCTGGTGCCAGAGGGCGACATAGAAGCTGGTGTCGTGCTGGCCGGAGGCGAGCAGACGCGGTGAGTTGCCCAGGGCCTCCTGTTCGCTGTAACCGGTGATCTCGCTGAACGCGCGGTTGACCGCGACTATCTGCTGGCGCGCGTCGGTGATCATCACGCCTTCGGCGGTGCTTTCGAACACGGTGGCGGCGAGGCGGAGCTTCTCCTGCATCTGCTGCTGCTCGGTGATGTCCCGAGCGATGGTCAGCATGCAGTCGTCGTTGCCGATGGTGATGCGGTGGGCGGACAGCTCGCACAGGCGCAGGCTGCCGTCGCGGGTGCGAATCTGCGCGGTGAAGTCCGGGGCGCTTGAAGTGTTGTCGAGGATGCCCAGCAGCTTGCTGCGGTCGGCCGGGTTGGCCCACAGGCGCAGGTCGAGCGTTGAGCGCTCGGCGGCTTCCTCGCGGCTGTAGCCGGTGATACGGGTGAAGCCCTGGTTCACTTCCACCAGGCGGCCGTCGCTGATGCGCGAGATGAGCATGCCGTCGGGGGAGGCGTGGAAGGCCTTGGCGAACTTCTCCTCGGAAACGCGCAGTTGTTCCTGGGTTTCCTTGACCTGGGAGATGTTTCTCACCACCACGACCAGCGCCGGAGTGTCGTCGAGGATGATGTGCTGGGCCGAGAGCAGGGCGGTGAAGCGTGTGCCGTCGCGGCGGTTGAGCGGAATCTCGACGTTGTTCAGCGGCTCGCCCTGCAGGCGCGCGAGCATCGCCGGGCCCATGCCCGGTTCGCCCCAGATGCCCAGCTCGGTGGAGGTCTTGCCCAGCGCCTCGCTGGCGGGGATGCCGATCTGCTGCTCGAAGGTGCTGTTCACCGCCAGCAGTTGCCCGTCGACGCGGCGCGCCAGGACGATGATGTCCGGGCAGTGGTGGAACACCGAGGCGAACTTCTGCTCGGACAGGCGCAGGGCCTGCTCGGTGTGCATGGCGTCGGTGATGTCGATCATCAGGCCGCGCAGGATCAGGTCGTCGCCGTGGTGGATCAGCGTGACGATGTCGCGAATCCAGACGATCCGCCCATCGGCGGCGAGCATGCGGTAGTCGAAGCTGTGGTTGCGCCCGGCCTGGCTTTCGCTCAGGCAGAAGTGGATGGCGCGTTCGGCGTCTTCCGCGTGTAGGGTGCGCTGCCAGAAGCCGGGCTCCAACCAGTCCTTGATCGGGTAGCCGAGGAGTCGCTGGGCGTGGGGAGAGACGTAGGTGAAGCGGTTTTCCGCCAGGCGCATTTCCCAGGCGATGGCGGTGAGGCTTTCCACCAGGCCGCGGTAGTGCTGTTCGCTGTCGCGCAGTGCCTGTTCAAGCTTCTCGCGACGCTGCATTTCGCCGCGCAGGCGGCGGTTCATGGTGAACAGCACCAGCAGGGTGATGGCTGTCAGGAGGGCAATGGGGACGGCGATTTCGAGGACCTCGCGCCACACCGAGCGCCGGTCCAGCAGGCCGCCGACCCAGGGCGCCTGGAGGGCATCGATCTGCTCGACGGTCAGGTCGGCCAGTACCTTGTCGATGATGCCGGCGAAGATCGCCTGGCCCTTCGGCACGCCCATTGCCAGTTGGTAGCGATAGGGCGTTTCGCCGCTGATCTGCAGGCCGTCGAGCTTGAGCTGGCGAAGGTTCCAGACGGCGGAGGCGAGATCGCCGACGAATGCATCTACCTGCCCGGTGGCCAGGGCTTGCAGGCCGGCGGCGACGCTCGGCAGGGGTTGCAGGTTCAGGTCGGGGTGCTTGGCGGTCAACAGCTCGTGAGCTGCGTAGTTGGCCACGACGCCAACCTTGAGCCCGTAGAGCTCTTTGAGGCCGCTGGGAGCCGGGCCGTCCTTGCGGGCAAGGATGATGATCGGAAAGTCGAGGTAGGGGCGGGTGAAGGTCAGGTAGTCGAGGCGCTTGGGAGTAGCCATGACGCCGGGCAGCAGGTCGATGCGGTTGTCGCGTGCCTGTTGCAGGACTTCGCTCCAACTGGCCGGTTCGACCGGCTGCAACTTCACCTTGAGTTGTTGGCTGATGAGTTGCACATAGCTGGCAGCGAGCCCCTGGTAGCGGCCCTCGGTGTCGCGGAATTCAAAGGGTGGCCAGGAGGTGTCGACGCCCAGGCGCAGGCTGGGATGTGCCTGCAGCCACTGCTGCTCCTCGGGCGTGAGGCTCAGGGCGAATGCCTGTCCCGCCCAGAATGCGAGGCACCACAGTAGAACTGCCTGCAGACGCGGCATGAAGGGCCTCATTCCAGGAGGGGACTATGCCGAAGTGTAGACGTGGCACTTTGCCCGATGGAAGGCCCAAAGAAAAACCCCCGGTTTTGGCCGGGGGTTCTTCGTCACTCGTCGAGGAAGGAGCGCAGATGCTCGCTTCGCGACGGGTGGCGCAGCTTGCGCAGCGCCTTGGCTTCGATCTGACGGATACGCTCACGGGTTACATCGAACTGCTTGCCGACTTCCTCGAGGGTGTGGTCGGTATTCATGTCGATGCCGAAGCGCATGCGCAGCACCTTGGCTTCGCGAGCGGTGAGGCCGGCGAGGACTTCGCGGGTGGCTTCCTTGAGACTCTCGCTGGTCGCCACTTCGATCGGCGACTGCATGGTGGAGTCCTCGATGAAGTCGCCCAGGTGCGAGTCTTCGTCGTCACCGATCGGCGTTTCCATGGAGATCGGTTCCTTGGCGATCTTCAGGACCTTGCGGATCTTGTCTTCCGGCATGTCCATGCGTTCGCCCAGCTCTTCCGGGGTCGGCTCACGGCCCATCTCCTGCAGCATCTGGCGGGAGATGCGGTTGAGCTTGTTGATCGTCTCGATCATGTGCACCGGAATACGGATGGTGCGGGCCTGGTCGGCGATCGAACGGGTGATCGCCTGGCGAATCCACCAGGTGGCATAGGTCGAGAACTTGTAGCCGCGACGGTATTCGAACTTGTCCACCGCTTTCATCAGGCCGATGTTGCCTTCCTGGATCAGGTCGAGGAACTGCAGGCCGCGGTTGGTGTACTTCTTGGCGATGGAGATCACCAGACGCAGGTTCGCCTCCACCATCTCCTTCTTCGCACGGCGGGCTTTCGCCTCGCCGATGGACATGGAGCGGTTGACGTCCTTGATCTCGGCAACGGTCAGCTGCGAGCTGGTTTCCAGGTCGACCAGCTTCTGCTGGTTGCGCAGGATGTCGTCACGCAGGCGCTCTATGGCCTCGGCATACTTGGGCTTGCCCTTGAGTATGGAGTCGACCCAGGCGGTGTCAGTTTCATGGCCGGGGAACTGGCGGAGGAAGTCGGCACGCGGCATGCGGGCATCACGCACGCAAAGCTGCATGATGGCGCGTTCCTGGCGGCGGACGCTGTCCAGCGAATCGCGGACCTTGGCGACCAGTACGTCGAACTGCTTGGGCACGAGTTTGATCGGCATGAACAGTTCGGCCAGTGCGACCAGCTCTTCGGTTGCCTGCTTGCTGCCGCGGCCGTGCTTTTTCAGAGCCTTCTTGGCTTTTTCCAGTTGCTCGGAAACGGCGCCGAAACGACGAGCGGCTTCTTCCGGATCCGGACCGCCGTCGCCTTCTTCTTCCTCACTGTCGCCGTCGGACTCTTCGTCCTCTTCGTCCTTATCCTTGTCCTTGGCTTCGGCGTCGTCTTTCAGACCGACCGGCTCGACTTCCTCGGCCGGCACGGTGCCGTCATCCGGGTCGATATAGCCACTGAGGACGTCCGACAGGCGGCCGCCTTCGGCGACGATGCGGTTGTACTCTTCGAGAATGCCGTCCACCGCGCCGGGGAATTGGGCGATGGCGCTCATGACCTCGCGGATGCCTTCCTCGATGCGTTTGGCGATTTCGATCTCGCCTTCGCGGGTCAGCAGTTCCACGGTACCCATTTCACGCATGTACATGCGCACCGGGTCGGTCGTGCGGCCAACGTCGCTCTCTACCGCGGCAAGCGCGGCAGCAGCTTCTTCGGCGGCAGCTTCATCGGTATCGGTTTCCGCCAGCAGCAGGGCATCCGCATCCGGGGCTGTCTCGAATACGTTGATCCCCATGTCGTTGATCATGCGGATGATGTCTTCTACCTGTTCCGGATCAGAGATATCCTCCGGCAGGTGGTCGTTGACCTCCGCGTAAGTCAGGTAGCCCTGCTCACGACCGCGGGTGATCAACTCTTTGAGACGAGATTGCTGTTGCGCTTTTCCGGACATAACACCCTATCCACTGAAGGTCTTGGCGGGCTGAAATAAGCCGAGGATTATACCAGATTCGAGGCTTCAGGCGCCAGTTCAGCTCTGGCTGCCTGTTGAAGAGGGGGTGCTGTAGTGCTCCCGCAGTAACGCTTTCTCTTCGTCGGTCAGTTCACTGGGGTTCTTTCGCAGCACACTGTGCAGGCGGGCTTCGCGGCTGCTGAGCAGTTGGTTGTGTGCAAGTGTAGTAATGGTGTCGACGAACTGCTTTTCAAGATTGCCGTCATCGATCAGCCATTCTTTCCCCGCCAGTACCTGCAGCAGGCGCCCTTGGGGGGTTCCGTGCCAGCGCGCGATGAGGTGCATCGAGCTCTGTTTCGGATTTTTCTGCAACGCTTCGACCAGGGCCGCGAGCAGTTGCGAGTAGGTCTGTCCCTCGTTGGAGAAGTGGCTCGCATCCTCGACGCTCTGCGCCAGTTGAGGATGGTGCAGCAGGGTGCGCAGCGCGGTCAGCGTCGGCGATTCGACGCTGATCTCGGTACGTGGCTGGCGCGGCGTGAAGTCGCCTTTCTTGCCTTTGCCGTCCCATTTGCGATCGCCCTTCCAGGGCTTCTTGCCCTGCTTGGCGCCGCCGTTGCCGGCGGAAAATTCCTGCGGAGCCTCGAAGTAGTTCGGAGCCTCCTGATAATGACTGTCGCCATGCTCTGCGAACTGGCCCATGTCGTAGTCGGCGTATTCGTGGGCGTGCTGCTCTGAGCCTTGTGCTCTGGTAGACACGGGCGCCTGGCTGGGCTGGCCTTGGCCGGTAAGGCCCGAGCGCGGCGCGCTGATCTGGCTGAGCGCCTCGGCGGACAGCCCGGTGATCTCGCCCAGACGCTGGCGCATCAGCAGGCGCAGGGTGTTGCCGGGAATTTTTTCCAGCAACGGCCCGGCCAGGGTCGCCAGGTGCGCCTTGCCTTCCAGCGTGCTGGGGTCGGCTTCCTGGGTCAGTTGCTGGAAGAAGTAGTCCGCCAGCGGCTGGGCCTGGTGGGCGAGGCGGGCGCGGAATGCGTCCGGGCCTTCGGCGCGCACCAAGCTGTCCGGGTCTTCGCCCTCGGGCAGGAACAGGAAGCGCACCTTGCGCCCGTCCTGCAGGTTGCTCAGCGCCGACTCCAGTGCGCGCCAGGCAGCATTGCGGCCGGCCTGGTCGCCGTCGAAGCAGAAGAGGATGTTCGGCACGATGCGGAACAGCCGCTTGATGTGTTCTTCGCTGGTGGCCGTGCCCAGGGTCGCGACCGCATTGCGAATGCCCTGCTGTGCCAGCGCGATAACGTCCATGTAGCCTTCGACCACCATGATCTCGTCGAGATCCCGGTTGTTCTTCCGCGCCTCGTACAGGCCGTAGAGCTCCTGTCCTTTATGGAAGACCGGGGTTTCCGGCGAGTTCAGGTACTTCGGCTTGTCGTCGCCCAGTACCCGGCCGCCGAAGGCGATCACCCGGCCGCGGCTGTCGCGGATGGGGAAGATCACCCGGTCGCGGAAGCGGTCGTAGCGCTTGCCGCTGTCGGGGTTCTCCACCAGGAGGCCTGCATCGAGCATGGCCTTGAGCTGCAGGTTGTCGCCGCCCAGGTTCTTCAACAGGTTGTCCCAGCCCGGCGGGGCGAAGCCCAGGCCGAAGTCGCGGGCAATCTCGCCGGTCAGGCCGCGGCCCTTGAGGTATTCCACTGCTGCCTTGCGCGCCGGGTGGCTTTTCAGCGCCTGGCGGTAGAACTCGGCAGCACCTGCCAGCAGTGGATAAAGCGGCGAGTCGACCGGTTGGCGCGGCTTGTTGCCGCGTCGGCCTTCCTCGCGGGGGATGTCCATGCCGGCGCGCTTGGCCAAGTCCTCTACCGCTTGGACGAAGTCCAATTGGTCGTGGTCCATGATGAAACCGAGCGCGTTACCGCCA
Organism: Pseudomonas sp. NPDC086581; assembly: GCF_044746165.1. Classification (NCBI taxonomy): domain Bacteria; kingdom Pseudomonadati; phylum Pseudomonadota; class Gammaproteobacteria; order Pseudomonadales; family Pseudomonadaceae; genus Pseudomonas; species Pseudomonas sp. NPDC086581. Next base: position 70,857 of record NZ_JBIVBR010000006.1, on the reverse strand, counting down.
GCGCCACAGCCGAAACAGTAATAGAACTGCTTGTCCGGGCTGACGGTGAAGGAGGGTGTCTTCTCCTTGTGGAACGGGCAGCAGGCGCTGTAGTTCTTGCCGGTCTTCTTCAGCTGGATGCGCGAACTCACCACATCGAGAATGTCGGTGCGGTTGAGCAGGTCATCGATGAAGGATTGTGGGATCAGGCCGGCCATAGACTCATCGGGACGCAGGGTGGACCCAAGCATAGCGCGGGGCGTTGAGGCCGCGAGCGAGGCTTGAGACTAAGCATGGGGCTGGAAAAGCAAAAACTCCGAAGTCCGCGAATGCGAATCGGAGTGGGGTGCCTGGTTTCAGGCACTCGCCCGGCGAGTGGGCCGGGCGATGCGGAAAGCGTGCGACGAAGCGCTGTAACTCAGTACAGGCGCTCGCGGCGGCGCTGTTCGCGCTGCACTTTCTTGGCATGACGCTTAACAGCGGCAGCGGCCTTGCGCTTACGCTCAGCGGTCGGCTTTTCGTAGAATTCGCGGCTACGGACTTCGGCCAGTACGCCTGCTTTTTCGCAGGAGCGCTTGAAACGACGCAGAGCTACGTCGAAGGGTTCGTTCTCTTTAACTTTGACGGCGGGCATCCAGGTCGTACCTTCAATGATTACCGGAGGATTTATCGCGCTCCTGACGGTTGTTCGGAGTCGGCGGTTTTCAAGGGTTGCGGATATTAAACGTTCGGAAGGAGGAATGCAAAGCCTCCGATCGAAAAGCACTGGTCCGAAGCCCAGCCGGCGATTATGATGCGCGGCTTCAATTTTGCCCAGAGTAAAGGCTCAAACCCATGCTAGTGCTGGGGTTGGAAACCTCTTGCGACGAGACCGGCGTCGCCCTGTACGACAGCGAAAAAGGCCTGTTGGCCGATGCGCTGTTCAGCCAGATCGACCTGCACCGCGTATACGGCGGTGTGGTTCCCGAGCTGGCCTCCCGTGATCACGTCAAGCGTATGCTGCCGCTGATTCGGCAGGTGCTGGCCGACTCCGGCCGCACCGCCGAAGACATCGACGCCATCGCCTACACCGCCGGACCCGGCTTGGTGGGCGCGCTGCTGGTCGGCGCGTCTTGCGCCCAGGCCATGGCGTTCGCCTGGGGCATACCGGCCGTCGGCGTGCACCATATGGAAGGCCATCTGCTGGCGCCGATGCTCGAAGAGCAGCCGCCGCAGTTCCCGTTCGTCGCCTTGCTTGTGTCCGGCGGCCACACCCAGTTGGTGCGGGTGGATGGCATCGGCCAGTACCAGGTGCTTGGCGAGTCGGTGGACGACGCCGCCGGCGAAGCCTTCGACAAGACTGCCAAGCTGCTTGGCCTGGCCTATCCCGGCGGTCCGGAGATCGCACGCCTGGCCGCGAGCGGAACCGCTGGTCGCTTCGTCTTCCCTCGGCCGATGACCGACCGTCCGGGCCTGGATTTCAGCTTCAGTGGCCTCAAGACTTTCGCCCTGAATACCTGGCAGCGCTGCGTCGCCGAAGGTGACGACAGCGAGCAGACCCGCTGCGACATTGCCCTGGCGTTCCAGACGGCAGTAGTCGAGACCCTGACGATCAAGTGCAAGCGCGCGCTCAAGCAGACTCACCTTAAGAGCCTGGTGATCGCCGGTGGTGTCAGCGCCAATCAGGCGCTGCGCCAGCATCTGGAAAAGATGCTCGGCGAGATGAAGGGCCAGGTTTTCTATGCCCGCCCGCGCTTCTGCACCGATAACGGCGCGATGATTGCCTATGCCGGCTGTCAGCGCCTGGTGGCCGGGCAGCAGGATGGTCCGTCGATCGGCGTCCAGGCACGTTGGCCAATGGAGTCGCTGCCGGCGATCTGAATAATGAAGCTGCAAACGACGCGGCACATGCTCTGAGCGGCATGGGCCGTTTTTTCGCTTGCACCGCGGTACGCGGGCCGGGAAGCTCGCGGCTCTAGAAGTGACGCTCGCGCCCGGCGATCAGGTCGCGCAGGTTACTGCGGTGGCGCCAGACGATCAGGCCGGTGAGCACGGTCATCGGCAGCAGCGCCGAAGGCTCCTGCCAGGCCAGCAGCGGCAGGGTCAGTGGCGTGGCCACCAGGGAAGCCAGGGAACTGGTGCGCGACAGCTTGAAGGTCACCAGCCAGGCGATTGCCGCGAGCAGGGCCGCCGGCGGGTACAGCGCCAGCAACATACCGGCGGCGGTGGCGACGCCCTTGCCGCCACGGAAGTTGAAGTACAGCGGGTAGAGGTGACCGATCACTGCTGCCAGCCCGATCCAGGCCTGCTCCACGTCGGACAGGCCGATCATCCGGGCAATGAGGACCGGCAGCAGCCCCTTGGCGAGATCGCCAAGCAGGGTGAGGATGGCGATCTTCCTCCCGGCCAGGCGCAGCATGTTGGTGGCGCCGGGGTTGCCCGAGCCGCTGGCACGCGGGTCGGCGGTGCCGAACAGGCGACTGAGGAGTACCGCGAAGGACAGTGATCCGAGCAGGTAGGCGAGGGTCGCCAAGAACCAGAACATGGTTTCCACCGGAGACGAGGTCGTTTCCGATTCTAACGGGGCGCCGGCCGCTTGTCGTGTCGCCTTGGAGCATGCAGTCAGTGGACAGAGTTTTCATCGAGGGGCTGGAAGTGGACACCGTGATCGGCGTCTACGATTGGGAGCGGGGTATCCGGCAGTGCCTGCGCCTGGACCTGACGCTGGGGTGGGACAACCGCCCGGCGGCGGCCGACGACGATATCGCCAAGGCCCTGGACTACGCCGTGCTCTCCGAGCGGGTCATGGCTTTCGCCCGTGACGCGCACTTCCAGCTGGTGGAAACCTTCGCCGAGCGCTTGGCCGAGCTGCTGATGGCGGAATTCGGCATCCAGTGGCTGCGCCTGAAGGTCACCAAGCCCGGCGCCGTCGCGGCCGCCATCGGCGTGGGTGTGGAGATCGAACGCGGATGCCGCTGACGACGGTCTACCTCGGGCTGGGCAGCAACTTCGACCGCGAGCGGCACCTGCTTGCCGGGCTGGAGGCGCTGGACGGTTTCCTCGAGGAGGTCCACTGCTCGCCGGTCTTCGAGAGCGAGCCAGTGGGCATTCGCAGCGGCCCCTTCTACAACTTCGTGATCGTTGCGCGCACCGATCTGCCGCTGGCGGAGCTGAGTTTGCGGCTCAAGCATATCGAGGCGGACAACGGTCGCTATGCGCCGGAGCGCAAGGGCCTGCCGCTGGATATCGACGTGCTGCTGTACGGCGATCTGCATGGCGAGTTCGACGGCCTGACGCTACCGCGCGCCGAGGTGCTGAAGAACGCCTTTGTGCTCTGGCCGCTGGCGCTGCTGGCGCCCGAGGTGAAGCATCCGGGGGCGCAGCGTTCGTTTGCCGAACTGTGGGCGGATGCGCAGATCGCGCAGAAGCTCTGGCCGGTGCCCTTCCAGTGGCGCGGTGTGGAGCTGACACCAGCGGCGCTGATCGAGGCGCATCCGGCGGCTTGATCCCCCGTTCGGGGCTCTCCTGGGGCACAGAACTTCCTGGCGGCGAGCTTTTGGTAGGAGCGAGCTTGCTCGCGAACAGAGATCACCGGCGACACGAGCGCTGGGCGGGTTCGCGAGCAATAACGATGGCGTCCCCCTCGCTCCTACAGGGTTTCAGCCTGTGTGGTTTTCCTTGTAGGCCTTCAGTGCTGTCAGCCGCTCGCGCTTGAGCGCTTCGCCCAGCTCGGCACCTTTGTATCCCTTCTCCAGCAATGGCTGCACCGCGACGGAGCGGGCGGCCTGTGCGGCGCCGCGCAGGTACTCGGCCTGCGGGTATTCGCGGTCTTCCAGTCCATGGCGGCCACGGGCGTCCATCTCGCTGGCGGCGAGAAACTCCTCGAAGCGCTGCGGCCGGCGGTAGACATCGAAGGACTGCAGCAGCTCGAGGATGGTGTTCGGCCGCAACTCCAGCGCGCGGTGGCAGTGGGTGTGATACTCGCCGACCAGCCGCGCCAGCTCCTGGCAGTCGCGCGGGACCTTGAAGCGCGTATTGATCGCGTCGATCAGCGGCAGGCCCAGGTGTTCGTGCGCATGGTGCTTGGGCCATTCTTCCTCGCGGGTTTCGCCCTTGCCCACGTCGTGCACCAGGCAGGCCCAGCGCACGCTAAGCGGCTGAGCGTATCTGGCGCATTCGCGCAGCACCGCCAGCACGTGCTCCCCGGTATCCACCTCCGGGTGATGCTGCGGCGGTTGCGGCACGCCGAACAGCGCGTCGACTTCCGGCATCAGCACGGCCAGGGCGCCACAGTCACGCAGGACCTGGATAAATACGTCCGGGCGCGATTCCATCAGGGCGCGGGAGATTTCCTTCCAGCTGCGTTCGGCGGTCAGCGCTTCCAGTTCGCCGGATTTCGACAGTTCGCGCATCAGCGTCTGGGTTTCCGGCGCCACGGTGAAGCCCATCGGCGCGTAGCGTGCGGCGAAGCGCGCTACGCGCAGCACGCGCAGCGGGTCTTCGGCGAAGGCCGGGGAGACGTGACGCAGCAGACGCGCTTCAAGGTCTTTCTGGCCGTGGTAGGGATCCACGACCTGGCCGTCGTCGTCCTCGGCCATGGCGTTGATGGTCAGGTCGCGACGGATCAGGTCTTCTTCAAGGGTGACGTCGGGGCTGGCGTAGAAGGTGAAGCCGCCGTAGCCGCGCCCGCTTTTGCGCTCGGTGCGGGCGAGGGCGTATTCCTCGCCGGTCTTCGGGTGGAGGAATACCGGGAAGTCCGCGCCCACCGGGCGGTAGCCCTGGGCGAGCATCTCGTCGGCGCTGGCGCCGACCACCACCCAGTCGGTGTCGCTGAAGGGGATGCCGAGCAGGCGATCGCGCACGGCGCCGCCCACTTTGTAGATATGCATGAAGCTGTCTCCTGTTCTGGGGGATAGCTTCAGGGTTCTGTGCGTTCGCTTCAAGTTGAGGTGCGTGGATGGTTCGCGAGCAAGCTCGCTCCTACGGGGTTTGTGGCTACGGCGCTGCGCTGGGGATTTGTTGGATGAGGGCGCCGATGGCGTCCTGCAGCAGGGCGGCGCTGGAGTGCGCGGGGCTCAGGCCGGTACTGACGGTGCCTTCCCAGAGCGTCTGCTCCTGCGCATCGGTCAGGCGCAGGCGTAGGGTGCCGGTTTCATCGCGCAGGCGGTGGATGGCGAGATAAGGACCGAGCGGGTCGGGCGGCGGCACGTCGACCTTGAACTCCAGCGGCGCGTCCTGCAGCGCCAGCCAGTAGTAGACGCGTAGCTGCGGCGCCGCGCTTTCGTGGTAGCCGCGCTCGATCAGGCCCTGGCGCACCTGGGCGTTGATCAGGGGATAACGGCTGCGGTAGGGCAGGGCGTCGACGGCATTTTCCGGTGGCATCAGCTGGAAACCGCGCAGCCCTGCCAGGCGCGCATCGGCGGGATGCGCGATCTGGGCATGCGGGACGGGGTTGCTGCAGGTCGCGACAGCAAGGCAGAGCAGGAGAATGGCGAACAGGCGCATGGCGGTCTCCAGCGGGGTTGCCGCCATGCTTGTCACGCCTGCTGCCCCGGTCAACCGATCAAATGGGTGGGATGATCAGGTCGAGACGCGGGTAGCCCTCCTCGCTGTCGCGTTCACCCTTTGGGGGCATGTGGAAGGTGTTGACGATGTTCTCGCCCTGCAGGGTCTCCAGGTGGATGTCGAAGCCCCACAGGCGGTGCAGGTGCTTGAGCACGTCGTCGGTGGATTCGCCCAGCGGTTTGCGGTCGTGCTGCTGGTGGCGCAGGGTCAGCGAGCGGTCGCCGCGGCGGTCGACGTCCCAGATCTGGATGTTCGGCTCGCGGTTGCCGAGGTTGTACTGCGCGGCCAGGGTTTCGCGGATCTTGCGGTAGCCGTCGTCGTCGTGGATGGCGTCGACCAGCATGTCGTCCTTCTGGTCGTCGTCGAGGATGCTGAACAGCTTGAACTCGCGGATCACCTTGGGCGAGAGGAACTGCAGGACGAAGCTCTCGTCCTTGAAGCTCTTCATGGCGAACTTGATGGTGGCCAGCCAGTCGCTGCCGGCGATATCAGGGAACCAGCGCTTGTCCTCGTCCGTGGGGTTCTCGCAGATGCGGCGGATGTCTCGGTACATGGCGAAGCCCAGCGCATAGGGGTTGATGCCGCTGTAGTAGGGGCTGTCGAAGCCGGGCTGGTAGACCACGCTGGTGTGGTACTGGAGGAATTCCATCATGAAGCCGTCGCTGACCAGGCCTTCGTCGTAGAGGTCGTTGATCAGGGTGTAGTGCCAGAAGGTCGCCCAGCCTTCGTTCATCACCTGGGTCTGGCGCTGCGGGTAGAAGTACTGCGCCACTTTGCGCACGATGCGCACCACTTCACGCTGCCAGGGTTCGAGCAGCGGGGCGTTCTTCTCGATGAAGTAGAGGATGTTTTCCTGTGGCTCGCTGGGGTAGCGGGCCAGGCCTTGTTCCTTGTCTTTGCCGCCGGCCTTGGGAATGGTCCGCCAGAGGTCGTTGACCTGGCGCTGAATCTGCTCCTCGCGCTCCTTCTGGCGCTGCTTCTCTTCCTCGGCGGAGATCGGATAGGGCCGCTTGTAGCGGTCCACGCCGTAGTTCATCAGCGCGTGGCAGGAGTCCAGCAGGTCTTCCACGGCGTCGATGCCGTAACGTTCCTCGCACTTGTTGATGTAGGACTTGGCGAACACCAGGTAGTCGATGATCGAGGTGGCATCGGTCCAGGTGCGGAACAGGTAGTTGCCCTTGAAGAAGCTGTTGTGCCCGTAGCAGGCGTGGGCGATCACCAGCGCTTGCATGCACTGGGTGTTCTCTTCCATCAGGTAGGCGATGCACGGGTCGGAGTTGATCACGATCTCGTAGGCCAGGCCCATCTGACCGCGCTTGTAGTTCTTTTCCGTGCTGAGGAAGTGCTTGCCGTAGGACCAGTGGTTGTAACCGATGGGCATGCCGACGGAGGCATAGGCATCCATCATCTGCTCGGCGGTGATCACCTCGATCTGGTTGGGGTAGGTGTCCAGCGCGTAGCGCTCGGCGAGGCGGCTGATCTCGCGGTCGTATTGCTGGATCAACTCGAAGGTCCACTCCGAGCCGGTGGCGATCGGCTGGCGCTTGCTCATGCGACTAGCCTCCTCTGGAACAGCTCGCGGAACACTGGGTAGATGTCCGAGGCGGAGACGATCTGCTGCTGGGCGAAGCTGTCTTCGAAGGTATCGCGGATCTTCTCGTACTCGAACCACAGCGCCTGGTGCTCGCGCGGGGTGATCTCGACGTAGGTGTAGTACTGGACGAAGGGCATGATCTGCTTCATCAGGATGTCGCGGCAGACCGGCGAGTCGTCGTTCCAGTTGTCGCCGTCCGAGGCCTGGGCGGCATAGATGTTCCATTCATTGGTGGGATAACGCTCGGCCATCACCTCCTGCATCAGCTTCAGGGCGCTGGAGACGATGGTCCCACCGGTTTCGCGGGAATAGAAGAACTCTTCCTCGTCCACCTCGCGGGCGCTGGTGTGGTGGCGGATGAATACCACCTCGATCTTCTCGTAGTTCCGCTTGAGGAACAGGTAGAGAAGGATGAAGAAGCGCTTGGCGATGTCCTTGGTGGCCTGTGTCATGGAGCCGGAGACGTCCATGAGGCAGAACATCACGGCCTTGGAGGTCGGGTTGGGCTGCTTTACCAGCAGGTTGTACTTGAGGTCGAAGGTGTCGAGGAATGGCACCTTGTCGATGCGCGCGCGCATGCCGGCGATCTTCTGTTCCAGCTCCTGGATGTCACCGAGGTTGTCCGGTTCCTCGCGCTTCAGGCGGTCCAGCTCCGCTATCGCCGCGCGCAGCTTGCTGCGGGTGGAGCCGGACAAGGCGATGCGCCGCGCGTGGGCCGAACGCAGGGTGCGCACGATGTTGATACGCGAGGGGTTGCCCTCGTTGCTGATGCCGGCGCGCACGGTCTTGAAGGTGTCGCTGCCGGTGAGGTGGCGCTTGACCAGGTTGGGCAGCTCCAGGTCCTCGAACATGAAGTCGAGGAATTCCTCCTGGGTGATCTGGAAGACGAAGTCGTCCATCCCGTCGCCCTGGTTGCTCGCCTTGCCGGCGCCACGGCCACCGCCGCCACCCTGGGGGCGCGGGATGTGTTCGCCGGTGGTGAATTCCTTGTTGCCGGGGTGGATAACTGTTTGGCGCCCGCCACGACCATGGTGCAGGACCGGCTCGTCGATATCGCGGCCAGGAATACTGATCTGCTCGCCGTGTTCCATGTCGGTGATGGAGCGGCGGCTGACGGCCTCTTCGACGGCCTTCTTGATGTGCTCACGGTAACGCCGCAGGAAGCGCTGGCGGTTCACCGTGCTCTTGTTCTTGCCGTTCAGACGCCGGTCGATGACGTAGCTCATGAATGCTCCTCAGGGCCTGCTGCGCAGCGGCGTGGAGCCGCCACGGACAGGTCCGAATGCGACGGCGACCGGCGCGGCGGGAATGCCGCCGCGCCGATGGCAGACTACTGCGACTTGCGAACCCGCAGATACCATTCCGACAGCAGGCGCACCTGCTTCTCGGTGTAGCCGCGCTCGACCATGCGTTTGACGAAGTCGTTGTGCTTCTGCTGATCCTCCTTGCTCGCCTTGGCGTTGAAGCTGATGACCGGCAGCAGGTCCTCGGTGTTGGAGAACATTTTCTTCTCGATCACCACGCGCAGCTTCTCGTACGACAGCCAGCTGGGGTTCTTGCCGTTGTTGCCGGCGCGGGCGCGCAGCACGAAGTTGACGATTTCGTTGCGGAAGTCCTTCGGGTTGCTGATGCCAGCGGGTTTCTCGATCTTCTCCAGTTCTTCGTTGAGGGCGGCACGGTTGAGGATCTCTCCGGTCTCCGGGTCGCGGTATTCCTGGTCCTGGATCCAGAAGTCGGCGTACAGCACGTAGCGGTCGAAGATGTTCTGGCCGTACTCGCTGTAGGACTCCAGGTACGCGGTCTGGATTTCCTTGCCGATGAACTCGACGTAGCGCGGCGCCAGGTATTCCTTCAGGAAGCGCAGGTAGCGCTCGCGGGTTTCCGGCGGGAACTGCTCCTGCTCGATCTGCTGTTCCAGCACATAGAGCAGGTGTACCGGGTTGGCGGCCACTTCATGCGGGTCGAAGTTGAACACCTTGGAAAGGATCTTGAAGGCGAAGCGGGTGGAAAGCCCGGACATGCCTTCGTCCACGCCGGCGGTGTCGCGGTATTCCTGGATCGACTTGGCCTTGGGATCGGTGTCCTTGAGGTTTTCGCCGTCGTAGACCCGCATCTTCGAGTAGATATTGGAGTTTTCCGGCTCCTTCAGGCGCGATAGCACAGAGAACTGCGAGAGCATCTTCAGGGTGTCCGGCGCGCAGTGGGCGTGCGCCAGGGAGCTGTTGATCAGCAGCTTGTCGTAGATCTTGATCTCGTCGGAGACGCGCAGGCAGTACGGCACCTTGACGATGTAGATCCGGTCGATGAAGGCCTCGTTGTTCTTGTTGTTGCGGAAGCTGTGCCATTCCGATTCGTTGGAGTGGGCGAGGATGATGCCGCTGTAGGGCAGAGAACCGAGGCCTTCGGTGCTGTTGTAGTTGCCTTCCTGGGTCGCGGTGAGCAACGGGTGCAGGACCTTGATCGGCGCCTTGAACATCTCGACGAATTCCATCAGGCCCTGGTTGGCCCGGCACAGAGCGCCCGAGTAGCTGTAGGCGTCGGCGTCGTTCTGCGGGAATTCTTCCAGCTTGCGGATATCCACCTTGCCGACGAGTGCGGAGATGTCCTGGTTGTTCTCGTCACCCGGCTCAGTCTTGGCGATGGCGATCTGGTTGAGGATCGAAGGGTGCAGCTTGACCACGCGGAACTGGCTGATGTCGCCGCCGAATTCGTTGAGGCGCTTGGTGGCCCAGGGCGACATCACCGAGCGCAGGTAGCGGCGCGGGATGCCGTAGTCTTCCTCGAGGATGGCGCCGTCTTCGTCGGGGTTGAACAGCCCCAGGGGCGACTCGAACACCGGTGAGCCCTTGATCGCGTAGAAGGGCACGTGCTCCATCAGTTGCTTGAGCTTTTCGGCGAGGGAGGATTTACCGCCGCCGACCGGGCCCAGGAGGTAAAGGATCTGCTTCTTCTCTTCCAGGCCCTGGGCGGCGTGGCGGAAGAAGGAGACGATCTGGTCGATGCACTCTTCCATGCCATGGAAGTCGGCAAAGGCCGGGTAGCGGCGGATCACCTTGTTGGAAAAAATCCGTGACAGGCGGGAATCGACGGATGTGTCGAGTAGTTCGGGCTCGCCAATGGCCATCAGTATCCGCTCGGCGGCGGTGGCATAGGCGATCTTGTCCTGCTTGCAGAGATCCAGGTACTCCTGGAGGGAATACTCTTCTTGACGGGTCGCTTCGAAGCGTTCCTGGAAGTGACTGAAAATGCTCATGACGTCTCCTCGCTCGATGCATGGAGCCGGCGCCGGATCGGTCTGTGCGGGTGCGGTCGGGCTGCCAGCGCTGCCGGCGAGAATCCCCCAGAACTCCAACGGAACCTGGCCACTGCCCTGATCCGCCCCCAATGGTCACTGCCGATTAACCGGAAGCCGGTGTGCCGGCTCTCCCTTTTTTGGATGGCCTGAGGGAAAGGATAGTTCGTTCTTCAGTGTGTAAAGGACGAAAGAGCGAGAAGTTACAGATTTTTTGAAGGGGCTAATCCGCCCCTTTCGTAGGGGCTTTCAGTCAGAGCCGCCGGCGCTGGTATCCGCGGGATAGACGCTGCGCCACAGTTCGAAGCCACCATCGAGGCTGTAGACCTCGGAGAAGCCCTGCTGGACGAAATAAGCCGCCGCGCTCTGGCTGGAGTTGCCGTGGTAGCAGACCACGACCAGCGGCGCGTCCATGTCCGCCTCGCGGATGAAGTCGGCCACCGAGTAGTTGTCGATGTGCCGCGAGCCGCTGATATGGCCTGTCGCGTAGCTCTGCGGGTCGCGGATGTCGACGACCTGCGCACCGCTCTCGCGCAGTTGCTGGGCCTGGTCGGGGGCGATGCGTTTGAAGTCGCTCATGGGGTTACCTCTCAAGGCGCGCAGCCTGTGGCTGCGCTGCAATCATTCTGGTTTATCGGCGCAGCTGCAGTGGATGCGCTCGAGGGTATCGACGTTCATCAGCGTCATGCTGCCGCCCCATACACAGCCAGTGTCGAGGGCGAACAGGCCCGGGACGTCGCACTGGCCTTCCAGCGCGGCCCAGTGGCCGAAGATGATCTTGCGCCCGGCGGCCTTGCGCTCGGCATAGCTGAACCAGGGGGCGTAGCCGGGAGGCGCGGTGTCCAGGCCTTCCTTGGATTTCAGGTCGAGTTTGCCGTCGGGCGTGCAGAAACGCATACGCGTGAAGTAGTTGGTGATCACCCGCAGGCGCGCGATGCCGGTGAGCTTCTTGTCCCACTTGGCCGGCTCGTTTCCGTACATGCCATCGAGGAACATCGGCAACTGCGTGTCATCGCGCAAGGCCTTCTCGACCTCGGCGGCGCGTTGCAGGGCCTTGTCGATGTCCCACTGCGGCGGGATGCCCGCGTGCACCAGGGTGATGTCGCGCTGGGCGTCGTGGTGGACCAGTGGCATCTGCCTCAGCCATTCGATCAGCTGTGCGCAGTCCGGCGCTTCAACGATCTCGCGCAAGGTGTCGTTCTTCTTCAGGCGTTCGGCGTTGTAAGCGACGGCGATCAGGTGCAGGTCATGGTTGCCGAGCACGCAGACCAGCGAATCGCGCATGCCATAAAGGAAGCGCAGGGTTTCCAGCGAGGCAGGGCCGCGGTTAACCAGGTCGCCGACCAGCCACAGCTTGTCCTGGGCCGGGTCGAATTTCACCTGCTCCAGCAGGCACTTGAGCGGTTCCAGGCAGCCCTGCAGATCGCCGACGGCGTAGATGGCCATCAGTGCAGCGCCCCCGGTACGGCGAGGCGGAACGCGGGGATCTCGGCGTCGAAGTGGTGCCCGTCGGTGGCGACCATCTGGTAGCTGCCATGCATGCTGCCGACCTTGGTCGCCATCACAGTGCCGCTGGTATAGGTGTGGCTGGCGCCCGGCTCGATCAGCGGCTTCTCACCGACCACGCCGGCGCCGCGCACTTCCTGCACGTGGCCGTCGCCGTCGGTGATGATCCAGTGGCGGGTCAGCAGCTTGGCGGCCAGCTCGCCGTGGTTGTGGATGGTCACGGTGTAGGCGAACACGTAGCGCTGCTGCTCCGGCTGGGATTGCTCGGGCAGGTGGCGGGTGGTGACGCTGACGCTGACCTGGTAGCGGGGGTCGCTCATGCGGTCGGTCCTTGCTCGGCTTCCGGGTTGGTTTCGCTGTAACGGTTAGCCAGGCTGACGAAGTCGGCGACGCTCAACTGCTCGGGGCGCAGGGTCGGGTCGACGCCGGCGGCTTCGATGTCCTCAACGCTCATCAGCGTACGCAAGGTGTTGCGCAGGGTCTTGCGGCGCTGGTTGAAGGCTTCGCGGACGATGCGCTCCAGCACACGGTGATCCTTGGCCGGATGCGGCGGTTCGGCGTAAGGCACCAGGCGGACAATGGCCGACTCGACCTTGGGCGGCGGGTTGAACGCGCCGGGGCCGACGGTGAACAGGTAATCCACGCGGCAGAAGTACTGCACCATGATCGACAGGCGGCCCCAGTCGCCGTTGCCCGGCTCGGCGGCCAAGCGCTCCACGACTTCCTTCTGCAGCATGAAGTGCATGTCCTGGATCAGCGAGGCGTGGTCCAGGAGGTGGAAGATCAGCGGGGTGGAGATGTTGTAGGGCAGGTTGCCGACTACGCGCAGCTTGTCCTCGGGGGACGCAATCAGGCTGGAAAAGTCGAACTTCATGGCGTCGCCCTGGTGCAGGCTGAAGTTGGGCTTCAGTCCGAAGCGCCATTTCAGTTGCGGGATCAGGTCCAGGTCGAGTTCGATCACGTCGAGCTTCGCGCCGCTGTCCACCAGGCCTTCGGTCAGGGCGCCCTGGCCCGGGCCGATTTCCAGCAGGTGCTGGCCTTCCTTGGCGGCGATGGCGCGCAGGATCTTGTGAATCACCCCGGCGTCATGCAGGAAATTCTGCCCAAAGCGTTTACGGGCGCGGTGCTGGAAGAGTTCGGACATCGAAGGCTCCGGAGAGCAGCCGGGCGCTTGCGACGGCCGGCTGGAGGCGGAAAAACCGTCAGTTTACCAGCCCGGCGCGGCCAGCACGAAACGCTGGCCGAACGGAGTGCCTGGGATCAGCGCGCGCCAGCGCCGGCTTCGGCCATCTGGTAGGCCGTTTCCAGGGCGACCTGCAGGCTGCCGCTGTCGATCCGGCCGGTACCGGCCAGATCCAGCGCGGTGCCGTGGTCCACCGAGGTGCGGATGATCGGCAGGCCCAGCGTCACGTTCACCGCCGCGCCGAAGCCCTTGTACTTGAGCACCGGCAGGCCCTGGTCGTGGTACATCGCCAGCACGGCATCGCAATGCTCCAGGTGCTTGGGGGTGAACAGCGTGTCGGCCGGCAGCGGGCCGACCAGCTGCATGCCCTCGGTGCGCAGGCGTTCCAGGGTCGGTTCGATCACGTCGATCTCTTCATGGCCGAGGTGGCCGCCTTCGCCCGCATGGGGATTCAGGCCGCAGACCAGGATGCGCGGGTTGGCCAGGCCGAACTTGTCGCGCAGGTCGGCATGCAGGATGCGGGTCACGCGTTCCAGGCGATCTGCGGTGATGGCGTCGGCGATCTGCCGCAGCGGCAGGTGGGTGGTCACCAGCGCGACGCGCAGGCCGCGGGTGGCAAGCATCATCACCACCTGGGCGGTGTGGGTGAGGTCGGCGAGGAATTCGGTGTGACCGGAAAAGGCGATGCCGGCTTCGTTGATCACGCCCTTGTGCACCGGCGCGGTGATCATCCCGGCGAAATGACCGTCCAGGCAACCCTGGCCGGCGCGGGTCAGGGTCTCCAGAACGTAGGCGGCGTTGGCCTGGTTCAGCTTGCCGGGTTCAACCGGGGCGGCCAGTGGTGTATCCCAGACATACAGAGTGCCGGCCGGGGCGGCGGCGCCTGGCCACTGGCCAGGGCCGACTTCCTGCAGGGTGATGTTCAGCCCCAGCAGGGCGGCGCGCTGGGTCAGCAGTTCACAGCTGGCGACGGCGACCAGGGGGTGCGGTTGCGCTTCGCGGGCCAATAGCAGGCAGAGGTCGGGGCCGATGCCGGCGGGCTCGCCGGGCGTGAGGGCGAACAGGTGGGAAGTGCTCATCAGGGGCTCTCGAATCGGGAATTGCAACGGATAGACCTACTCTACGACGAAGCCCTGGTTCTTCGAAGCGTTCGACTGGCAAAAAGAAACCCGGCCAGGGCCGGGTTTCTTTATTGAGCGACTCGCGCTGCTTACTGCTTGATCTCGACGTAGGCTTCGTCGCGGATCTGGCGCAGCCAGGCCTGCAGTTCCTCGTCGTACTTGCGTGCGCGGAGGGTCTGGGCGGCTTGTTGCTCGCGGAACTTGTCGCTGCTGTCGGTGGCGCGACGGCCAAGGACTTCCAGCACGTGCCAGCCGAACGGGGAGCGGAACGGCTTGGTGACCTGGCCTTGCGGTGCGTTGTTCATCACCTCGCGGAATTCCGGTACCAGGGATTCAGGGTCGACCCAGTTGAGATCGCCGCCGTTGAGTTTGGAGCCCGGGTCTTCGGAGAACTTCTTCGCCAGATCGGCGAAGCTCTCGCCAGCCTGGATGCGCTCGTAGAGCTTCTCGGCCAGACGCTGGGTCTCTTCTTCGCTGCGGATCTCGCTGGGCTTGAGCAGGATGTGGCGGACGTGGACTTCGTCACGCAGCATCTTGCTGCCACCACGCTTTTCTTCCAGCTTGATGATGATGAAGCCGCCCGGAGTTCGAACCGGCTCGGTCACGTCGCCCACGGCCAGGCTGCCGACCATGCTGTCGAACGGGGAGGGCAGTTGGGCAGCCTTGCGCCAGCCGATCTCGCCGCCTTCCAAGGCGTTGTCGCCGGCCGAGCGGGAAACCGCCAGTTGGCCGAAGTCGGCACCCTGCTTGAGCTGCTGGTACATTTCCTGAGCTTGACGAGCCGCCGCCTGAACGGTTTCCGGCGAGGCGCTGTCGGGTACCGGGATCAGGATGTTGGCCAGGCGGTACTCTTCGGAGAGCTGGATCTTGCCGAGGTCGGAAGCCAGGAAGTTCTGCACTTCCTGCTCGCTGACCTGGATGCGCTCGGCCACACGACGCTGGCGCACACGGCTGATGATCATCTCGCGGCGCACCTGCTCGCGAGCCTCGTCGTAGGACAGACCATCGTGCGAGAGGGCGGCGCGGAACTGATCCAGGCTCATGTTGTTGCGCTGGGCAATGGTGCCCATGGCCTGGTTCAGCTCTTCGTCGGTGATGCGAACGCCGGAGCGGTCGCCGATCTGCAGCTGGATGTTCTCGATGATCAGACGCTCGAGCACCTGCTGGGTCAGCACGTGCTCGGGGGGCAGCGGCGCACCGCGCTTCTGAATGGTTGCACGGACTTCGCGCAGGCGCTGGTCCAGCTGGCTCTGCATCACCACGTCGTTGTCGACGATGGCGACCACACGGTCCAGCGGAACCACTTCGGCGTGCACGACGGAACTTGCCAACAGCGCGCCCAGCATCAGCGGGCGCAGGGCCTTACATAGCATTGTCTTCACGTTGACGATAACCCTGGATACCTTGGTCGAGGAAGCCTTCCACCTGGTTGCCAACCACGCCGCCAAGGCCTTTCAAGATGATTTGAAGGAATACACCGCGGTCGGCCTTGGACGTCGAGGTCACGAATTGCTCGTCGTCGTAGTCGACCCAGTAGCGATTGATCAGGCGCAGCTTCCAGCAGCAGCTGTCGTACTCGAAGCCACCGAAGGCTTCCAGCGTACGGCTCTGGTTGTAGTCGAACTGCCAGCGGCCGATGGCGGCCCACTGTGGCAGGACCGGCCAGATGAACGAGAGGTCATGCTGTTCGATCTTGTACTCGTCGCTGCCGTATTCGAACTGTCCCGTGCTCGGGTTGAAACGCTTGCTGTCCGCACGGTAGCGGTAGCCGGCGTTCAGCACCTTGCGAGGATCGGCTTCGGGCTGATAGTGGAACATCAGGTTGCCGTTGTCGGTGTGGTGCGTGTTCGGGTTCCAGTTGAAGTCGGAGCTGGCGTACCAGTCATGGTCGAAGCGGTAGATGCCGGTGAGCGCGTAGGGCGAGCGCCAGGTATCGGCGTCCGGATTCTTCGCTCCGCTGGCGCGCAGGTCGTCTTCGGTCAAGCCTGGCAGCTGTACGCGGCGGTCGCTGAAGTAGTAGATCTGGCCGGCGGCGATGTAGGCGCGCTCGAAGCCGTCGTCCTCGATGAAGCGAGAGCCCACGCCGAGGGATAGCTGGTTGGCATCGCCGATGCGGTCGCGTCCGGTGAAGCGGTTTTCACGCCACAGCGAGTCATAGCTGAAGGTGAATTCGCCGGTATCGAAGGTCGGCAGGTTGTCCTGGTCCTTGTACGGCACGTACAAGTACATCGCGCGCGGTTCCAGGGTCTGGCGGAACTTGGTGCCAGCGAAGGTGGTGTCGCGGTCGAAGTACAGGCCGCTGTCCAGCTTGGCCAGGCCCAGCGAGCGATCCGGGCTGCTGTCGTAGTTGATGTAGCTCGGCAGAGTGGCCTTGCCCTGGCTGTCCAGGTCGAGGTCGTACTTGGTGTACATGGCCTTGACAGTTGGCGTCAGGAAGCCCCAGCTGCGATTCATCGGCAAGCTGATGCCCGGTTCAGCGTGGAAACGATCGCCGGTAGCGCGAGCCAGGCCACGCAGGTAGGTATCTGGGCGTGCATAGAGCGTCGGATCGCTTTCGTTGAGACGGTAGAAGCCGTCATCCAGATCGCGATCGAAGCGCACGGCCTCGGTGCTGTAGGTGAAGTTCAATCCGCCCGGGTTGAATGGCAGCTTGCCATCCAGTGTGAGCTGCGGCAGGCGATCGTACGGGGTGACGTCAGTCACGGTCGCCAGCTGGTAGGACTGTGCGTTCAGTTTGGCGGTATAGCTGTCGCCACGATAGGTCAGGATGCCCTGCTGGTTGACGTAGGTCGGCGAACCGATACCCAGCGAGGTATCCAGGTCCTGGAAGTAGTACGGGTCGCTGATGCGGGTGTAGTCCACCTGCGCCAGGACACGCGAGTCGAGCCCGCTGACGTTTTTCCAGCCGTACAGCCAACGGGTGTCAGTGTACTGCGGGAAGTCCTTGCGGTCGTCGTTTTTGTCGTTCAGGTAGGCAGCGGTGACCTGCCCCTCGCTGCTGTGGGTCAGGTAGCGGAACTCACCTTCCATCAGCAGGCCGCGCTTGACCATGTAGTGCGGGTACAACGTGGCGTCGTAGTTGGGCGCCAGGTTGAAGTAGTATGGCGTGGTCAGCGTGAAGCCGGTGTCGGTCGAGCTCGCGAAGGACGGCGCCAGGAAGCCGGACTGACGACGGTTGTCGATCGGGAAATAGATGTACGGGGTGTAGAAGACTGGAATGTCCTTCACCCGCAGGGTCGCGTTGGTCGCGGTGCCGAAGCCGGTGGCCGGGTTCAGCTTGATGTTGTTGCCCTTGAGGACCCAGGCGTTGCTGCTGGGTTCGCAGCGGGTGTAGGTGCCGTCCTTGAGCTGGATGATCGCGTCTTCCTGGCGCTTGGCGTACAGCGCGCTGCCGCGGATCTGCGCCTGGTGCATGACGTACTCGGCGTTGTCGATCTTCGCCGCGCCGTTGTCCAGTTGCAGTTCGGCGTGGTCGCCGACGATCAGGGCGCCGTTGTCGCGCAGCTTGACGTTACCGACCAGCTCGCCGCGGTTCTCGGCCTGGTGCAGGTTGGCCTCGTCGGCCTCCACTTGCATGCTGCCCTGGCGCAGGACCACGTTACCCGCGAGGGTGGCGATCTGCTTTTCCTGCTCGTAGCGCGACACTTTCGCCGAAACGTAGGTCGGGGCCTCGTCGTTCGGCGTCTTGTCGTTCATGCCTGGACGGATCGGTTCGACATACTCGCCGCCGCAATACGGGCCCATTTCCGCCTGCTGGGCGGCGGTGAGCTTGTCGCGTGGGATCCAGTCGAGGTGGCTGTAGTCGCTGCTTCGCGATTTCAGACCGCGGCCGCCGGACTCGGTGACCAGTTGTTTCGGCTCTTCGCCGGCGCTGCTCGAGCTGCCCGAGGACTTCGAGCTGCTGGCGGCGGCGGTGCCGCCGGCGCTTACCGAGCTCGCGCCGTGCTGTGGGCGCGGTACGCTGCTGGCGCTGTTCTGCGAGGAACAGTCCCAGGCGCCGGACGCGGAGGGCTGGCAGGCGAACTGCTCGCCGGGTGCCGCGGTCACAGAGGCGAGCGGCTGCATAGCCAGCAGGCCACCGGTCACCAGTAAGGGGAATTTTCTACGGAACACGGGGAAATTCACTGCCATCTTGTTAATCCGGGCTTCCTGCGAGCCATCGGCCCAAAGCGGACCGCACGCCTCTCGATGGGCTCAAAAAGATGCTGGATAATAAAGCATGACCCGCGCAACGGCTAGCGCCGTGGAGAACCCATAGAAATGTCACAGGATGCCCGTTACCAGCAGATGATCGGCTGGTTGGACTTGAGTTTGTCCGCAGTGTTCAACGCGCAGGGCTGGGGGCCGGTGCCCGAGGGGAGCCTCACCGCGGCCAGCAGCGACGCCAGTTTCCGCCGGTACTTCCGCTGGCAGGGCGAGGGTCGCAGCCTGATCGTGATGGACGCACCGCCGCCCCAGGAGAACGTCCGGCCCTTTATCAAGGTCGCCGGTCTGCTGGCCGAGGCCGGTGTTCACGTCCCGAAGATTCTGGCCGAAGAAGTCGAGCAGGGCTTCCTGCTGCTTGATGACCTGGGCCGCCAGACTTACCTGGATGTGCTGACTGCGCAGAACGCCGAGGAGCTGTTCGAGGACGCCCTCGACGCCCTGGTGGCCTTCCAGCAGGTCAATGTCGCCGAGCGTCTGCCGGCCTACGATGAGGCCCTGCTGCGCCGCGAGCTGCAGCTGTTCCCCGAGTGGTACCTGCAGCGCCACCTCGGCGTTACCCTGGAGGACGAGCAGCTAGCCCGCTGGGAGCGCACCTGCGACCTGCTGGTGCAGAGTGCCCTGGAGCAGCCGCGCGTGTTCGTGCACCGCGACTACATGCCGCGCAACCTGATGCTCAGCGAGCCCAACCCCGGCATCCTGGATTTCCAGGACGCGGTCCATGGTCCGGTGACCTACGACGTGACCTGCCTATATAAGGATGCCTTCCTTAGTTGGCCCGAGCCGCGCGTGCATGACGGGCTGTCGCGCTACTGGCGCAAGGCCCAGGCCGCCGGCATCCCGCTGCCGGACAGCTTCGAGAGCTTCTTGCGCGCCAGCGACCTGATGGGTGCCCAGCGCCACCTGAAGGTGATCGGCATCTTCGCCCGCATCTGCCACCGTGACGGCAAGCCGCGCTACCTGGGCGACGTGCCGCGGTTCTTCCGCTATCTGGAGAGCGTCATCGCGCGCCGGCCGGAGCTGGCCGATCTCGCTGCCCTGCTGGCCGATCTGCCCAAAGACGAGACGCATCCCGCATGAAGGCCATGATCCTCGCCGCGGGCAAGGGCGAACGCCTGCGTCCGCTGACCCTGCACACGCCCAAGCCGCTGGTGCGTGCCGGCGGCGTGCCGCTGATCGAGTACCAGCTGCAGGCGCTGCGCCGGGCTGGATTCGATCAATTGGTGATCAATCACGCCTGGCTCGGCCAGCAGATCGAGGATCACCTGGGTGACGGTTCAGCATTCGGCGTGAACATCCGCTACTCGCCTGAGGGCGAACCGCTGGAAACCGGCGGCGGCATCTTCAAGGCGCTGCCGCTGCTGGGGGACGATGCCTTCGTCATCGCTAACGGCGACATCTGGACCGACTTCGATTACGCCAGCCTGCAAGGCGCGCTGGCCGAGGACGATCTGGTGCACCTGGTGCTGGTGGACAACCCCGGTCACCACACGCGTGGCGACTTCTGCCTGAGCGGAGGCCGCGTCAGCGATTACCGCGAAGGCCAGCCGAGCCTGACCTACAGCGGCATCGCCATCCTCCGTCCCGAACTGTTCGAGGGCTCCGAGCCCGGCGCCTTCAAGCTGGCGCCGCTGCTGCGCCAAGCCATGGAAGCCAACCGTGTGAGCGGCGTCCATCATCACGGGCGTTGGATCGACGTCGGCACCCATGAGCGCCTGGCGGAAGTCGAACGCCAGTTGGCGGAGGGCTGAGGTGTTCTGGCCGGGCACCTTGGTAGGCGTCATCGCCGGCTGGGCATTGGCGAGCATTCCGGGCGCCATGCTCGGCGCTTTGCTGGGCCAGGTCCTCGACCGGCGCCTGAAGCAACGCACCTGGACGGGGCTGTTCGATCAGTTGCGCGGTGGGCCGCGGGTTGGCGACCAGGAGTTGCTCTTCCTGCTGCTTGGCCGGCTGGCCAAGAGCCGCGGGCGTGTGATCGATGCGCATATCCAGCAGGCGCGGGCTGAAATGCAGCGTCTGCAACTGGATGACAAGGCTCGTCGCCAAGCCATCGATGCCTTTGGTCGCGGCAAGCTCGGCGGCGAGTTGCTGGACACCGGTCTGCGCCAGCGTCACGGCCAGGAGGCCACGGCCGAGGGGTTGATCCAGGCCTGCTGGCGCATGGCCTGGGCAGGTGGAGCGCCGAACGCTGCGCAGAAGAACCTGCTGCTGCAGTGGGGGGACTCGCTGGGGCTTTCCCGTTCCAGGGTGCTGGCGCTGTCGGCGGGCGCCGAGCCGCCGAAGCCTCCGGCCACGCCGCGCGAGTCCTACACCGCAGCGCTGCGATTGTTGGGCGTGACGCTGGAGAGCGCGCCGGAGGAGATCAAGCGTGCCTACCGCAAGCTGATCAGTCAGAACCACCCGGACAAGCTCGAAGGCATGGGCGCAAGCCCCGAGCGGATCGCTGCGGCGACCAACCGGACTCGCGAGATCCAGGACGCCTACCTGCTGGTGCGACAGCGTCGCGGTTTTCGCTGAGTCGGGCGGCCCTCAGGGCTGCTCGATCGGTTCAAGGTGCATCGACAGCCAGCCGCGGATGCGCCGGTAGAGCTGTTCCTGCTCGGTACCCAGGTCGGCAGGCAGGGCGTTCATGCCGATCTGCACGTAGTTCGGCGCCTTCTGCCGCTTGCTTGCCTGCAGGCGCAGCTTGGCGGCCGTCACGTCAGTCGCCTTGTCCTTGTAATAGAAGTCGCCGGTGGCGAGGTTCAGCAGCGGCACGGTCTCGTCCAGCGACGGCTTGAAGTCGCGCGGCATCTCCGGCGCCACCAGCAGCAGGTTCTTGATTTCGGCGGGCGTGCGTTCGCCCAGGTAGCGGGTCGCCCAGTAGGCGCCGGTGCCGTGGCCGAGCAGGACAATGGTTTTCGGGTTGTGCTGCTGTGCCAGTTCGACGGCGGCTTGGATACGCGCCAGTACCCGCTCTGCGTGGGCCTTGCGCAGCTCCACCGGGTCGGTGGGCGGCGGCGGGGCTTCGGCGCTGGCCTGGGCCGGCTCGGCGCTGCCGGCTTCGCCGGTGCTTTCCGGGGTCGGTGTCGCGCTGCCTTCGCTGCCCTTCACTTCGGGTTTGCTGGTGCTGTCGGTGGCCGTGGCATCGGTGTCGGCGCTGGCTTTGTCCGGCGATTCCTTCGGCCGTGGGATCGGCGCGGTGCTTTGCGGATCGGGCAGGGTGACGGCCAGGGTTTGCCAACCGGCATCGGGCAATTTGCGCCGCAGCGGGCCGATCGCCACCGGCCAGTCGGCGCTTTCGCCATCTCCGGGAATCAGGATCACTGCGCCCGAGGCATCGGCAGCATTGGCCGGCAACCAGAGGGCCAGGAAGGTTTCGTCGCCGGCCTTGAGTTCCTGGCGTTCGCTTTCGGGCAACTGGCGTACCAGGCCGCTGGCTTCGTCCTGGCTGCGCTCGCTCACGGCGGGGCGCACTACCGGCGCAGCGGCCGGCTTTTCGGCAGCGGGCTTGGCGTCTTCGGCCCAACTGGCGCCCAGCGGCGCAAGGCCGAGGTACAGGCTGAGGGCGAGAAACGTCGGGCGAGGCAAATGCGGCATCGAAGATATCCCTGTCTGGCGGGGCAGCAAGCGGCGGGCGCGAGATCGGCCAGCCTAGCGGCTTGTACTAGCTTTGTCAGGCGCAGGCGTGCCGGGTTCAACCGGGGTTGCTGTAAGGTATGCCGGCCATTTGCTTTGACCCGAGTGAAATCCATGGTGCTGTCGGCATGAGACGTCTGTTCTGGAAAGCCTGCCTGGCCTGGCTGTGCTGCCTGCCATTGCTGGCTGTGGCGGAAACCGCGGCGCCGCCGTTGACCCTGGATCAGGCGCAACTCGCGTGGCTCGCCGAGCACCCGCAGCTGCGCGTCGGCGCCGTGCTCGAAGCTCCTTATGTGCAGCAGGATCGCCGCCTGCAGCAGCTCTCCGGGGCTAACGTCGAACTGCTGGAGTGGCTGGCCAAGGCCTTGCACGTCAGCCTGGAATGGCGCACCTATCCTGATCAGGCCGCGCTGGAGAAAGCCGTGCGCGCTGGCGAGATCGACCTGGCGCCCGGCGTCAGCCAGACACCTTCGACGCTGCGCGACTGGCTGTTCTCCGATCCCTACCTGCGTGTGCCTCGCCTCGTTGTGGGCGATCGCCGTAGCGGCACTTCGGTGGAGCTGGATACCCTCGGCGAAGGCGAGTCCGTCTCCGTGCGCGGCCCCGGCCCGGTGGTGGACTACCTGCGCGGCACCTACTCGGGGCTGACCCTGCAGGTCGTTGACAGCGACCGCGAAGTGCTGCGCAAGGTACTCGGCCGAGAAGCCAACTATGCGGTGATCGACGAGGCGCAACTGGCGCGCCTGACCCGCGAAACCGAATTCACCGGTCTGCTGGTGGTGGCCGACATCGGCTATCCGCAGTTGTTGCGTGTGGCGACCCGGCGCGGACTGCCGGAGCTGGCCGGGATCATCGATGCGGCCCTGCGCGCGGTGCCGGCCAAAGACCTCGATCAGCTTCACGAGCGCTGGCTGCAACCGACCTACCCGCGCCTGGGCTCGTCCCCTGGCTTCTGGCAGAACCTCTGCATTCTACTCGGCCTGCTGCTTCTATTTGCGATTGCCGCGCTGATCTGGCTGCGGCGCCAGCACCACGCCCTGGAGTCGCGATTGCTCGCCGCCCGTCGCGATATTGAACTGCGCCAGTCGGCGGAGCAGGCGCTGCGTTTGACCCAGTTCGCCATCGACAGCAGCACCGTGGGCATCCTCTGGGTCAACTGGGACAGTCATGTGCGCTACGCCAACCGCGCGGCCGAGGAGATGCTTGGCTACTTGCCGGGCGCAGTGGTGGACCGGCCGCTGTCCGACTTCGAGCCGACGCTGAACATGGATCGCTGGCTCAACCTTTGGCGCCGCGCACGCAATGCCGACGAAGCGCCGCTGAGTTTCGAGACCCGCTGCTTACGGGCCGACGGCCAGTGGCTGCCGGCGGACGTTTCGCTGAGCTTCCTGCGTTTCGGCGATTCGGAATATCTGCTGGTGTTCCTCAACGACGTCACCGAACGCCGTCGCGCCCGCGCCGCGCTGGAGGAAAGCGAGGCGCGCCTGCAGGGCATCGCCGCCAACGTGCCGGGGCTGGTGTTCCGCCTGGAGCCCAACGCGCCGGACGATGACTCCGACTTCGCCTACATCAGCTTCATCACTGGCGGCAGTGAAACCTCCCTGGGCTACTCGCCCGGTTACCTGCGCGAGAGCGGCCTGGGCATCATGGGCCTGGTGCATCCGTCCGAGCGCGAAAGCTATCTGGCCAGCCAGTTGGAGGCGGTGGAAGGCCACCGCAACTGGCTGTGGCAAGGCCGCATCCTCACCCGCAGCCACGAGCCGCGCTGGGTCGACATCAAGGCCACCGTGCGCACCCTGGACGACGGTCGCCCGGCCTGGGATGGCGTGGTCTGGGACATCACCGAGCACAAGCAGATCGAGCTGGAGCTGCAGGATTCCCGCGCACAGCTGCGCGAGCTGTCGGCGCATCTGGAGAGCGTGCGGGAGGAGGAGAAGGCGCGCATCGCCCGCGAAGTGCACGATGAACTGGGCCAGGTGCTCACCGTGCTCAAGCTGGAAACCTCCATGTGCGAGCTGGCCTATGCCGAGCTGGACACTGGCCTTCGCGAGCGCCTGGACAACATGAAGCGCCTGATCGCCCAACTGTTTCAGCTGGTGCGCGACGTCGCCACCGCGCTGCGCCCGCCGATCCTCGATGCCGGTATCGGCTCGGCGGTGGAGTGGCAGGCACGCCGCTTCGAATCGCGCACGCAGATTCCCTGCCTGGTTCAGGTGCCGGAGAACCCGCCGGAGCTGTCCGACGCCAAGGCCATCGGGTTGTTCCGCATCCTCCAGGAGGCGCTGACCAATGTCATGCGCCATGCCCAGGCGCATACTGTGGAATTGCAACTGAGCGTCGAAGGGCGCGAGCTGTGCCTGCGTATCGCCGATGACGGTGTGGGCTTTGACCCGAACGCCACGCGCCAGGGCGTTTCCTTTGGCCTGGTGGGCATGCGCGAACGGGTGCTGATGTTCGGCGGCACCCTGCAGATCGACAGTCAGCCCGGCGAGGGCACTACGCTGTTGATCCGCGTGCCATTGCGTTCCCGGAGCGCATAGCCGGACGGCAAACATAACGACAATGACAAGCGTGGAGCGGGAGGAAAGGCGGTGATTCGAGTGCTGGTGGCGGAAGACCATACGATCGTGCGCGAGGGCATCAAGCAACTGATCGGCATGGCCAAGGACCTGCAGGTGGTAGGCGAGGCGACCAATGGCGAGCAGTTGCTCGAAACCCTGCGCCAGACGCCCTGCGAAGTGGTCCTGCTGGACATCTCCATGCCCGGCGTCAACGGGCTGGAAGCCATTCCACGCATCCGCGCACTGAACAATCCGCCGGCGATCCTCATGCTGTCGATGCACGACGAGGTTCAGATGGTCGCCCGTGCGCTGAAGGTCGGCGCCGCCGGCTACGCCACCAAGGACAGCGACCCTGCGTTGCTGCTCACGGCGATCCGCAAGGTCGCCAGCGGCGGCCGCTACATCGACCCCGATCTCGCCGACCGCATGGTCTTCGAAGTCGGCCTCACCGACTCGCGCCCGCCCCATGCGTTGCTGTCGGAACGCGAGTTCTCGGTGTTCGAGCGCCTTGTGCACGGCGAGGGTGTCAACGAGATCGCCCAGCAACTGGCGGTCAGCAGCAAGACCATCAGCACCCACAAGGCGCGGTTGATGCAGAAACTCAACGCCAACTCGGTGGCCGATCTGGTGCGCTACGCAATGGAGCACAAGCTCGTCTGAACCATCTGCGACGCCGGCTTGACCTACGGCAGACCGCTCGCTGAATTTTCCCTCCACTCTGTGCGACGTGTCCGATTTCTGTAACACACCGTCTATCTAGCGGGCGTGAGGCAGGGAATGATTGCCGGCTTCATGCAGTACGTCGTGATAACAAGGAGAAGAAGATGTTGCGAGCGGTAAGGGGAGGGCTGCTGTTCGGCCTGCTGGGGAGCGCTGCGATGCCGGCGCTGGCGGACTACGTCACCGTGATTTCCTTCGGTGGCGCCAACAAGGAAGCCCAGGAGGCAGCCTTCTACAAACCGTTCAAGGAAGTGACCGGCAACGCCGTCGTACACGGTTCCTACAACGGCGACCTGGCCAAGCTCAAGCGCATGGTGGAGATCAGCCATGTGTCCTGGGACGTGGTGGAAGTCGAAGCCCCCGAGCTCGCACGCGGCTGCGAGGAAGGGCTGTTCATGAAGCTCGACCCCAAGACCCTGGGCAACACCGCCGACTTCGTTCCCGGCGCGGTGCAGCCGTGCGGCGTCGGCATCTTCGTTTGGACTACGCTGCTTGCCTACAACCAGAGCAAGCTGCAGGGCACGCCCGGCAGCTGGGCGGATTTCTGGGACACGAAGAAATTCCCCGGCAAGCGCGGCCTGCGCTGGGGCGCCAAGTACAGCCTGGAGTTCGCCCTGATGGCCGACGGTGTCGCGCCCAAGGACGTCTACAAGGTGCTTGCCACCAATGACGGCGTCGACCGTGCCTTCCGCAAGCTCGATGAACTTAAACCGAGCATCAACTGGTGGAAGTCCGGCCAGGACCCGGTGCGCGACCTCGCCAACGGCACCGTGGTGATGAGTTCCGCCTACAACGGCCGGATCGCCGCCGCGCAGGCCGAGCAGAAGGGCTTCCGCATGGTCTGGGCCGGCGGCATCTACGACTTCGACTTCTGGGCGCTGCCCTCGGGTGTGTTCAAGAAGGAACTGGCCGAGCAGTTCGTCAACTTCGCCGGCCAGCCGCAGCAGCAGAAGGCCTTCGCCGAAAACATTTCCTACGGCCCGACCAACCGCAAGGCCGTTGAACTGCTGGCGCCGGACGTCGCCGCCAACCTGCCCACCGCGCCGCAGAACATCGCCAATGCCGTGGGCATGAACGTGGCGTTCTGGGCCGAGCACGGGGATGCACTGGAGCAGCGTTTCCAGGCTTGGGCAAAGCGCTGACGGCAGGAGTCTGGACCCGCCGTACGCGCTGCGGGTCCGACATGCAAATTCCCAAATTTTTGTAGGGCGATCCCTACAAAGCATCCTCTCTAAGCCTTATAGCAATCTCTCATACCGCCCGATTTGCGCGCCGGTTCTGCTTCTCTAGTCTTGAGATCAACGGCATTTACAAAAAAACAAAGGTGCGGTGATGGCCGAGAATCAGGCAAACGATGTGCTGGTGAGTTTCCGTGGCGTGCAGAAGAGCTACGACGGCGAATCCCTCATCGTGAAGGACCTCAATCTGGATATTCGCAAAGGCGAATTCCTGACACTGCTGGGGCCTTCCGGTTCCGGCAAGACCACCAGCCTGATGATGCTGGCCGGTTTCGAAACTCCTACCGCCGGTGAAATCCAGCTCGCCGGCCGCGCCATCAACAACGTCCCCCCGCACAAGCGCGACATCGGCATGGTGTTCCAGAACTATGCGCTGTTCCCGCATATGACGGTGGCCGAGAACCTGGCCTTCCCGCTCTCTGTGCGCGGCATGAGCAAGACCGATGTGAGCGAGCGCGTGAAGCGTGCGCTGTCCATGGTCCAGCTCGACACCTTCGCCGGTCGCTATCCCGGCCAGCTGTCCGGTGGTCAGCAACAGCGCGTGGCCCTGGCCCGTGCGCTGGTCTTCGAGCCGCAACTGGTGCTGATGGACGAACCCCTGGGTGCGCTCGACAAGCAGCTGCGCGAGCACATGCAGATGGAGATCAAGCACATCCACCAGCGCCTGGGCGTGACCGTGGTCTACGTGACCCACGACCAGGGTGAGGCGCTGACCATGTCCGACCGCGTGGCCGTGTTCCACCAGGGCGAGATCCAGCAGATCGCCCCGCCGGCGGAGCTCTACGAACACCCGCGCAACTCCTTCGTCGCCAACTTCATCGGCGAGAACAACCGCATCGCCGGCCAGCTTCAGGCCCGCGATGGCGACCGCTGCACCGTGGGTCTGGCGCGTGGCGAGAAGGTCGAGGCATTGGCAGTCAACGTCGGTAACGTCGGCGACACCGTCAGCCTGTCGATCCGCCCCGAGCGTGTGCGCCTGAACGGCCACAGTGAAAACTGCGCGAACCGCTTCTCCGGCCGCGTCGCCGAGTTCATCTACCTGGGTGACCACGTGCGCATTCGCCTGGAGGTCTGCGGCCGTACCGATTTCTTCGTCAAACAGCCGATCGCCGAGCTCGATCCTGCGCTCAGTGTTGGCGACGTGGTTCCGCTGGGCTGGGAAGTCGAGCACGTCCGCGCGCTCGACCCACTGTCCGCGGCGTAACAGCGCGGCCCGGCCACTCCCGGACGCATCCAAGAAAAACAAACCTGCACACTGTGGAGACAACAATAATGTCGAAGTCCTTGAAAGCATCGGGGCTCAAACTCGCAGCGCTGACCCTGGGCGTGGCCTTCGCGGCCCAGTCCATGGCCGCTACCGACCTGACCGTGGTGTCCTTCGGCGGCGCCAACAAGAACGCGCAGGTGAAGGCGTTCTACGGCCCCTACGAAAAGAGTACTGGCAACAAGATAGTCGCCGGCGAGTACAACGGCGAGATGGCCAAGGTGAAGGCCATGGTCGACACCAACAGCGTCTCCTGGGACCTGGTGGAAGTGGAGTCGCCGGAACTGGCCCGCGGCTGTGACGAAGGCCTGTTCGAAACCATCGACCCGGCGATCCTCGGCAAGGCCGAAGACTATGTACCGGGCGCCGTGAGCAACTGCGGCGTGGGCTTCTTCGTCTGGTCCACCGTGTTGGCTTACAACGCCGACAAGCTCAAGACCGCACCGACCAGCTGGGCCGATTTCTGGGACACCAGCAAGTTCCCGGGCAAGCGCGGCCTGCGCAAGGGCGCCAAGTACACCCTGGAATTCGCCCTGATGGCCGACGGCGTCGCGCCCAAGGACGTCTACAAGGTGCTGGCCACCAAGGAAGGCCAGGACCGCGCCTTCAAGAAGCTCGATCAGATCAAGCCGAACATCCAGTGGTGGGAAGCCGGCGCGCAGCCGCCGCAGTACCTCGCTTCCGGTGACGTGGTCATGAGCTCCGCCTACAACGGCCGCATCGCTGCGGTACAGAAAGAGAGCAACCTGAAGATCGTCTGGAACGGCGGCATCTACGACTTCGACGCCTGGGCCATCCCGAAGGGCGCCAAGAAGGTCGACGAGAGCCTGAAGTTCATCGCCTTCTCGGTTCAGCCCGAGCAGCAGAAGACCTACTCCGAGAACATCGCCTACGGCCCGGTCAACAAAAACGCCGTACCGCTGCTGAGCAAGGAGCTGCTGAAAGACATGCCGACCACCCCGGAAAACATGCAGGGCCAGGTGGGCATGGACGTGACCTTCTGGGCTGACTACGGCGAGCAGCTGGAGCAGCGCTTCAACGCCTGGGCCGCCAAGTAAGCCAGCCCTTACCGCCACGGTCGCCCGGACCGTGGCGGACCGGAACCGCCGCCCCCTCGCGGCGGCTCCTCCTGACACCACACCTTGGCCGCTCCCGGGCGGCCCGTTTTACCGGAGTTCGCTATGGCCACCGCTGTGTCGATGAACGAGGTCGCCGGCCCCACCCTCAAGCAGCGCCTGGCGCGTGCGGAGCGGATGAATCGCCTGAAGTCGCAGGCGCTGGTCCTGCCCCTGCTGGTCTTTCTCCTGCTGACCTTCCTCGTGCCCATCGCGGCACTGCTCTACAAGAGCGTGAACAACCCCGAGGTCGTCGGTGCGCTGCCGCTGACCGTCAACGCCATTTCCGAGTGGGACGGCAAGTCGCTGCCTTCGGACGCGGTGTACAAGGCGCTGAGCGACGACCTGGTCGCCGCGCGCAAGAACCAGACCATCGGTGACCTGTCCAAGCGCCTGAACATGGAACTGGCCGGCTACCGCAGCTTGCTGTCCAAGACCGCCCGCGCGCTGCCGTTCAAGGAGCAGCCGGCGTCTTACAAGGACGCGATGGAAGCACTCGACGAGCGCTGGGGCGACCCGGCCTACTGGCAGGCGATCCGCCGCAACGCCAGCTCCGTCACCCCCTATTACCTGCTGGCGGCGCTCGATCACCGCATCGACGACCTGGGCGAAATCGCCCGTGCCACGCCGGACCAGTCGATCTACCTGGACATCTTCGCCCGCACCTTCTGGATGGGCGCGGTGATCACCCTGATCTGCCTGGCGCTGGCCTACCCGCTGGCCTACCTGCTGGCAATCCTGCCGACGCGCAAGTCCAACCTGCTGATGATCATGGTGCTGCTGCCGTTCTGGACCTCGATCCTGGTGCGCGTCGCCGCGTGGATCGTGCTGTTGCAGTCGGGCGGCCTGATCAACGGCGCGCTGCTGAAGATGGGCCTGATCGATCAGCCGCTGCAGCTGGTGTTCAACCGCACCGGCGTGTACATCTCCATGGTGCACATCATGCTGCCGTTCATGATCCTGCCGATCTACAGCGTGATGAAGGGCATCTCCCCCAGCTACATGCGCGCCGCGATCTCGCTGGGCTGCCACCCGTTCGCCAGCTTCTGGAAGGTCTACTTCCCGCAGACCGTGGCCGGTGTCGGCGCCGGTTGCCTGCTGGTGTTCATCCTGTCGATCGGCTACTACATCACCCCGGCTCTGCTGGGCAGCCCGAACGACCAGATGGTCAGCTACTTCGTCGCCTTCTACACCAACACCACCATCAACTGGGGCATGGCCACGGCCCTGGGCGGCCTGCTGCTGTTCGCCACCCTGGTGCTCTACGTGATCTATGGCTGGCTGGTGGGCGCGAGCCGCCTGCGCCTGGGCTGATGAGGAGAACAAGAAGATGCTGAGCCCGTACATGTCCCCGGTCGAGCGCGTGTGGTTCTACACCCTGCGCATCCTCTGCGGCCTGATCCTGCTGTTCCTGGTGCTGCCGGTACTGGTCATCGTGCCGCTGTCGTTCAACTCCGGCACCTTCCTGGTCTACCCGCTGCAGGGCTTCTCCCTGCGGTGGTACGCCGACTTCTTCAACTCCGCCGAATGGATGCGTGCGCTGACCAACAGCATCATCGTCGCCCCTGCGGCCACCGTGCTGGCGATGGTCTTCGGCACCCTGGCGTCGATCGGCCTGACTCGCGGCGAGTTCCGCGGCAAGGCGCTGGTCATGAGCCTGGTGATCTCGCCGATGGTCGTTCCGGTGGTGATCATCGGTGTGGCGAGCTACCTGTTCTTCGCGCCGCTGGGACTGGGCAACAGCTACATCTCGCTGATCATCGTCCACGCGGTGCTCGGTGTGCCCTTCGTCATCATCACCGTGTCGGCGACCCTGCAGGGCTTCAACTACAACCTGGTGCGCGCCGCCGCCAGCCTGGGGGCGCCGCCGGTGCTGACCTTCTTCAAGGTCACCCTGCCGCTGATCGCTCCGGGGGTGATCTCCGGCGCACTGTTCGCCTTCGCCACCTCCTTCGATGAAGTGGTGGTAACCCTGTTCCTCGCCGGCCCCGAGCAGGCCACCCTGCCGCGCCAGATGTTCAGTGGCATCCGCGAGAACCTCAGCCCGACCATCGCCGCCGCGGCGACCCTGCTGATCGGCTTCTCCGTCGTGCTCCTGCTCACCCTTGAGTGGCTGCGCGGCCGCAGCGAGAAACTGCGTACCGCACCGACTTCCTGATTCACAGTGTTTCGCGGACGGTTGCGTCCCTGTGCTCACCCACAGGGGCGGGATCGCTCCGCGATTTTTTTGCCCGCGTTTTCGCCTCGCTCCTGCACTTTCCGTATCGACTATCGGTCCAATCCCCTTCGAGCCGTCCGAGCGGCTACAATGCGCGCCATCCGTGATTTCCGCCCACAGAGGTGCGCCATGCAACCCTACGCCATCGCTCCGTCGATCCTTTCCGCCGACTTCGCCCGCCTGGGTGAGGATGTGGACAAGGTGCTCGCTGCCGGTGCCGACATTGTCCACTTCGACGTGATGGACAATCACTACGTGCCGAACCTGACCATCGGCCCGATGGTCTGCACGGCACTGCGCAAGTACGGCGTCACCGCGCCCATCGACGTGCACCTGATGGTTTCCCCGGTGGACCGCATCATCGGCGACTTCATCGAAGCCGGCGCCACCTACATCACCTTCCACCCCGAAGCTTCCCAGCACATCGACCGCTCCCTGCAACTGATCAAGGACGGCGGCTGCAAGGCCGGCCTGGTGTTCAACCCGGCCACCTCGCTGGACGCGCTCAAGTACGTGATGGACAAGATAGACATGGTCCTGCTGATGAGCGTCAACCCTGGCTTCGGCGGGCAGAAGTTCATCCCCGGCACCCTCGACAAGCTGCGCGAAGCGCGCGCGCTGATCGACGCCTCCGGCCGTGACATCCGCCTGGAAATCGACGGCGGGGTGAACGTTAAGAACATCCGCGAGATCGCCGAAGCGGGCGCCGACACCTTCGTCGCCGGTTCCGCCATCTTCAACGCACCTGACTACGCCGAGGTCATCCGCGCCATGCACGCTGAGCTGGCGCAGGCGCGCAAGTGATGAGTGCTGCACAGCTGCCGTTCGCCGGACTGCCGCGTCTGGTGATGTTCGACCTGGACGGCACCCTGGTGGACTCGGTCCCCGACCTCGCTGCGGCGGTGGACAAGATGCTGCTGGCGCTCGGGCGCCAGCCGGCCGGCCTGGACGCCGTGCGTCTCTGGGTCGGCAACGGCGCGCGGGTACTGGTGCGGCGCGCCCTGGCCAATGACATCGAGCACGATGGGGTCAGCGAGGAAGACACCGAGCGCGCCCTCGAACTGTTCATGGACGCCTACGCCGACAGCCATGCGCTGACCGTGGTCTACCCCGGTGTGATCGAAACCCTGAAATGGCTGAAGAAGCGCGACGTCGAGCTGGCGCTGATCACCAACAAGCCCGAGCGCTTCGTCGGCCCGCTGCTGGACGAGATGAAGCTGGGCAAGTTCTTCCGCTGGATCATCGGCGGCGACACCCTGCCGCAGCAGAAGCCCGACCCGGCCGCGCTGCTGTTCGTGATGAAAATGGCCGGCGTGTCGGCGGAACAGGCCCTGTTCGTCGGCGACTCGCGCAACGATATCCTCGCCGCCAAGGCCGCCGGCGTGCGCAGCGTGGGCCTGAGCTACGGCTACAACCACGGCCGCCCCATCGCCGAGGAAACCCCGACACTGGTGCTCGACGACCTGAGCCATCTGCTGCCTTGCTTCGATTCGGGCAAAGCGATAGTGTTGCCCGACTCCGCCTCAACTCCCGCTCAGCGAGACAGCACCGTGGAAACGGCTCCCCACACACTCTGGATGAAAGTCATCAAGGCCCTGGCCCGCTGGCGCTGGCGCGCCTGACTTCCTTTGGCCGGTCCGCCCGGCGCGTGTGTGCAACCAAGTCCGTTACCTCCTCATTCCACGAGGCTGATCATGACCCGCGAAGAATTCCAGCGCCTGGCCGCCGAAGGCTACAACCGCATTCCGCTGACCTGCGAAACCCTTGCCGACTTCGACACCCCGCTGTCGATCTACCTGAAGCTGGCCGACGGCCCCAACACCTACCTGCTCGAATCCGTGCAGGGCGGCGAGAAGTGGGGCCGCTACTCCATCATCGGCCTGCCCAGCCGCACCGTACTGCGTGTGTACGGCCACCAGGCGAGCATCAAGGTCGACGGCATCGAGACCGAGAGCTTCGAATGCGCCGACCCGCTGGCCTTCGTCGAGGAATTCAAGGAGCGCTACCGCGTGCCGACCATCGCCGGTCTGCCGCGCTTCAACGGTGGACTGGTCGGCTACTTCGGCTATGACTGCGTGCGCTACGTCGAGCAGCGTCTGGCGCAGTGCCCGAACCCCGATCCGCTGAACAACCCCGACATCCTGCTGATGGTCTCCGACGCGGTGGTCGTGTTCGACAACCTCGCCGGCAAGATGCACGCGATCGTTCTTGCCGACCCGGCTCAGGCCGACGCCTACGACAACGGCCTGGCCCAGTTGGAAGAACTGCTGGAGCGCCTGCGCCAGCCGATTACCCCGCGCCGCGGCCTGGACTTCAGCACCGTGAATGCCCCGGAACCGCAGTTCCGCGCCAGCTTCACCCGCGAGGACTATGAGCGCGCTGTCGGCACCATCAAGGAATACATCCTGGCGGGCGACTGCATGCAGGTCGTACCGTCGCAGCGCATGTCCATCGACTTCAGCGCCGCGCCCATCGACCTGTACCGCGCGCTGCGTTGCTTCAACCCGACGCCCTACATGTACTTCTTCAACTTCGGCGACTTCCACGTCGTCGGCAGTTCGCCGGAAGTGCTGGTGCGCGTTGAGGACGGCGAAGTCACCGTACGCCCCATCGCCGGCACCCGCCCGCGTGGTGCGACCGAGGACGCCGACCGCGCGCTGGAAGAAGACCTGCTCTCCGACGCCAAGGAAATCGCCGAGCACCTGATGCTCATCGACCTGGGCCGCAATGACGTCGGTCGCGTGTCGCAGACCGGCAGCGTGAAGGTTACCGAGCAGATGGTGATCGAGCGCTACTCCAACGTGATGCACATCGTCTCCAACGTGAACGGCCAGCTGAACGAGAAGCTCAGCGCGATGGACGCCCTGCGCGCCATCCTGCCGGCCGGCACATTGTCCGGCGCGCCGAAGATCCGCGCGATGGAAATCATCGACGAACTGGAGCCGGTCAAGCGCGGCGTCTACGGCGGCGCGGTGGGTTACCTCGCGTGGAACGGCAACATGGACACCGCCATCGCCATCCGCACCGCGGTGATCAAGAACGGCGAACTCCATGTCCAGGCCGGCGGCGGCATCGTCGCCGATTCGGTACCTGCAGCGGAGTGGGAAGAAACCATCAACAAGCGCCGCGCGATGTTCCGCGCCGTGGCGTTGGCCGAGCACACCGCCAAGGTGCATGGCCGCGATTGAGTTTGTCGCTCGATTGAAAAGCCCCGCTTCGGCTGGGCTTTTTATTGTGTCCTGAATGGTTTGCCTTGGCTGGACGCCTTCGGTTGGCGTCGTGCTTTGCGCTGACTCCAATCTGCCCCCTCTCCCTCCGGGAGAGGGCCGGGGTGAGGGGAAATCCAGCGCAGGAGTATCAGGAATTGCGGCTCTTCGTAGGATCGAGGGGGACGCCTAGTTCTTGCTCGCGAACAGAGTCTGCCGACTACTCCATCGCTGGGCGGGTTCGCGAGCAAGCTCGCTCCTACAATCCAGACCTCAACCCGCCTGCCGCGCCTCCACCACCTGCAAGCTCGCCTTGCGCCGGGCCAGCGCCGCGTCCGCCTGCTGCGAGCGTTCCTCCACATACGCCGCCAGATGATCCACCGCGACGTACTGCATCGCCTTGTGGCTGTCGTCCAGCGTGGTCACCGGCAAGGCGATGCGCCCGCAGGACAACGCCTTGCTGAAATTTTCCCGGTTCAGGTTGCGGAACCAGCGCTCGCGCACCTGCTCCAGCGGCACCAGGACATCCCCGAAGATCTGGTAGACCAGGCTCACGGTTTCCGGGCGTGGGGCGTGGCGGACTTCTGCGGTCGGCTGCATGGGACTCTCCTGTTCCGATGGTGGTGGCGACAGGAGAAATATAGCAAAGGTTGTATTTCTCTTCAATCGACGCGCAAGAAAAAAACCCGCCGAAGCGGGGCGTCTTTGTTCTTGAATGCTTCAGCGCACCAGGGTAGGCGCGCGGCGATGACGCACGGTGGACCACCAGAACACCCAGCCGATCATGCGGATCTGCCCACTGTCGAACTGATCCGCCGGGTACTCCTCGTCGGGGTATTCGTCGCGGTTGAAGCTGCGCAGGCGGATGCCGCCGCCGGGCAGGCGGTAGACGAACTTCACCCGCAGCATGCCCTCGTGTTCCAGAGCGTAGATCTCGCCGTCAGTGATGTGCGTGGTGGCCGTGTCGATGCCGATGGTGGAGCCATCCATGATAAGCGGCTCCATGCTGTTGCCGGTGAGCTGGGCGCAGATCGCTGCTGCCGGGTCGACCCCCGCGGCGCGCAGCGTGGCGTACGAGAAACGCAGCTTGCGCCCCTCTATCTCGCGCACTGCGGTACGGCCGGCGCCGGCCGCCAGTTCCACTTCCTTGTACAGGCGTAGTTCCACTTCGTCCTCGTCCAGCGGTGTGTCGCTATCCCATGGGTGCAGCGGTTCCAGTCGCAACGGGCTGCCATCGGCCGGGCGCGGCGCAGGTGCGCTGGCACCCGGCGTCGGCGTGCCTTCGCCGGTGGCCAGCCAGGTCGGCGAGACCCCCAGCGCGCTGGCGATCTCGATCAGCTTGCGCGTGCTCTGCGCCTTGCCCGAGGTCAGCTTGTGGATGGTGTTCTGTGAAACCCCGGCGGCTTCGGCCAGGGTTTCCTGCTTGAGGTTGCGCGAGGCCATCGCCTGTTTCAGGCGGTCGGCCAGCGTCGATGAGAGAGTCTTGTCCATGGCGGCACTCTACCTCCTGGGTTGTAGCGTGTAAATAGCTTTGGTGTTGACTAAATATAGCTATGGTTGTAATCATAAAAGCCAGCAGCCCACCGGACAGACAAACCCCGGTTCGGCTGAAGGGAGGCAGTGGCTTCCCCCTCACCGCGGCAAGGATGCCGCGGGTTGCCTGCAGACCGTAACGAGCGGGGCAGGCTGGAGGATGCGGGTGGGCCAGGGAGGCGCCGCCCGCGTACCGGCAAGGGATGCCGCCCGACGAGTCGGCATCCGCGACGAATAGATCGCGACTGACCACCCCAGGCGGCCGAAGCTCGGCGACCACGGAGGGCATGTCGCCAGGAGGACCTTCATGAACCAACACCCGAACTGCACGATGCAGCCCGAATCCCTCGCCGATGCGGAGGTGCGCCGTGGCTGATATCGCCGACTACGCCAACGACCTGATGCTGGAGCGCATCGAAGACATGCTGCACAGCCGCCGCTCCCCGGTGGCGATCAGCTCCGCCGAGTATTGCGAGGATTGCGGCGACGACATCCCCCCGGCGCGCCGCCTGGCCGCGCCGGGCTGCACCCGCTGCATCGACTGCCAGGCAATGGATGAACTGGAGCGGCGGCACTGAGCCGCGCGGGAGAAACGCCGTGATCAAACCCATCGATGAAATGCTCAAACTCTGGGCCGAAGAGATGCACAACCCGGGCAGCGCCGGCGGCGGTTATGCCGGCGGCAACCTGCTGGCGATGATGATGGCCAACAAGGGCGAGATGATTCGCGGCACGCGGGGCAGCAAGGTGATCCTCGACCGTGTCGCGGAGCTGGACCTGATCATCAACCACCTGCCGGACGAGCAGAAGGACGTGGTCACCGAGCACTACCTCAACCGCGACAGCGAGGCCACGCAGAAGTACCGGCACTGCCGCTGCAGCCGCAATACCTTCTACCTGCGCCTGCACGTGGCGCACCAGAGCATTCAGTCACGGCTGATGCGCCGCGTCGCCTGATCTTTTCCCTTCTTCATCCAAAGCCCGGCCCTGCGCCGGGTTTTGCGCTTTCGCGGGTCCCCTTGAGCTATGCTCGCGGTCCATGACAACACCTATCCTGATTCGCCGCGCCGAACCCGCCGATACCGATGCCATCCTGCGCATCCTCCGCGAAACCTACGAAACCACCTGGAAGCCTGAGTTGAGCGCCGAAGCCATCGCGCGCTTCGAGTCTTCTGCGCACACCGCTGCTTATGTGCGTGCGCGCCTGGCACATTTCGAAGTCGCCTGCCTTGGCGGCGAGGTGGCCGGCCTGCTCGACTGGCGCGACGACTTCATCGATGCCCTGCATGTTTCTCCCCGTCACCAACGCCAGGGAATCGGTGCGGCACTGCTGCGGCATGCGGAAGGCATCATTGCTGGGGCAGGTCATGCGGAAGTCCGCCTCGAAACCGACACATTCAATCGGCAGGCATGTTCGTTCTATCGGCGACACGGTTACCATGAACTGGACCGCTATCCCGATGAAGAATGGCAGAGCGGGTTCACCACCCTGCTGATGGGAAAGTCTCTGGCTGGTGGTTGATTCGAGGCATCTCGCTTTGTGCTTCGCGTCCGCGCATACAGTCTCCACCAGCCCAAACGTATCCACTGCTACCAGAGTGTTCAATACTGCCTGGTGTTCTTCTGCTGCTGACCTTTTGTCTCGTTGCCGATACAGTAGGGCCCGCTAGCCTCCGATGGCGGCCGACAGTGGCTGCTCATAATCAACGATAAGAAGTGTCGGAAAGGACTCTCCATGCTTGTATGGGATGATCACCGTTTCTCCATTCGAACCCACATCTTCCAGACTATCCGGCAACTGTCCGATCTGTTCTCGTTGAAAGAGGCGGATGGCTTCATTCTCGGAAAACCTCGCCGTTATATCGACAAGTACGTCGAACACCTGACCGGCATGTCGCACCGCAACATTTTTGAACTTGGCATCTTTCGTGGCGGCAGCACGGTATTTCTCAACGAATTCTTCCAGCCGGACCGACTGGTCGCCATAGACTTCATGGAGAAGCCGGCCGCGCAGTTGGATCGATACATTGCCGAGCATGCCGCCGGGCAAGTGAGGGCTTTCTACGGTGTGAATCAGGCCGACAGTGCTCGTCTGATCGCCATCTGCGAATCCGAGTTTGCCGGCGAACCGCTGGACCTGGTGGTAGACGATGCTTCGCACTACCTCCAGGAGTCGCGAATCTCTTTCAACACCCTGTTCCCTCGACTCAAGGCCGGCGGCAGCTATGTGATCGAGGACTGGGCGTGGGCCCACCAGTCGATTGAGGTCGCAGACCTGAAGAAGCCTTTCGCCGGCAAGGAGTCGTTGGCCAACTTGGTGATCGAGATCCTCCTTGCCAGCGTCAGCCATCCTGAGTTGATTGATGAGGTCATCGTCAATGACGGTTTCGTGGTCGTCCGCAAAGGACAGGTCGGTACGTCACCAGGATTCGATGTGGGCCAGATGAGTTATCTGTTGGGCAATCGGGTCGGGGGTGGTGACTATTTCGCGCGCTTCAGTTAACGGCCGGTTGACCGGTTTGATGCAGCAGGCCTTTGCGCCTTCGCTACATTTATCATTCAAGGGCGAGCTGCGCCCGTGATCCGAGGTTCGGGATGTTTTCGTTCAACTTTCAGTTGGCGTCAGACAAATCGAGCCCGGTATATGGAAGCTTGTTGCCGATACGTTGCCCTCCTATTGCAGTGCATGGAGGTGGAAGCCTTGTTCCGGAGGGAATCGGGGGGTAAAAAGTAGTCATTCTTGTAAAGGTGCGTCCCCAGGGAGCACAACGCGAAATACCGAAAAGCCCGGCCACTGAGCCGGGCTTTTTCATGCCCGCGTTTTTCTGATCCGTCGTTGCGGCGGGTGGCCGGCGAGCACGCCGGCAGTCATCCCCGGTTGGCTGATAGCCGCCGGTTTCGCCCGTTCGCGGGCGTCTTTATGCAAGGTGAGCCAATGGGCAACGAACCTCAGACCCTGGCCGACGTGCCTTTGTGGGGGCTGATCCTGCTCGCCGTCGCGGGCGGCATCAGCGGTGAAATGTGGCGCGCCGACAAGGCGGGCCTGGGCGGCTGGCGATTGCTGCGGCGGCTGGCGTTGCGTTCCGGCGCTTCCATCATCTGCGGCATGGCGGTGATGTTCCTCGCCATGTCCTGCGGCGCCTCGCTGACCCTCGCCGCCGCCATCGGCAGCCTGACCGCGGCGGCCGGCGCGGAGATCGCGGTCGGCCTCTATGAACGCTGGGCGGCAAAGCGCCTGGGTGTCTGCGAACTGCCGCCAAGCGAGCGTGGGCAAGAGTGAAGCTGCGAGGAGACGACATGTCCGAACAACCTTTGACCCTGGCGCTGCTGCTCGATGCAGTCGAGCAGACGCTGACTGAGCGACTGACCGAGGTCGGCACATTCCTGCGCGGCCCGCTGAAGCAGGCGCCGACGCTGCTCCCCGCGCTGGCGCTGGAGTACGCCGGAGTGCTGCCGGGGCACGATCCCGGCAATGGCCAGACAGCACTGATTTGCCGGCTGCAGGCACGCTTGCTGGTGGCGCGCGATGATGCCGAAGCGGAGGAGCTGGCGCTGCGTAATGTCGCGGCGCTGGCGGTCCTGCTGCGTGCACAGAACTGGGGGCTGGAACTGGAGCCGGTGAGCTTCATCCAGGCGCAACCGGAGCTCGACAACCCGCAGCTCGCGGCCTGCCGCGTGTGGCTGGTGGAGTGGCAGCAGCCGGTGCTGCTGGGCGAGACCGAGTGGCCCTGGGAAGACCAGCCGCCGGGCAGCCTCGTGCTCGGATTCGACCCGCAGACCGGGCCCGGCCACGAGGACGATTACTTCGATCCCGGAGGCCTGCAATGAACCAGGACTACGTGAGCGCCGAACACGACCGCATGCTCGCTGCCCTGGTGATGCCCTGCGAAGTGGTGGCCGTGGATCTGGCGGCGGCGCGGGTGCGTGTGCGCTCCGGCGAGTGGACCAGCGCCTGGGTGCGCTGGCACGCACAAGCTGCTGGCGCCGCGCGGCACTGGCGCGCGCCGAGCCTGGGCGAGCAGGGCGTGTTGCTCAGCCCGTCCGGCATGGCGGCCATGGGCACTTTCGTTCCGGGCCTGTTCGGCGCTGCCTCAGCGGCGCCGAACAATCGCGGCGAGGTGGAGAGCTGGCATTTCCCCGATGGCGCCGTGCTCAGCTACGACTGGCAGGCGCATCGCTACGACCTGCAACTGCCCGCCGGTACCGCCACGGTGAAAGTCGGCGGCACCCAGGTAGTGATCGACCCCGGAGCGGTGAATGTCACCGCTGCCAGCATCCAACTGACCGGTCCGGTGAGCATCAAGGGCGCACTGACGGTGAACGGCAACATCAGCAGTACCGGCTCGATCATGGATATCGCCGGCAACAGCAACCACCACACACACTGAAGTCGCTTCGACTTCCAACCCAGGCCCGCTTCGTGCGGGCCTCTGCATTTCTGGAGACCAGCCATGGGCAACTTTTCCCGTGCGCGCCCTGAGCGACGGAGGGCGCGGCCATGATCGGCATGGATCGACGCAACGGCCAGCCGCTGAGCGCGCTGGCGCACCTGAAGCAATCCATCGAGGACATCCTCACCACACCGCTGGGCAGCCGGCGCATGCGCCCCGAGTACGGCAGCCGCCTGCGGCGCATGGTCGACCTGCCGGTGACCGAAGGCTGGAAGGGCGCGGTGCAGGCTGAAGTGGCCCGCGCCATCGGCCGCTGGGAGCCGCGCCTGCGCCTGAGTTCGGTGCAGGTGGTGGCGGTGGTCGCCGGCAGCGTTTCGCTGCGCCTGCGCGGCGTCTACCTGGGCGACGAGATCGGACTGGAGGTGGCGGCATGAGCCTGATCGACCTGTCCCAATTGCCGGCTCCGCAGGTGGTCGAGAGCCTCGACTACGAGGCGCTCTATGAAGAGCTGCTGGCGGACTTTCGCAGCGCCATGGGCGAAGGCTGGACGGCGGCGGTGGAGTCCGATCCGGTGGTCAAGCTGCTCGAACTAGCTGCCTACCGCGAGCTGCTGCTGCGCGCACGGATCAACGATGCCGCCCGCGCCGTGATGCTCGGCTACGCGACCCAGGGCGACCTGGATCAGTTGGCCGCCGGCTACAACGTCAAGCGCCTGGTGATCCAGGAGGCGGATGCCACGACCTCGCCGCCAACCCCAGCGGTTCTGGAGGGCGACGACTCGCTGCGCAACCGCACCCAGCTGGCCTTCGACCAGCTCTCGGTGGCCGGCCCGCGCAACGCCTACGTGGCCTTCGCCCTCGGCGCCGACGGGCGTATCGCCGATGTTTCGGCGATCAGCCCGCAGCCGTGCGAGGCGCTGGTCAGCGTGCTGTCTTCCGAGGGCAATGGTGCGGCGTCGGCCGACCTGCTGGATGCCGTGCGCAAGGCGCTGAACGACGAAGACGTGCGCCCGGTCGGCGACCGCCTCACCGTGCAGTCCGCCGCCATCGTGCCCTATCAGGTCGACGCGGTGCTCTACATCTATCCGGGCCCCGAGGCCGAGCTGATCCAGCAGGCTGCCGAGGCTTCGCTGCAGAGCTACATCGCCACCCAGCGCCGCATCGGCCGTGATATTCGCCGCAGCGCGCTGTTCGCCGCGTTGCATGTGGAAGGCGTGCAGCGCGTCGAGCTGGCCAAGCCGGCTGCCGACGTGGTGCTCGACTCGACCCAGGCGGCGTACTGCAGCGGCTACCAGATCCGCGTGGGTGGCTCCGATGAGTAGCCGCCTGCTGCCGATCAACTCGACGTCGCTGGAGCGCGTGCTGGCCGATGTACAGGCTGCCGACCTGCCGGTGCCACTGCGCGAGCTGATGGACCCGCAACGCTGCCCGGTGGCGCTGCTGCCGTATCTGGCCTGGGCCTGGTCGGTGGACCGCTGGGACCCGGCGTGGAACGAGGCCGTGAAGCGCAAGGCAGTGGCTGCGGCCTTCCGCATCCACCAGCACAAGGGAACCATCGCCGCGCTGCGGCGGGTCATCGAGCCGCTGGGTTACCTGATCGAAATCACCGAGTGGTGGCAGGGCTCGCCCATGGGCGAACCGGGCACCTTTCGCCTGCGCATCGGCGTGCTCGACAGCGGCATTAGCGAAGAGATGTACCAGGAGGTGGAGCGTCTGATCGAAGACGCCAAGCCGCTCACGCGGCACCTCATCGGGCTGGATATCAGCCTGGAATCCCAGGGGCGGATAACCGTCGGCTCCGGGCAATACGACGGCGACATCGTCACCGTCTACCCCTACCTCCCGGACGTGATCGAAGCGATCGGCAGCCACGGCTTGCCGGGCCGGGAACACACCATCGATAGCTTGAGTGTCTACCCATGGCAGTAACCTACTACGCACTTCTCACCACGATCGGTGCCGGCAAGCTGGCGAATGCCACCGCGCTGGGCACCACCCTGAAAATCACCCAGCTCGCCGTGGGCGACGGCGGCGGCGATGTGCCGGCCCCGGATGCCAGCCGCACCCGGCTGGTCAACGAAGTCCGCCGCGCACCGCTGAACCGCCTGAGCGTCGACCCGGCGAACAGCGCGCAGATCATCGCCGAACAGGTCATCCCCGAGGACGTGGGTGGTTGGTGGATCCGCGAGATGGGCCTGTACGACGAAGCCGGCGCGCTGATCGCCTACGCCAACTGCGCGCCGTCCTATAAGCCGCAACTGGCCGAAGGCAGCGGCCGCACCCAGACCGTGCGCATCGTGCTGATCGTCAGCAATGCGGCTTCGGTGGAGCTGAAGATCGACCCGAGCGTGGTGCTGGCGACGCGGGAGTATGTGGATAACTCCATCGTCACCGCGCTGAATCGGCTGGACTACAAACAGTCGGTACGCGCTGCGACTACCGCAAGCGTCACGCTGAGCGGACTGCAGACAGTCGATGGTGTCGCGCTCGCGGCGGGTGACCGTGTGCTGGTGAAGAACCAGACCAGTGCCGTGGACAACGGGCTGTATGTCGTTGCAGCGGGTGTCTGGAAGCGCGCGACCGATGCTGACGAGAACAGCGAGGTCACTCCGGGCCTGACCGTTACGGTGGAGAGCGGTACTGCGCAGGCGGACAGTGTCTGGCAGTTGGTGACCGATGGCGTGATCGTACTGGGCACCACGGCGCTGGCGTTCCAGAACATCACCAACGGGTTGGCGAAGCTGGCTTCGCCGGCGTTCAGTGGCGTTCCGACGGCGCCAACGGCTGCAGTGGGCAGCAACACCCAGCAACTGGCGACCACGGCCTTCACACAAGCAGCGATTGCTCCTCTTGCGGCGGTGGCTTCGCCTGCATTCACCGGAACGCCAACCGCCCCGACCGCTTCTGCCGGTAGCAACACCCAGCAGTTGGCGACGACCGCCTTTGTCCAGTCTGCCGTCAGCCCTCTTGCGGCAATAGCCTCGCCTGCTTTCAGTGGTGTTCCGACTGCGCCGACCGCTGCTGCGGGAACAAATTCGCAGCAGTTGGCAACCACGGCTTTCATACAGGCAGCGATTGCTCCTCTGGCTACGTCAGCCTCTGCTGCGCTGACCGGCAACCCGACGGCGCCCACTCCGGCGCAGTTCGACAACGACACCAGCATTGCGACGACCGCCTTTGTCCAGACTGCTGGTTTGCATTACGGCGCCGGCGGCGGAATAGGTGTATCCGCCAGTACGACACTCACCGTGGCGCAATCGGGACGCTGGTTCGAGGTTCAGGCAGCAGGCATCACTGTCACGCTTCCCGCGCTCTCCACGACACAGCCCAGCCTGACGACCTACACCATCAGGGCGAATGCTGGTTTCACCCTCAAGGCCAGCGGCGCAGAGACTCTGATGTATGGAGCCGGAAACGTGCTCAATACCTACTCGGTTCTGGCCGGGCAATCATTGACGGTGGTTTCCAACGGCCCTGGTGGAAACTGGTATGTGGTGGGTGATGGCTTTGGATCCTCGATGTACGGGGTCTTGAAGACGGCCGCCGGTTACCAGAAGCTGCCTAGCGGACTGATCATTCAGTGGGGCGGATTTATCTCCGGTGCCGACGGGATTTCGAATGTGGCGTGGCCCATACCGTTCCCGAGCGGCGTTGGAGCAGTCACTGCCGTCGGACGCTGGGTTGCTACTGGCCTTCCCGTTTATGTCGGGATCAACAACAGGACAAATACGGGAGGAGTTTTCTTCTGCGTCGACAAAAGTGGAACGCCCGGCGCCATGGGCTTTGACTGGATGGCAATAGGCTACTGAATAGTCTGAAGTTGCAGATGATCCTGCTCCGGCATCGAAAGTTTGTATGGACGATACTTGCAATCTTGCCAGCCGCTCGCA
This sequence comes from Pseudomonas sp. NPDC086581, assembly GCF_044746165.1. Taxonomy (NCBI): domain Bacteria; kingdom Pseudomonadati; phylum Pseudomonadota; class Gammaproteobacteria; order Pseudomonadales; family Pseudomonadaceae; genus Pseudomonas; species Pseudomonas sp. NPDC086581. Next base: position 26,682 of record NZ_JBIVBR010000006.1, on the reverse strand, counting down.
GCGGCAATGGCAAACCACCCAACCGCCTCCCGGCGGTTTTTTTATGTCTGGAGAATATCTATGAGCTTCTTTCACGGCGTCACCGTGACCAATGTCGACGTCGGTGCGCGCACCATTGCGCTGCCGTCGTCCTCGATCATCGGCCTGGTGGATACCTTCACCCCCGATACCAAGCTGACCGCGCAGGCCGATGTGCCGGTGCTGCTCACCAGCCTGCGTGAAGCGGCTGCCGCGTTCGGTACCGCGTCGGCGATCTACAAGTCCTGCACTGCCATCTTCACCCAGTCCGCTGCGGTGGTCGTGGCGGTGGGTGTGGCGAAGGTCGAGGATGCTGCGCAGCTGACTTCCGCGATCATCGGTACCGTCACCGAAGCCGGCCAGCGTACCGGCCTGCAGGCGCTGCTCGACGGCAAGTCGCGCTTCAATGCGCAGCCGCGCCTGCTGATCGCGCCGAAGCATTCCGCCACCCAGGCGGTGGCCACCGCCATGGGCGCGCTGGCCGAGAAGCTGCGCGCCATCGCCATCGTCGACGGCCCCAACACCACCGACGAGGCGGCCATCGCCTACGCCGGCGAGTTCGGCAGCAAGCGCATCTACCTGGTCGATCCGGGTGTGCAGTACTGGGATACCGCCAGCAGCGCCACCGTTGATGCACCGGCGTCGGCCAACGCCGCCGCGCTGTTCGCCTGGACTGACAGCCAGTACGGCTTCTGGTCCTCGCCGTCGAACAAGGAACTGCTCGGCATCACCGGCACCGGCCGCCCGATCGAGTTCCTCGACGGCGACGAGACCTGCCGCGCCAACCTGCTCAACAACGCCAACATCACCACCATCATCCGTGACGACGGCTACCGCCTGTGGGGCAACCGCACCCTTTCCAGCGACGCCAAGTGGGCCTTCGTGACCCGCGTGCGGACCATGGACATGGTGATGGACGCGATCCTTGCCGGCCACAAGTGGGCGGTCGACCGCGGCATCACCAAGACCTACGTGAAGGACGTCACCGAGGGCCTGCAGGCCTTCATGCGCGACCTGAAGAACCAGGGCGCGGTGATTGACTTCGAGGTCTACGCCGACCCGGAACTCAACACCGCCAGCCAACTGGCCGAGGGCAAGGTGTACTGGAACATCCGCTTCACCGACGTACCGCCGGCCGAGAACCCCAACTTCCGCGTCGAGGTGACCGATCAATGGCTCACCGAAGTCCTGGACGCAGCTTAAGGAGAACCCAAGATGATTCCGCAGATCCTGACCAACACCAACCTCTTCGTCGACGGCGTGAGCTTTGCCGGTGACGTGCCCTCCCTGACCCTGCCGGCCCTGAAGGTGAAGACCCAGGAGTACCGCGCCGGTGGCATGGATGCGCCGATCCTGCTCGACATGGGCCTGGAGGCCATGGAGGCCAAGTTCACCACCAACGGCGCCCGTCGCGAGGCCATGAAGTTCTTCGGCCTGAGTGACCAGGGTTCCTTCAATGGCACCTTCCGCGGCTCCTTCAAGACCCAGAAGGGCGGCACCGTACCGGTGGTTGCCACCGTGCGTGGCCTGCTCAAGGAAGTCGATCCGGGCGAGTGGAAGGCCAATGAGCTGGCCGCGTGCACCTACAGCGTGGCCGTCACCTACTACAAGCTGGAAATCGAAGGTCGCGAGATGTTCGAGATCGACCCGGTCAATTCCGTGCGCAAGATCAACGGCGTCGATCAGCTCGCCGCGCTGCGCGCTGACCTGGGCGCCTGAGGAGAACCCTGATGCAAGACTCCGTCAAACAGCCCGCGTGGCTGAGCCTGTCCGAGGACGCGGCCGTGGTGAAGCTGTCCCGCCCGACCTCCTGCAATGGCGTCGAAGTCGATGCCCTCACCCTGCGCGCGCCGACGGTGCGTGATATCCGCCAGGCCAGCAAGGTGGCCAGCGATGACGAGGAGCGCGAGCTGCAACTGTTTGCCTCGTTGGTGCAGGTCAGCCGCCAGGACCTGGAGGGGCTGAAGCTCAGTGACTACCAGCGTCTGCAACACGCTTACTTTCGCCTGGTGCGAGAGGACGCGGATGAGCTTCGCGCTGATGCGCCAACTGGCGCGGCGGCTGGCGACTGAGTCGGGCTTCACGGCCGGCGAACTGGACCGTATGACCTTGAGCGACCTGCGATGGTGGCTGGGGGATTAGGCGGGCTGGTTTGCCCAGGAAAGGGGCGCTGGCTGACCGGCGCCCCTTTTTTCGTCAGAGGGGCGAGTGATGAACGATGAATGAATCTACTGAGATGATGCCGACCGTGGGTGGAGTGCTCGACACGTCCCTCGGTCAGGCGCTCGCCGACGCTTCGGCGCGTATGCGCAGCCTGGAGTTTCTCGGAACCTGGAGTGTCGCGCTGGATAGTCTGCGCGATGAATCGCGGCTGATCCGCGACACCCTCGGTCGTCAGCTGCAGGTACTGGAGCGTGGCGCGGGAGAGGTTCGTACCGGCTTGCAGCGGATCATCGGTCTGCTGGGCAATCCCGGCGTCATGCGCGGCGGTGGGAGCGGCTGGCAGCGAGGTGAGTCCGCCCTGCCTTCCAGCGGCTTCGTCGGCACGATGTTCCGCAGCCTGCAGTTCAACGGGAAGGTGCAGGAGCTGGCCGCGCGCGGTGGAATTTCTGGCGACCAGAGCGAGCGGGATCTCGCGCGCAGCGTCCGGCAGGTGGCGAATGACAGCGGGTTATCGAGCGACGATGTGCTCGATCTGATCCGGCTGATGATGAACCAGGGGATGGACCTCAAGACCTCCCTGGCCTTTCTCCCGGATGCTGCGACCTTCTCCTATGGGCAAGGCGTGCCGCTGGAGCGCACCGCCGAATTGACCCAGCGTCTCCATGAGGTCGGTGGCGTGACCAGCGCCGGCGATATGCGGGCGCAATACGCCTCCCTGGCGCAGCGCCATGACCAGGGTGAAGGTTCGGTCGAGCTGCTCGCGCGTCGCCTGTCGAGCCAGTTGTCCGAGCGCGATCCGTCGGATGCGAAGGGCAACCGCGAGTGGATACAGAAGCAGCAGGTCGATGGCGCACAGTCGGAAGGCGGGCGCTGGCTGCGGGACAATGCGAATGCACGCATGGGCACCCGCCAGGGGCAGAGCGAGTCCCTCGAGAGCGCCTGGCAACAGTTCTGGCGCAGTGTCAGCGACGCCAATCAGGACACCTTCCGCCCGTTGATCGGGCCTGCCACGCAGAGGCTTGGCCAGGCCACCGCGTTGGTCGAGGAAAACCCCGGCCTGATCGCCGGCCTGACTGCGCTGGTTGCGGTGGCAGGCGGTCTGAAGGTCCTGAGTGATGTGCGGGGCGTTTACAAGGACGTGAAGGATGTCGCCGCTGCGACGAGGTCCTGGGGTGGGCGCGTTCTGGGACGCAGTGCGGACATCGCCTCAAGTGTCGGATCGGCGATCCGGCAGGGCGCGGGCAGGGCATACCAGGCCGTTGGCAGCATGGCTGGCGCCGCCTGGCAGCGGACCGTCAATTGGGGCAGCCGCGCAAGTACCTGGGCGGGCAATGCCGTGACCGGTGTTCGTCAGAGTGCGGGATCGCGCGCCGCTGCCTTGGCCGGCGGAGTGAAAGATGCCTGGCAAGGTGTCTCCAGTTGGACGGGGGCAGCCAGTCAAAAAGCCGGTGCATATATTGGCTCCACATGGAGTGCAGCAGGTCGTGGGCTACGGAGCGTCGGCGAGTGGCTGGGCAGCGCGATGCGCAGTGGAGTAGGCCGTGCGATTGGCCGGCGGGCACTCACAGCCGTCGGGCCTGGCATCACGGCCTACAAAACCTACACCGGCAATGGCTCGGCCCAGGACAAAGCCCAGGGCTACGGCGATGCGGCGGGCTCTCTGGTCGGGGGGCTTGCCGGGGCCGAGGCTGGAGCCTTGGCGGGCGCGGCCGTTGGATCCTTGGTTCCGATTGTCGGAACGGCTGCGGGAGCCCTCGTTGGCGGGCTGGTGGGCGGGGCACTGGGCGCCTGGGGTGGTGGGGAGGTCGGCAAGTCGCTGGGTGACGGGCTGTATCGAGTGTTCAGCAACGATTCGGACGAAGATGATTCGACTTCGGCACGGGCATTCGACCTCGGCAATCCCGTTTCACGCGATTCAGGCGTTACGGACGCGTCGCGGCCTTCTCCCAACTCATCCGCACCCACTGCTCCGCTGGTGCCGACGTCCGAAACCTGGACGTTCTCGCCCCAGATCAGCATCAACGTGGCCGGCAACGTCAGTGACCCCGAGCAGTTGGCCAATGAGTTGCTGCCGCGCCTGCGGCGGATGCTGGCGGATTTCTCCCAGGATCGGCAACGCGATGCGCTGTTCGACATGGTCGTGGTGTAAGGAGGCGTTATGGCGTATTGGGAACAAATGCAGAATGGCCTGTCGCAGCTGGCCCAAGCGGCCGAAGATGGCCGTCGCGACTTGGACGAGGTGATCGCGCCGGTGAACGGCGCCGTCAGCGACATCCGTGGCGCGGCCGCTGAGCTGGAGGGTTTGCCGGGCGTCTCGCCGGAAATGGCGGGCCAGGTGCAGCGAACAATGCAGGGCATCGAGCGCGCGCACGTCAAGGTCAACAAGGTGGTCAACACCTACAACAGCGCAGCGCGGGCCCTGAAGGGCATCGATGAGCGCATGCAGGGGCTGGGCGAGCAGGTCGACCGAGCGCGGAAGGCGGTGGATAAGGTGGTCGGCAAGGTCGGTGAATCGCTGGGTTCGATACTGCCCAGCTCGGTACTGGCCCCCCAGCTGACACCCGGTGATTTCATGTGCGCTATTCCCCAGCCGCACCTGCTTGTCATGACCGTCGTGGGTTCGCAGACGCAGTTCTTCTTCAACATCGATACGGTGCCTTTCGAGTCGGCGACTCGCACGAGCCAGCTCACCTGGAAGGAGCAGGCGCGGCTTGGCCGGCGGGGCGCTCTGCAATATGTCGGCGTCGGCGCGGAGACGCTATTGCTGAAGGCCACGCTCATGCCTGCCCTGTCGCGGGTATCGGGTAAGCGCGTTGGATGGAAGATTCCGAACCAGCTGCGCGAAATCGCCTTGAGCGGCAAACCGGTGAGCCTGATCAGCGGTTATGGGGATCCCCTGGGAACCTGGTGCCTGACCAAGGTGACCGAGACGCAGAGTGCCCTGCTCACCAATGGGGTCCCGCGTAATCAAGTCTTCGAACTGGAGTTCAACCGCTATGGCGACGACAACGATCTATCGCAGCAGTAATGGCGACGTGCTGGACCAGCTCTGCTATCAGCGCTACGGCCATCTCAAGGGCTGCGTGGAGGCAGTGCTCAATGCCAATCCGGGCCTGGCCGACGAGCCGCAACCGTTGCGCGCCGGCGTGCTGATCCGCATGTCCGATTTGCCGGCTCCGGACAATCCCCAGGTGCGCCTGTGGGATTGATCCGCATGTTCCATCCAGGCCCCGCGAAAGCGGGGCCATTTTATTCGGGTGCCCCATGAAACCTGTCTTTCGCATCGTCGCCGATGGGCGCGACATCACGGCACAGGTCAACGACCGCGTGCTCGAGTTGGAAGTGCTGGATAAGCACGGCCTGGAATCGGACACGCTGTCGCTCACCCTCGACGACCGCGCAGGCACCGTGGCATTGCCCCGGCGCGGCGCGGAGCTGGCGCTGTACCTGGGCTACGAGGAAACGGGCGTGGCGCCGATGGGCCGCTACAAGGTCGATACGATCACCTTCAGCGGCGCGCCGGACACTCTAGTGATCAAGGCCAAGTCTGCAGACGCGCGCAACGTGGCGAAATCCATCCGCAGCGACAGTTGGGAGAATGTGACACTGGCGCAGATCGTCGAGCGCATCGCCGGCCGCAATGGCTGGCAAGCCCAGTGCGAGGTGCAGACGCGGATCGTCCGCGCGGACCAGATCAACGAGTCCGACTATCACTTCATCACCCGCCTGGCCCGGCAGTACGACTGCACGGCGAAGATCGCCGACCTGAAGCTGCTGGTCATGCCGCGTCAGGCTGGCCGCAGCGCGTCGGGGCAGCCACTGGACTCGGTGCTACTCAGGCGTGGGGACGTCAGCTCCTTCAGTTTCACCCTGGATGATCGCAAGGTAGTCGCGCAGGTGAGCGTGCCCTACCAGGGGCCCGATGGAGCCTTGCGCACAGTCAAGGTGGCCAATCCGAACGCGCCGAAGACGGTGCAGGCGGAGTACGTCGAACGTCATGTCCAGGCCAACGAAGCGGCGGCACAACAGTTGGCCAGGTCGCGCCTGGCGGACTTCAACCGACAGACCGCTGGCGTACGCCTGGGGCTGCCGGGCCGCGCCGATCTGTTCGCCGAGTGCCGGGTCGAGCTGAGCGGCTTCAAGGCGGGTGTCGATGGCATTTACCTGGTCGATACCGTGACCCAGCACTATGACGCGAGCGGCTGGTCCACCCGTGTGCTGTGCAATGGCGGCAACGATGGCAAGGCGCTGGCCGGGGAGGGCGGCTGACATGCTCATCGACGAACGACAGCTACTGCTGATCCTGCCTAACGCCCGCCCCGTCGCGGGCGTTTTTGTTCCGGTGCTGCAGGCAGCGATGCGCGACTTCGCCATCGACACGCCACAGCGCGTTGCCGCCTTCCTCGCCCAGGTCGGTCACGAAAGTGCGCAGCTGACCCGTTGCGTGGAAAACCTCACCTACAGTGCCCAGCGTCTCGCTGCGGTCTGGCCCCGGCGCTTCCGCAGCGCCGACGGCTCGCCCACGGCACTGGCGCGGGATGTGGCGTACCAGCCGGAGCGTATCGCCAACCTTGTGTACGCGGGGCGCAACGGCAATGGTGACGAGGCCTCCGGCGATGGCTGGCGCTTTCGCGGACGGGGACTGCTGCAGGTGACCGGGCGGAGCAATTACCGTTCTGTCGGAGAAGGACTCGCGCAACCTTTTGTCGCTCGCCCGCAACTGCTGGCCGAGCCGCGTTGGGCCTGCCGTACCGCCGCCTGGTGGTGGCAGCGCAATGGGCTCAACGAGCAGGCGGAGGCAACGCGCTTCGAGGAAATCACCCGGCGCATTAACGGCGGGCTGAACGGTCTAGAGGAGCGAACGCGGCTATGGCGCCTTGCGTTGGAGGTACTGGGATGAACCGCTTCTGGCTGGCGCTGGGCATGGCCGGCTTTCTGTTTGGGGGCTTCATCGGCGGTTGGCTGACGGCGCGTTTCTATGGCGGGCAGCTGGAGAGCCTGCGGCAGGAACAGGCGCGCTGCAATGACGCCGGCAAGGTGCTGGAGTCGAAGCTGGCGCTGCAGAACACCCAGGTCGAAGCGCTGGAGCAGGCTGCCCGCCAGCGGGTGGATGTTGCCGAGCGCGCCCTGGCCCGGGCTCGCGAACAGGCGCAAAGCCATGACGCCGCAGCCAGCCGGCTGCTGCTGGAGCGCAGCGAAGGGGATGAGTGCGCCGTGGTTCGTCAGTTGATCGACCGGGAGCTGTTGCGATGAAACTGCCGGTGCTGATCCTTACGCTGCTGCTTGCCGGTTGTGCCACAACTCAGCCAAACCCCGCTCAAGTGCGTATCCCCATCCCGGTGCCGTGCCAGGCTCCGGCCGTCGAAGCCCCTCGTTTCGCCACCGCCGACCTGCGCGCGGCGGATGATCTGCAAACCAAGGTACGGGCGCTGTTGGCCGAGCGGCAGCAGCACCTCGCCTACGAAACCCGCCTGCGCGCCGCGCTCGACGCGTGCCGCTGAACCTTCCTACCTTCGTCGGCAGGGCCGCCGCGCGTATTGCGCTGGCGCCCGGCCTTGGGCTACTGTTCGGCCATCGCTAGGCGAGACCGCAACCGTGATCCACAGCACCCGCATCATCACCTCCCTCCTCAAGGCATTCGCCCGTTGGCGCTGGCGCGCCTGATTCCTTCTTTCCCGGCATAACGCCGGTCTCTTCTTACGCGTCCATTTCTCCCATCCGCTGGCATAATTGCCAGATTCGCGCAGCCCGCGAGGCCGCAATGGGTGTCGACGATGGCGCGATCCGAAAGCAGTGCAATCATGAGGTTCGAGCAGACATGCTGCTGATGATCGATAACTACGACTCCTTCACCTACAACCTGGTGCAGTACTTCGCCGAGTTGAAGGCCGACATCCACGTCATTCGCAATGACGAACTGAGCGTCGACGAGATCGCCGCGCTCAACCCCGAACGCATCGTCCTGTCCCCCGGCCCGTGCACGCCGAACGAGGCGGGCGTGTCGCTGGAAGTCATCGAACGCTTCGCCGGCAAGCTGCCGCTGCTGGGCGTGTGCCTGGGCCACCAGTCCATTGGCCAGGCTTTTGGCGGTGACGTGGTGCGTGCGCGGCAGGTCATGCACGGCAAGGTCAGCCCGGTGTTCCACAAGGATCTGGGCGTATTCGCCGGCCTGAACAATCCGCTGACCCAGACCCGTTACCACTCCCTGGTGGTGAAGCGCGAGACGCTGCCCGACTGCCTGGAAATCACTGCCTGGACAGCGCTGGAAGACGGCTCGGTCGACGAGATCATGGGGCTGCGCCACAAGACGCTGAACGTCGAGGGCGTGCAGTTCCACCCCGAGTCGATCCTTTCCGAACAGGGCCACGAGATGCTGGCCAACTTCCTCAAGCAGACCGGCGGGGTGCGCGCATGAACATCAAGGAAGCCCTCAGCCGCGTGGTCAACCAGCTGGACCTGAGCACCGAGGAAATGCAGGACGTCATGCGCGAGATCATGACCGGGCAGTGCACCGACGCGCAGATCGGCGCCTTCCTCATGGGCATGCGCATGAAGAGCGAGACCATCGACGAGATCGTCGGCGCCGTGGCTGTGATGCGCGAGCTGGCCGATCAGGTCGAACTGGACAGCCTGAAGCACGTGGTCGATGTGGTCGGCACCGGTGGTGACGGCGCGAACATCTTCAACGTGTCCTCGGCGGCAGCCTTCGTGGTTGCCGCGGCCGGCGGCAAGGTCGCCAAGCACGGTAACCGTGCGGTCTCCGGCAAGAGCGGCAGCGCCGACCTGCTGGAAGCCGCCGGCATCTACCTGGACCTGAAACCGGTCCAGGTGAAGCGCTGCATCGAGACCGTCGGCGTCGGCTTCATGTTCGCCCAGGTTCACCACAAGGCCATGAAGCACGCCGCCGGCCCACGCCGCGAGCTGGGCCTGCGTACCCTGTTCAACATGCTCGGCCCGCTGACCAACCCGGCTGGCGTGAAGCACCAGGTGGTCGGCGTGTTCAGCCAGGCGCTGTGCCGTCCGCTGGCCGAGGTGCTCAAGCGCCTGGGCAGCGAGCACATCCTGGTGGTGCATTCGCGCGATGGCCTGGACGAGTTCAGCCTGGCCGCGCCGACCCATGTCGCCGAACTGAAGGACGGCGTGGTCACCGAATACGAAGTGCAGCCCGAAGACTTCGGCATCAAGAGCCAGAGCCTGATCGGCCTGACCGTGGACAGCCCGCAGCAGTCGCTGGAGCTGATCCGTGATGCCCTGGGCCGACGCAGGACCGAGGCCGGGCAGAAAGCCGCCGAACTGATCGTGCTCAACGCCGGCGCCGCCCTTTACGCCGCGGACCTGGCGACCAGCCTGCACGAAGGCATGCAATTGGCCCACGACGCCCTGCACACCGGGCTGGCGCGGGAGAAGATGGAAGAGCTGGCGGCCTTCACCGCCGTTTACCGAGAGGAGAACGCACAGTGAGTGTGCCGACGGTTCTGCAGAAGATCCTGGCCCGCAAGGCCGAAGAAGTCGCCGAACGCCGCACCCGCGTGAGCATCGCCGAGCTCGAGCAGCTGGCGCGTGCCGCTGACGCACCGCGCGGTTTCGCCAATGCCCTGCTGGAGCGCGCCAAGCATCGCGAGCCGGCAGTGATCGCCGAGGTGAAGAAGGCTTCGCCGAGCAAGGGCATCATTCGCGAGAACTTCGACCCTGCCGATATCGCCCGCAGCTACGAAGAGGGCGGCGCAGCCTGTCTCTCGGTGCTGACCGATATCGACTTCTTCCTCGGCAGCGACGCTTACCTCAAGGAAGCACGCGCGGCCTGCAAGCTGCCGGTTATTCGCAAGGACTTCCTGATCGATCCGTACCAGGTCGTGGAGGCCCGGGCCATCGGCGCCGACTGCATCCTGCTGATCGTCGCCGCGCTGGATGACGTGCGCATGGCCGAGCTGGCCTCAGTGGCCAAGGACGTCGGCCTCGACGTACTGGTGGAAGTGCATGACGCCCAGGAACTGGAGCGCGCGCTGAAGACTCTGGACACCCCGCTGGTCGGCATCAACAACCGCAACCTGCACACCTTCGAGGTGAGCCTGGAGACCACCCTGGATCTGCTGCCGGAAATCCCGCGCGAACGCATGGTGATCACCGAGAGCGGCATCCTCAACCGTGCCGATGTCGAGCTGATGGAAGTCAGCGACGTGTTCGGCTTCCTGGTCGGCGAAGCCTTCATGCGCGCCGACGAGCCGGGTACCGAGCTCAAGCGCCTGTTCTTCCCCGAGCGCAGCAAGGTCAAGCTGGGCGCCGACCCGGACTGACGCGTCCTGCGGACACAAAAAAGCCGGCAATTGCCGGCTTTTTTGCTGTCTGGCGTTTCTTCAGCGGGTGCCGAAGACCACCATGGTCTTGCCTTTCACATGCACCAGGCCCTGTTCTTCCAGGCTTTTGAGCACGCGTCCGACCATCTCGCGGGAGCAGCCGACGATGCGGCCGATTTCCTGGCGGGTGATCTTGATCTGCATGCCGTCCGGGTGGGTCATGGCGTCCGGCTGCTGGCACAGGTCCAGTAGGGTGCGCGCGACGCGGCCGGTGACGTCGAGGAAGGCCAGGTCGCCGACCTTGCGCGTGGTCTTGCGCAGGCGGTCCGCCATCTGGCTGCCCAGGGTGAGGAGAATCTCCGGGTCCTGCTGGCTCAGTTCGCGGAACTTCGCGTAGCTGATCTCGGCGACTTCGCATTCGGTCTTAGCGCGGATCCAGGCGCTACGCTCCTGGCCGGTGCTGCCTTCCTTCTCGAAGAGCCCCATCTCCCCGAAGAAGTCGCCGGTGTTGAGGTACCCGATGATCATCTCGCGGCCGTCGTCATCCTCGATCAGGACGGTCACCGACCCCTTGATGATGAAGAACAGGCTCTCGCAGCGGTCGCCGGCGTAGATGATGGTGCTCTTGGCGGTGAAGCGGCGGCGATGACAGTGCGCGAGCAACTTGTCGAGGTTCTTGATTTTGGGTGTGAGGGTAATAGCTACCATGCCCGAGTCCCGGAAAGTAGAAAGAGTGGCCTTTGCACAACAGGCGCTAATGATTTTTTATGTTCAGCTGTAGTGCCGTGCGTCCCTGGCGCGATCCCCCTCGATCCCCAGGGCGGCATGATTGCCTTGCTGAGCAGTCTTGCATGTAAGTAAATCAGCAAGAGCTTAACAGACGACGTGTTACCAACAATCGGAAAGCTGGAACGTTCGTGTAGGCAATTTCAGAGAGTGTGCCAGTAAACCGGCGCCAGCTTAAGTGATAAATGCATACTCGCCGTGTGGAAATGAGACTTGGGTAACAGCCATCGCTCCCACTGGGCGTGCTAGGGGCCTGTGATAAGCTGTCGCCCCTTTTTTCGGCGGAGTTCCTTGCAATGAAAGCGCGAATCCAATGGGCGGGCGAGGCGATGTTCCTCGGTGAATCCGGCAGCGGCCACGTCGTGGTGATGGACGGCCCGCCGGATGCCGGTGGTCGCAACCTGGGCGTGCGCCCCATGGAAATGCTCCTGCTCGGCCTGGGCGGCTGCACCAACTTCGACGTGGTCAGCATCCTCAAGAAGGGCCGCCAGCCCGTGGAAAGCTGCGAGGCCTTCCTCGAAGCCGAGCGTGCCGACGAAGACCCCAAGGTGTTCACCAAGATCCACGTGCACTTCGTCGTCAAGGGCCGGGGTCTGAAGGAGGCGCAGGTGAAGCGCGCGGTGGAACTGTCCGCCGAGAAATACTGCTCCGCCTCGATCATGCTCGGCCGCGCCGGTGTCGAGATCACCCATGACTACGAGATTGTGGAACTGGGCTGACAGTTCCCTTCATCCTTTCATCATCAAGGACGCGCAAACTCTGGCAGAGGTCGCCTGACCTCTGCATAATGCGCCACCTTTTTTCAGGGCCATCCGGCCCGAAACCAAGCAACCACAATCGCCATCGCGAAGAGGTGTAAACCGTCCTACGCAGGTGCCGCCGTACGCATCTGACGGGCATGCTCAACCACGCGGCAGAGCCGCATTTGATGAGAGTTTTCCCACGGTGAAAAGCAAACTCAAGCTCCACGGGTTCAACAACCTGACGAAGACCTTGAGCTTCAACATCTATGACATCTGCTATGCCGAGACGCCTGAAGACCAGCAGGCCTACGTGCAGTACATCGACGAAGAATACGATGCTGAACGTCTCACGCAGATCCTCACCGATGTTGTCGACATCATTGGCGCAAACATCCTGAACATCGCCCGTCAGGATTACGATCCGCAAGGCGCCAGCGTAACCATCCTGATCTCCGAGCAGCCGGTCACCCCGACTGACAGCCAGATCGAGGAGTCCCCGGGGCCGCTACCGGAAACTATCCTGGCGCACCTCGACAAGAGCCATATCACCGTGCACACCTATCCGGAGATTCATCCGGTGGAAGGCATCGCGACCTTCCGGGTGGACATCGATGTGTCGACCTGCGGCGTTATCTCGCCGCTGAAAGCGCTCAACTACCTCATCCACCAGTTCGATTCGGACATCGTCACCGTGGATTATCGCGTGCGCGGCTTCACCCGCGACGTGGAAGGCAAGAAGCACTTTATCGACCACGAGATCAACTCGATCCAGAACTATCTCTCCGACGACACGTACGAGGCCTACCAGATGACCGACGTGAACGTGTACCAGGAGAATCTGTTCCACACCAAGATGCTGCTCAAGGAGTTCGACCTGGACAACTACCTGTTCGGGGACGCGACCCGCAACCTGTCGCCCGAGCAGCGCAAGCAGGTGGAAGAGCGTGTACGGCACGAAATGCTGGAAATATTCTACGCGCGCAACATGCCGCGTTGATCGAGCTACTGCGCTGGGAGATACGGCGTTGAAAAGCCGAGCTGAAATGCTCATTTGCTGCAGCAACTCCGCTTTCATCCCGGCTTTTCGCCTTGTCTCTCCTGCGCTCGTAACGCTCGATAGTAGAAACGAAAAAGGGGCGCCCACCGGGCGCCCCTTTTTTGCTGGCCGGATTAGATCCGGTAGGTGGACTTGGTCATCACCTTGGACAGCAACGTCATGCCGAATTTCACCGGCGCCGGGAAGCGCAGGCCGCCAGCCTCGATGGCGCTGGTGGCGTGGTGCTCCTCGTCCTGGCGCATCTGTTCGAGGATGGCGCGAGACTTCTGATCCTCGGCGGGAATTTCCGTCAGGTGTTCGTCCAGGTGCTTGCACACCTGATCTTCGGTCGCGGCGACGAAGCCGAGGCTGACGCGGTCGCTGATCAGCCCGGCGGCGGCACCGACGCCGAACGACAGGCCGTAGAAGATTGGGTTGAGCAGACTCGGGCGGCTGCCCAGTTCACGGATGCGCTGCTCACACCAGGCGAGGTGGTCGACTTCTTCGTCGGCCGCCTCTTCCATGGCCTTGCGTACCTTCGGCAACTTGGCGGTCAGTGCCTGGCCCTGATACAGCGCCTGGGCGCAGACCTCACCGGTATGGTTGATGCGCATCAGGCCGGCCACGTGGCGAGCATCGGTGTCGCTGAGCTCGGCATCGGGCTGGACGATGGCGGGGGACGGGCGTCCCGGATGACCGCTGAACGGCAGCAGGGTGCGTAGCGCGGCATCGGCCTGCAGCAGGAAGCGGTCGGCGGGGGAGTAGTGACGGTCGGCGGACATGGCGCACCTCCGAGTAGGAACATTCGCCACGCAGTTTACCGGATGGCGGATGACAGGTCTTGCCGAGGTGCGCGCAGGTTCTTCTGCCAGTCAGCCGAGGATCAACCCGGCGGCCAATGCATCTGGCGCTGGCCCAGCACGTGCATGTGTATGTGATGCACGGTCTGGCCGCCCAGGTCGTTGCAGTTCATCACCACACGGAAGCCCTCGTCGCAGCCTTGCTCCTTCGCCAGCCGCTGGGCGGTGAAGAGGATGTGCCCGGCCAGCGGTTTGTCCGCCTCGGTCAGGTCGTTGAGGGTGGACACGTGCTTCTTCGGGATCACGAGGAAGTGCACCGGCGCCTGCGGGCCGATGTCGTGGAAGGCGATGACCTGGTCATCTTCATAGAGCTTGCGCGCGGGAATGTCCCCGGCGACGATCTTGCAGAACAGACAGTCCACGAAATGCTCCTCCAGTCGTGTGGTCAGGAGCAGCAGTTTAGCGGCCGTCGACCGCCGCGCCCAGTTCCGGGCCGGCCAACGCAAGGAGCGAGCGTGCAGAACGATATCCACGACCTGGGCCTGGTGCTCGACTCCAGGGTCAAGCTGATCGTCATCGAGTCCTGGGATGAACCCCGTGTACTGGAGACCCTGACCGGTCTGGCGGTGCGCCGTGGGCTCAACCTGCAGCTGTGGTCGTCGACCGAAGGCCTGCAGCGCCTGGGTTTTGGTGGGGAACCCCAGGGAGAGAACGACAGCCGCGAGGCGGAGAATGCCCTGCGTCTGATCAAGGCTGACCCGCAGCCGAACCTCTATGTGCTCTGCGATCTGCATCCTTATCTGATGGATAACCCGCGCGCCGTGCGCCTGCTCAAGGAGATCGCCATGGCCGAGGGCAATTTCCGCCCCACGGTGGTGCTGGTGTCCCACGCGCTGAAGCTGCCCGCCGAGGTCCAGCGCTTCGCTGCGCGCTTTGCGCTGTCGCTGCCCTCCGAGGATGAGCTGGTGGGGCTGGTGCGCGAGGAAGCGAGCCGCTGGAGCGAGCGCAACAAGGGCGCGCGCGTGCGCACGGACAATCGGACCCTGCGCCAGGTCGTGAAGAACCTGCGCGGCCTGACCCACGGCGAAGCAAGGCTGCTGGCACGCAGTGTGATCTGCAACGATGGGGCGATCACCCAGGAAGACCTGCCGGAGCTCAATCGCACCAAGTTCGAGCTGCTCAACCTCGACGGCGTACTCAGTTTCGAACACGACACCGCGCGCTTCGCCGAAGTGGGCGGGCTGGCCAATCTCAAGCGCTGGCTGGGTGAACGGCAGAGCGCCTTCACCGAGAACAAGGAGAAGGACCTGCCCAAGGGCGTGCTGCTGGTGGGAGTGCAGGGCGGCGGCAAGAGTCTGGCGGCCAAGGCCGTTGCCGGTCTTTGGAGCCTGCCGCTGCTGCGCCTGGATTTCGGCAGCCTCTACAACAAGTACTTCGGCGAGACCGAGCGTAATTTGCGGGAGGCTCTGCGCCTGGCGGACAGCATGGCACCCTGCGTGCTCTGGGCGGACGAGATAGAGAAAGGCGTGGCCACCGGCGATCAGGACAATGGCGTCAGCCAGCGCGTACTGGCGACGCTGCTGACCTGGATGGCCGAGCGCAAGGCACCGGTATTCATGGTGGCCACTGCGAACGCCATCGATCGCCTGCCGCCGGAGCTGGTGCGCAAGGGGCGCTTCGACGAGCTGTTTTTCGTCGACTTGCCGGACCCTGGCGTGCGCATGGACATCTTCCGTATTCACCTCGTGCGCCGGGAGCTGGAGGTGACGCAGTTCGATCTGGGCGAGCTGGCCGAAGCGGCCGACGGTTTCTCGGGGGCGGAGATCGAGCAGGCGGTGGTGGGCGCCTTCTACGCCGCGCAGGCACGGCAGAAGGCGGTGGATCAGACGCTGCTGCTGGAGGAAATCCGCCGCACCGCACCGTTGTCGGTAGTCATGGCGGAAGAGCTGGCCGCCCTGCGCCAGTGGGCCGACGGCCGTACCGTGCGTGCGGACTGAGCCTGAATCAGCCGGCCAGCGCCAGGCGATTGATGCGCCCGGCTAGCTTGCGCATGACCCAGCGTGGCAGCAGGCGCACGCCACAGGCGAACAGACGGTTGCGCCAGCCGGGGATGATCAGCGCGGGCGCGCGGCGCAGCGCTTTCACGGTGAGGAAGGCGACTTCCTCGGGAGTCATGACGCGCTTGCCGTCGTCGAGCTTGCCCAGGCGCATATCGGCATTGCGGTAGAAGGCCGTGCGGGTCGGTCCCGGGCACAGTACCGAGACCTTGATGCCGCGGCCTTTGAGTTCTTCGCGCAGACCTTCGGAGAAATGCAGCACGAACGCCTTGCTGGCGTAGTAGCTGCTCATCCATGGACCAGGCAGCAGGCTGGCCATAGAGGCGACGTTGAGAATCCGCCCGCCGCCGGTGCGCTCCATCATCGCGCCGATGCCGTGGCACAGGCGGGCCAGGGCCAGGACGTTGAGCTCCAGCAGTTCCTGCTCGCGGGACCAGTCCTGGTCGATGAACGCGCCGGAGGTGCCGATGCCGGCATTGTTCACCAGCAGCTCGATCTGCCTCCCGCTCTGTTCCAGCTCGTGCAGCAGGCCGGAAATCTGCAGCGGCTCGGCCAGGTCGCAGACGCGGAACAGCACTTCCACCCCGAAACGCTGAGACAACTCACAGGCGGCGCTGTCCAGTGCATCGCGCTGGCGCGCCACCAGGATCAGTGCCTGGCCACGACGGGCGAGGGCTTCGGCCAGGGCCAGGCCGATGCCACTGGAAGCGCCGGTGATGAGGGCAAAACGAGGCATTCAGGAGTCTCTGTGACGGGGTGGCGTTCGACCACGCCCGCCACGGGTTGTTGCATTACTGATCCGAGTCGCCGCCTTCGGTGTCGCCACTGCTGAAGTCGCCGTCGGAAGGCTCCGCGGTGGCTGCCGGATCGGCAGCCTCGTCGCCCTGCTGGTACTGCGAGGACTGCGCCGCCTGGGCGCGTTCGAGGTAGCTCTGGTAGGCCGGTATCGCGATGGCGGCGAGGATACCGCCAAACACCGGGAACAGCAGCCAGGAGAAGGCCAGGACCTTGACGGCAGTGCTGTTGGGCGGCGGCGGGGGGCCGAAGCGGTTGGCGGTCTGCTCGCCGGGCATGAACAGCATCAGAAGGCTGAGAACCACGTTGACGAAAGGCACCAGCAGTGCCAGCCACAGCCAACCGGACCAGCCCAGGTCGTGCAGGCGTTGTACGCCGATGGGCACGCTGAAGACCATAGCGGCGATGACCACCGCGGCGATGGCAACCACGCCCAGGGGCAGGGATACGGCCATCAGCAGGCTGGCGACCAGGTAGGCGCCGAAGACGATGAAGGACAGCGCGGCGGACCAGCCGAGATAGCGCACCCGACCGATCCGGCCGGACAGGCTGCGGACTTTCAGTTCGCCGAATTCCGGCAGGTCGTCGCCGACCTTGGCCTGGGGCGGCGCATAGGGAGAGGCGGGCGCGTTCGGAGCAGTGGCTGCCGCAGCGGGCGCCGGATTGGTCGCCAGTTCGGCCTGGCGTGCCAGGTATTTCTCGATGACGATGCCGCAGGCGCTGCACTCGATGGCTGTGGCCTGTTCGTGGCCGCACTTGGGGCAGGTCATCCGCTCGTTGCTGGTGCTTTCGCCGGAGGCGCGGGCCGCCAGGGTCGCTTCGCTGGGATGGTCATCGGTCTCCACCAGGCTGAAACCGGCAACGCCTTCGGCTTCCTTACGGGCGTTGGCGCCGGCGCCATGGAGGGCGCGCAGGTACTTGTCGGCCTCGTCGCCTGAGAGGTCGCGCTTGAGCACGACCGGCTGGCCGCTGAACAGCGCTTCGATCTTCGCGGCGTCGCTCTTGAACAGGCGGGCGAGATTTTCCTTTGCGGTTTCCAGGGGGGTCTGCGGCATCAGCGCGCCGTCGAACACGATCTTGAAGCGGGATTGATCCATCGGGGCATCCTTGTCTTCTGGCTATGTTGGAATCGCTACAGCGTAATCGGGCCGCCGTAGGCCAACAAGCGGCCCCGGCGGATATATCGTGAGCGGTGCCGCAGCTCAGACCAGCAGCTGGTTGGACAGGCCGGCGCTGCGGGTCAGGGCCTGGCGGTACTCGTGGTCGAGCCGCGCAATCAGCTCGCCCACCGCGGGCAGGTCGCGGATATCGCCGACACCCTGGCCGGCGGACCACACGGTTTTCCATGCCTTGGCCTCGTCGCTGACCGGCTTGAGCTTCTCGCCGTAGTCGAGCGCGCCCTTGTCGTTCAGCCGTTGCATGTCGAAGCCCGCGGCTTCCAGGCTCTGGCGCATGAAGCTGGCCGGCACGCCGGAGACGGCGGGGGTGTGGATGATGTCGGCGGCGCGGGCGTTGAGCAGCATGTGCTTGTAGTCCTCGGAAGCGGCGCTCTCGCGGGTGGCGATGAAGCGGGTGCCGAGATAGGCGAGGTCGGCGCCCAGCACCTGGGCGGCGAGGATCTCGTGGCCGTGGTTGATGCAGCCGGCCAGCAGCAGGGTCTTGTCGAAGAACTGACGGATCTCGGCGACCAGCGCGAACGGGCTCCAGGTGCCGGCATGGCCACCGGCGCCGGCGGCCACGGCGATCAGGCCATCGACGCCGGCTTCCGCCGCCTTCTCGGCATGGCGGCGGGTGGTGACGTCATGGAACACCAGGCCGCCATAGCTGTGCACCGCATCCACCACCTCGCGCACCGCGCCCAGGCTGGTGATGACGATGGGCACCTTGTGCTCGACGCAGAGCTTGAGGTCTTCCTGCAGGCGCGGGTTGGTGTTGTGGACGATCAGGTTCACCGCGTAGGGCGCGGCCTGCGGGTCGGCCGCCAGCCCGGCTTCGATCTCTTCCAGCCAGGCCTTGAAGCCGCTGCTCTCGCGCTGGTTCAGCGTGGGGAAGCTGCCGACGATGCCGCTCTTGCAGCAGGCCAGCACCAGTTGCGGGTTGGAGACCAGGAACATCGGTGCCGCCACCAGGGGAATGCGCAGGCGTCGGTCGAGCAGGGCGGGCAGGGACATGACAGTCTCCTTGTCGGGGTCAGAAGGGTTTGACGACCACCAGGATCACGATGGCGATCAGGAACAGTACCGGCACTTCGTTGAACCAGCGGTAGAACACATGGCTGCGGCCGTTCTCGCCACGGGCGAAGCGCTTGAGCATGGCGCCGCAGGCGTGGTGGTAGCCGATCAGCAGGAACACCAGGGTCAGCTTGGCGTGCATCCAGCCCTGGGTCAGCCAAGCCGGGTTGAGGTAAAGCATCCAGGCGCCGAGGACGAGAGTGAGGATCATCGATGGGCCCATGATGCCGCGGTACAGCTTGCGCTCCATGATGCAGAAGCGCTCGCGGCTGGCGGCGTCCTCGCTCATGGCGTGATAGACGAACAGTCGCGGGAGATAGAAGAGGCCGGCGAACCAGCAGACCACGGCAATGATGTGAAAGGCTTTCAACCACAGGTAAAGCATCGGAATTTCCTCGGATCACGGTTGAGCCGATAGTAGTGGCGCCGTGCAATGCCGTCATCCCTGTGTCTATTACACTGAGGTCTTCCGTCCGTGGCTGTTTGCCGCGCGCGCCGCATGGCATCCGGAAGATGCCCGGCTTCGTGTCCATGTCAGAACCTGCACCGCCGGAGAGTTCCAGCGAGCCGACTGGTGATTCGTCTGCTCGCATCGTCCCCAAGCGCCCGCTGGCGCGACACCCATTGCTGCGTCAGTGGCGGCGCAACCTGGCGTTCTGGCTCGGTGCGCTGCTGGTCGGCCTGGTGGCCCTGGCCTTCGCCCACCTGGCGGACCTCGCCAGCGCGACCTTCCGCAGCGTGGTCGCGCGCAGCCCGTGGTGGCCGTGGCTGCTTTGCCCGCTGGGCTTCGCCGGCCTGGTCTGGCTGACCCAGGGAGCGCTGAAGAACACTCGTGGCAGCGGCATTCCACAGGTCATCGTGGCGCTGGAGCAGCGCAGCAGCCGCACGCGCAATGCCCTGCTATCGGTGCGGATTGCCGTG
This sequence comes from Pseudomonas sp. NPDC086581, assembly GCF_044746165.1. Lineage (NCBI taxonomy): Bacteria > Pseudomonadati > Pseudomonadota > Gammaproteobacteria > Pseudomonadales > Pseudomonadaceae > Pseudomonas > Pseudomonas sp. NPDC086581. Next base: position 6,838 of record NZ_JBIVBR010000006.1, on the reverse strand, counting down.
GGCAAGCTGGCGATGACTCTGCTGGCGCTGCTGGTGGGGGCCTCGGCCGGCCGCGAGGGCCCGACCGTACATATCGGCGCGGCACTTATGTATTCGCTCGGCCGTCGCCTGGGGCTCTACGACAAGCGCACGGTGTCCGGCCTGATCATCGCTGGCGGTGCGGCGGGCATCGCGGCGGCCTTCAATACGCCACTGGGCGGGGTGGTCTTCGCCATCGAGGAACTGAGCCGCACCTTCGAGCAGCGCTTCAGCGGGCTGGTGCTCACCGCCGTCCTGCTCGGCGGTATGGTCACGCTCGGCCTGATGGGCAGCTACAGCTATTTCGGTCGCCTTTCGGAAAGCATGCCGCTGGGCCCGGCGTGGATCGCCGTGGTGGCCTGCGGAGTGCTCGGGGGCTTGCTCGGCGGCCTCTACTGTCGGCTGGTGCTGCCGACCCAGCGCGGCCCGCTCAGCTTCATCAATCGGTGGCGCGGGCGCTGGCCGATCCGCTTCGCCGCTGCTTGCGGGCTGGTGCTGGCGCTGCTCGGCCTGCTGTCCGGGCAGCATGTCTTCGGTACCGGCTATGCCGAGACCCGTTCCATCCTCGAGGGGCAGCCCGTGGTGGGGCATGACTTCCTCCTGTGGAAGTTCATCGCCAACGTGATTTCCTTCATCGCCGGCATCCCCGGCGGGTTGTTCTCGCCCTCGCTCACCGTCGGCGCCAGCCTGGCGCCCTGGCTGACGCCGCTGATCCCCGGCGCAAGCCTGCCGGCGGTGGCCCTGCTGGGGATGTCCGCCTACCTCGCCGGGGTCACGCGCACACCGCTTACCGCCACGGTGATCACGGTGGAGATGTCCCACAGCCCTGACATGCTGATCCCGATCCTCGCCGCCACACTGCTGGCCAGTGGCGTATCGGCGCGCCTGAACCCGCTGCCGATCTATCACGCGCTCGCTCGTCAGATGCAGGAAACCCTGGCTCCGACCAAAGGCTCTTAAACCTGCGTGCATTCGCTCTGTTCAGCGGGGGCAGCGGCTCATATCATGGCTGCCCCTGAATTTGGCCCCATAGGTGGAGTGACAGGCAGATGATCAAGGTCGGTATCGTAGGTGGTACAGGTTATACGGGCGTGGAACTGCTGCGCCTGCTGGCACAGCATCCCCAGGCTCGCGTCGAGGTGATTACCTCGCGCTCCGAGGAGGGCGTGAAAGTCGCCGACATGTACCCGAACCTGCGAGGCCACTACGACGGCCTGGCTTTCAGCGTGCCGGACGTGAAGCGTCTGGGCGAGTGCGACGTGGTGTTCTTCGCCACCCCGCACGGCGTGGCCCACGCACTGGCCGGCGAACTGCTGGCGACCGGCACCCGGGTGATCGATCTGTCCGCGGACTTCCGCCTGCAGGATGCCGAGGAGTGGGCCAAGTGGTACGGCCAGCCCCACGGTGCGCCGGAACTGCTGCCCGAAGCCGTTTACGGCTTGCCGGAAGTGAACCGCGAGGCGATCAAGTCCGCGCGCCTGATCGCTGTTCCCGGCTGCTATCCGACCGCTACCCAGCTCGGCTTCATTCCGCTGCTGGAAAACGGCCTGGCCGATGCCAGCCAGCTGATCGCCGACTGCAAGTCCGGCGTCAGCGGTGCCGGCCGTGGTGCCAAGGTCGGTTCGCTGTTCTGCGAAGCCGGTGAAAGCATGATGGCCTACTCGGTGAAAGGTCACCGTCATCTGCCGGAAATCAGCCAGGGTCTGCGTCGCGCGGCCAAGGGTGATGTCGGCCTGACCTTCGTGCCGCACTTGACTCCGATGATCCGTGGCATCCACGCGACCCTGTACGCACGTGTCGCCGACCGTGGCGTCGACCTGCAGAAGCTGTATGAAGAGCGCTACGCCAACGAGCCGTTCGTCGACGTGATGCCGGCTGGCAGCCATCCGGAAACCCGCAGCGTGCGCGGCGCCAACGTCTGCCGCATCGCGGTGCACCGTCCGCAGGGTGGCGATCTGGTGGTGATCCTGTCGGTGATCGACAACCTGGTGAAGGGCGCGTCCGGTCAGGCGATCCAGAACATGAACATCCTGTTCGGCCTGGACGAGCACCTGGGCCTGTCCAACGTCGCGCTGCTGCCGTAAGGAAAGACTGCCCCGGAACCCGGTCGATTGATCTGGACCAATGGATGAGTCGGATTAGTTGACCGTTTTTCTGGGGTAAGCGGATAATGGTCCGCAATGTTGTAACGTACGGCCTCGGCCGGGAGAGTTTTCACCATGACCATCGAAACCTTCACCCCCACTCCGCTGATGTTCTCGCAAGGCGCTGCGAACAAGGTGAAGAACCTGATCGACGAAGAAGGCAATCCGCGCCTCAAGCTGCGGGTGTTCGTCACGGGCGGTGGCTGTTCGGGCTTCCAGTACGGGTTCACCTTCGATGAAGACACCGCGGACGACGACACCATCGTCGAGCGCGACGGCGTCAACCTCGTGGTCGATCCGATGAGCTTCCAGTACCTCGCCGGTGCGGAAGTGGACTACCAGGAAGGTCTCGAAGGTTCGCGGTTCGTCATCAAGAACCCGAACGCAGCGACCACCTGCGGCTGCGGTCAGTCCTTCTCGATCTGATGCCGTAGAAGCGAAAACGCCGCGCAGATGCGCGGCGTTTTTGTTTGTGCGGGGGATTCAGGCGGGGTAGAGCGCGCCAAGAATACGAGGCCCTTGGGCGGCCGTGACTTCCGGGCAGTTTCCGGGTTCGCGCTCGCAGAAGCGATGGGCCAGCCAGGCGAAGGCCATTGCTTCCATCCATTCCGGCGGTACGCCGCGGTCGAGGCTGCTGATCACGCTGGCGCCAGGCAAATGCGCGGCCAGTCGCTTCATCAGCGTCGCGTTGAAGGCGCCGCCACCGCAAACCACCACTTCCTCGCAGCCGGGCTGCGCATCCAATAGTGCTGTGGCGATGCTTTGCGCAGTCAACTCCAGCAGGGTTGCCTGTACATCCTCGGCCTTCACCGGGCCATGCCTGGTCAGGGTCGCGTTAAGCCAGCTCAGGTTGAAGCGCTCGCGCCCAGTGCTCTTGGGGCCCTTGGCGGCAAAGAATTCATCGGCCAGCATCTTCTGTAGCAGTGCCTGATCGATGCTGCCGCTGGCAGCCCAGGCACCGTCGCAGTCGTAGGCTTCGTCACGCTTCTCCTGAATCCAGGCATCCAGCAGGACGTTGCCGGGGCCGCAGTCGAAACCGCGAACCGGCTTGCCAGGACTGAGCAGCGAGACGTTGCTGAAACCACCGACGTTGAGGATGGCGCACTCGCGACCATCGCTACCGAACAGCGCGCGGTGGAAGGCGGGTACCAGCGGTGCGCCCTGGCCGCCGGCTGCTACATCGCGGCGGCGGAAGTCGGCGACTACGTCGATGCCCGTTAGCTCGGCGAGCAGTGCCGGGTTGCCGATCTGCACGGTGAAGCCCAGATGCGGCTCGTGGCGAATGGTCTGGCCGTGGCTGCCGATGGCGCGAATGGCGCTGGCGCTCAGCTTCTCGCGGGCGAGGAGTTCATTGATGCCTTGGGCAGCCAGACCTACCCAGCTGTTTTCCGCGAGGGCCGAGCGGGCGATTTCGTCGGGGCCGGAAGAGCAGAGTGCCAGAAGGTCGGCACGCAGCGCCGCAGGCATGGGGAGGTAGTGGGAGGCGAGCAGAGTGGTCTGCTCGCCTTGTTCGATCAGGGCGATGTCCAGCCCGTCGAGGCTAGTACCGGACATCACCCCCAGATAGAGCGGCATGACTCAGCGCTTGTTCAGGGCCAGGAAGGTTGCCTTCTCCTGGTCCATGCGCGCGATCAGCGGTTGCGCCTGAGCCATGAAGCGCTTGCGCTCCGGGCCGGACAGCGGGTCTGCGGTCGGCAACTTGGCGCTCAGCGGATCGACATGCTGGCCGTTGACCTGGAACTCGTAATGCAGGTGCGGGCCGGTGGCGAGGCCGGTCATGCCGACGTAACCGATGATCTGGCCCTGCTTTACCGCAACGCCGGAGCGGATGCCCTTGGCGAAGCGGCTCATGTGGCCGTACACGGTGCGGTAGCGCTGGCCGTGCTGGATCACTACGGCGTTGCCGTAACCACCCTTGCGGCCGGCTTCGAGGATCTTGCCGTCGCCGGTTGCCTTGATCGGCGTACCGATGGGAGCTGCGTAATCCACGCCCTTGTGTGCACGAATCTTGTTCAGGATCGGATGGAAACGCCCAATGGAAAAGCGCGAGCTGATGCGGGCGAAGTCCACCGGAGTGCGGATGAACGCCTTGCGCATGCTGCTGCCATCGGCGCGCAGGTAGCTGGTGCTGCCCTGTTTGCTGGTGTAGCGCACCGCGGTGTATTCCTTGCCGCGGTTGACGAAGCGAACCGCGAGGATGCTGCCGGTACCGACCTGCTTGCCCTGCACCTGCTGGGATTCGTAGATCACGTCGAAGGAATCGCCTTCGCGAATATCCTGAGCGAAATCGATGTCGTAGCCGAGGATGTTGGCCATCGACATGATCAGGTCGTGGGACAGCCCGGCATTCTTGCCGGCGACGAACAGCGAGCTGTCGACGCGGCCGTGGGCATAATTCGCATGTACCGAGGGTTTGACCAGGTCGCGCTTGAAGTCATAGCCCTTGGCGGACTTGTTCAGGCTGATGGTCTCCAGGTCGCTGCGCTTGACCTTCAGGCCCTGCAGCTCGCCCTTGGTGTCGATGAGGAAGTCCACGTCCTGGCCGATATCAAGACGGGTGAACTGCTTGGCGTCCTTGTTGGCGGCAAGCATGTCGTGCACGGCGTTCGCCGGCAGGCCGGCCTTCGCGAACACGGTAGAAAGGGTGTCGCCCTTGCCCACGGTCACGCTTTTCCACGCGGGGTCTGCGGAAGCGGAGGGGGAGGGTTGCTGGTTCGAATCGGCGAGATCGTTCTTCTTTTCCGCGTCTTTTCCGGCGCTGTTCTGGTTGTCCGGCTGGCCTTCTATCTGGGCAAAAGGCGAAGAGCCGTCGTCTTCCGTGACCGAATTGGGTCGAAGATCGTCTTTTTCCTGGAGGATCTGCTCGGTGCTGTTTTCCAGCTCGAGATTGAGCGTGGTCTTCTTCGCCTCGACCTCGGCCGAGGGGAACACCAGCAGAGCCAGGCTGAGGAGCGCTGCTACACCGCTTGCGGCCAGCAGATGGCTCTTCGGGTAGTACGGCGCTTTCTGATCGGATTGCGTCATGGCGTGAGTGGTGTTTTTGGAATGTGAAATAACTGCCTAAAATATAACCAAATTCCCTCTGAAGCAACCCTGATGTCGGGCTTCTGACGTCCTGTCTTCTGGCGCTGGGCAAAACTTGTTTTTAGTGCCTGTTCTTGTATCGTTGGTTCCCTTTCGCAATTCGCAACGTACAGGAACCTGCAATGAAGTCGGTCGAAGAGCAGCTGGCGCTGATCCAGCGCGGTGCAGACGAAATTCTCGTGGAGGCCGAGCTGATCGAAAAGCTCAAGCGCGGCCAGCCCCTGCGTATCAAGGCCGGCTTCGACCCGACCGCTCCGGACCTGCACCTGGGACACACCGTCCTCATTAATAAGCTGCGTCAGTTCCAGGAACTGGGTCATCAGGTCATCTTCCTGATCGGCGACTTCACTGGGATGATCGGTGACCCCAGCGGGAAGAGTGTTACCCGTCCACCCCTGACCCGTGAACAGGTTCTCGACAACGCCGAGACGTACAAGGCCCAGGTCTTCAAGATCCTCGACCCCGCGAAGACTGAAGTAGCCTTCAATTCCACCTGGATGGACCAGCTTTCCCCCGCTGATTTCATTCGTCTGGCTTCCCAGTACACCGTTGCTCGTATGCTGGAGCGCGATGATTTCAGCAAACGCTATGCCAGTAATCAGTCCATCGCCATTCACGAGTTCCTTTACCCGCTGGTTCAGGGCTATGACTCGGTTGCGCTGCATGCGGACGTCGAGCTCGGCGGTACCGATCAGAAGTTCAACCTGCTGATGGGGCGTGAGCTTCAGCGTGCCTATGAGCAGGAGCCTCAGTGCATCCTGACCATGCCGCTGCTCGAAGGTCTGGACGGCGTGAAGAAGATGTCCAAGTCCCTGGGCAACTACATCGGCATCCAGGAGGCGCCGGGTGTTATGTACAGCAAGCTGGTCTCTATCCCTGACACCCTGATGTGGCGTTACTTCGAGCTGCTCAGCTTCCGCTCCATGGAGGAGATCGAGGGCTTCAAGAAGGACGTTGAGGCTGGCACCAACCCACGCGACATCAAGATCAAGCTCGCGGAAGAGATCGTCGCTCGCTTCCATGGTGAAGAGGTGGCTGCGTCCGCGCACAAGTCCGCTGGCAACCGCCTGAAAGAAGGTGAGCTGCCGGAAGATCTGCCCGAAGTGGAAGTGGCTGCGGCGGAAGACCTGCCCATTGGCGCTGTCCTTAATAAGGCTGGCCTGGTGAAAAACTCCGCTGTTGCTCGCGACCTGTTGTCGTCCGGCGGCGTGCGGGTGGATGGAGAGCCTGTGGATCGCAGCTTCGTCTTCAAGGTAGGCGCTACCCACGTCCTGCAGGCTGGCAAGAAAGCTTTCGCTCGCGTCTCCCTGGTCGCTGAGTGAAGAAAGTTTGAATTAGTCGTTGACGGCCAATTTAAACTCCCTATAATGCGCACCACTCCCAGCGACGAAGCGCTGAAAGAACTTGAAAATCAAGTACTTACAGAGATTCTAAGGTGAGAGTGGTGGTCAGGCAGGTGATTCACTTGCCGCTCTTCATTAGCTGCTCCGGCAGTGAGCTGAAAAGAAGATCGCCGAGGTGGTTGACAGCGAGTTTGATCGCTGTAGAATGCGCCTCCCGCTGATGAGAAGGTTTCCTTCGCTGAGGCACAA